>CAJTZE010000088.1 GCA_910584265.1 uncultured Dorea sp. | reverse complement strand
TATGAAGACAGAGAATAAATAAGATCTGCTAACAGATATGGGGTGTTTGGACGGTGGAGATGATGAACATAAAAACAAAGCAATTTCAGATATTGACCGATATTAATCTTGTATGGAATTTTATGACAGATATATACGATCCTTATTTCGCCAATGGAGCGGCAGCTGCTTTTTTTGAGTATGCGCTTACATCTAAATGGATGGATAAAGAATATCTCCATTTGAACAGGCTCTGGATGGACAGAGATATAGTAGTGGGGTTTGTATTTACGGAAGCTGTTGTCACGAATGTCTTTTTTAATTTACGCCCTGGATACGAAGGACTGGCTGATGAAATGGTTGAGTATGCACAGAACAGCTTCCCGGATTTGGGCGGAGAAAGAGAATTGGTGATTTTTTCAGGCCAGGAAGCACTGATACGGGCGGCAGAGAAGCAGAGATATAAGGTATCATATGAAAATGCGGACTTTCTCTTTGACTTCAGGAAATCGGGATTAAGTTATGATCTTCCGGAGGGATTTCATTTTGTTGACCCGCTTAAGTGTGATTTGCTGAAACTTGCCAAATGTACATGGAATGGTTTCAACGCTGAGGAACTTGGAGCTTTTAAAAACTGGAATATTCCGGATTATGAAACATCTTGGAATCCGCATAAAGCATATACTGGTGTGGTGAGTTCTGCGGTTGCGCCGCCGCCACACGCAACCCCTGAGTATAATGTCATTATTGCCGATGAAAATGAAGATTACGTGTGTTTTTCAGGAATGTGGTGGGTTCCGGAGAATAAGCTTGCCTATATGGAGCCGTTATGTACGGTGCCGGAATATCGGAGAAGAGGATTGGCAGCGGCAGCGCTGACACAGCATTATAGACGTTTAAAAGTATTAGGGGCAGAATACATGACTGGCGGCGGTGATGATTTCTACAGAAAGGTAGGTTATGGAGAAGGTATACACTGGCTCCATTGGAAAAAGCGGAGAGGACATAATTGGCTAATGGAGGTGTGTTAATGAAATACGAAATAGCAAAAAAAGAAAACATTGAACAAATTTATCAATTGGTACAGAACACGATTAACGCTATTTATCCGTTATATTATCCTCAAGGAGTAGTTGAATTTTTTTGCGGGCTTCATTCAAAGGAAAACATTGCCACAGATATAGAAAATGGTTTTGTTAGAGTTTTGTTATCGGGTGATTGTTTAGTGGGAACAGGCAGCTGCAAGGAAAATCATATATCAAGACTATTTGTTGCTTCTGATTTTCAGAAAAAAGGATATGGCAGTTATATTATGCAATGTCTTGAAAAAGAAATATCTCTTAACAGCACGATTATTTACTTAGATGCTTCGCTTGCGGCAGCCTGTTTTTATGAGCATAGGGGATATAAAACCTTAAAGCATGAAGAATTATTTATCAATGGAAATGCAAGGTTAGCTTATGAAGTAATGGAGAAACGTATAGCAGTTCCTAATACAGATATTTTTTATGATGGAAAATACTTTATACCAAAGATGAATACTGAAAATGGTGAAGTGGATAATCAAACGCTTTTTTTATATCATCAAAATGAGAATATTTTATGGGCGGATTACTATGGCGGGGAAATAAAAAAAGGGAGTATAGTTGGAACGGTTGCTTTGAATGGAGAAATAGATTTTTATTATCAGCATATTAATTTGAGCGACCAGATAAGAATTGGGAAATGTCACAGTGTACCACAGATTTTAAGTGATGGCAGAATAGAACTGTCAGAACAATGGCAGTGGCTGAATGGCGATAAATCAAAAGGTTCGTCAATCGTAATAGAAAAAACCACAGATGAAAAATGAATATCATCATAGAGCCAGACGCACAGATGCCGCAGACATCTGGCACTTTATTCACCGTTATTTCCGCAAT
>CAJTZE010000087.1 GCA_910584265.1 uncultured Dorea sp. | reverse complement strand
CCTGTTTCCTGTACCGAAGTTTTCAGAGCAGGCGTACAGGGCGGCACAGACAGCAATGTGTACGGGAACCTCAGAAATACTCATAACAGAGGATGAGGTGAGATTATGGAAGAAAGGTACTGGAACAAATTTATGGCATCGGGAAGTGTACACGACTACTTAAATTACCGGGGAATCGCGATCTGCGCAGAGGTGATGAGAAGGCACGGGCAAGGCTCGGATAGCAGAACAGGGGACATTTCAAGTGAATCAGATAACGGTAATGGGTATGGTCCTATCAGCCATGCCCATCGGTGAGTATGATAAGCGGGTAGTACTGCTGACAAGGGAACGGGGCAGGATACCGGTATTTGCAAAAGGGGCAAGAAAGCCGGGAAGCGCGCTCAGTGGCGGCGTGATGCCCTTTTCCTTTGGAGAATTTACAATTTATGAGGGGCGGACATCCTATACGCTGATGTCGGCCTCTATTTCTAATTATTTTGCGGAACTCAGGGAAGATGTGGAGGGCGCATACTATGGCTTTTATTTTATGGAGATTGCAGATTACTACTGCAAAGAGGCAAATGACGAAAGAGAGATGCTAAAGCTTCTGTATCAATCCCTTCGGGCAGTTATAAAGGACAGTATTCCCAACCGCCTGATCCGGCGTATCTTTGAGCTGAAGGCGGCCTGCATCAACGGGGAAGCCCCGCAGGTGTTTCAGTGTGTGGTGTGCGGCGATCGCGGCAGGGAAGGGGAATTCAGCGTGAAAAAGGGCGGCAGGGTCTGCACAGAATGCAATAAGGATGTGTTCGACGGTATGGAGCTGGAGACCTCCACCTGGCATGCCCTGCAGTATATCGTCGGTTCCAGCGTGGAGAAGTTGTATACCTTTACTGTGTCGGAGGCTGTTCTTAAGGAGCTTGAGACAGTAATGGAGCGGTATCTGGACGTCTATGTGGATAAACGCTTTAAAGCATTAGAAATACTGGAGAGCATGAATATCCGGATTTAAGTAAAACTTGTATTGTGATATCCGTCAATAATTTCTTTCATGGAAATAGACTGTAAGCTGCTTTTTAAATCATTACGGATTTTATCATAGGGAGCTTCCAGCACAGAGTGTATATTCCTGCCGACAGGGCAGAAAGGCGAGGGCGATGTGTGCGTGCCGATCAGTTTGTTCAGCGCGTCCGGCTCTACTGCCATACAGATACGGTATAAATTGATTTCTTCCAGCGGACACTGCAGTGTTGTGCCGCCGGTTCCAAATTTGACGGAAAGGATTCCGTCTTTTTTTAGTGCGCTCATGATATTGCGGATCGTAACCGGATTGCAGCCTGTGGATAATGACAGCAGTTCGCTTGTTACCCGTTTGCTTTCCCCGTATTCATTTATGAAAATCAGGCAATGGATTGCAATGGAACATTTTGTGCTGATGTGCATGGTATAGAACCTCCTGTTACCAACTAATATGGATTGTATCAGTATACCACAGATATTCATTGGTGTAAATCTTGACATTACACCATGCGGAGTCTATAATATAGTGTAATTCTAAAAATTACACAGGAGGCGGGGATATGAAATATGTTCAATTGATTTTTAGCCCTACGGGGGGTACAAAAAAGGCGGCTGATGCGCTCACAAAGCATTGGGCTTGTGATGTGGAGACTGTTGACCTTTCTGATGCGGAAGCGGATTTTTCGCAATACATGTTCAAGGAGGAGGATGTAGTCCTGATCGCGATGCCTTCCTTTGGAGGGAGGGCTCCTGCCGCCGCGGTTGAGCGGCTGCAAAGGATTCATGGCAATTCTGCGGCATGCATATTAGTCTGCGTATATGGAAACCGGGCGTATGAGGATACGCTGGCAGAGATGGAGGATGCGGCCAGGGAAAGCGGATTTAAGGTTATTGCCGCGGTTTCCGCTGTGGCAGAGCATTCTATCATGCATCAGTATGCGGCGGGAAGGCCGGATGCAAGGGATCTGTCACAGCTTGAAGCATTTGCCTTACAGATTAAAGAAAAGCTGGGCTCTTCCCAGAATGCCGGAAAGGTTCAGATACCGGGAAACCGTCCGTACAAGAAAGCAGGCGGCGCGGGACTGGTGCCAAAGGCGGCCAAAAACTGTATTGGCTGCGGCCTGTGCGCGGGGCAGTGTCCGGTAAAAGCGATCGACCCGGCTGACCTGAAGTCGGCCGACAGTAAGAAGTGTATTTCCTGTATGCGCTGTGTAACGCAATGTCCGCACGGTGCAAGGAAAATAAATGGGGCGTTGGTTGCCGCCGCGTCTCTGGCTATAAAACCTGCTAAGAAAAGTCAATAGCTTTTTGCAGGTTTTTTAAATATTTTCTTT
>CAJTZE010000086.1 GCA_910584265.1 uncultured Dorea sp. | reverse complement strand
GGTGAAGCAGGGCGAGGTGGGCTGTATCATTGTGAAGGACTTTTCCAGGCTGGGGAGGGATTATATTGAGGTTGGGAGTTATCTGGAACAGATATTTCCGTTGATGGAGGTGCGGTGTATTTCTGTGAATGACCGTTATGACAGTGAGGGTGTGCTGGGGACTGCGGGCGGACTGAATGTGGCTTTTAAAAATCTGATCAATATGCTGTACAGCAGGGACCTGTCTAAGAAGATACGGTCTGCGCAGATGGCGAGGGCGCGGAAAGGGGAGTATCTGGGCGGCTTTGCAAGGTATGGGTATGAGAAGTCCCTGGAGGACAAGCACCGGCTGGTGGTTGACCCGGAAGCGGCGGAGGTGGTACGGAAGATATTTACCATGGCGGCGGAAGGGATTACGATTTCCGGGATTGTGCGGTATCTGAATGATAATGGTGTGCTTACCTGTGTGGAGTATAAGCAGAGGAAGGACAGCAGGTATCAGCATCCGGGCGGCGGGGTGAAGAAGCTGTGGGGGACCCAGTCGGTGCGTTCCATACTGTCGGATGAGACTTATATCGGGAAGGTGGTGTGGAACCGTTCGGAGAAGTCTATTACTACGGGGAAGAAGATGCTGTGGCATGACCGTTCGGAGTGGGTGGTTGTGGACGGGCAGCATGAGCCGCTGGTGTCGGAGGAACTGTTTGCCCTGGCGAATGAGAGGACGAAGCCGAAGAAGCGGGACAGGAGCGGCGTGGATATGAGCGGCTTTAAGCGGGAGGTGCTGTTTGTGTGCGGGTACTGCGGGCGGTCTATGGTGAAGAAGAACCATAAGTATTGCTGCCGTTACCGGACCTGCGGGACTGATACGGAGTGCAGGAGGGCGGTGGAGGATATGGAAACGCTGGAAGGGAGCGTTATGGAGTATGTGCGGAAGACGGCGGAGGTGATGCTGGGCAATTCCGGGAGGAAGGACGTGGAAGCGGAGCGGGAGACGCTGGAGAAGAAGTTGGATGCTTTGCGGAAGGAGAAGGAGCGGCTTTCGGCGGAGAAGATGTTTTTGTATGATAAGTACCGGTCCGGGGGTATGACACGGGAGCAGTTTAAGGCAAGGACGGGGAGTATGGGTGTGCGGGTTGAGGAAATTGGGAAGGAGATGGGAGAAGCAGAGGATGGGATTGAGAGACTGAAAGGGTGCGGTTCCCAGGAAGGGGAGGCTGTGCTGGAAGGGATAGCTGCCCTGCGGGAGTTTGATAAGGGGGTGCTGCGGAAGGGGATTGAGAGGATCAGGGTGTTTGGAGAAGGGCGGATTGAGGTGGTTTGGAAGGGTGGGGATGTGTTTGGCGGGGGAGATTTGTAAAAATTGTTAGGAAGATTGACGGAGCCATGAGCGGGGTGCTTGTGGCTTTGTTGGTTTTGGGGTATAATAGCTGTGGATGCGAAAAATGTAATTGTTTTTGTCTGAAAAGAAGCTGGATTAAGGAGAGAGGTGAGACAGTGACAAAAACAGAATTGATAGATATGCTGGACGAATATAAGATGGGGTTATTGTCAAAAGCGACAGATGGGACGATTGACGATAAATATTATATCCAGACGAGAAACGCTTTGCTGGAAAACGTAAGTATTAAAGAACAGATTCCTAAATTTATAAGAAGCTGCAGGACAGCAGATGAATTTAGAAGATATATGCAGAATGAGTCCGGCAATTATGCGGGAAGAAGGACGTTGATCACGGATTCCATAAATCGTCTGATTGAATATATAGAGGAACATTCTGATGAAGAAGCAGATCCGTTTTCACAGATAAAGCAGTATAAAAGAGTTGAACAGATAGGATATGGGGGCTTTGGCTCTGTTTTTAAATATCACAATGCTTGTTTGGATATGGATTTTGCTGTGAAGGTATATTCGCCTATTTTTGTATCATCGGATGAGCAGAGAGAGGGGGAGAGGCGCTTTTTCAGAGAGGCTAAAATGCTGTTTCAGTTAAATCATATGAATATTGTTAAAATATATGATGCGGGGAGGATTTCAGAAGGACCGTTTATAAGAATGGAGTATATTGAGGGGTATGATTTGAATGGACTGCAGAAAAAGTATGGTATGTTAAGTTTTGAATATAGTGTAAAAGTAATAAAGCCTATTTTGAACGGATTAAAATATGCCCATGGAAAGGGGATTATACATAGGGACTTAAAACCGAGCAATGTGGTGTTTTCAACAAAGGAGAAGATATTTAAGATTATTGATTTTGGAGTTAGCGCCTTTTTAGATACGGAAAATAATACAAAACTAACCAAGACGGGTGAAGCTGTGGCGGGCGGTGCTTTTATTGATCCCTTATTGCAGGAAAATCCAAAATTGAGAGATTGCAGGAGTGATATATATTCCATAGGTGCAATCTGGTACTGGCTGCTTTGTGGGAGAGCGCCCCATGGGAGCGACATGAGGACATATTTGGGCAATGCCGTTCCGGATTTATCAGATAGGCAGATTAATATTGTGATGAAGTGTCTGGCGGGAAATTTGGAGGACCGGTATGGGGATTGTGGAGAGTTGTTGGCAATAATTAGTTAATGAAAAATATTAGAAAGAGGGTAGGAATATGCAACAATATTTTATCACAGGAAATCAGTTTCAAAGTCATATGTGGACGAAGTTTAATCTTGATCTCAATTCGGCATCAGCAAATATGTCAAATGTCAGAGGTAAAGAAAAGTTGGTATATGAATATGTAAGGGATATAGCGTCTCTTTTTCAGCCGATGCGATATGGCCTACAGGATAATCCAATGGGGCTTTATTCGGACTATGAATCTTTTAAGAAACATTTTGTTAGGTATTGGAAAAATGCATTAGATATTTCCAGAGCAGATTTGGATGAGGTTAGGAATATTTTTGATGATGTTTTATCCACTCAGGAGAGTTGCAAAAATCGGGCTGTCACATCAGTGTTTTTTGAAAACGGTAAAGCACTTACAATAGAAGATTGTTTAGAAGCAATCTATGAAGTATTGAAAATTGCATAAAGGAAGTCTTGATATAGAGGAATAAAAAAGTTGGAAAATTTTTTGTCCTTTACTTGACACGGGCAGAGCCGATAACATTGAGCAAATACACTCATTGTTATCGGTTCATTTTTTTAATAAGCCGTTGCTCTTTTAACTCTTGAAGGTATAACATTTTTTGACTTGTAGACA
>CAJTZE010000085.1:2462-3228 GCA_910584265.1 uncultured Dorea sp. | reverse complement strand
AAGGATTGGAATAGGGGCCATGGCAGTTCTTTTGACGCTTCAGCTATACGATCTGTCGCCGGCCCTGATAGAAAAACATGGTTCCATAGATGCAGCCCATATAGAACCGGGCAGCTACCGGGCGGACTTTTTCCTGTCTGAGGACTGGAGCCGGCTTTTGGAAGCATATGACCGGGTAGAGCTGCTGAATTATCACCATGATTATAGTTTGGCTGCCCTCCTAATGAAGCACGGCGTGAAGTCCAATATTCTTCCGGCCAACCGGGGAGATTTTGACAGGGCCAAGGAACGGTGCCGGGAAATGACCCTTGCCCTTTATGAAGGGCAGAGAATGGAGGAAGGCGTACTGTACCTGGCCAAGGATCCCATTCTGGCAGAGCAGCTTTCCTGGAACCTTCACGAGGATCTGGCGGCCTATAAGCTGGGAGGATATACAGCCTTTGGCCGGCGGAAGGAAGCTGTGACAGCAGAAGAAGCCCATTTCTCCCAGAAACCGGGACATTTTTCCGCTATTGAGGAAGGAAGCCCGGACTGGATGTACCTAAGAGGGGCAAAGGAGAATGAAATCCTGCTTCCGGCCACTACAGTGCTGGAATGGGAGCTGTCCCGGGCAGAGGCCCTGAGCCTTGGGGGAGAACGGGCGGAGATTGCAGGAACAGAGCTTTACTCCAATGAAAATATCCGGAATTATTTTTATATACAGTGCGAAGGCATAGAAGACATGGAAAAATGGGAGCATGCGGCGGATATAGAGCTTATCTGCCCT
>CAJTZE010000085.1:0-2452 GCA_910584265.1 uncultured Dorea sp. | reverse complement strand
GGGAACCGTTTTTATCCTGCTTTTCCCACTGACAGAATGAATCAGCACTGTTTTATGGTGGCAATAGAATCTCCGTCCTGCGGGGATTTTATTTTTTCAGAGAGTTGCTTCTTTAAATGCAAGGTTAATGCAAGGTTCGTGCAAGGTTCCTGCAAGGTTGGCGTGATAGAATAGCAGATATGAAAAGTCCAGCTAAGAAATGTCAAGTATTTATTAGAAAAAATTTCTGCTGGACGGTAAAGCTGCAAAGGCGCACGAGAGGAACTTTTATGAGTGCTTTTTCGAATAAAAGTTTCTCTCATTACCGGTGTGTCGAAGCAGCTTTACCCTTTAGTGCTGTCGCGCAGCGACTTTTATAGGAGGAATGAAGATGAAAGTAGCAATATGTGGAAAAGGTGGAAGTGGGAAAAGTACAGTTACAACTTTGCTGGCAAAAGAATTAGCGAGGAGAGGCAGAAAGGTTCTTGTCATTGATTCAGATGAATCCAATTATGGATTGAGCAGGCAGCTGGGCGTGGACCTGCCTTTGGATTTTACCGCTTATTTTGGCGGAAAACAAAAAGCGATGCAGGATATGATGCTGTCCAATTTTACGCACCAGTTTTTTCATGAAACATGGGAGATTCAGGACATACCAGAAGGATATTATTCTGAAAAGGACGGTGTAAAGCTGATGTCCAGTGGGAAGATCCATACAGCCAATGAGGGATGCGCCTGTACGATGGGGAATGTACTCACCCAGTTCATAGAACATCTAGTACTTTCCAAGGGGGAATATGCACTGATCGATATGGAGGCCGGGATTGAACATTTTGGCCGGGGAATTGATAACGGTGTGGATTTGATCCTTATGGTGGTAGAGCCTTCCTATGAATCTCTGACATTGACAGGGAAAGTTTCTGAACTGGGCACAAGCATCGGGAAACCTGTCTATCTGGTGTTCAATAAAGTGGATGAGGAAAACCGGGAATGGATGAAGAAGAATGTATGTGAACGTGTGGAGATTCTATGTGAGATATCTGCAGAAAAGAGTATTGCATCTGCGGGATTACAGGGAACAGAACTTTCAAACGGCTATCCGGCAATAATCCGTCTGGCCGATTTTTTGGAAAAATGCGGCAGGGGAAAGGAGGCGCCGGCTCATGCAGGATAACCGGGCATTTCAACAGATGCTGCTATCTGCAAAAGAACGCATATGCGTTCATGCACCGGAGGAGATTGCCCAGAAGAGCGGTGCGGTATTTCATAAGGACAAGTCTTATTTTGAATTGCAGAGCTTAGCTCAGAGGATTCAGATTGCCTTTCCGGAGTGTAAATTCCAACCGTGGATTGATGAATGGCAGCAGCTGGTGATCCTGCATTATCTGGACCTGGCGGATGGAACGGAAGTCTCCCAGGAAATGGTTTCCTTTGGAGCATTAAAGGATGGGCTTATCCGGGGAACGAAATTTGACCATGATATGGAAAGGGCGCTTGGAGGCTTTCTGGCAGGAATGACCCAGGAGCAGCTTTGCAGGGTATGCGAAAGGCTTGGAGCACAGCTTGTAGAAGAAAGGGCGGATTTGTGTGCGGTAATTCCCTTTCTGCCCCGCTATCCCATCTGGCTGAAGGTCTGGTTTGCGGATGATGAGTTTGAGGCATCCGGGAAGCTCCTGGTAAGCAAAAGCGCAGATCATTATCTGACCATTGAGGATGCGGTGACTGTGGGAGAGCTTCTGCTCTCAAAGCTAAAGGACATTTTTAAGGAAACATAAAGAGTTCCGGTCAGAGATGCCGCTTTCGGTATTCGGTTGGGAGACATTGAAAAAATGCTTTAAACGCTGAGGTGAATTTGCTCTGGCTGTCATAACCGACAGCTTTTGCGATTTCGGCTATGCTCATTCCTGATTTCCGCAGCATTCTGGCGGCTTCTTCCATGCGGTGCTCTTTGATGTGGGCGGCGATGGAAGTTCCATAAATGGCTTTAAAGGAGGCTTTCAAAGTAGTTGGATTGATTAAATATTGTCTGGAAAGTTCATCTATTGTGATTCGCTGCTCTATATGCTGTGTCAGCTGTTCATGGATTTTCCGGACAATGTTTATCTGTTCAGATTGATATTCGGATAATCGCTGCTTTGGCATGAGTTTTGCTTTACCAAGATAAAGAAGCAATTCCAGGGTCTTTATTTTCTGATAGAACAGCTTCCATTCTTCCGGCTGGTTATAAAATGCAGAAAAAATAGGTTCCGTCTGCTCATTTCCCGCAAGAAAAATCGGACTGTCATTCTGACAGAATTTTTCTGGCAATATGGTTTCAAAAATACGGCTGTCTCTCAACAGTTCCGGAGGATTTTTGACGGTTTCCTGTAAATCTATGCAGATAGTAAGCCCCTGGTAGATACCGCTTGGAAAGCGAAGCACGGAATCCGTACAGGCTTTCATGGTATGCAGGGAAAAATCACCCGGATTCAGA
>CAJTZE010000084.1 GCA_910584265.1 uncultured Dorea sp. | reverse complement strand
ATACGGGGAGATTTTATTTTGTCAAAGTTCAAATTTCATTCTCTATAGGAATGCTCATATTTTTTGTGTACCGAAATTCGGTACGCAGGCTATTCTTCCGGCTCTCCGGTTTCTTCCAGACTTTCTTCCGGCTTCTTCTTTTTCCTTCCCTGTCTTTTGTTTGCCGCCATCTGCTCTGCAAACTCTTTATACGCAAGCATCCTGTTGAAGGCGTTCAGCTGTGCCTCCCCTTTATCGGCTTCCCTTTCCATCTCAGCCAGCATCTGCTCTACTGCGTATTTTATAAACGTGCTTTTGTTCCGGTCTGAAACACCCAGGTTCCGCATCCGGTCTATCGTACCCGCCGGGAACAGGACGTTGATCCGGTCCTTCGTGCTTTCATACTCCTTCACAAGGCGTCTCTGGTTCTCGCTTGTCTTATACTTTTTCCTTGCCATCCGCACCATCCTTCCGTATGCTGTCATGCATCCGCATGTTTTCTTTATTTCTTAACTAGATAATATCACAAGTGCATTAGTATGTCAATATAAAAGTGTATTAGTTTTAAAAAAATAAGTGTATTAGTCTTTTGCACATAAAGGCAGAAAATATCTGCACAGGCATCCCTTCCCGCATCACGAAGTGTCCTGCAGGTCATGGTTTACCCTCTGCTGGTAGTAAAATGCCATCGTTTCCGGCGCCTGATAAAGTGCAGTCAGCAGGTATGCATGAATGTCCCTGACGGCTGTCGAGGTCTCTTTCATGCATAGCAGCACATACTGGATATGCCCCATGGAAAGCCGCATGAAACGCTCCTGAACCATGGCCAGCGGTATGCATTCCCCGGAAATCCTGACAGATTCCTTCCCCGACAGCAGGACTCCGGCGATCAGTTCAACCAGACAGTCGATCAATGCCTTGTCCATCTGCCGGTCATGGATAAGCGCAGGATAATCAATCCGGCTCCTTACTGCTTCCCTGACGGCATGGTAATCCCCTCTGCCAGCGGCTCCGTCTGGACCAGCCGGCATAATATTTCCCGGTATATCCTCCGCCATAGTGCCGTGATAGATTGATGGATAGGATATATCTCCGTTTGTATAATTATTATTTATATAACTAATATCTATATATCTCGTGTCAAAATCTTTTACATCTTGATGTAAAGAATCTTTACTTCTTGATGTAAAATTATTTGACTTCTTGATGTAAAAATCTTTTACATCTGGATGTAAAGAGTTTTTACATCTGGATGTAAATGCCTCTGGATCCTGGATATCCGTCCCTTCTCTTTCCGGCACAAATTCATCCATATTCCGGGCGCCGGAAGCTTTTCCGGTATCTGCCGTTTCTTTCCTCTCCAAAATTGCTCCCGACATAGAAGAATTACTTTCTGCCGGAGCATTCCCATTATCCAGCGCTTCATCTTCAGCGCAGATAACGCTTGAAAAATCCTTTACATAGATGATATCCGGCCTTCCCAGACCCCTGCGCTTTTTCTCCAGAAGCCCGATAGCATCCAGCTCATGCAGGGCTTTCCCTGCCGTCGGCCTGCTGCAGCCTAAAAGCCGCATCATTTCTTCCTGATGGCAGATAATGTATATCCTGTCTGTATCCCCCTCTATCCATCCGTTTTTCCTAGATAAGGAAACTTTGGACAAAAGTACCGAATACAGTATTTTTGCCTGCGCAGACAGGCTTTTATACTTTTCTGCTTCCAGTAATAACGCCGGAAGCTGATAAAACCGGAAGTCCTCTCCTCTTGAACCATATAGATAATCTAACTTCATATGTAGTACCTGCCCTCATATTTTTTTAGTTGAAGCTGAAATAATATTCACGTTTAATAAAAATATTTAAAGCTCCATTTATCAGCCACACGATAGCAGTAATATAACTTACCGCTCTGACTATTCCATTATAATGATGCTCTGCAATATACCAATGCATTGCAGCAAGTATAAAAGCTATTGTTATATTCATCTATCTTCCTCCTGCGTAAAACAATCTCCACCACAGCGCATTCTCTGCTTATCCGGATTCATAAAATTGTAAATATCTTCGTAGCAATTCCCTTCGCCGTCCTGACTCGCTAAGCAGCGCAAAGCTTTTACCATATCAGCGTCTATCATTTTCCCTATCCTTTCCCCGTCATTCGCTCATTTTTCCATTTTTCCAGATCTTCCTGTGCGTGGTCTGTATGATCAACACATTTTCGATATACTTCAAGTAATTCATCTGTTGAATCGTCCAAGTACCCATAGCAATAATATTGCGGCTTTCCGTCTTTGTACCATTCAACGCTCGGATTCCCTCTCCTGCTAACAATTCCTTGCTTTACCGCTTTGCATACTGTCTTTGCCATATCTATTTTTTCTCCTCCGTTATTCGCTCATTTCTTTCAATGCGGCTTCGGCTTCTTCTTTGGTGAGGAAAACTGTTTTTCCAAATTCTTCTGGCGAAAACTCCCAATCTAAACCGTTTTCATCTGCACCTTTCAATACAACAGTTTTCCAACCGTCATACCATGTCATTCTTTCCGAACCGTCAACGGAAATTTCTCTTATTGGATTTTCTATGTAATCCATATCAATTCCCCAAAATACCTCTTGATTTCCGAAAACAATTTCCATCCAATTAGCACAAGGCAGTTTCAGAAGTTTTCCTTGTTCCTCTAAGTCCTCATATTCTGCCAGCTTTTCGACTGCACATCCTACTTGTATCCGTCCATATCCTTCATGATAACTGTTGGATACCTCTGCTAATCCACTCAAATAATACTTTCCATTATCTGCCCTTTTCTTTGTTAATCTCATATTTCCCTCCACAATCCCCCTAAATCCCCTAATTCTATTGTACAGGAGATTTGAGGGGGAGTTGTACCAAATTATAATTTATATCCCTTTCATAAAGCAAAGCCAATGCGTTTTATTTCCTCTTTTTCTGCAACGATTCCCAAATAATGGTTCTTTGCTGAATAGCGGAAGGATTTGACTAAGCGGAAATTGTATTTCACTCCATTTGAATACCAGCACCCCGTTTGGTTTTAACACCCGCATACACTCATCAAACCCATCTGATAGCATAGACCGCCAATCACCTTTTAGTTTTCCGTACTTCAAAGCCATAATTGACGTATCTCCCGCATATTCCAAATGCGGAGGGTCAAACACTACAAGCTGAAAACTATTATCTGCAAATGGCAAATTCGTAAAATCGCATACTGTATCTGGATTGATTTCTATGTATCTGCCAGGATAGTATTCATTCCTGTCTAATGTTCTAATATCGCAAAATTCCACATTTGGATTTTCTTTGTCAAACCAAAACATCTTTGAGCCACAGCAAGCGTCTAATATTGGTTTTTCATTCACTTTCCTATCCTCCTACCTCAATATTTGAAATTTGTCAATATATCTCCCGATATAT
>CAJTZE010000083.1 GCA_910584265.1 uncultured Dorea sp. | reverse complement strand
GAGGAGTAATATTATGGCAAAAATAGTTATCATTTATAAAAGCAGTACAGGATTTACAGAAAAGTACGCAAGGCTGCTGGCAGAAAGGCTCGGCGGAACCGCCGCGGACTTTAAAAAGGCAGGCCGCATCGCCCTGTCTGATTTTGACACGGTTATCTTCGGCACAAGAGCTCATGCAGGCTCTATTGACGGCTTTACGAAATTTCGGAAAATCTTCCGCCGGAAAACCGGAACGCCTTTTTTACTCTCCAAAACAGCCCAACATGCATCCGGCATTCATGCCCCATCGTGCATTTTATTTGTGACAGGAGCGGCTCCTGAAACAGAGCAGGATATGATACAAAAGTTATGGAAAGACAATCTGACAGAAGACGAGCTTGACTGTCTCCCGCATTTTTATATGCCCGCCGGACTGTGCTATGAAAAAATGTGCCTTATTGACAGAATCATGATGAAAGGCCTCTCTGTCATGATGAAACGGAAAAAAGACAAGACAGACCGGGAGATTGAACTTGAGCGCAGAATCTCCGCATCCTTTGAGCTTTTTTCAGAAGAATATGTGGAGCCTTTGCTTAACTTTGTCCAAAATCAGTACGGAGCATAGCAAAATGCCGGAAAAGCTGCAAATTGCTCTTCCGGCATCTTATATTCCATCTACTCCCAGCCTATATCATTTCAAAACTTCTTCCGTTATCCTGTCAACATCAAAATCCGGCGCATAGCGGAGCGCGATATCATATATCCGCTGCACTTCATCCACATTCTCTTCCAACTGCTCTGCTATCTCCTCTGCCGCCATATCCTTTTTCATCTTCCGGCAGATTTGTTTTATCAACTGGATTTTTGCTCCTTCTATTCTCCCCTCTGCCTTTCCCTCTGCTCTGCTGACCCTCCTTGTCTCCTGCACATCATACGCCTCAAAACTGTCAAACAACATCGCAAATTCCCTCCGTTCAATCTTCCCGGTAAATTCTCCAATCTCTTCCTTTGGAATATTTAATTTTGCGAGAAATACCGTGATAATCTTACTGATTACATTAAGCAGATATTCAGGGGTATTTTCACTTAAGTTTTCCAGATACTCCGGCGGTATCTCCTTAAGTTTCACAAACTCCGCCGAATTCCTCAGTTTATTGATCAGCATGACCAGAGACAATTCGTCGTTCTTATCAATCAGCTCCTGGTTTGAATACGAAGTCAGCGGTACTACCAGGTACTCTAAGTCCGGGATATACTTCCCAAGCACATCACTCAGATGGACTCGCTCATGGAAACTTTTGACCGCCGTCCACCGGGATGTTCCTTCATAATAAACGATTGGAAGTACCGGCGGATATTTAAAGCCTTTTGTCTTGGTAATCCCCTTATGTAATTTTTCCTGCTCATTCTCGTAATCTGTCAATACAAGTACCACATAACGCAGCAGCTTAAATGCCATATCATAGTAAACTTTAGACTGGTGTTCCACAATTGCAACCAGATAGAGTTCCCTGTCCGGCAGATGAATCTTCTTCACCGAATCGGAATCCCTCCCCTCCTGCCACAGCGGCAGGAACCGCTCGGAAATATCCTCGATATCCTCCGGCTGCACATTTTTCAATAAGTCGATATCCACATACCCCCGGAGAAACTCCGCACACAAAACCGGGTCATCAAAAATCAATTTCGCCCCGTTATCCCTGACCTTCGTGTTGCCAACTGCTGCATTTTTCTGTCCGTTTCCCATATGATTCTCCTTTCTTGTCCGCTGAGAATCTATGAGAAATGCCTTTGTTATAAGAGAATTATAACAATGATAAAGAAGAATGGCAATGCATATATTCTCAGCATCTTTAATTTTAATCTTTCATTATTGCTGATTTTGGATTTCCTGCCGAACGGCACTGAAATTCAGAATTTTTGATACATGGACAGTATAACACTGCGGTCTCAATATGGCAAGAAATATTGTTTCGTAATTGGGGGCTTTTGACCTCAACATTATTTTTATATTTCTATGTTTTTGTTTATTGACAAAAATATTACAGCATAATATGGGACTGTCGGTTAATACCAATTTTTAGTCTCTGACAGTTGAAAAGGAGACGATCCCGTAGAATCAAGCTTTTTTAAGGCTGGATTTCATTGCGGGTTCGCCTCCTTCTTTTTATCCTCTCTATTTTAGGGCACAAAAACCCCTTGTCTGGATTTTTCAGGGCTCTCTGCCGGCTAAGCCGCTTTCGGCTCCTTTTTTCCTTCATATTTTTCGATTTCATGATGTAAAAACCGATGGTATTTCATAATGTTCCGCCCAATCGCATACAGCATGAACTCTTTATATACTTTATCTTCAGTACGATAGTTGAACCGCCGGAAGTCCTCGTTCTCTTTGATATCACCGAAATGTCCTTCTGTCTGGATGGAACGTATCTGCCGTTTCAAAATCCCTTCCTCGCTCTGGATATTTGCGTTGGATGCTTCCCGCAGTTCTTCCCAGCGTTCGTTGATCTTCATGATTTTATTCCGGTCTGGATTCTTTTCGGCATTGTATTTATACAGGCATTTGGATTTATGCTCACAGCCGCTGCAGTCCGCACAGCCGTATACCTCTACCGTCTGGGTATAACCGTCCTGCTCTTTGCTTTCCGTCCGGATATGGCGCAGCTCCCTTCCGTCATGGCAGATGTAATAGTGCTCATCCTCAAAGACGGCGCATGTCATGTTGTAATACTTCCCGATATCTTCTTTATAAGCACGGGTTTTCCGTTTCTCATGGTCCTGAAGCTTGATATAGCTTCGAATCCCCTTCCCTTTGAGATACAGCAGGTTCTTTTCACTGCAGTAGCCGCTGTCTGCAGTCACCGCCTCCAGAGTATCTCCAAATGCATTCCTGTGCTTTTCCAAAACTGGGATCAGGGTATTATAATCGGTCCGGTCATTGCTCACGTAACCATGGACAATAAAGTAATTTTCTACGGCAATCTGGACATTGTATGCCGGCTTTAGCTGCCCGTTCAGCATATGGTCCTCTTTCATCCGCATGAATGTCGCTTCCAGGTCCGTTTTGGAATAGCTGTTGCGGTCTTTCCCCATGATCTCAAAGCATTCCTTATATCCCATCAGGCGCCTGCCGCATTCCTCCAGTTCTTCATAGAGTTTCTGGAGCTCCGGCTTGTGCCTCCCTTTTCCGAAAACAAATCCGATCCTTTCCTCTTGGGCGATCCGTACCAGATTTTTCTGCAGCCTTACGATTTCAAGCGGGGAGCAGTTATCAATCTCTATGATGGTATTGTTCGAGATTTTCTTATGCTTTGTCAGTTTCCGCCGTCTGTTTTCTTCGATCACTTTCCTGACTTTTTCCATCCCTTCAATTACGAACATCCGGGCCTCTCCAATGTCGTATTTCGGCCCATATCCATTCCCATACACCAATGCGTTATACTTCGCGTAAAGGGCATCGATGGTATCCAGCAGGCCAGCCAGATGATAGTTTATGCTTCCACGCCAGACAAAGGTGTACCGGTTCGCATTCGCTTCTATCTTGGTTCCATCGATATAGAGCTCTTTGAGCGTAATGAATCCTTCCTTTTGCAGGCGGCGCATAAACTGGTAGTTCAATTCATCCAGGACCCCGCCCGTCAGTTTTTTCCCTTTAAAGTCATAGAAAGCATCCCTCTGGGGCTTTTGCCCCTTAGTCAGCCAGATAAAAGCAAGATCCCGCTGGCATAAGTCTACAATACGGTCAACCGCCCTAATTCCCCGCATGTTCGCATAAGTAACCACAGAATACAGCATGATTGGGTTATACCCGGTTCTTCCCCTGTCTGAATAACAGGCCAAAAGGCCTGAAAAATCTAATTCCTCCATTACTTTTTTCAGGGTATAGACTGGATCGTCGTCGGGTAAACTCAATTCGAAGAAACTGAAGTTAATTTTTTGTTGACCGATATCAAAAAAATCATTATAATAATCTTGTTTTAGCATAGTTC
>CAJTZE010000082.1 GCA_910584265.1 uncultured Dorea sp. | reverse complement strand
AAAATAGGTTCTGAAAGCCCCATGAAATAAGGGCTGAAGATTCCGAGAAGTTATATAATAAAAAAGGAGGACAAGGTGATGATAAAAGGAGTCAGCAGATCCCCATTTAGTAAGCTTACATATAATGGAAATGCAGCACCCACGCAGACAAACCTTAGTTTTCAGAACCGTTTAATAAACAAGGCTATTAATGCTGATAACAGTTTAAGTGGAATAACAGCCCGCCCAAATACGTCGATCAATGGATTAGATACCCTGGGACCGTCCGCTCCGGATAAAGTGAAGGATGCCTGGACGAAAGCAGAAGAAGAAACCGGCGCAAATGGATACGGAATGAACTCGGAAGGTAAGCTTACTCAGATAACAATATTATTTGCTATGTCGATTGAGAAAATGGCGAATGGCGGCGGACAGGATATATTGGGAAGTACGGTGGATTCGGCAAAAGCTGTATTTCAGAGAGCGCTTGAAAGATTAGGGATTCCTCAGAATGACAAGGAAAAGAAGGAACAGCTTTTTTATGAAGCCTTCCTGCGTTTCCTTGACTAAAGATAAATAGTCTGCTAAAATGAAAGTGTTCACTTGCATGGAGGCGATGATGATGGATGAAACAAGCCAGAGGATTATTGATGCGGCTATGACATTGGTTCGGGATAAAGGGTATGTGGCAACGACTACCAAGGAAATTGCTAAGACTGCCGGGGTAAATGAATGTACCTTATTCCGCAAGTTTAAGAGTAAGAAGGATATTGTTCTTCAGGGTGTCGGTCAGGCGGAATGGAGGGCAGGCGTGACGCCGGAGATTTTTAGACAGGTGCAGTGGGATTTGGAAGCCGACTTAGAGATGTTTATGAGGGCATACATGGAGCGGATGACGTCTGATTTTGTGAATCTATCCATCGGGCTGCGGGCTCCACAGTTATATGAGGAGACAGCGCCGCTGATCATGAAGGTTCCAAAAACCTTTCTGAAGGCATTCACAGAGTATCTGCAGAAGATGTGTGAGATGGGGAAGATTCCCCGGATGGATTTTGAAGCACGCGCGATGACTGTTTTTTCGTCTACATTTGGCTATACTTTTCTTCAGGCATCCTTTGGCAGCCAACTTTCGGATGTCGGGAGGGATGCGTATATCCGAAACACCGTGCAGTTATTTTCAAAGGGGTTAAATCAGTAAAATAGGTACTGCTGTTGATTTCAATTTTCTGCGTAAAGAGCAGTAAGAAATAGAAGAATATCCTTTGATTTTTAATTGTCAGAGTGTTATACTTGCGTTGAAGAAGCCATATTTACTATAGTGAGTAAAAATTCTTCAAAGAAAGGATGGTATTATGAAAAGATATGCAGCAGCAGTAATCATTGCTATGACTATTACGGCACTCCTGACTGGGTGCAGATATCCGGCGGATATTGGGAAGGATAAGGCGGCAGAGATTGCTTTAGAAGATGCAGGATTCGTGAAATCGGATGTGACGCGTCTTCAGATTTCAAAAGACCGGGATGATGGCGAGAGTATCTATGATGTGGAATTTACCAGCGGAAATACGGAATACGATTATGAAATTCTGGCATCCAATGGCGAGATACTCCGTGCTGACTATGATGAATCACATGCACCGGATTCATCGAATCAGAATAAACAGCAGGAACAGAAGGATACGCAGGGAGAAAACGCCAATATACAGACTGCTCCCACGGATGTACAGATTACAATCGAGGAAGCATCAAAGCTGGCGCTGGACCGGGTTCCCGGAGCTTCAGAGCAGGATTTAAAGATTGAACTGGATTATGATGACGGCCGTCAAAAATATGAAGGAGATATTATCTATAACCAGAAAGAATACGAATTTGAAATTGATGCAGATACTGGTGATTTTCTTAAATGGGAGGAAGAGAGGCGTTAGCTTCTCTTCTTTTTGATGCCATATGTCCGGGGGAAGCTGTCAGGAGTAAAAGGCTGCCGGCTTGTATAATATGAGATTCAGTAAGCATAATAACTGATGATATACATTTCTTTGATAGTAGAAAGGAAGCGTAAAATGAGTAATCATCTGAAAAATGAAACAAGCCCCTATCTGCTGCAGCATGCAGAGAATCCTGTAGACTGGTATCCCTGGTGCAGTAAGGCCTTTGAAAAAGCGAAGAAGGAAGATAAGCCGGTTTTCTTAAGCATCGGTTATAGTACCTGCCATTGGTGCCATGTCATGGCTCATGAGAGCTTTGAAGATAAGAAGACGGCTGACATTCTCAACAAATATTATATTTCGATAAAGGTTGACCGCGAGGAACGCCCCGATATTGACAGTGTGTATATGTCAGTGTGCCAGGCCTTCACAGGCAGTGGAGGCTGGCCGATGAGTATTTTTATGTCGTGGGATAAAAAGCCGTTTTTTGCAGGCACATATTTTCCCGTGCGGCCACAGTACGGTATGCCGGGCTTTTCGGAATTGCTGAATGCACTAGCGGCTCAGTGGAACAGCCGCCGGAAAGAGCTTCTGCGTTCGGCGGGTCAGATAGCTGCGCATCTGAGGCGGCAAGAAGACACTCATAGAAGCGCAGATAAAGGAGCTTTTATTGAGAAAGCCGTGCAGATGTTTTCCGACAGCTTTGACGGCAAATATGGCGGATTTGGAGCGGCACCGAAATTTCCGGTTCCCCATAATTTGTTGTTTCTGACGCTTTACGCACAGCAGAATGATAATCCAGACGTACTGAAAATGGTTGAAAAAACACTTATACAGATGCGGAAAGGCGGTATCTTTGACCATATTGGCGGCGGTTTTTCCAGATATTCTACGGATAAATATTTTCTGGCGCCACATTTTGAAAAAATGCTATATGATAATGCTCTGCTGATCATCGTATATGCATCGGTTTATACGACGGCTGAAAATCCTCTCTATCTGGATACGGCTGAAAGGACAGCAGAATATGTGCTCCGTGAAATGACCTCGCCGGACGGCGGGTTTTACAGTGCGCAGGATGCCGACAGCGAGGGAGTCGAAGGGAAATATTATACCTTTACGTTAGCTGAAACGATAGAGGCTCTGGGGAAAGAAAAGGGAATGCAGTTTTCAGATGTGTTTGATATTACGGAAAACGGAAACTTTGAGGGTGTGAATATTCCTAACCTTCTTAAGAGCAATGATTTGAACCCTGATTTTGACGATGAGCTTCAAAAGCTGTACAGCTATCGGAAAAGCCGGAGGAGGCTGCATCTTGACGATAAGGTCCTGATTTCGTGGAATTCTATGATGATCGCCGCACTGTCTGTGCTTTACAGGACTTCACGGAATGAAAAGTATCTACGGGCGGCGGTAGATGCACAGATATTTATTGAGAAGCACTTAAGTACAGGATTACAGCTTCACACAAGCTGGCGCGGCGGACGGCAGTCGGAGAAAAGCTTTCTGGATGATTATGCATTCTATATTGCCGCATTGACAGAGCTGTATCATTCTACTTTGGACAGAGGTTATCTTGAAAAAGCGGAGCGCTTCTGTAAGGAGGCAGTAGGGCGGTTTGCCGATATCATTAACGGAGGCTTTTATCTTTCGGATTCAGACAGCACCGAGCTTTTTATGAATCCAAAGGAAATCTATGACGGCGCAGTTCCAAGCGGAAATTCCGTCATGGCTTATAACCTTGTAAGGCTGTATAGGCTGACCGGAAACGAGGATTACAAAAAACTTGCAGATAAACAGATGCATTATATGTCCGCACAGGCGCAGGACTATCTGACAGGACACAGTATGTTTCTTTTTGCAAAGCTGGTTTATGATAACCCGCCGGAACAGATTAAGATCGTCTTGAAGGAAGCTTCGGATTTGGAGAAAGTAAGAAGGAAGCTCCCGCTGTTTGCGGATGTAACCGTAATTCCCCAAAGCAGGGAGTATCCGCTGGTCAATGACAGCACAACCTTTTATGTCTGCAGGAACCATACCTGCTTTGCACCATCAAATACACTCTAATCTTGCAAATTTTCTGGAATAAGCTTATAATAGACTCGTTCAATTTTATATCGTTACCGGGGAGCTGGCGCAGAAAGCCGGCTGAGAGGAAGCTGATGTGCTTCGACCCGTAACCTGATTTGGATAATGCCAACGTAGGGAGTGCATGCGAAGCAGTCATGTTTACGTGTGATTTTAAGAGATGCCCTGTGTGCATCTCTTTTTTATCGCCATAGAAAATGTTGTGATCATGCGGATACCTAACAAAAAGCATTCCTATAGAGAATGAAATTTGAACTTTGACAAAATAAAATCTCCCCGTA
>CAJTZE010000081.1 GCA_910584265.1 uncultured Dorea sp. | reverse complement strand
ATTCCTAATTCTTTAGCAGCCTTAGCTCCGCCGATTTCTTTAGCCAGTTTTACTGTCTGAACTTTGTATTCATAGTCATATTTACGTGCCACTTTGAATACCTCCTTATTCACTTGATTTTATTATGGAATCCTTGAGAATAAACTGTCAACTTTTTTTATTACGATTTTAAAGGGAAAAAGCTAACGGGAGAAGTCCTGGATGAATTGAATTACCAGTTTATGCGCCGTCTGGAGAAGGAAGGCCTTATCACACTGAAAGAACTTTACATTGACGGAACAAAGCTTGAAGCGAATGCAAACAGATACACGTTTGTCTGGCGGGGCAGCCTTAACTATCACCTTGCCGGTCTGCTGGATGCCATCGATGCCCTTTATGTAAAGTACAATGCATTCCTGTTGGAGAATGGATATGGGACGAAATACAATCTCGGGGATGCCCATATGTTCGTGATTGAAGGAATGGACAAAGTCAGGAAGGTCATCGAAGAAAACAGGAAGCGGAAGCTGACAAAGCATAAAAAGATCTCCAATAACACCATCATTGAGATCGATCACTGTTCTCCCCTTGAGATCCTGAAGCTGCAGAAAAACCTGATGCGGATTGCGCAGGGGGAAGGGATCGGATTTGTTTTTGGAAAAGGGAAACATAAGCCGGAGATCCAGAAACTCTATGAGGAACTGGAAGAATGCGGCAGCCGTCTGATGGAGTATAAGGAATGCTTTGAGATCATGGGGAAAGACCGGAACAGCTATTCCAAAACGGACCTGGAAGCAACATTCATGCGGATGAAAGAGGACCATATGCTGAACGGGCAGCTAAAGCCGGCATACAATGTCCAGATCGCGGTAGAGAATTACTTTATAATCCACGGATATGTGAGTAATGACCGGACAGACTACAGTACACTGATTCCCGTTTTGAAAAAGCATCGGGATGCATTTGGAGACACTCTGGAGGCGGTGACCGCCGACAGCGGCTACTGTAGTGAAAAGAATCTGCTGTATCTCAAAGAGAACGGTATCCGAAGCTATATCAAGCTTCAGGATCATGAGAAACGGAAAACCCGAGCTTATAAAGAAAATATCGGGAAGTATTACAACATGACATACGCCGTCTTTGAGGATGAGCACTATTACATCTGCCATGACGGAAGGGAGCTGCGCCATATCCGGACGGAAAGCAAAGAGCAGGACGGTTATACCCAGACGGTAGAGGTATACGGCTGTGCGGACTGCAGCGGCTGTGAGCATAAATCCAAATGCCTGTATAAATACAATGCCGAAAAGAATCCAGACCGGAATAAAATCATGAAGATCAACGAACGCTGGGAAGAACTGCGGGAAGCATCCAACGCAAATATCCAGAGCGAGGAAGGGATTTTGAAACGGCAGATACGTTCCATCCAGACAGAAGGACATTTCGGTGATATCAAAGAGAACGAGGACTTCCGGCGGTTCAACTATCGTACTGAAGATAAAGTATATAAAGAGTTCATGCTGTATGCGATTGGGCGGAACATTATGAAATACCATCGGTTTTTACATCATGAAATCGAAAAATATGAAGGAAAAAAAGAGCAGAAAGCGGCTTAGCCGGTAGTGTGCTCCGAAAAATCCAAACAAGGGTTTTTTGCGCCCTAAAATAGAGGTTATAAAAAGAAGGAGACGATCCTGCAATGAAATCCAGCCTTAAAAAAGCTCGATTCTGTGGGATCGTCTCATTTTCAACTGTCAGAGACTAAAAATTGGTATTAACCGACAGCCCCTTTTCTCAGGTCGTTATTTTAACTCAAATCAACCCTTTTTTTAGACAAGGTTTGATTAAGGACTTTTTGGTGGACCTGGCGGGAATCGAACCCGCGTCCGAAAGCTCTTCCATTCAGGCATCTCCCATTACAGTCATTATACTAACATTCCCTCTGTATTCCGCCTAATGACAGGCTGAAAACTTCAGTAGCTTCATAAAATCTTCCATTCCCTCAAAGCTTTGGAAACGAAGTGCTCCGTCTAGTCGAAGCCGGTTACTTAAGCGACGGATGACCTAAGGCCGACTGCAGCCAGATTAGGCTGCGTACGCTAATTCTCTATTATCTGCGTTTATATTTAATTAGAACTTTTAACGTAGTGTCCCGCTACGAATGGCTTCCCAAACTTCTAAACCCCCGTCGAAACCAGTACAAGCCCGGATAATTGGTCTATCGCTGGTTCGCAGCAATTTGTCTGCGTATTATGATTATATGCAGGTGTATCCAAAATGTCAAGGGATTTGAGCCGGGAAATTGTGGAGGCTGGGAAACTGTGGTATGATAAAATATAATATGATCCAGCGGGAATATTATAAAAAATATGTTTTGTAGAACTTCCGATAATATAGAATTATGAGAAGGGGAATATTGAATGGGTAATTTGGCTGAGCATATTGTAAAATATATGCTTGCATATGATGGGATTGTTCCCCTAGAAATTTTACCTCAAAATGTATTTAATGTTTCATGTGTGCCGTGGCTGCATTTTGAACATTTTTCTTCTAATACAAGTAATGGAGATAATAAAATCATTAAAATGATTACCTTGGGAAAATATACAGAAATTAATGGCAGATTTCTGCCCCGCTTATAATACAGGTATCTCATGCCATTGTTGACGGTTATCATATATTGCTGTTTTTTAACAGATTGCAGGAAGAATAAATATAGCCGAAGTTTAATTGGCGCACAGTATGAAAAGCTATAATACAACAGCTAATAGAAATGTTTATGAAGTCAATCGTCAGTTTTGATTTGGATATGACACTACTAAATCCCAGGACACATCACATACCAGAAAGTGCTATGGAAGCTATTAGCAGGCTTCGTAAAAGCTGTTATATTGTTATTGCAACTGGACGGGATATGGATAATTATTTCAACCGCCAATTTTGGGATATTATTCGTGCAGACGCGATTATGCATAGTAATGGGGCGAAATAAAAAGACAATATAAAGACCCATGGAAGTTGATAGATAAAAGGATTTGCACTATGGCTTATGTAGGAGAGCCGGCGGGCATAAAAAATTGGAAACGGAATTCCCAGAACTGAAATGTCCATTATGTGACGACATAAAAGGGGCTGATATAGTAGAAAAGCGTAATTCCAAAGCCAAAGGATTGCAATTTTTGTGTGATTATTTAGAAACAGATATAAAAAATGCTTATGCTTTTGGCGACAGTATGAATGATTTTGAGGTTTTACAAGCTGCCGGTACTGGAATCGCTATGGGAAACGCTGTTTCGGAGTTAAAGGAAATAGCTGATTATGTGACGGCACACATTTAAGAGGATGGTATCTTCAAAGCGTGTAGATATTTTCATTCGATTTAAGAACAAGGAGAACAGTTTATGAAAAAAAGGGAAAGTATATCAAAAATTAAGTTATCAGATGTGCAAAAGGAAAAATTAAAAGCTGAGATAAAGGCGTTCTATATTGCTGAACGTGACGAAGAAATTGGCATGATTGAATTAATACAACTGTTGGATTTGTTTGAAGAAAAAATGGCGCCGATTATCTATAATAAAGCCCTTGATGACGCAAAAAAATGGTTTACTCAAATGTTGGATAATATAGATTCTGATTATTATGCACTATATAAAAATGAAGATTGAGATAATGATTGATTAAAAAGGATTAGACGGATGGAAGTTAAATGGATTTTATGCCCTATATTACGATGAAGCCAAGGCACGGTACGATGAGGTGGTGGCCGCCATCTCCGCCAAGGAAGCGCAGAGTGAACGACTGGCGGACTTCATCAAAGTGCTGAAAGCCCAGGACGGAACCATCAGCAAGTTTGACGGCAGCCTTTGGGGCGGCATGGTCGAATTCATCACGGTGGGCAGGAACGGCACTCGGCTATGGCCGGGTGTCTTTTTTCGTTAAGGGTAGAAAAATTCATAAATCCGCGATACAATAAATTGTAGTGTGAGTGCGATATATGTTACTACAGCAAAGGAGAGTAGGAATGCTGAAGAATAACGTGGAAGTCAATGTAAAAGTGAAATGTATAGAGGGCGGTGTTACCCAGGCGAAACTGGCAGAAGAAATTGGAACTTCGGCACCATATGTCAGTCGGCTCATAAAGAATAACGAAAAAATCGTCAATAAGACTTTTCTCCAGCTGATGGAAAAGTTGGGATACGATGTCGAGTTGACCTATATAAAACGCGGGGAGGAATAAGGTAATGGTTAATTTGAGCAGACTGGAAGAAATAAAGGATTTGCGGACGGTGTGGCCGCATGAAGCCCTGGACTTT
>CAJTZE010000080.1:336-4497 GCA_910584265.1 uncultured Dorea sp. | reverse complement strand
GCTTTGTTGCTAGTTTTCTGCGCATTTTCAAAAATCCCTTGCACAACTTCCAGTTTGTAGAATTGTAGCCAGCTAAAAACTGAATAACCGCCGCTACATAAAACGGCACACCAAGACAGGAAATCAAGAAAAGGTTTCCTGTTTTTTTGCGCCCATTTTTGGCATTTTCAAAAATCGTCGGTATTATGCCGTGCAAAGGGGATAGAAAGAAATTTCTGAAAATTCCCGCCTATTCCGGCTTGCGTGGTTTTGTAAGGAATGAGGGGAAATTTCCGCAAATTAACGTTCATTTTGCTTTTTGCTGGTTTGAAGTATTAGAGGGAGAAATATCGCCGCTGCTTTGGCAAAATCCCCGCTTGCGGCACTAAAGATATTGAGAGCGAAATACCGCCGCAAAGTTGCCAGAAACCCCGCCCTCTCCGTCGAGGGTATCAGCAGAAGCCCACACAGCGGAAGCCGCTACTTTCTTAGAGTTATACCGAAAAGTATCTTATCCCGATATTTGCAAAACACCCTCTAAATACAAGCCGATTGAAGACACAATTCGGGATAAGATTCTTCCAACCAGATGGATGAAATATATAAAAAATTCGGGATAAGATTTTTTTAGTTCTTTCATATGGAAGCTGTCTCCTCAATAATTAAACCAGCAGGCTACCGCCTGACTATTAAAATGAGGAGGCCACAAACATGGCAAAGGTAATTGATATATCAGAACTTATATCCCTTGTATGCGACAAATTAATCGAATACGGTGTCCAGCCGCATACCGTCTGGTCGGATTATAGCTATAACTACCGGCCCATCTTGCATTTTTTCCAGGAACATGGCTGTTCCCATTATGACGAAGGGCTGCTGCTGCAGTACCGACAGGAACAGCAGGAACGTTACGAAAGGGAAGATCTGCTACGGAAGAACTACTTAAATAAAACCAGGGCTGTTTCACGCCTGCAGGAATTTTACAGCAGAGGGGACTTATCCCACGTTGTGGCAGGAGGACACGCAAAAAAGCATATCAATAATGCCAATGAAAGCCTGCTGAGGGAATTTATTGCATGGAGCGGGCCTGCCAATCCCAAGACTCTGTTAGATATGGAATGGGCAGTGCGCAAATATCTTTTCTGGCTGGAAACCCAGGGTGTAGATGACGCCCTTGATGTGAATGCACACAGTTTTTCAGGATTTATGACACTGGCATCCAGAAAGTATGCGGAAGGGAGCCTGCATGACCTCCAGCTCTTCTTAAAAAAGTTCCACCAGTTCCTTAATACAGAAAAAGGCCTGGATATCCCTTATGAATTCGTCCTGTCGCTGCCTGTCATCCGAAAAAAGCGAGTTTTCCCTCCGCTTACAAAAGATGAGATACAGCGCACAGTTGCGCAGGTTGACCGGTCAACCGTCATGGGGAAGCGGGATTACGCGATCATTCTCCTGAGCGCAAGGAATGGCCTGCGCGGCAGTGACATCATCCACCTGAAACTGACAGATATTGACTGGAGGGGCGGGGAGATCAGGCTGATCCAGAAGAAAACCGGGAACCCGCTTGTGCTGCCTTTACTGCCGGATGTGGGAGAAGCATTGAAGGAGTATATATTGAACGGAAGGCCTGATTCACGTTCTGAGTTTATCTTTCTGCGGGCACTCCACCCATACCTGCCATTCAACAGAACGATGGCGTTGTCGCATCTCTGGTCGGGTTACCAGAAAAAAGCAGGGATAGAACGCTATGCCCATGACGGCAAGGGGTTCCATGCATTAAGGCGCACGCTTGGGAGAGAACTCACGCTTGCAGAAATCCCTATCATGACAACGGCACAGATCCTTGGACACCGGAGTGTGGATTCTTCAAAGCAATATATCTCCCTGGACAGTGCGCATCTAAAGGAATGTGCCCTGGATTTTTCCGGGATTGAGGTGGCAGGGGAGGGATATGGCAATGAATAATAATTATACCAGCTGTTTTGCGGAGTATATCCAGGGGATGATATCGGCGAGGGCTGCCCTTGGATATGCGGAGGAACCGTATGCGGCAGCGCTGCATAGCTTTGACCGGTATTGCTCAGATTCCTATCCAGAGTGTAATGAACTTACGGAACGTCTGGTTATGTCGTGGGTACTGAAAGACAATGACGATACAAAAGGAGTCCAGGGCAGGGCACGCGCCATCCGCCTGCTTGCGCAATACATGAACCTCAGTGGCCAGGAAGCCTATGTCCTCCCTGACAGGTACTTTGGCAATCCCAAGCCAAAGGAAGTGTATATGTTCACAGATGCCGAGCTTTCCAGGCTGTTTTCTGCGATTGACGCATTGCCTGAGAGCAGCAGGGTTCCGCATTCCCATCTTATGCTCCCCGTGATGTTCCGCCTGATCTATACCTGCGGCCTGCGCCCACAGGAGGGAAGGGAGCTACACAGGCGGAATATCAATTTTCAGACGGGTGAAATACTTATTACGAATACCAAAAAGAAAAAAGAGCGGTTTGTTGTTATGTCTGATGACATGTTTGCGCTCTGCAGACGTTACGATAAGATGCGCCAGTTTTTTTATGAAGATAACCGATACTTTTTCCCTGGCTCTGCAGACGGGCCGATAGACGGGGCATGGCTGAACCGTCAGTTCCAGAAATGCTGGAAGTCTGCAAATCCGGATATCCCAAAAGAGAATCTCCCACATGTAAGGATTTACAGCCTCCGGCACAGGTTCGCCTCAGCAAACCTGAACCGTTGGATGGATGGACAGAAAGACCTTACGGCTATGCTCCCGCGGCTCAGGGCTTATATGGGCCATTATACTTTGGCGGAAACAGCGTACTACATCCATCTCCTTCCAGAAAACCTGGTAAAAAACAAGGGGGTTGACTGGGACGCTTTTTCCGGCATTATCCCGGAGGTGGAGCCATGGCAAGACTGAAAGAGAACCTTCTATATATGATGATCCATGATTTCCTGACAGACTACCTGACCAAAAAGAGGAACTGCAGCAGCCATACGGTCAAGGCCTACCGTACAGCATTGAACCAGCTGCTTGATTTTACAAAAGAGCAAAAACAGATCCGGCTGGTAGACATTACGTTCGACATACTGAATGACGGAATGGCTGAAAAATACCTTGATTTTTTGGAGGAAACTAAAAAATGCAGTATAAAAACCCGGAATTACCGGCTGAACTGTCTGCGGGCTTTTTACAGCTATGCCGCAATGAGGGATGCCTCACTTGTGGTCTATCAGTCCACACTGTTCCAGATCCCGTTTAAGAAAACAGAAAAAGTAGAAACCGTTGATTACCTGAGCAAGGGAGCTATACAGGCTTTGCTGGCACAGCCGGATGCCGGCAGCAAAAAAGGGACACGGGATCTGTTTCTTATGTCTCTGATGTATGATACAGCAGCCCGGGTTCAGGAGATCATAGATTTAAAAATCTGTGATATACGGCTGGGGGATACGCCGCAGGTAAAGCTGCACGGGAAAGGCAACAAGTCCCGTTCCATCCCCCTTATGAAAGATACGGTTTCCCATTACCATAGGTATATGCGGGTGTTTCATCCCGGCGAGCCAGAGTACTCCAGGAAACAGTTATTTTATACAATACGGAAGAATGTATGCAGCCCAATCTCTGATGACACGGTTAGGGCCTTTATGAATGGATATGCAAAGACTGCCCATGCGGCATTCCCTGAAGTGCCGGAGAAAATCCACCCTCATATTTTCCGGCATAGCCGTGCCATGCATTTATACCAGCATGGAATGGATCTGACAATGGTATCCCAGTGGCTCGGCCATGCAGATATCTCTACGACATTAATCTACGCACATGCAGATACAGAGATGAAGCGTAAAGCTATGGAAGAAGCAACAGGTGGCTATTTCCCAAAAGTATCGGCAGAGGAATCACCTTATGATGTCAATGATGATGCTGTCCTGAAACGATTGTATGGATTGAAATAAAAAAATCTTATCCCGAATTTTTCAGAAGAACATTGACAACAAGCTGGAAAATCTTATCCCGAATTTATATATTAGAAAGCTCGATTTAAAAGGCTTTATTAAAGAATTCGGGATAAGATACTTTTCGGTATAACTCTAATTATCCCGAATTCGGGATAATAAGAGTTATACCGAAAAGTATCTTATCCCGATATTTGCAAAACACCCTCTAAATAC
>CAJTZE010000080.1:0-236 GCA_910584265.1 uncultured Dorea sp. | reverse complement strand
GCTGTCCTGAAACGATTGTATGGATTGAAATAAAAAAATCTTATCCCGAATTTTTTAGAAGAACATTGACAACAAGCTGGAAAATCTTATCCCGAATTTATATATGAGAAAGCTCAATTTATAAGGCTCTATTAAAGAATTCGGGATAAGATACTTTTCGGTATAACTCTTAGAAAGTGGCGGCTTCCCTCAATACCTTTAGTGCCGCAAGCGGGGATTTTGCCAAAGCAGCGGCG
>CAJTZE010000079.1 GCA_910584265.1 uncultured Dorea sp. | reverse complement strand
ATGCCTGCATCCTGCCGGATGCTCCACAGCTTCCCGTCATCCTTCGTGTCCATGCCGTCCACCCAGAGCGTTCCCTCCGTAGGCGTCAGGATCGCATTGATGTGCTTGGCAAGCGTGGACTTGCCGGAACCGTTATGTCCGAGAATCGCAATGAATTTCCCCGGGCGGATATGCAGATTTACATGGTCCACCGCCCGCTTTTTCGATTCTATATTTCCTTCTTCGTCCAGCCGCTCGTAATCGAACGTCAGTTCTTCTGTCCGTATCATAGACTGTTCTCCTCTTGTCCGTGCCCGGTGGGCAGCTTCTGAAAACTACGTAGAATTATACCATGTTCCTGCAAAATATCAAGAAATTCCTGTATGTTTTCCAAAGAATCAGGCAGAAAATCCGACTTCCGCAAGGATCTCCCGGTATCGTACATAACACTCAGCCATGTTGAGTATTTTTCAGCAGCAAAGTTCAAAACAGCAGCCACAGAATGTAATCGTTCTGTGGCTGCTGTCTTTTTACAGATCCTGTGAATACTTTCTATATAAATTATAATCTCCATCAGCTGCATACAGAAATCTGGAAACTGATGATACAATTGGAATACTTTATGCATCCTTTTTGTTTTTTATGATTGCAACAACCGCAAGAATTGCGTTAATCAAACACCAGAACGCCCAGATAACAAGGTCGCCGTAATTGCCATATCCCGCGAAGCCTATAAGAGCCGCTAAGCCAAACAAAATAACAAGTGCAATATTACCGCCTTTTCCCTGTGATTTTCTGGTAGCCACCGAAACAATCCCACCAGCCAGCAATAATATTCCAACAAAAATTCCCATAGTACCTGACGTTCCTCCGTTATCCTCCAGCGCGTTCACCATCCCCGCTGCGCAGGACTGAACCGCTACCAACACAAATAAAATCATTGACAAAATTCCTGATACCAACTTCCATGTTTTCATAATTTAACCTCCATCTGATCATAACCTGTAAGTTTATGCTCATACAAATCTTCAAGTGAAAAATTTATCTTTTTCTTTTCCATCTACTGTGCCGTGAATGTAATGGGTTCTGAGTCGGCGATTGTAGAATAGGAATCCGCATCATAAATATGGAATTTTAATTCCACTTCTTCAATTGCCTTTATTCCGTTTTCTTCCAGATCGCTTGAAAATACCGTGATATCATCTATGGATTTTTTCCCTGCGGCAATTTCTGAAGAGAACAGGTCTGTAATCATATAATCATTGACAATCAATGCATTACAGCCAACTGTGACATCCCTGTCTGAATTATTTTCCAGCAGCAGTTTCACGCCGTCGCCCCAGATACTGTCTGTAACATATTCTGTTGCAGTGACGACAATGCCATCCTGGTCAACAAGCACCTGCTCATCAATTGTGACCACTGCGTCTGATGAATCCACGGAATCTCCAGAATCATCAGACACGCTTTCGTCATCATCTGTTTTTTCCTGTTCCTCATCTGAAACAATCTGTCGGGTTTCGTCCGAATCTGACTGTCCGCTCCCCAATGCCATTGCCGCAAACACAGACAGGCAAAGCACTGTGGCAATCCATTTCATTCTTCTTTTCATCTTAAAATTCCTCCCTTGAGTATAATTGATGTATCATACATGCAGCAGCTGTCTCAGCGAAAAATTCAGCGAAAATATCAAAAACATCAAATGTTCCCGGAACAAAAGATGCTTTCTGCATCATTTCCATTGCCGCCGAAAAAGGAAATGCGATCCAAAAGACCATCCATACGTCTGCCGCATGATTACCAATAATAAAAAATAACGCAAAAACCAGCGAATATCCCCACATCATATCCGGAACATAATTTCTGACAAGCCGCAAAAAAACATCGTCTGCCGAAAACACAGGTATCTGAATTGTTTTGCCAATGAAATCTGAGGCTTTTTTGATAAATATCACATCCGGTGATGCCATACCATAGATCAGAGCGCCGACTGCGATCGGACCTGTCATATGTACCGCCATAATCATTTTTCGGTTCATGTCTTTTTTCCTTCATAGGCTGTCATCTGCACGTTTGATTAGTTCTGTAAACCGCTTGTCCTCAATATTTCCATTCCATGTTCCTTCAGGATTTCATTGACTTCAATGATATCCCCCGGACGTTCATTGAAAATAATCATTAACAGAGCATCTCTTGGCAGCTTCGCATACAGTTCCGGCATTTCATACTTCCTCAGCGCCCGCTGCGTCTGCGCCAAAGACATTTCAGCAGCATAACATATCCGCAGAATGACATCTCTTTGTCTTGTTCTTTTTTCTCCGGACAGAAGCTTGTAGCCATACCTTTCCGGAATATCCGCCCGCAGAAAAACAAACTGCTGCGTGAGGTTTTTTTCGCTGAAAATATCTTTCATATAGACAGCAAACACCCCGTCAGCCGGGCTCCCTGTATTTTCCCTGCAATAAGAGTCAAAATCTCTTATATGCGTACTTTGCAGCACTTTTTCCAATTCGTCTGTATTTTTCTCTCCCATAAGTTTCTCCCATCTGATATAATGTAGTAACATACCATTGAAAGGAATGATTGCATGGATTATGCTGGCCGCCTTGAAATTTCTTACTATCATACCATTGCGACTATAAACAGCACGCATAAAATATATCTGGTTCAGCACCGGGAAACCGGGAAAATATACATCAAAAAAATACTGGATGTATACAATCCGCATATATACAAATATCTAATGGAACACCATATATCCGGCATCCCCAGGCTGTATAACATATATGAAGAAAACGGTCAGCTCCTAGTACAACATTGCTTAAATAATAATGAATAAATGTTGCTTTTTTATTGTAGTCGGTGCATAATAATTCTATCACTAAAGAATGGATGGATTACTATGCGAAGGAAAACAATTGATACTATCCCGGTTTTATCTGATGCCATGAAAAATATATTATCTGCTTTTTCAAAAAGCCGCTCCCTTCCGTCGGGACTGGTCAAAAGAGCCAGCATTGTCCTGCTTGCGTCACAGGGGGAACTCAATCAGAATATTGCATCACAGGTCGGGCTTCATTATAATAATGTTGCCACCTGGCGCAGCCGGTTCCTTGCGGCGCTCCCGGCCTTGCGGAAGATTGAAACGGACGACCCGGGAAAACTCGAAGATGGGATACGGGCAGTCCTGTCCGATAAAAAACGCCCCGGTGCCCCGTCTGTTTTTACGCCGGACCAGATCATGCGGATCATCGACCTCGCCTGCGGCAACCCGAACGATTTTGGGTACGAAGTAAGCCAGTGGAGCCTCCCGCTGTTAGTGGCAGAAATTAAAAAGCAGGGGATAGCAGCACAGATTTCTGAGAAATCTGTCAGCCGTTTTTTAAAAATGAGGTAGATTTACATCCCCACAAAATTCGTTACTGGCTTCATTCTTCGGAAAAGACAGAAGCCCCGGAATCTTTTGCGCGGAAAGTAAACGAAATCTGCGGCCTCTACCAGAGTGCCCGGGAACAAAGCCGGGAAGGCGCGCACATTGTTTCCACGGATGAAATGACCGGGGTACAGGCGTTGGAACATAAATATCCCGATAAGCTCCCATTACCCGGCCAGTGCGCCAAAATGGAGTTTGAGTATATCCGCCATGGCACGACCAGCCTCATCGGATTCTTTGATGTTGCGACAGGCCGTATGGAAATGCCGTATCTAAACTCCACACGCACAGAAGATGATTTTGTGGAAGCCGTAAAAGCATTGACAGGGACAGACCCGCAAGCCCCGTGGACATTTATATGCGATGGCCTGAACACCCACAAATCAGAAGCCCTTGTGCGCTTTGTGGCAGAAGCCTGTGCCCCTGGCGTGGAACTGGGCAAAAAAGGGAAAACAGGTATCCTTAAAAGTATGGAAAGCCGGGCGGATTTCCTGCATGATCCTTCCCACCGGATCCGCTTTGTCTATACTCCGAAACACAGTTCCTGGATGAACCAGATTGAGATATGGTTTGGCATCATTAACCGGAAGCTGCTGAAGCGGAAAAGCTACCTGTCAATAGCAGAACTGGAAGCAAGCATCCTGCGCTTTATTGAACAATACAATCTTACGGCACATCCATTTAAGTGGACATATGCCGGTATACCATTAGTGATTTAATCACTGATATTTAAGCAACGCTGTACTAGAACAAGGTTGGGTTATTTTGAGCATTTATATTTGCTCATGAATAATTCAGGTGAAGGAAGGTTTATGTGAAAAAAGATGAAATCTGACTTTGATAAGTACATGCTAATGCTGAAATGTTTCAGCGTAATAGGATCGAATGCATGGAAACAGTGCCGTCAGCTGGACTTGAAAATAGTCGCTGACCTGTTCCTGTAAACATTTTTCTGCCTTTCAGGGCTAAAGCCCAAATTATGCGCAAATTACACATTGCCACAAGATATGCATTTCAGGCATTTCATATCATTCAACACAGGTATTAGACATAGCATCAAAATGGATTTACAATATAGATGTTCCGAAAAGGGGGCGTCTATATTTTTTTACGCAACAGGCTGGCCTGCAAAGTGCGGCAGCATTTGACCGGAAGAAGCAGTCAGAGAAGCATTGATGGCATCAAAAGGGGGATTGTGAAAAAAATGACAATGAAG
>CAJTZE010000078.1 GCA_910584265.1 uncultured Dorea sp. | reverse complement strand
TAATGCCGATAGATACAGCGTTTTAGCGGATAATCAAATTTTTAGTGTGTTTTTTACATAAAAACTTCTATAATTTTATCTTCCGGCACTGCAAAGTGCTGGAAGATCCGGTCTTTTGACAGACTGTAACAGCTTGACATTCCATAACGAACTTGTTAAGATAATTGTCACATGCACGAAACCACAATTATAATAAAGAGGCGGATATCTATGAATATATTCTCAGATGTGCTTTTAGATACCATTTTAGATAGTGTACGCATGCTGCCATTTCTATTTGCGGCATTTCTCCTGCTAGAAGCATTAGAACACTATTCCACAGAATTTGTTAATAAGACCTTAAGCAGACTGAATAAAGCCGGTCCCATTGCAGGCGCCCTTTTCGGCTGTGTGCCCCAGTGCGGGTTCTCTGTCATGGCCACCAATCTGTATTCCGGCGGAGTCGTTTCCCTCGGAACACTGCTTGCGGTATTCCTGTCAACCTCGGATGAAGCGGTTATCATTCTGATGGGGCACCCCGGCAATGGAGCCGCCATCTGGCAGCTATTGGCTGTCAAGTTCATCATTGCCTTAATTGCCGGCTATGCGTCAGATTTTTTATTTGCCGGCAAACTCACATCCCCTAAGCACATCGAAGACCTGTGCGGCCGCTGCGGATGCCATGATCACCATGGAATCCTAAAGCCCGCGTTGAACCATATGCTGAAGCTGTTCGTATATATTTTCGCGTTTTCCGGAGTGTTAAATCTGCTGATTGCCCTGACCGGCATGGATGCCATTTCCACTTTTTTGTTAAATGGGAGCATCCTTCAGCCCTTTCTGACCGCGGTGATCGGATTTATCCCAAACTGCGCCGCTTCCGTACTGCTGACGCAACTCTACCTGAACGGGGCGCTTTCCTTCGCCGCAGTGATTTCCGGTCTGTGTACGAACGCGGGCATGGGACTTATCATCCTGTTTAAAGTAAATAAGAACCACAGGGAGAATCTGTCCATTGCAGGGCTTCTGTATCTCACCGCCGCCGCTGCCGGGATAATACTCTCTATTTAAGTCCTCTGTTCAACTCATTTTCAACTGCATCCAGCCGCTCTAATATGGCTTCCTGTTTCTCATCGAACAGGAGGCTCTTATTATATTTATAATAACGGTCACAGTCATTCTCCCGTAAGAACCAGATACTATAACAGCCTGTGTTAAGCTCGGTCACAAAGGAAACCATTTCCTGACTGCCGCCAAATGCCGCCTCCATAAAGTCAAATCCATGCTCCAGCCCTTCCGCCGCCCGGTCTGTCAGCTCTTCTCTGCGTGCCGCCGCCTTCTGGAATTCCTCACGTACTCTTTCAAATGCCTCTTCTCCCTCCAGATGCTCCTTCTGAAGCATCTGACGGTATTGCTCAAGCGTATCGGTTACTCTGCGCCAGATCTGATTATCCAGCTTAGACAGAAGCTCTGCTTTCCTTAGCTTTTCATAATCTGACTGCTCCTGCCGGATAGCCTCCTCCAGATTCCGGTATGCCTTATACTGCTTCAGATACTCAAATAATCTTTCTGTATATGCATCCTCCGCATACGCATTGCGGAATAATTCGTTCAGCTTCCCGGCCAGCATTCCCACAACACTCAGCTTCTCATCAAAGGGCGCACATTTTACCCGTTCCACGGCTGTTTCGGTATAGATTCCCTCCACGATCCGGTCCAGGCCATAATCCTTTTTATACTTCTCGTACAGCTCCAGATAGTTTGCAAAATCCTTTGCGGTTTTCCAATGCCGGATATACTGATGCACCACTTCCCGGTCTGCTTTTTTTCCTATCATCCCACAGGCATATAAAAACTGCGATAAATCCTCCCAGCCTCTTGCCGTCACAAACATTTTCCCATCTACAGTGGTTTCCATCCGGTAGAAGTCTTCCTTCCGAAGCTCCAGATAGGACAGGATAGCCGGGTGGATTCCTGCCTGATAGGCGTACTCTCTCCACACATTGTAATCCGCTTCCACCTCAATCATTTTAATGCGGTCCAGCGTTACCGTATCAAATTCCCGCACCGACTTATTGTATTCCGGCGGATTTCCTGCCGCCACGATCAGCCACCCCTCCGGCACCTTTTGGTTACCGAAGGTCTTGCACTGCAGGAATTGCAGCATAGTCGGCGCCAGCGTCTCTGACACGCAGTTTATCTCATCAATAAAGAGAATCCCCTCTGAAAGCCCGGTCCGCTCCATTTTCTCATAAACCGCCGCAATAATCTCACTCATGGTATATTCCGTTACCGAAAAAGTCTTTCCGCCGAAGCTCTTTTCCCGGATAAACGGAAGACCCACCGCGCTCTGTCTGGTATGGTGTGTAATGGTATACGCCACCAGCCCGATTTTACATTCCCTTGCAATCTGCTCCATAATCTGCGTTTTTCCGATTCCCGGAGGACCCATCAGAAGAACCGGCCTCTGACGGATGGCCGGAATGAGATATCCTCCCTCCTCATCCCGGATCAGATATGCCTTCACCGCATCCATAATCTCCTGTTTTGCACGCTTAATATCCATCTGCCGCCTCCTAATTAGCTGTCCGCCCGATTTCATCCTCTCCCAGTATCAGCTTCATCGCCCATACCGGAACCTTCACATCCTCATAATCCTCTTTTACAAATACAAATGCCGTCTGATAGGGCGGTTTTACCGCCGGGTAGATTCCCTGCCCGTCTGTAAAATAAATCAGCCCCTTCAGCCTGCTCAGCTCTCTCTTTTCTATCAATTCATTCACATACGCAAATGCAGGCCGAAAATCTGTTCCGCCCCCGCCCTTAAGCGTCAGATCCTCCATATATCCCTTCAGGTCTTCCCCACAGATAATCTTCCGGTCTTCCTTTACCGTTTCATCACACTGGACAATATGGATATTTACCTTTCGGAAAAAGCTGTTATTCTCACCAAGAACAGCGTAAGTCTCCTCCAGAAAATGTTTCACCAGCTCCCCAGAGCAGGACATCGATGTATCGATGACAATCACAAATTCCTCTATCCTCTGCTCTTCCTTCCATTCCTGCGGCTCAATCAAGGGCATATTACCGTAAAGCCTTAATCCATAGCTGTAAAATCCATAATCAAAGCTGTCCTCGTCTATGCTCATTTCTTCTTGCAGCACCGAAAATTTCCGCAGGAACTGCCGGTAATCATACCGCTCTTTATTCTCCACCCGGAGCTGTTTCAGCAGATTACCGGAGTCTGAAGAGCTTTCTTTAGAAAAGGTCTCCATATCCGTCTCCATCTGCTCTGACTGATCCTTCCACTGATTCTCGATTTCGTTCTTCTTATTCTGGTCATCATCCTCCGGCCAGAGCCTGTGGTCATCGATACAGAATTCTTCCATCATCTGCCCAAGCTTTTTCTCCGAAAGATGTATCCGGGAAAGCACGGAATAAATCTTCTCTGCTGTTAATACCTGCATCTCTTCTCCCAGCTTCCTGTAGGTATCCTGCCTGAGCCAGCTTCTGGCTCTTCTCAGCGCCCGGTGGTTCATGCTGTCAATGATAGACTCGGCAGCAATATTACAGGATAAATCCCACAGCTCCTTTTCCCTTCCGTTCCGGCGGATCAAATGCCGGAAAATACAGTGCAGCACCGTATGAAGGTACAGCCTGTTTACCATAACCCGGTCTGTCCGGTATAAGCCTCCCAGAGTCTTTGGATGGTAATGCATCTGAAATCCGTCCGTGCCCATTCCATGAATATCCATATCCATCACATACACAAAGCCCGATAATGCCGCATCCAGAAAACGCATCCTAAGATACAGCTCATTTCTTGCATTTACAAGAACCTCTGTACAGACCTTCTCCATATCTTCAGAAACACTCCGGCCTGTCCGCTTCTCTATCTCCATTCTATCTGCATATTCCTGTTCTTCTAACATCTATTCCCATCCTACAAATCAAAGGTCTTTTTCCTGCTTGGAAACAGTCTGCGCTTCTGTTCCATCAAATATGCAAGAATCTCCAGTTTCTTTTCCCCAGATGCTGTCTCGACTGTCTGAGCAAACGCCTCTCTGTCCCAAAGCCGCTTTTCTCCGAAGAATCTCAGCATGTCCATATCCTCCCGGAGTACATTCTGCCTTCCGGTCTGAGCCATATGCCCGGTAAGATATTCCAGATACCTTTCTTCCGCCTGTTTCTCCAGCCGGTAAGGAAACCGCAGCCGATACGAGGCAATATCCGCCAGGATCTCTTCCTCTTCCTGGGCAAGCGCCAGCGGAAATAAGGAATCATATTCCGGATAATTCAGCTCCTTATTGTAGAAGCTCTGTCTATAATAGCCGCCCGCTCCATGGTAGTGAGTCTCCACAATCCTTGCCGGCGTGTTCTCCACCGCCTCCTCATAATGCTCCGGAAATACCACTCTGGCAGTTTCTATCCGGCCGTCTGGACGGTGATAGCGCAGAGTTACCCGGAGCGCATACCGGATCTCATCCGCAATGAATTTCAGACAGGACTGCTCCCCCTGATAGAAATCAATCTCAAGCTCCTCTAACCGGCATCCGGTAAATGCCCCCGCCCCGATATCGGTAAAGGAATCAGTAAAACACAGCTTCTTAAGAGAAAAGCACCGATAAAATACATATTTACCGGCCTTCTCCAGCGTTCTGGGAAGAGACAGGCTCTCAATCCTCTTCGCAGAAAAGGCATACGGTGCGAGACCCCTCACCGAATGCC
>CAJTZE010000077.1 GCA_910584265.1 uncultured Dorea sp. | reverse complement strand
TTTAATTTTTCCCATTCTTCACGCTTTATGGCATATGCATATGATATCCCATTCTTTTCATCGGGATATTCTTTCACTTTCCTCATACCAATAGCAATGGCAGTAGAATATGAACCAATATTTGTATATTTCATGTAAGAATATAGACAATCGTATTCTGTATTCATAAATGCCCAATCTCTAACCGCGCTTGCGGCCTCACTTCCAAAACCTTTCCTCCAATGATTTTTATGAATGTGATACCCTATTTCAGGCAGGAATTCTCCATCAATATTCTGTAATGTCAGCCCGCAGTCGCCGATAAATTCACCTGTTTTTCTTAAAACAACAGCCCACAGACCGAATCCGTATTCCTTGTAGTTCTGGAGATTCCATTCAATCCATTTCATAGTACACTCTTGATCAAAAGGATTAGGATAATGCTGCATGGTTTCTGCGTCTGACATTATTTCATATAACGCATTGAAATCTTGTAAGGTATATTCTCTTAGAATCATTCTTTTTGTTTCAATAATCATATTTTCTCTTTCCTAAATTCTGATTTTCCAGCATGTCAACTGGATTTTAGTGTTCTCTTTCTATTTCCAAATCAGTTTTATAAAATCCTAAAAACAAGAATCCCAGTCCTACAAAACCTCCAACACTTAGAGCTACATGAATTGAGACATGGAATAAATACATTACTACGCTTAATAAAATCTCGATCAGTCCCAAAGCTTTTCCAAAAGATATGAAAATATCAGGCGCAATACTCTGTGCATATTCCCAATGTTCCCTTGTTTTTCGTGAAGTTGGTGTGTTATATCCATTATTTGAATCCATATCGGATGCCGGATGTTTCTTGAAGGTATGTCCCACTGAAACCATTACAAATGGCATAATTAAATTTACCGTCAGTAAAGAATACATTTTGTCCATTTCCTATTTCTCCTTCCGATTCATCTGGCTATCAGCCCGTTTTGACGGATACTGTCCAATTCTTCTGCCGCCCTTCTCACATCTTCCGCAGATCCCCACTCGCCGACATGTGCTTTTAAACGAAGCCCCTCTTTTTTTGCCCTGCGGTAAATTGACTTGAAATTTTCTATGGGCTGCGCCAATTCATCTCCGTACAAATCAATGGAATAAAAAGCCCTATTTCCCCAAAAATATGAAAGACACTCTTGCAAATATCCAATAGGACAATGCCTTGACAGGCCAATCTGCAACCGCAATTCCATATCCGGTGCAATTTCTCTCTGTGCCGTGGTAAACGCCTCAATCAATTCGTCAATATCATTATGAAAATATTCTGAAAGTCCCCAGACATCTTCTCCAATCTCCAGCACGGTAACGCCATCTTCCCTAGCCTGATGGAGGGCGGCCCGAATCAGAAGCTTTCTCATTTCTGATGTCTCGAATCTTTCTCCAAGGTTTTCCCGGTTCCATGCATGCATTTCATCCATGGACAATATGGGAGTTTTCACAGGTTCTATCTTTATGCCTGTCATTTTGTGCAGATACTGCCGGCTTCCGCCCAGTACAAAATGGTTATGCAGGTCAGATTTGGGAAACGCCCCAATTTTCTCTAGATTCCCTTGTTTCAATGCATCGGTGAAACTTTCCATTATAAAGACACCTCGTTTTATTCATCAATCTCAATCATCCGTTTATATACACCCGAAGATTTTTCGTCAATCAGAATTGCGTTTACGCATTTTTTATAAAAATCAACAGCGGATTTTGCAGGCCATCCTATAATGGCATAAGCATAGCCAAGCTCCTGCATGGATTCCAGAGACTTCAGCAGCAGGGCTTTCCCTATTCCCTTTCTTCTTTCACTTTCCAGCACAGCCATAGGACCGAAAAAATTCCTGGCTGTCGCCTCATAACATGCGAAACCGATGATTTCCTTTTCCCTTGTTGCAATATAACAGGTAATGGGATTATTAGAAAAAGCGGCCTTAACTTCATCTGAATAATCATCTTTTGCACATGTCCTGGAGAAAGCAATGATCCTGCTCCTGTCAGGCGCTAATGCTTTTTTGATTCTGATACCACTCTTGAATAAATTTTCTTCTATATCGTGTGAATGAGGTATATTGTATAATTTAACAAGCATATCTGCCATATGATTATCTCCTAAAAAATATCGGTGTGCTGTCTATTGTGCCATATACGCATAAAGTGTAATCCATTTATTCTCTTCGCCAACTTTTCCTGCTTTAAATGCCGGTACACTTTTTGATGCAGTTAACAAGTATCTCCCATTATCCAGCCTGTGCCGGCTCAACACCTCATATCCGGCCTGCATCGCTTCAGATTCCCTTGGACATCCTAACACTCTTAATGCATATACAATATTCTGAACACCGACTTTAATTGGATCTGACGGATAAAATGTTTCCAGCATCACATCCACCATCGGCGTCTCCCTGTTATCCGTCCGGTAAAAAATATTTCTTTTGGTGAAATAATGTACTAACGCGCTCCCACACTCACATTCAATCCACAAAAGATGAAGTTCTGCAACAAGCAGAAGATACTCAACCGTCAGCCTGGCACAGCTTTTATGTGGTTTCTTTGGGTCATTGATTTTCTTATTACTGCTGATACAGCCAAACCCGCCGTCTTCTTTGATCTTACCAAGCATATATCCTATCTCCTCTTTCACGATATCCACCTGGTAATATCCCAGTTTGACAAGGTTCCTTAATAAATAAGGTTCGCCGCATAACATTTTAAATCCCGTACTTTGGATCAGCGAAAACACTTCTTCGTCGATATCACTTTCGATACGATTTTTCATCCATTTTTACTCCCTTTGTAAAGTTATTTATTCACAATTTTTAATCGGTCAGTCAATCTTATGAAAGAGTACCGTCTGCTCTTTCATGGATATTTTTCCAACCTGCCAGCCGTATTCCGTAAGTTCCTTCTTATATTTCAGAAAAGAGTGATCGATTGGTATCCCCGCAATATTCTGAATTTGATCAAAGGTCAGCCGGAATGATTCATTTTTGCTTTTCTGCACATATTCCCATAGTGTGTTGTATTTACTCATTAATTTTCGCCTTTTCCTTTCTGCCCTTTCTTTTTCTTATAACAAGAGTAACGGTATTGATGATACATAACAGCACAAAAAGACTCGTAAAGTTAATCCAGATATCCCTGTATGCTGTTTTCGCCAAAGGCTCCCGCAGTCCGGTAGACCAGACATATGCAAACGCCAGCAACAGAGATGGAATATACGCAGACACGTATCTGAGGATCAAAGGCTTAACAGGCAATTTCGTACACAGCTCAAATGCCGCTATCCCGATCAGAAGGATCATGGCCCTGTCTAATTCGTGCCAGTTACCGCTTGGATCTTCATAAATACCGTTACAAAGATACAAAACACTGCTTAACAATGTGATTACCGTGTATATGATCGAATAAATCGATACGATGCGAAGCCATTTTTTCTTATTCATTTTCTTCTCCAATTGAAACAATCCGAACGGCCGAAGCCATTCCGCCATCCCCATATGTCGGACTTTCCAAAAACTCCTTTGATGACCGACTTAATTCCTGATGATTTGCTAGTGCGTGAGTTACTTCATTTTCCCAATGATATAACCTTAAATTTGATATGGTCTCTATTCCCAACAATGCGTCTGCTAAATGGTCGTGATAGCTGCTAATATGCTTTTCAATCATAAAACGCATAATCTCCAGCCGTTTATCCATGCTTTTTATATTGGATGAAGCAGGAGCTGTACGATACTGGATCAGCGGCTTATCAACAATCCCAATCCATGCTTCCGGAGATGTTTCTATCATGCTTAAAAAGAAATCCCAGTCTTCAAAACCAGAACGCATGGATTCATCATATCCTCCACACTGTTCAAATATTTCCCGGCGGAGAATGTGTGTCGCCGGACAGCAATTGCGTGATAAAAATGAACTTATATTCCCTCCGGCAGGACAGACAATGGAATCCAAAATCCCAAATGTATGCATCCAGGAGGATGTGGCGACCATGGATGGATTGTCACGAAGCAGTTGGCTTACATACTCCGTATATTCAGGTTCCAGTTTATCATCCCCGTCTAATACTAATACCATTGGCGCCTGTGTTTTCTTTATACCGGTATTTCTCGCGGAGGATACTCCCCTGTTTTCCTGGTAATGTATCATTACCGGAACCGGCAGATCAGCCTTTTTTTCCATATCTTTTAATATGCGGATAGAACCCCCATCTGTAGAGCCGTCATCAACGATGATTATTTTCTGTGGCAATAATGTTTGGGCACATAAAGATTCTACGGCTTCAAGAATCATAGTTCCCTGATTAAAACTTGTTATGACCGCCTCAATGTCTGCTCCAAAACGATCTCTGTTCTTATTCGTTTTTATTTTTCCTTCCTCTTGCTGCTTCTCCTGTTTTCGTATAGATTATAGGCTCTGTTATAATAACATCCGCTTCTTCTACTGGTACGCTGCTGTCTGTACCAGCCTGAACCGAATCGGATCTCTCACCTGATACTGCCTTCCCGCTCTCACTGATGCTGACTGTATCCCTATTCTTATTTCTGCTTTCTGCTATCCTCTTTTCCTGTTCCCCGCGTTCTTCCTTTCGTTTCCGGATCGCGTTTTCCTGCCCTGATTCCGCTTTTTCCCGCGCCTCTTTTGCCTCTTCTTTCATTCCTTTCTCAATCTTCTTCTGATAGTCCTCTGCTTTGTCCGCAGTCTCACCGACTAACCCCATTGCCCGCGCCATGGTGGCTGTATCGCCTCTCCTCTCTGCTTCTTCATAG
>CAJTZE010000076.1 GCA_910584265.1 uncultured Dorea sp. | reverse complement strand
CAGAAAACACAAGGGATACAGCGATTTTTTAATCTACTAACTGTCAAAGACAGGACTATATATACTTTTTGGAGGAACTGCAATTGATGATTGCAAAAAACTCGGACTTCAGCAGGGAACCATTGATGCTCAGAGAGGCGAAGAAGGCGCAGCAGAATTCCTATGAGATTTCTGACCAGAAGAAGGAGGAAACCAAAACATTTCTTGAAAAAGAGGGGATGAAGATCATTACTCCTTCTGACGAAGAGTTTGAGAAGATGAAGAAGCTTTCACAGCCGGTATGGGACAGCGTGAGAGAACAGTGCGGAGATGAGCTGTTTGATTCTTATACGGTAATCGCAGAGGAAAAACAGAGTGATGCAGAACGGTACAGGGAAAGAAATCTCTGTGCCGTTTTTATCTTATATCTTTTGGGAGAATATACTACAGTACACATCTTTGCTTTAGGATAGATGCCGGGCAGAAAACCGCAGATGTGTCAGAATTCACAAACTTTTTCCACGTGAAATCTCGTGATTTGGTAATATGTGCAATGGAAAAATAAAATATATCAATTATATTGATTATAATAATGTTTTATGCAGGAAATGAATAATATAATTGCATAAAAATTAAAAAACAACGAATTTAACACTTGTTTTTTGATTGTTTTTAATATAATATGATATAGGACAATGACGTCGGGTAAGGCAGGCGTATTTTCGTCTGCCTTTCTAATTTATTTTTGGTTTAGGAGGATACGAGCATGTCATATGTTGATGAGGTAATTGCAAAGGTTATTGAGAAGAACCCGGCACAGCCGGAATTTCATCAGGCAGTAAAAGAGGTACTGGAGTCTTTGAAGCCGATCGTGGATGCAAATGAGGAGAAATACCGCAAAGAAGCGCTTCTTGAGAGAATCGTTGAGCCGGAGAGGCAGATTCTCTTCCGCGTGCCATGGGTAGATGATAAGGGTCAGGTTCAGGTGAACAAAGGCTTCCGCGTACAGTTCAACAGCGCGATCGGACCATACAAAGGAGGAATCAGGCTTCACCCGTCTGTAAATATCGGAATCATCAAGTTCCTTGGCTTTGAGCAGATTTTCAAGAACTCTCTGACAGGTCTTCCGATCGGAGGAGGAAAGGGCGGTTCTGATTTTGATCCGAAGGGCAAATCAGACAGAGAGATCATGGCATTCTGCCAGAGCTTTATGACAGAGCTCTGCAAGCACATTGGTGCGGATACAGACGTTCCGGCGGGAGATATCGGAACAGGTGCAAGAGAGATTGGTTATATGTTCGGACAGTATAAGAAGATCCGCAATGTATACGAAGGCGTTCTGACAGGAAAGGGACTTACATACGGCGGTTCCCTTGCAAGAACAGAGGCGACCGGCTATGGTCTGTTGTATCTGACACAGGAGCTTTTGAAGATTAACGGACAGGATATTGCAGGTAAGACAGCAGTTGTATCCGGTGCAGGAAATGTTGCGATCTATGCGATTGAGAAGGCAATCCAGCTTGGCGCTAAGCCGGTTACCTGCAGCGATTCTACTGGATGGGTATACGATCCGGATGGCATTGATGTTGCGGCCTTAAAGGAGATCAAGGAAGTAAAACGTGCGAGACTGACTGAGTACAAGAATTACCGTCCGAATGCAGAGTATCATGAGGGACGCGGCGTATGGTCTGTAAAATGTGATATCGCTCTTCCATGTGCTACACAGAATGAGCTTCACCTTGAGGATGCAAAACAGCTTGCGGCTAACGGATGTATTCTGGTTGCAGAGGGCGCGAACATGCCGACGACTCTGGAGGCTACCGAGTATCTGCAGGAGAACGGCGTAATGTTTGCTCCTGGTAAGGCGGCGAATGCAGGCGGCGTTGCTACATCAGCGCTTGAGATGTCCCAGAACAGCGAGAGATTGAGCTGGACCTTCGAGGAAGTAGATGCAAAGCTTCAGAATATCATGGTAAATATCTGCCATAACATGGCTGATGCGGCAGAGAAATACGGCTATAAGGGCAACTACGTAGTAGGCGCAAATATTGCCGGATTTGAGAAGGTTGCAGAGGCTATGCTGGCTCAGGGTGTTGTATAAGGAGAATTTCATTTTATAATAAGAATAAGGCGCCTGCTGCATGTGGATTGCGGCAGGCTGTTTTTTGTCCGTTGTATCCTCAGTGTACAAGGAGTGTGTATCCACTTGTATACGGATGGTAATGTTGGAATAATAAAAAATGGTATGCGAAAACTAATTCATGTGGTATATTATGTGTAGCAGAAAAATGAGGAGGATCCTATGAAAGTATTAGTATGTAATGCGGGAAGTACATCTTTAAAATTTAAATTATTTTGCATGCCTGAGGAGCAGGTATTGGCGGCGGGTAAGATTGAACGTGTGGGAAGTGAAGCAGATGCGATTTTCCACTATGAATCCATGGAAGGATATAAGGTTGAGCTGGAAAAGCAGTGTATTCCGACTTATACCGCCGGGATCCAGAAGTTTTTAGACTGCCTGCTGGATCCAGAACATAAGGTGCTTGATTCGTTGGAGGAGCTGGAGCGTATCGGATTTAAAACCGTTCTTTCCAAAGATCATTACGGTGTGCATGAGCTGACGCCGGAGGTGCTGCAGGGCATGGAAGACTACATGGTGATCGCGCCTGCCCATAATGGACCGTATTTGAGTGCGATCCGTCAGTTTCAGGGACTTGTGCCGGATGCGAAGCTGGTAGGCGCTTTTGAGACGGCATTCCACAGGACAGTTCCGCTGGAGCGTGCCATTTACGGGATCCCATATGAATGGTATGAGACCTACGGTATCCGCAGAATGGGCTATCATGGGGCGTCTCACGAATATGTTTCCGATACGGTTGCGGCAAAATACGGCGCCACGGGCAAGACCATATCCTGCCATCTGGGCGGAAGCTGCTCGCTCTGCGCCATTGATGACGGAAAGAGCGTGGATACAAGCTTTGGAATTTCACTGCAGGCCGGAATTAATAATTCCAACCGCTGCGGCGATATTGATCCGTTTATTATTCCGTTTCTGCAGAAGGAAGGAATGGAATTGGACGAGGTGCTGCAGGGCTTGACAAAGAGAGGAGGACTCTTAGGAATTTCCGGCGTCAGCAATGACCTGCGTCTGGTAGAGGAAGCGGCAGAGAAGGGAAATGAAAGAGCGGAGCTTGCGATCAATATCTTCTGCAATGATATCATCCGTTATATCGGAGCCTATTATGCGGAGCTTGGAGGACTGGATCATTTGGTATTCACGGCGGGAATCGGAGAGCATGATGCGCTGATCAGAGGGAAGATCTGCCGGAAGCTTGCGCATATGGGAATCCATCTGGATGAGGAGAAGAACAGGGCAGTGGAACATGAGGCGGCTTGCATTTCCAGGGATGATTCGCCGGTAACAATAGAAGTGATTCCGGCAAATGAGGAGCTGGGGGTTGCCAGAAAGACTTACTCGCTGTAATTTGACAAAAATTGTGAAAAAACCTATTGACATTTATATGGGAAAAATAGTATAATAGCAAAGCGGGTTGCAAAAACAGCCCGTGAATGTGGGATCTTAGCTCAGCTGGGAGAGCATCTGCCTTACAAGCAGAGGGTCACAGGTTCGAGCCCTGTAGGTCCCACTTTGCAACAGGAAGCTGTTGCAGAGATGAGTCTCCATATACCGGAGATAACAGAATATGGCGGGATAGCTCAGTTGGCTAGAGCACACGGTTCATACCCGTGGTGTCGCTGGTTCAAATCCAGTTCCCGCTATGAAAGAAAAGTCCTTAAAGGCTGTTACTACATAAGGAAGTATTTGATAACATCAATGAGATGCAACTTATGGGTGATAGCAAAGGCAAAAGCCAGCGTAAAAGGCAGAATTGCTTTTTGCGCTGGCTTTCTCTATATCCAAAATAGAATCGCACATCCGCAAAGCGGAAAATCTTTTGCCGGTGTTATAAATATGAACCGTGTACGGCTCATTCATAAAAATGCAAAAATCCCCTTGCGTAATATATTGCTCGTGACGCGGCGTAATGAAATAAAATGAGGGCGAAAGGAGGTGAAAGCTATGTCAAAATACACGACTGGAGAAATTGCGAAGCTCTGCGGCGTAACCGTTAGAACGGTGCAGTATTATGATGCTCGTGGTATTCTGACGCCCAGCGGGTTCACAGAGGGAGGCAGGCGGCTATATTCGGAAGAAGACTTTAAACGGATGAAGATTATCTGCTTTCTTCGTGACGCTGGTATCTCGATCAACAGCATAGGAGAATTGCTGTCCGAGGATAATCCCGGCAGTGTTATTTCTGTTTTGCTTGAACAACAGGAGCAGCTTCTGCGTGATGAAGTAAGCGAAAGGCAGGCAAAACTTGATATGCTCGATGGGATGAAACGAGAGCTAAAGGCCATAGAAAATTTCTCCGTTGAATCTATCGGTGATATAGCTTATGCAATGGAGAACAAAAAGAAAATGAGACAACTGCACGCTATCCTGCTGATTACAGGTATTCCTATTGACTTTATTCAGTGGGCATCTATCATTCTCTGGATTACCACAGGAATATGGCAGCTTTTTGCCCTTTATGTTTTAGCAGCCGTTCCGTATGCGGTTTGGATAACCAACTTTTATTTCAAAAGAGCTGCGTATATCTGTCCGCAATGTCACGAGGTATTTAAGCCTAATTTTAAAGAAGCTTTTTGGGCAAGGCATACCCCGGCACTTAGAAAACTGACCTGTACCTGCTGCGGATACAAAGGCTTTTGTATAGAAACTTATAACTTCTCGGAATCTCAATGAATGAGATCCCAACCGAAGATTGACAACTGAAT
>CAJTZE010000075.1 GCA_910584265.1 uncultured Dorea sp. | reverse complement strand
GATTTCTGCATATGCTATAATGCCAGTAGGCAAAAGAAATGAAAAGTCCACGTTGACGAAAGAGTGAATCCCCAAACCGTATTGCAGTACAGTCTGGGGATTCTTCTTTTCTTTTATACTGGCAGAGCACCCAGTAGGTTATTTGTTGCTCTTGTCATCGCTGTCTAACCATTTGATGATGTAGTGGCAAGCTACACCAGCCGCAACAGTGACTAAAAAAGAAATGAAAAACTCCAACGCTGACACCTCCTCCCTGTTGCTGGGTATCGGTGAGCAACATAAAAATTATAACATAATATTTGATATTCTTCTATCTTTTCCTCAATAACATAGGATTCGTCGTGTATAAAAATTAATTATGTTTTACCTGTTTTTAATCTATTACGCCTCAAATAGCCACCAAATCCCGTCCACCCAACATTTCCCTACTCATAACTACAAAGTCCAAATCTACCCAAATAACAGCCATTTATACCATTATATAGGATGAACAACCATGTACTACGCAGTCTTAATCCAATTCTTATTTCCCAAAACAAAAAGGACTGGAAAACCAATCCTTTATACCTTCATATCTATATGACCGCTTTCTTTTTAATCATAATCCCACAACCCAACGCATCAAGTATGTTGCAAAATGTTTGTAATGACGGACTATGATTCTTTTTTCTAATCGAGATATCGCTTGTTGTGTGTTCCCTGTCATTTTTGCAAGTTCTGATTGAGAAATATTCTCTTGTTTGCGTATTTCAATTAATTTGTCAACTAACTCTTTGATATCCACATCGATTTTGCATGCATCCTGATAACCTGCATAATGCGATATATCATAACGTGATAACGGCGGTGTTTCTATCCTTTTTTCTCCGCGCATTACACTATACGCCAACTTTATGACTGACTCAAATTCTTCTTCCTTCTGCTTAATCCACTCCTCATGATCCTGCCGTTCTACAAATATTTGTACCCTTATGTATATCATTATACACAGTACAAAAAATATCTTTCCATTTTCATAATCTACTTGTGAAATAACAGTTGTATGTGTAACACCTTCCCCATTATGATCCCAATATAACAAATCGCCAACCTGAACATTATTGTTTTTTAAAATATTTTTTATCTCATCAATAATATTCCCATTTTTCATCCATTTTCTCCGTCTCCCGGCATGCTGGTAATACCACCAGCCCTTTTCCCCTCCAAAATCATATTTATTTCTTTGATCTTTTTCACAGCCGCCCCTTGCACCAGAAAACGAAAAGAGCGGTTATCCGAAGTACAGGCTGAGGGTGTTACAACGGGGCCCGAAGTTCCATCCTGTCTCTCGTATAACCGCCGTAGGAAACTGCAAATTCAGGAGCCATGCGGCACAGTATTCTGCTGTCTGTCATATGATGTCCATAAACAATTGTATTGGGATTGGTAAAGCCCGAAAGATTGGACTTCTCACTGAAATCTTATCTGAAAATATTCTCATCCTCATCCATCTCTGCCAGATACAGTTCCTTCCACCCGGCGGCCCTGTCCCTGAAATGCCAGATGAGCATTCCAATCAGGGCCGCCAATACTATATAGAGGATGTATGTTAGTAGTCTTCTTATATGTATACCGTCTTTCATAAATATCCGGTTTGTCCTTCCTATGTTCTCTGACGCGTATATTTCTGAAAGTATTTATAGTTAAATTATACCAAAAGTATTTATAGGCTTCTATATGCTTCGAGGTCAATTTTTCCCCGGTTCACGGCCTTTTTTAGACAAAAACTGACCGTATATCTACAATAGCCTGTTAAATGACAGCAGATATAAGAGCATCCCGCCGTACCCATTCATAAGTCCCGGATTCAGCTTCTCCTGAGGCAGCAGAGATATCTGTTCTCTGTCCGTCAGGATTTCCGGCATCCCCGCTTCCCCGGCAGGCTGTCCCAGAGCCTTTCCTGCCAGCTTCAAGATCCACGCATTCCCGCAGCTTCCGTGGCAGAGGCTCCAGCTGTCCCGTTTCCAATAACCGGCAAGCTTCCGGTAAGCCATCAGAATATCCTTTTCCAGTCTTTTGCGCAGCCCGGCATCTTCAAGCCTCTCATAGCAGAATACGCGCGACAGCAGGATTCCTCCCGCTCCATGGCACCACGCCAGAGCGCCGTGCTCATCCCCCGGAAGGCTGCCTCTCATATCCTTCCAATTCTGGAGCCTCTCATCAAACAGGGAATCCTCATAGTCTAGAAGCTGCTCCATCAGAAGCCTATATTTGCCGCTCCCTGTATGCTGCCACAGAGCCGCAGCCGCCATCAGAATCCCGCTGTTTCCATGTGCCATACCTGCAAATGGAGGAAAACCTGTTTCAATAATCCAGCCGGTTCCCCGCTCCATCCGGACTGCATTCTTCTCCAGAACCTCCATAGCCCGCTCTGCGCTCCGCAGATACCGCTCATCCCCCGCCGCTTCATACAAATACACCAGCGCCAGCGCCGCACCGGCATTTCCTGTCAGAAGGTCATACCTCTGATCATATGCAAGCAGGCGTTCCACAACAGCGGCATGCCTGACGGCATAAGCCAGATACACTTCGCCGCCGCCATTTTCATACAGCAGATAATAGGCATATAATATAGAAGCTTCTCCCTCATACATTCCCGTATCCCGGATCATATGTTTCCCGGTTTCCCCGCACATAAAGTCTGTATATTCAAACAGCATACGGCGTATCGTATCATAATATACACCTATCGCCTCATCCCTTTTCCTAAGCTCATAAAATATCAGCAGCATTCCGGCCAGCCCGTCATACAGATACATATTCATCGGCTTGATTTCCCAGCTGGGCTTTCCGAATGCCGACAGCTGTACGGTAAACCAGCTCACCTCCGTATGCTCATGGTTCCACACTGCATATTTGAGCAGTCTTTCGGTCAAATTCTGGATTGTTTCCGAAATCCTCCTGCTGTTATTTCTGCTCTTATCGCTGCAGGTATTCTTTTCCGCTTTATAACAGCGGTTCACAAATTTTTCCGCACTATCCGGCATCAAATCCAGAGACATTTTTATGTACTCACACTGTCTCTCCATATCCTCACCGTCAAGCGTATCCAGCTTTTCAAATACAATGTCCGCAGGCGCTTTCTCAAAATAAGAGGGAATCCCGCTTCCGCCCGGCATCAGCAGCGCAGTATCATTCAGATTATAGTAAAAGTAAGGAATATCTCCCTTAAGCAGCGCCTCCCTCTCACAATCAATTACCTCCGGCCTTTCCTTCATCCTTCCCTTCCGCAGAGAATACAAAAACAGCTCCCTCTCCGCCCCGTCCATCAGAAATCCCGGATGATAAGAGGTGGATAACAGCATACTGTACCGCTGTGTATCCTGGATCAGATACCGGCTGGCAGAATCCGCCAGCCGCACCAGCTCTTCTCTGAACATGTCCCGGTTTTCCACCACAGCCAGATAAGTATCCCTAAATCCGCTTATCAAATCCCTGCCAAAACCGGAAGGCGGAACAAATTCTCCCTTCAGCAATGCCAGATTCTGTTCACTTTTACTCACGGGATAGCGGTATGCAATCTTCATATCCGACGTCTTCGGGTGAACCACCGCCGGAATTTTAAATGGATACCGCTGACCCTCCACACCGCTGATCGCACTGGAATTGACTCCTTCCCCTCCGTGATTAAAATAATAGAATGGAAGCAAACCCGTATACAGGACAGAATTTGTCAGCTGATAGCATATTTCCTGAAATACAGTGTCCCTTTTCTGATTATATTGTATATTCACCAGTGTTTCCAAATCGATCAAAACCGGATATTCCCCATGCGCAATCACATTCTCCGAATGCAGATCCTTCGTTCCCAGCAAATAGATCAAAAACAGCTGGCTTCCCAGCCTCCGGTAGTATCTGTGTAATTTATCCTCCGTCCGGCAGCTCTCATAAGAAACAATTTTACACCAGCTGTGCCCGGCATACGACAAAAATGGATATCGGTACTGCCCTATCCCCGTTTTCCCGGAAATCCATTCCAGCAGCCGCATATAGCTGCCTTCATTGTCCATAGCATGCGGCTTATATAAAATCTCCAGACCGTGGTTCAATGTAATTCTTAACACCTGTTTTCCATGATTGTGCAGATCAGAAGAAACACCTTGTATATCCAATATCATATTTATTTCCCCTGCCAGAGAAAACAGCTCCCCAATCTGTGCTTTATCCTTCTCAAAATGTCCAATTACCTCTGCATAGAAATCAACAAAGCTGTCTATTCTTTCTTCGATGCACCGTAAAAGCGCCGGATAGGTATCCATTATATGCAGAAAGAAGCTCCTGTCCGTAACACAGGCTTCACAGAAATACTGATACTCCTGCTCCGGCGTTCCCAGCTTAAGACGGCCTTTCTCCTTATATGTATGCATTTCAACGATAAGCGTCCTCAGGCAGATTGACTGCAGCTGCGCCGCCGTCTGCAGCCAAAAGCTCTCCCACACTTTATCAGCTATATAGTCTGCGGCATCGCCGAGCCTTTCCTTCAGCCGCAAAGCCGCATAGGTACACAAGGGCGCATAAAATTTTGCAAAAAAGAGTTCCCTGTCCGTCTCCTCCGCAAGCATTTCGTATGCTCCATAAACCGCCTCTTCCCTCAAATACCTTTCCAGATCTCCCATCCCCTGCTCATCTGCTGTATAATCTATGCCGCATAAATGCCGGAAGCACGGTCCGTTTTGGTCTATGAGCAGTTTCAAAACATCACCGCCCAATATACGCTCCCAATACTGTATCCGCTTCCGGCTTAACCGGCCTTCCTGTCCTGTCTCTGTATAATTTCTCTCATGTAAATATGCCGCCTGCTTTTTCATATGCATACTCTCCCTGACTCTTCGGTATTGTAAAGTATTACAATCCTATTTTTCTTAAAAACCTCATATTTTCAGGGA
>CAJTZE010000074.1 GCA_910584265.1 uncultured Dorea sp. | reverse complement strand
CAACTGTGATTACCAGAATTATTTGGTTAAATATCAACAGGTCAGTACACTAGTGTAGGTAATGTTGCGAGTGCAGTATCAGGACCAATTTACGGCGCAATTTATGAGGCGACTGGCTCTTATGTAACAAGTTTGATTACATGTGTAGTATTTATGACATTAGTTTTGATTCTAACATGGGTGATTATTGCCGGCACAAAAAATCTTTGGAAAAACGCATAATATTTTTATGGAAGCTGTTAATGAATAAAAAAATTGATAAGGAGATAAGATGATTATGAAAAACTATTTTGATATTAAAGGTAAAAATGCGGTTGTTACGGGAGCATCCTCGGGAATCGGAGCACAGTGGGCGAAGGCTCTGGCTTCACAGGGAGTGAATGTGGCGATTGTGGCTAGAAGAGCAGAACGGCTGGAGGAAAATAAAAAATATATTGAGAAAGAATACGGAGTAAAATGCATGGCGGTTCCTTGTGATATAACGGATGAAGAACAGATAAAGAATATGGCAGGAAAGGTGCTGGAGGAGTTTGGAAATATCGATATTCTGGTGAATAATGCAGGTGTTGTGATTAAAGGAGCATTTTTGGATCAGACGACAGAGGACTGGGATAAGGTATTGAATACGAATCTGAAAAGTATTTACCTGGTTACTAAATATATAGTTCCTAATATGATCGAGAACAAATACGGCAAAATTATCAATACATCATCTATCGGCTGTGTTGCGGCTAATAAAGGGCAGGTGGGATATTATACTTCCAAAGCAGGCGTGATCAATCTTACCCGTGCTTTGGCGGCTGAATTTGCGCCTTATGGAATTACTGTTAATGCAATTGGTCCGGGTGTATATGACACAGAGATGACCCATGAGCATCTTTCCGGAGAATTTGCAAAACACATTGCCGCGAGTCTCCCGCTTGGAAAATGGGGAGATATTGATGATATGGACGGAATACTGATATATTTTGCATCTGATGCGTCGAAGTATTGTACCGGACAGAATATTCTGATCGATGGCGGAAAAACTTCCATGCTTTAAGAATAATCCCTCTGATAAATAATATACCAATAACAAAATCCTTTATTGTCTATGGTGATGATAAAGGATTTTGTTATATACGTAAACCAAGGATTTAATTAGGAAAGGAGCGGGATAAGCACTGTGCACCACAGCTGGCTGCAGGGCATTACCAGAATCATGGCCGGCAGCATATCTGCAATGGGAAACATTTTAATCTTTGCAATCCGGAATCCGGTGGCGATCATCAGGATTCCGCCGCAGGCCTTGAAATCCGCGATCATGTCCGGTGTGGTGAGCGGAAATATGATTTTTGCACACAGGAACAGGATAAGGAAAATAATAAACTGTGGTACAGCAATAATCGTGGTTACATAGCCGAGGCTGCAGGCGAAAACAAGTGCAGTGAATAAATCTAAGATAGACTTAGATATGAGAATACTGTGGTCACCGGTCATTCCAGAATCCAGACAGCCGTAGATGCCGGTTCCGCTGGCACAGAACAGCACCAGTGCTGTGACTAGAAGAGCCTGGAATTCTTTTTCCGGCATTTTGCGGTTCATGTTTTTGAATAAGCGGTTGATGGGCTTTTCTAAAAGCAGTGCGGCCTGATTGATCTTATCTCCCAGATGGATCAAAAGGCCGATGCTGGTTCCGAGGACTACGGCAAAGATGACAGCCGGCATGTTCTTCATCAGGATGATGGAATTGATTCCGATTCCCATCGAACATGCGCCAAACACTAGATTCAGTTCGCTTTTAAATTTATCGGAAAACTTTTCTCCGGCGGCAGCTCCCACGATACCGCCGATTGCGACGGAAAGTACATTAATAATTACGCCGATTGGCATAAATATCCCTCCTTACGTTTTGCAGTGGAATTAAAGATAGTATTTGTTCCCTGCTTTTTCTATTATATAGGAAAAGCGGCCGGGAATCCAGTATTTTATATCTGGAGAAAGAAGATGGATTATGTTATACTTGAAAAACAGGCTATTTAAAGAAGATATGTTATGCATAAAATGTAGAAAGTTAAACGGGAATTATAAAAGCAGATGGAGGATTGACAGCATGGATTTTACACACAGGATGAAAGAGAAGATTTTATTGATGGATGGTGCCATGGGTACTTATTACACCCGGAAATATTCATCTGCAATGGAGGCGGAGGAAGCAAATCTTGCGGCTCCGGAGCAGATTGTTTCCATACATAAGGAATATATTGGGGCGGGGGCAGAGCTTATACGGACGAATACCTTTGCGGTAAATCATTCCCTGTTCCCGGACAGGGACATGTGTGAGAGTGCAGTCCGTTCGGCGGTATCCAGTGCTAAAAGGGCGGTAGAGGAAATGGGGAAGGATGTGCTGATCGCGGCTTCTATCGGGCCGATCAAGCAGCCGGGCACGGAGGACGATGAACAAATCTTAAATGAGTACCGGTTTTTGATTGATGTCTTTGTGGAGGAGGGGATTCGGATTTTTGTATTTGAAACCTTTTCTGAAACAAAGTGGATTCCTCCTGTTTCTGCATACTGCAAAGAGAAGTGTGTATACAATAGTGTAATTACACAGTTTTCTGTGAATCCCATGGGATACACGCAGTATGGCTATGGAATGGGTGAAATTGTCCGTATGATGACTGAGCTGGAAACAGTAGATGCTTTTGGCTTTAACTGCGGAGCAGGAGCGCTGCACCTGCGGAAGCTGCTGGAAAAGCAGACCTTTCCCAAGGAATGTCTGCTCAGCGTTCTTCCCAATGCGGGATATCAGCAGGAACTCCGGGGCAGGATGCGCTATAAGGATGAGCCGGAATACTATGCACGGCAGATGGAAGAGATTCTTGCTCTGGGCGCGGATATGGTCGGAGGGTGCTGCGGAACTACGCCGGAGCATATTGCGGCCATCAGCAGGCTTATCGGCGGCCGCAGGCCGGAGCCGAAGAAAACGGCCGGGATAGAGGAGAGAGCGGGAGAAGAACGCTATATCCGGCCGACTGCATTTATAGAAAAATTGAATCAGGGGGAGAAAGTATTTGTAGTGGAGCTGGATGCACCCTTTGATGCGCAGGTTGAGAAATTTAGGAAGGGCGTATATGCCCTGAAGGAAAACGGCGTGGATATCATAACGGTTTCAGATTCCCCTCTTGCAAGATCCCGGGCGGATGCTTCTCTTTTGGCGGTATATGCGAAATCCTTGACGGACGTTTCGGTTATGCCCCATGTGGCGATGAGGGACCGGAATCTGATCGGCCTGCGCTCTGAGGTGCTGGGTGCGCATGTGAACGGCATACGGGATTTTCTTGTGATTACCGGAGATCCTGTGGAACCGGATAACCGGGGAAGGGTTACCGGTGTCTTTGATATGAATTCTATCCGGTTTATGGAATATCTGAAGCATATGAATGAGGAGATATTGGGGGAATATCCGGTATATTACGGAGGTGCATTGAATTATAGTGGTGTAAACAAAAATGCTATTGCGGACAGAATGCGTAAGAAGGTATCTGCGGGATGTGCCTATTTTCTGACTCAGCCGATATTTTCGGAGGAGGATATCCAGAGAATAAAGGAACTGAAGGAGATGACGGGGGCTAAGATCATCTGCGGGCTGATGCCGTTGGTGAGCTATCGGAATGCCATGTTTATGCAGAATGAGATGCCTGGAATTCATGTGGATGAGCGCATTATCTCCAGATACAGACCGGATATGACAAGAGAAGAAGCGGAGGAAACAGCAGTATCTCTGTGTTTTGAAACGGCGCAGAAATTGTATGAATCGGCAGATGGCTTTTATCTGATGACGCCATTTCACAGGGTAGGGCTGGTAAACCGGATCATAGATGCAGTCAGGAGGCTTGAATAATGTCCGGTACCGGTTTTCTGATCGTGGAAGAGCCGGATATATTATTCTGAAATGAGAAGGAGAGGAAAGGTTTTGAAAAAACAGGAGCATATCATCAAAGAAGTATATCCGGGTTCCATTGCCGAAGAGCTGGAGATTGAGGCAGGGGATACGCTGCTTGCAGTAAATGGACAGGAAATTGAGGATGTATTTGATTACCGTTTTTTGATAAAAGATGAATATATTGAAGCGTTAATTCGGAAAGGTGACGGAGAGGAATGGCTTCTTGAGATCGAGAAGGAGTATGAGGATGATCTTGGGATTGAATTTGAGAACGGCCTGATGAGTGAATACCGCTCCTGCAGCAACAAGTGTATTTTCTGCTTTATAGACCAGATGCCGCCGGGAATGCGGGAAACTTTGTATTTTAAGGATGATGATTCCAGACTGTCGTTCCTGCAGGGAAATTATATTACGCTGACCAATATGAGCGACAGGGATGTAGAGCGTATAATCCAGATGCAGCTTGCGCCTATCAATATTTCGGTACAGACGACGAATCCGGAGCTGCGCTGTAAGATGCTCCATAACCGTTTCGCGGGTGAGAAGCTGAAATATCTGGACAGACTTTATGAAGGCCGTGTGGAAATGAATGGGCAGATTGTATGCTGTAAGGGCGTCAATGACGGAGCGGAATTAGAGCGGAGTATCCGGGACTTGTCTGAATATCTTCCCTTTATGCGGAGCGTATCGGTGGTCCCGGCTGGACTGACAAAATACCGGGAGGGGCTGTATCCATTGGAATTGTATACGAAGGAAGAGGCAAAAGCAGTGATCGATCTGGTGGAAGGCTTTCAAAAAGGATTCTATGAAGAATACGGCCTTCATTTTATTCACGCCAGCGATGAGTGGTATATCACGGCAGAGCGGGAGTTTCCGGAGGAAGAGCGGTATGACGGGTATATCCAGCTGGAGAACGGCGTCGGTATGATGCGGCTGTTTATGGAGGAATTTGAGGAGGCATTTATAGAGCTTCAGAAGGAAAAAGAGGAAAAAACGCCTGTGGGGCGGCCGGTGGATGTCAGGCGGACGCTGACCATTGCGACCGGAAAGCTTGCTTATACGACAGTCTGCGGCTTTGCAGACCGTATGATGGAAAAATTTCCCGGGCTGACTATCCGCGTATATGCAATCTGTAATCATTTTTTTGGAGAGATGATTACGGTATCCGGATTGATAACCGGATGGGATTTGGTAAATCAGCTGGCGGAATATAAGGAGCAGGGAACGGATCTGGGAGATACACTGGTGATTCCGTCCAATATGCTGCGGATGGGGGAGCAGGTATTTCTGGATGATATGACGGTACAGGATGCGGAAGAGAAGCTGGGAATGAGGCTTGTTCCGGTGGAAATGGGCGGCCGGGATTTCATTAATGCGGTTTTGGATAGAGAATATCATATGGATAGGGAGAATGAGGAATTTGTATATGTGAGAGGATATCCGGAGGAAGAAAAATAGAAGTTGGAAGCGCAGAGGAATATGATATAATGGATAAATAGTAGGAAGGGGAAAACAGATGGATGCAGTAAGGATAATTTCAATAGTTTTTGGTTCTCTGATGATGGGAGCGCTGCTTGGATTGATACCCTTTTTCTTTGGAAGGAAAAGGGACACGATTAAAGCCCGGAACGGCATATTGTACAAATTGCGGGAGAAAATTATAGAATTATAAGGTAAAGTGTGCGTCCTCATCAAGAACCGGCGGATGTGTGAAAATTTTTCTGTAAATTCAGATCTTCTATGATAATGATGTGAGG
>CAJTZE010000073.1 GCA_910584265.1 uncultured Dorea sp. | reverse complement strand
AAAGTATTGATTTTTCAAGGTTCAGCACACCAAAATGGTGTGGGAAGTTTGAGTTTTTAAGATAACAAGACACTATATTCCAAATGCCATTCTCTTATACATTAGTATTTTTGCAAGCAGGCAAACACAGGTTATTTCTTAATATCCTTTTGTGTGGGAAACTCCAAGCTCCCATTTGGAAACAGACTGTCTGGATACGTTTAAAAGCTCCGCGAGATATTCCTGCGTGAATCCTTTGCTGATGCGGATCGTCTGGATTTGTTCGCCTATGGTCATGTTGTTTTCCTCCTTTGATTACTAATTTATCAGATAAGAATAGCTTCGTCTACCAATCAGAAATGGATTTTTCGCAACCATTAGTTGACAAATATCCGGCTGATATGTGTTGAATGCAGGAATTCCAGCATAACGGAATGGTATAGAGAAAGAAGAATATGGAAATACTTCTTATCAGAATAGATATGTCAGGAGGGACTATTTATGGGTGAGATTAAGACAGATATGTTTCCGGAGGTTCTGCGCATGAGGGCAAAGGAAAAGCGGGAGAATGGGAAGAGGAACAGACAGGAAGATACTCAAAGTAATGCTGTAATACCTGCGGAGGCTGTTTCGGAATCTCTGAGAAAGGGAAAAGAGGGACAAGGGATAGAGTAAAGCGTCAGGCTCATTTCTGAGGATGTATTTATGGCTGTTTCTAAAGATACATTTCAGGGAATGAGCCTGTTGACGGATCAGGAGTTTTGATATGATCATAATCTCCCGCATAGGGGATAACTGAATATTTTACCTTCGGTATCTGACAGGCAGGATCCAGCAGAACCAGACCGGCGTCGGCAAGATATGCAAATGTGGCTTTGTGTTATTTCTGGTCTTTGGCGGCCGGGATTTTTGGCGGCTGGTATTTGTACAGCGCATCATAGGATTCCAGCTCAGCCTCATTCAGCGGGGCGGAGGGAATCAGTCCGGTGCAGTCCTGGGTGGCCGCGGCATTTGACAGATAATCATAGGAATCGATGATCCTCTGGTTTTCTTCGGATGCCTTTTTTTGGTTTTTTGAGGCTTTGTCAGCCTGGATATTTTGTCTGGTTTCGTTTTCTCCTGTAATCATTGGGAACCTCCGTTATATGATAGAATAAGAATAGGATGTGTGGAAATGATTGGTTTTATACACTTGATTGTGCTATATTAAATATGCAGATAAAATTCAGACGATAGAAAGAAGGACGGCAGAATATGAAAGTTGCAGTTGATACCCATACACATACACTTTCCAGCGGCCATGCCTACAATACCATACGGGAGATGGCATATATGGCTTCCCAGATGGGACTGGAGGCACTGGCAATTACCGACCATGGACCTGAGATGAAGGGAGGCCCGCACAAATATCATTTTCATAATATGAAGATACTTCCCAGAGAATATTACGGGATCCCGATTCTTTTTGGAGTGGAGCTTAATATTATGGATGAGAAGGGGACGGTTGACCTGCCGGAGTGGCTGCTGCCGGAGCTGGACATTACGGTTGCAAGCATCCACGGCGAATGCTACGGCAAAAGCAAGGGAATTGAGAAGAACACAGAAGCTTATCTGAAGGTGATGCAGAGACCGGATATCGAAATTATCGGCCATCCGGACGACGGGCGTTTTGAGGTGGATTATGAGGCGCTTGTGGATATGGCAAAGCAGTCGGGGACGCTGCTTGAGGTGAACAATTCCTCGCTTAAGCCGGGAGGATTCCGCGTCAATTCTTATGAAAATGACCGCCGTATGCTGGAGCTGTGCAGGAAGGCTGGGACAATGGTGGTTCTGGGCAGCGATGCCCATGTGGATGTTGATATTGCAAATACAAGATATTCGTCTAAACTGCTTGAAGAGGTGGATTTTCCACAGGAACTGGTGGCGAATCTATCCTATAACAGACTGATATCGGTATTAAAGAGAAGAAGATAACGATATTGGAACAGACGCGGCGAGTGAGTCATAATTAGATAATAGTTACTTGTAAATTTCTGGGGTAATATCTATGGACTTTACAGATTTAGTGTGCTAAAATATATGGAGAGTGAGTTCTGATGCAAAGGAGATATATTATGAGTAAGAAGATTAGAACGGAAGCGGTAGACTATCTCTTTAAAGCCGTATTAAGTTTACAGGATAAAGAAGAGTGTTATACATTTTTTGAAGATATCTGTACGATAAATGAACTTCTTTCATTATCACAGAGGTTTGAGGTGGCGAAGATGCTGAGACAGCAGAAGACCTATCTTGAGATTGCGGACAAGACCGGGGCTTCTACAGCGACCATCAGCAGGGTGAACCGTTCCCTGAACTATGGAAATGACGGATATGATATGGTATTTGAGCGGATTAATGGAGGAGACAGCAAATAGCGCTGTCTCCTCTTTAGATTTCAGTAATTTATTTCTTTTTCTTTGGTTCCGGCTCCGGCATATCGTCAATCAGCTTTTCAATTACCTGTTTTTTTACATAGACATCAAAGGCAAGGCTGCAGATAAATGAAAAATTCTGAAACATCTCCCGGTCTTCTTCCGGAGCATCGGTAAAAGTGTCCAGAGAGGTCTTGTATAGTCTGGCGATATCCTTAGCCATGGAGTCGATTCTGGACTTTTCCAGAGCACAGACCTCTTCGTAAATATCTGTCATTGAGAAACTGCTTTCATTGCCGAAGTATCTGCTGGTGATCGGATCCAGAAGGGTCTCAATATCCTTGATGGACAGGAGATTCTTAAAATAATAGATAAATATCAGCGCCAGTACATGTTCTCTGGAATATTTCTTCTTTACCGGCGGAGGAATGAGATTGTTCTTTGCGTAGTTATTGATCATGGTTTTGGTAAGAATCTTATCGTCCGGATAGCGCTTGGTCTGCTCCAGTCCCTCCTCCATAAAGGTGGTGACCTGATCCATGTACAGGTCGATATTCGGAATCTGCGTTGGCTTAATATAATCGATTCTGGAAATGCTCTCCAGAATGCTGCTCAGCATATTCTTTGTGTCAATTGTCATAGTTATCACCTCAATATAGCTATTATATAGTATTAAAAACCAGATAGCAAGTGTTTTTCATTAGTCTGAAGCTCCAAAAGTCCCGCCTGCTTTTGCCGAATACTGTGCGAGAATCTGTATGGTATCCTGAGGGTTTGCGGGACTGTGTTTGAAAAATGCATAGAAATTTCCACGGATGAGAAAGGTAATAAGGATTTCTTTTTCCAGGTCATTCTCATACTCTGGATGTTTCTTTAGTATCTGTCCGCGGATAGCCTGTTCCAAACGGTCGACCATAATAGTCTGGCGGCTTCCGGAAAAAAGGATCTGCAGCAGTGCGGTCTGGGACATCATGGCTTCGCTGATTTCTAAGGTTGCCCGTCCGGGATTGTCGATCAGGGTGTCCGGGTGGGGGATCGAGCGGACAATGTTGTTGACCAGCTCTGTCTCCATAGATTCGGACAGGTCATAGATATCCCGGTAATGCTGATAGAAGGTTGCCTTATTGATAAATGCGGCGTCTGCCAGTTCTTTTATGGTTATTTTTTCCAGAGGTTTTTTTGAGCGGAGCTCAATGAATGCGTTGGTGATACTGGTTCGTGTTCGTTTTACCCGAAGATCCATAGCATAGGTTCCTCCTTTTTAGACAATTTTTCCAAATCGTCAATTATCTGACAGATAAGAAAAAATGATGCTGGAAATTGCTGGTCTTGCTTTGTAAAATAAGTATAGCAAGATAAACAACTATAGTCAATTAATTGAATGGGGTTGTATTTACGGAGGGATAATGGATGGATTTGTATGGATTTTATACGGGAAAGATTTTTGATGCGCATAAGTTTCTTGGGTGTACATTGCAGGGAAACGGGGCCGTGTTCCGCACATTTGCGCCTGCGGCAGAGAGGATAGCAGTTATCGGGGAATTTAACGGCTGGAATGAGACAGAGATGAAACGCATCTGCGACCGGAATTTCTGGGAGTGCGAGATCAGCGGAGTAAAGCCGGGGCAGATGTATAAGTATCGGATTTATCAGAGGGACGGGCAGTGGATTGACCATTGTGATCCTTATGGATATGGGATGGAGCTTCGTCCGAATTGTGCTTCGATCGTAAGGGATTTAAGAGCTTATACCTTTGGCGATCAGAAATGGATGAATAAGAGAAGCGACTGCCGGGAGAAGCCGCTGAATATTTACGAAATCCATGCAGGCTCATGGAGGACCAATAAAGACGACAAGAACGGATGGTATACCTATACGGAGCTTGCGGACATCCTGATTCCATATTTGAAGGAGTATGGATATAACTATATTGAGCTGATGCCTCTTAGCGAGCATCCCAGCGATGAATCCTGGGGGTACCAGAGTACGGGATTCTTTGCCCCCACCTCCAGATATGGGACGGCGGATCAGCTAAAGGAGATGGTAGATAAGCTTCATCAGGCGGAGATCGGCGTGATCCTGGATTTTGTTCCGGTGCATTTTGCCGTGGACGGCTATGCGCTGGCAAATTATGATGGTACTGCGCTGTATGAATATCCCAATCAGGATGTGGGAAGAAGCGAGTGGGGGAGCTGTAATTTTATCCACTCAAGAGGCGAGGTGAGGAGTTTCCTGCAGTCCTGCACAAGCTACTGGATGGAGGAATATCATGTGGACGGCCTGCGCATGGATGCTATCAGCAATATGATCTACTGGCAGGGGGATAAGACCCGCGGTGTGAATAAGAATGCAGTAGAATTCTTACAGTGCATGAATCAGGGATTAAAGGAACGCCATCCGGGGATCCTGCTGGCGGCAGAGGATTCTACTTCCTATGGCAGGGTTACAAAGGCTGTATGGGAAGGAGGACTGGGCTTTGATTATAAGTGGGATATGGGATGGATGAACGATACCCTGGATTATTTTAGAACTGATCCGCTGTTTCGGGGCGGCGCTTATCATAAGCTGACCTTTTCTATGATGTACTATCCGGAGGAAAATTATCTGCTGCCCCTGTCCCATGATGAGGTGGTGCATGGGAAGGCGACCATTGTCCAGAAGATGAACGGGCAGTATGAGGAGAAATTCCCTCAGGCGAGGGCGTTATATATGTATATGTATGCACATCCGGGGAAGAAGCTGAACTTTATGGGAAATGAGCTGGGGCATCTGAGAGAATGGGATGAGAAGCGGGAACTGGACTGGGATATGCTGAAATATCCGAACCATGATTCCTTCCACCGTTTTATCAAGGATTTGAATCATCTGTATTTGGAGCATCCGGAGCTGTGGGAATGGGACTATAAGCCGGAAGGGTTCCGATGGATCGACTGCCATCAGGAGGAGCGGTGCATTTATGCGATCGAGAGGAGCAGCCAGGATAAGAAGCTGACGGCGCTGTTTAACTTTTCCGGCGTGGAGCAGAAGAATTATTCTTTTGATGCTGAGGAAGGCGTCTATGAAGCAATACTGAACAGCGAACAGGATATCTACGGCGGCCAGATAATGGAAAAGAAACGCTGGAAGACGGAAAAAGGAAAGCTGACAGTAGATCTTCCGGCGTTTGGTGCGGTATTTTTAGAAAAAACTGTGGATAAGACACAGAAGAAGGCGGACAAGAAGGACACTGCTGAAACGGATCTGTTAAGCATAAAAGAAACGGATGAATAAAATATTACTATAGAAATAGAACTGTGATGATCCATAGGATACAGGCGGCGCTGTATCGTAGAGATTGTCACAGTTTTTTTCTATTGTGTATATCCAGAATCTAAAAAAATATAAATTGGAATCTTTCCAAAGTTAGTTGATTTTGCGCCTTAACTCAAGCCGCAACAGCTTCC
>CAJTZE010000072.1 GCA_910584265.1 uncultured Dorea sp. | reverse complement strand
TCAAAAATATATCGGGAGATATATTGACAAATTTCAAATATTGAGGTAGGAGGAACTAAGAATGAGAAACTATACAACACAAATGGATGCGGCAAGAAGAAGAATCGTGACACCGGAAATAGAAACAGTTGCGGAGAAAGAGCAGATGCCGTCTGAGGTACTGATGAGGCTGCTGGCAGAAGGGAAGGCTGTTATTTGTGCTAATAAGAATCATGCTTGTCTGGAGCCGGAAGGCATCGGCAGCATGCTGCGCACAAAAATCAACGTAAACTTAGGGGTATCGAGAGACTGCAGGGATTATGATATTGAGCTGGAAAAGGTGATGAGTGCGGTCAGGCTTGGGGCGGAATCTATCATGGATCTTTCCAGCCACGGAGATACAAGAGCTTTCCGGCGGAAGCTGACGAAGGAATGCCCTGCCATGATCGGCACAGTACCTGTCTATGACAGTGTTATCCACTACCAGAGAGATCTCAGTACATTATCAGCAGAGGATTTTCTGGATGTGATCCGTATGCATGCAGAGGACGGCGTTGATTTTGTGACGCTTCACAGCGGGATTACAAGAAAGACCATTGAACAGATCAAAAAGCACAAACGGAAAATGAATATTGTCAGCCGCGGCGGAAGCCTTGTATTTGCATGGATGAGCATGACAGGGGAAGAAAATCCCTTTTATGAATATTACGATGAAATTCTGGATATCTGCGAAAAATATGATGTTACAATTTCCCTGGGGGATGCCTGCCGTCCCGGATGTCTGGCGGATGCCTCCGATGTCTGCCAGATTGAGGAGCTGGTACGGCTGGGGGAGCTGACCAAACGTGCCTGGGCGCATAATGTCCAGGTTATGGTCGAGGGGCCGGGGCATGTGCCGCTGGATCAGATTGCGGCAAATATGAAGGTACAGCAGGCCATCTGTATGGGAGCTCCTTTCTATGTGTTAGGACCTCTGGTAACGGACATTGCGCCGGGATATGACCATATTACCAGCGCCATCGGCGGAGCTGTGGCGGCCATGAATGGAGCTTCCTTTCTATGCTATGTTACACCGGCAGAGCATCTGGCGCTTCCCAATGTGGAGGATGTGAAGCAGGGGATTATCGCTTCTAAGATTGCCGCCCATGCGGCAGATATTGCCAAGGGAATTCCCGGAGCAAGGGATATTGATGACCGCATGGCCGATGCACGCCGGGCGCTTGATTGGGACGCACAGTTTGCCTGCGCATTAGACCCTAAAACAGCAAAAGCCATACGCGAAAGCCGGATACCGGAAGAGGATCACAGCGATACCTGCAGTATGTGCGGAAAATTCTGTGCGGTACGGAGCATGAACAAGGCTCTGGCGGGAGAATATATTGATATTCTATAAAGGGATACTTACCCTGGCGTAAGTACCGAACTTTTATGTGCGTACTTGTTCCCTCTCTTATTTGCACTATAATGATAACAGGCGATAAGAAGTAAGTCTGCTGAAAATGAATGAAAAAGAGAGGGAAACTATATGAACAAGAAAATTGTAGTAATTACCGGCAGCCCGCGTAAAAATGGCAACAGCTTTGCCATGACAGAAGCTTTTGTGAAAGAGGTGGAAGCAAAAGGGCATTCGGTTACCCGTTTTGATGCCGCCATGAAAAATGCAGGCGGATGCCATGCCTGTGAAACCTGTTTCAAGACGGGAAAAGCCTGTTCCTTTGATGATGATTTCAATACAATCGCTCCGGCTATCCTGGAAGCCGATGCTGTGGTCTTTACAATGCCGGTTTATTGGTATTCCATTCCAGCTCAGATCAAGGGAGTTATTGATAAGATGTTTTCTTTCTGCGTTGCAGGAAAAGAGATAGCAGGGAAGGAATGTGCGCTCATCACCTGCTGTGAGGAAGACGATATGTCTGTGATGGACGGCGTCCGTATTCCGATTGAACGTTCTGCCGCATTATTGAAATGGAAAATGGTCGGTGAAGTATTGATTCCCGGCGTATTGAATGCCGGTGATATTGAAAAGACAGACGGCTGTAAGCAGGCGGCTGATTTAGCTGATAAGTTTTAAGATGAAACCCGTTCCCGAATTTTTCCTTGACAGTATGAATATCCATGGATGTAAAGGATGCTTTGGAGGCTTGCGGATACGCTGGTCATCAGTTATGCCGGAGCGGCCGTTTATAGAAGCCTGGGTAAGACGAGTGTGACGATGTATATCTCGGTGGTTTCTGAGGCGGCAGGAGCGGACTTGTATCAGCTCAAGCCAGAGGTTTAATAAGAACAGATTTGATATAATGCACCCAAGGTTGTCTTTGGGTGCATTTTTAAATTGATATTATTCCGAAAATAGCATATAATGTTTCGGAAAGCGGGGTGTTTACAGAAAAGTTCCCGTCAGGATCATGGGTGCGAAACATGAACCAGTTCAGCCATATTTGATCCAGCCTGAGATGGAAAAGCCGTTTGCAGGTTATGTGAATGCAAGGCTGAACAGTCACTTGATGATGTTGGAAAAATAACTATTATTGTGAAAAAGGTATGCAGGCTCTTTTCGTATCATAAAATTGCAGATAAATATTGTGGTTGGTAGAAGGGAGTTTTTTTAATGAAAGTGCTTGTAAGTGCATGTCTCTTAGGTGAAAACTGTAAATATAATGGAACGAATTATAGGCGGGGCAGACGAACCGACAAGTATTTTTATCACAGGAAATATACGACAAATTATGGATTATACAAAAATCGAAAGGGAACCTATGAGAAAACTAGCCTTAAATGATGAAATATTACTAAAAATCGAAAAACCAGCGAGATACATCGGGAATGAAGTCAACAGTGTGATGAAAGACCCTGGCAAAGTGGACATCCGCTTTGTCATGTGTTTTCCCGACGTTTATGAGATCGGTATGTCCCACCTCGGCATCCAGATTCTCTATGATATGTTAAACCGCCGTGAGGATGTGTGGTGTGAGAGGGTGTATTCTCCCTGGGTTGACTTAGATCAGATTATGCGTGAGCAGCAGATCCCTCTATTTGCACTGGAATCTCAGGATCCCGTCAGGGAGTTTGATTTTTTAGGGATCACCCTCCAGTATGAGATGTGCTATACCAATGTTCTGCAGATTCTGGATCTGGCGGGAATGGCGCTTCATGCGGACCAGCGGAAGGAGTCTGATCCGCTTGTCATCGGCGGCGGCCCCTGCGCCTATAATCCAGAGCCCTTGGCAGAATTTTTTGATCTGTTCTATATCGGTGAGGGCGAGACGGTATATGATCAGCTTCTGGATGTTTATACGGACAATAAACGGGCAGGCGGAACTAAGAAGGACTTCTTAGAAATGGCATGCCAGATTGAGGGAATCTATGTTCCTTCCTTTTACCAGACGGATTACAACGAGGATGGAACCATTGCCCGGTTTTATCCGGTTCATCCGAAGGCGCCCGAGCACGTGAAGAAGCAAGTGATCGTGGATATGACGGACACGGTCTATCCAACAGCTCCGGTGGTGCCTTATATCAAGGTGACGCAGGACCGGGTAGTGCTGGAGGTGCAGAGAGGATGTATCAGAGGCTGCCGTTTCTGTCAGGCAGGGATGCTTTATCGTCCCACCAGAGAGCGGAATGTGGATAAGTTAAAGGAATATGCCTGTCAGATGTTGAAAAGTACCGGTCACGAAGAGATTTCTTTAAGTTCTTTGAGCACCAGCGATTACAGTGAACTCAAAGAACTGGTGAATTTCCTCATCGAAGAATTTAAAGGAAAGGGAATTAATATTTCCCTTCCATCTCTTCGGATCGATGCATTTTCACTTGATGTAATGAGCCGTGTCCAGGATATCCGGAAAAGCAGCCTGACCTTCGCACCGGAGGCAGGCTCCCAGCGGATGCGCAATGTTATCAATAAGGGGCTGACCGAAGAGGATATCATAAACGGAGCCGGACAGGCCTTTGAGGGCGGCTGGAACAAGGTGAAGCTTTATTTTATGCTGGGACTTCCTACGGAGACCAAAGAAGATATGGAAGCGATCGCAGTGCTTGCGGATCAGATAGCAAGGCGCTATTATGAGATTCCAAAGGAGCAGCGGAACGGCAAATGCCAGATTACTGCAAGCTCCTCCTTCTTTATTCCCAAGCCCTTTACCCCGTTTCAGTGGGCCCCTATGCTGGCCAATGAAGAGTATATCGCCCGGGCGGCGGTTGTAAAGCATGCTTTCCTAAATCAGCTGAACAAGAAAAGCCTGCGGTACAACTGGCATGATGCAGAGGTGGCCGTTCTTGAGGGTGTATTTGCAAGGGGTGACCGCCGGACTGGAAAGGTGATCGAGGAAGCGTATAAGCTTGGCTGTATTTATGATTCCTGGACAGAATGCTTTGACAATGAGAAATGGATGAAGGCCTTTGGAAATATCGGCGTGGATATCTCATTTTATAACCTTAGGGAACGGGACGCAGGTGAAATATTCCCATGGGATTTTATCGATATAGGCGTGACAAAGGGATTCTTAAGAAAGGAATGGGAGAAGGCCATGAAGGCTGAGATTACGCCGAACTGCCGGATGCAGTGCTCTGGCTGCGGAGCGGCTGTCTGGAAAGGAGGTGTCTGCATTGAAAGCAAGAATTAAATTCCGCAAGTACGGCGTCCTAAAATTTCTTGGACATCTGGATGTGATGCGCTTCTTCCAGAAGGCTGTGCGGCGGGCGGACATCCCCATTGCATTTACCTCCGGCTGCAGCCCTCATATGATCATGTCCTTTGCGCAGCCTTTGGGGCTTGGCATCACAAGCGAGGGAGAGTATCTGGATATTGAACTAACAGAGCCGGTTTATTCTGCGGATGCCCTCCGCCGGCTGAATGAGGCCATGGCAGAGGGAATTGACGTGCTAAGCTTCCGTCAGATTGCGGAAGATAAGAAAAGCAGTGGTATGACGATTGTTGCGGCTGCAGAATATCTGGTGTTACCTAAGGAAGCCGAAGCGTCTGCCCTTCGGGAATATAATAGTACCGAGCCGGTATTTCCGGCAGTCTGGAATGAACAGATCGACGCATTTCTGGCTCAGCCTGAGATAGTGGTTTTAAAGAAAACCAAGCGGAGTGAGAAACAAGTAGATATCAAGCCGATGATTTATGATTTTCATATGGAACCGGGCGGAGTCTGCCTGAAGCTTGCGGCTGGAAGCGAGGCGAACTTAAAGCCGGATCTGGTGATGGAAACCTTTCTGTCCTTCATAAAGGAAGAGGACGTAAAACTTCATTATCACCGCCGGGAAGTTTATGCGGAGAATCCAAAAGCAGACGGGCCGGAATTTATATCCTTAGAAGCGTTGGGATGGGAAATATAAACCTGCGGGGGGATGCAGTGATGAGTAAAAAAGAATTAAAAACCAATGCCATGCGCATATTGGACCGCTTGAAAATTCCATATACTTATCAAACCTATGAGTGTGATGAATTTACGGACGGAATCCAGACCGCGGATCAGCTGGGACTGAATCATGAATTGGTTTTTAAGACCATCGTTACCACCGGAAAGAGTGGCGCGCATTATGTATTTGTGATTCCCATAGAGAAAGAGATTGATTTCAAGAAAGCGGCTAGAGCGGCGGGCGAGAAGTCTCTGGAGATGCTGCCCCTAAAGGAGCTGACTCAGGTGACAGGCTATGTCCGGGGCGGCTGCACATCCGTTGGCATGAAGAAGAAATTTCTGACGATCATTCAGAAAAGTGCAGAAAAGCATGAGCAAATTTACGTAAGCGGCGGGAAAATCGGCATACAGATCTGTCTGGCGCCGGAGGATTTAAGAAAAGCCGCCGATGCAGAGTTTGGCGATGTAATCCGTGAAGCATAACATATAGAAGCCAGTTTGTATTACGATATCGATAAAGTGGAGGTTACTAGAAATGAAAAAGGTTGTAAAATTTGGAGGAAGCTCTTTGGCAAGTGCAGAGCAGTTTGAGAAGGCAGGGAAGATCATCCGACAGGAAGAATCCAGAAGGTATGTAGTTCCTTCTGCACCGGGAAAACGGTTTTCCGGTGATACCAAGGTGACAGATATGCTGTACAGCTGTTATCATCTGGCTATTCAGGAGAAGGATTTCACCGGACAGCTTCGCAGGATTAAAGAATGGTATCAGGAGATCATTAACGGTTTGAAGCTGGAACTGAGTCTGGAGGATGAGT
>CAJTZE010000071.1 GCA_910584265.1 uncultured Dorea sp. | reverse complement strand
ACAAGATCCTGCAGAATAAGAATACGGATTTGGTCAGCAATGGAGACATGGGGATCATCCAGGATATTTATGAGGATTCGGATGAAAACCAGAAGGTGCAGATCCTGTTCTCGGAAAACCGGGTGGTCCGGTACGAACGGGAACAGATGGAGATGGTGGAGCATGCCAATGCAATCACTATCCATAAGTCCCAAGGTTCCGAATATCCAGTCGTGATTATCCCGTGTGTAAAAGCATTTTACACCATGCTGAAGCGCAACATCCTCTACACAGCGATTACCAGGGCAAAATGCAAGGTTTATCTGGTGGGGGACTGGAACGCAGTGTGCCAGTCTATCCATACGGATGACAGCGGAAAGCGTAATACGGTATTGGGACAGAGGATTCAAGGATTTTATTATTCAGAACAGAAGCAGAAAGCGGAGGAAATGGAACAATTAAAATTAGCAGTTTAAGGAGAAGCGAATGAAAAATAAAGATTTAGAATTTACTGAACAGATGTTAAAACGCCATTATGCGATAGAGCATGCGACGTATGAGTATTGCCAGACATTGATGCAGTTTGATAAGGGAGATGAGGAAACGAAATATCCATGGAATGCCCTGGTGCTGGCTCAAATACGGGAGTATGCAGTCGAAACACTCCGTGAATATGGATATCCAGTATGTGATCCATATATTACTTTAGATTACATAGATAAGTATTGCAGCCTTAAAGAATGCGGCAAATGGCTACCAGCCTGTCCTCCCATGCTACTTGCAGAGCTTTCACGCTGTTATGGCTGGTTTTATGTATTTCTTTAGCAACCTGAATACAACCGGTTTCACCGGATAGGTATTACTCCCTTCTGTAAATTTTTAATAACATTATTTTCCCTTTCCTATCTGTAGAGATTAAAGCGAACCATTCCAGATGGAATGGCCTTGGCTTTAATCTTTGGTGCATATTGCTTTTTCATATGCAAGAATCTGATCCCATGTCAGCCATTCGGGTTTTTCTCCGTCTGGGAAATTAAGCCACATCTTTTTCATGGATTCTATGTGTTCACGCTCATCTTTTGATGATAAGACATCAGGATTCCGGTTGCCGTATCCAAGGTAATAGTCGCAATCGCATCTGTATCTGTCCAGCATTTGATATTGAAAGCTTTTATCTTCGTCAATCTGTTTTTCGTTGGATAAAATGATAAATGGTTTCCGAATCGGTAGATCCGGCTCGCCGTCAAATGCATTATATAGTGCAGAACATAGCTTTGGGTTGTTACGGCCTAACGTAATATCCTTCCATAAATGCCCATACTGGTCTTCATAGACTGGACGTGACCATGAGTCCGTACCAATCGGTTTCAGTTTTAAAGTGTTATTCATATTTTCTGGTGTATTCATATAGATTTCCCCTTCATTGAATGAATGTCTTTGAAAAAGCTTAAAGCATCAAAAAATCCCTGCTGGTAAGCAACCCGCCCATATTCGGAACCGCTTGCATTGCTTTCTTCCAGGGCATCGTCAATCAGATCCCATTGTTCAGGCGTGAACATATCTTCTGACAGTCTGCCGGCCTTTTCTTTGGCTTTCTGCTTTGAATTTTGGTATTTCCTGTCTTTTCTGAGGGTATCCTCCAAAGCGGTATCGAGCCTGTTTCGGATGATCTGCTGCAGGACCGTGCCCTCTCAAATATTTTTTCTGCAAATTTCATAATGTTTCCTTTCCAAAAAGAAAGGCATGGCATCAGGCCATACCTTCCAATTCTCTTATCTAATGATTTTTTTGCTTATTCTTTCCGTAATCCATACAGTAAATATGCCACGCCTTTCGGATGGCGGTCATCAAACCAGTGCCAGAGTTCTGTCCGCGTGATTCCGGCCGGAAACGTGATCCCCTGCAGCTTAAATGATTCTGCAAAGAATTCGTCTCCGGAGTCCGGAACCTCCAAAGGTATATCAGAAAGCTCCCGCCACATGGTTTCTAGCACCCGCCTGCACAGACCAGATTCATAGTCACATTCTCCACGGTTTACACATTCACTGCAGAGCAGTAAGCGCTTACCACAGGAAGGGCAGTTTGTCAGATACCCTTGTGACGCTGTATCCCATAAGACCGAAACCTCTGCATTGCAGTGCGGACATAGTTCATAGATCATTTCTTTCATGGCTGTTTTCCTTATTATGTGATAAGTGCTGATTACGCAATCATCTCCAGGAACTGCTCTTCCGTCAGAACCGGAATGTTCAGCTCCTGGGCCTTTTTCAGCTTGCTTCCCGCCTTCTCCCCGCAGATCAGGTAATCGGTCTTTTTCGTTACGGAGCTTCCGGGTTTTCCGCCAAGCTCCAAGATCTTTGTGTTGATGCCGTCGCGGGTGAAATGTGTAAGCTTTCCTGTCGCAACAACTGTGCAGCCCATAAATGGATTCTCTTTTACTTCTCTCATGATGTGTTCCTCCTTTGATTTGAATGTTAATTCTTTTTGTAATTCTTTCCATAAACACAAGTTTTCTTCGTTGGAAAACCATGTGTGAATGTTGTGGTTCAGTGTTTCCCCGAAGTCCTCCAATGCCGTAAAGTCATAACTGCCGACAGCAGCGACTTCAAAGTCATGAAGGTTTCCGGAAAATACGTTATTTAAAATACGGCTTTTGGTACGCCCCACCATGGGGATATCCATTGCTACCAGGAAATGCACGAAGTCTGTCTCCCGGCTTCTGGTAACGGCGCTCCAGAGGCGTTCATAGGATTTTTCTCCAAATCCGTCCAGTGCAAGAATATCCTCGCGGTACTGATCTAGATGATACAGATCCTGAAAGGAATTTAGGTAGCCAAGTTCTAAGAACCGCTCCAATGTAGCCAAGGAAAGCCCTTCGATATCCATAGCCTTCTTACCCACGAAATGCTCAAACTTCCGCAGGATCTGGCTGTCACATAACGGATTGTCACAGTGGACAGTTTCCACGATTCTGCCGTCACTGGTTTTTCGTCGTTTGATCCGGGTGGCTGACTGGCAGCATGGTACAGGGCAAACTCCCGGTTCCCGGAATCTTCCGTGGTCTCTGTCCCGGTCATGCGCCCGCCGCCGATTTCCATATTGGTATACCTGAAATCAGGATTCCTGCAATCTGCCGTTCGATCAGGAACGGAAAAACTGCATCCTTTATTAAAAGGATGTTATTCCTGTTTCAGGAAGGTTTCCTGCCTCTGGCCGGATTTCCCGGCAGTGCAGAGAATGCGTCACTGGTGTATTCTCCTGCATTTGTGATGAAAAAAAGCAGCCCGGTCAATACAGGCTGCTTCTTACGGTTCCATATGAAGTTGTAAATCTATTTTCACCTCCTGCAGCAAAAAACGCAGCCAATATCCGGGGATGAGGCAATGCCCCCGATACTGCTGCGCTGTTTCTGCACATAATTTTGACAATATCAATTTTAACATATGACTTTTACGGTGTAAATCGCACAACCGTGCCAGTTTAAGAAATTATTGTGCCAATTTTGTATCAGTTCCAAAAGCGTTGCTACACATTCTGGTAGATACTGTTTGATGGTTTCGGGAACAAATATACTGATAGAAATGGTATCCACGCTTTTAGCGTTGGTTGGAAATGGAGGTTGAACAAATGCAGGGATTAGGAAAACGGATCCAGAAATGCCGGGAGGAGGCGGGAATGACGCAGGAAGCGCTGGCAGAACGTGTGGGGATCAGCTGGAACTACCTTGGAGCGATTGAACGGGAAGTGAAAACTCCAAAACTGGAAACACTTGTGCGGATCATCAATGTCCTTGGGGTGTCGGCGGATGATGTGATGCTGGATGTGCTGCGTGTCGGGCGGAAGGCGCGGTGCACAAAGTTGGAGGAAAAGCTTCAGAGTCTTCCAAAAGAGAAACAGGATAAGATCCTGCGGATTCTGGATTTTCTAATAGAGGAAGAAAGAGAATAGCCTGTGCTTTGCAGGTTATTTTTATCTGAAAACAATAGGCACGCACTATAATACTGGAAATATATGGTAATACGGCAATATATGATGAAAATGCTGTTTGTGTTTGCTATACTGATTCTGATAGCGTTGGAACTATATCTATTAGAATTATGGAGGGAGTATGAGCAGAAACAAGGCAGTATTTGGAATCGGCATCCTGTGCTTTACTGCAGGGATGTATTTTGGAGGAGCTTTAGCAGAGGTTAAGAGACCGGAGTTTCCGGCTGAAGAACAGGAAACGAGGAGAACATGGGAAAGGCAGGAACAGCCTCCGGCAGACAGTACGCTGGAAAATCCGGAGGAATGTTATCTGTGCGGAAACCATAACCGGAGCCTGATGAGCATGTTCCGGGGAAAGGACGACCTGGGAGTGATCTGTGTCAATGACTGGTATGTAATGGATATGCAGATCCGGAATCTGGACGGGATGGGCGGAGGCGGTTCCGGCTGGACCGTTGGTGCCGAAGGAGCCTGCAGCTTCCGGACGGATCGGAATCCGGAACGGGGAATCTCAGAAGTTACGGTGGAATATGGCGAGAATAGCGTCTTTGACGTGAAGAAAGTGCAAAGCCATTTGTGCCAGACCTGTCTGGATAAACTGCTGGAGGTCATGGATAGTTATGGAGAGGAAGGGGAGAAATCCGGAGCAAGGGACGTATGTCTGGTGGATTTTCAGACGCTGGAGCTTTACTCTCTGCAAGAACATTACATCTCCCATTACATACGGGATTATTATGTCCAGATTGATGGATGGGACGGAGACGAACTGGAAGTCATCGGAATCTATGCGCCGGTGCTGGAGAATGGGGAACGGGTGGAGGAATGATTGCACAGGGAGAGAAAGAAGGGTATAATGAAAAAAGTATTGTCTGGAAAGGATTGACATAAAAATATGAAATGGAAGAAAAGAGTTAGTATTCCGTTAATATGTTTTCTTTTTATAATGCTCATTAGTGTCTGGTATGTAAATGGCTACTATCGTGCAGATGAGGATGTACAGGAATATTTGCTGACAAAAGATTCTGTATTGGTAACGGAGATGCCGGATGGTTTGTATCTGGATGGACCGGGAGATGAGACGGCATTGATTTTCTATCCGGGTGCAAAGGTAGAATATACTGCATATCTTCCTCTATTGAGTGAGTTGGCAGATCAGGGGATTGACTGTTTCCTTATCAAAATGCCGTGTAATCTTGCTTTTTTCGGGCAAAATAAAGCGAAAAAGATTATGGATTCTTATGAATATGATCACTGGTATCTCTCCGGGCATTCTCTGGGCGGGGCAATGGCGGCATCCTATGCGTCCGGGCATCTGGAGAGTCTTAATGGTCTGGTGCTTTTGGCAGCATATCCGACGAAAAGCCTGGAGTCGGATTCCTTTTCTGTCCTGTCGCTCTATGGAAGTGAGGATGGTGTTCTGAATATGGAGAAGATGGAGGAAGGGAAAGCATACATGCCTGTGGATTATGCGGAAGTCTGCATAGAAGGAGGAAACCATGCGCAGTTTGGAAATTACGGGGAGCAAAAGGGCGACCATGCTGCAGGGATAAGCCGGGAGGAACAACAGGCGCAGACCGTAGAGGCCATTTTGAAAATGATGGAAGCTCATAAGGACCAGAAGCAGGAGGAAGCAATGAAGACTTATGAGCAGATTAGTCCGCAGGAAGCAAAAAAGAGAATGGATAATGAGGAGGATGTGATTATTCTGGATGTCCGGACGCAGGAGGAATATGATTCCGGACATATCAAAAACGCCGTATGTCTGCCGAATGAAGATATTTTAAGTGAACCGGATATACTGCCGGATAAAGGTCAGCAGATCTTGGTATACTGCCGGAGTGGGAACCGAAGCAAACAGGCGGCACAAAAGCTTGCAGATATGGGATACGAAAATGTTCTGGAGTTCGGCGGGATTCTGGACTGGCCTTATCCGGAGCTGGTAGAATAAATTAATTTATGAGGGGAGACCAAAATGATCAATAGGGAAGACATGCTGGAACTGACCAGGCGGATGACTCCGGCCCGGGCATCCATAACGAGGGTGGCCGGGTGTTACATAGACCAGGAGGGGGAGTTTAACGGAAGCTTTAATACCAATTTTCTGAAGCTGTCCGGTTCCGACAGAGCGAAGAATCTGAAACTGGCAAAGACGGTGCCGTTTTCTGATACAAATAAGAATCTGAAAAAATATGAGTTCGTGGCAAAAGCACAGAAACCGGGAAGCATGTGGCAGCTACTTATGGCCATGAAGGAATGCGGACTGAAGAATGATGCACTGATGGATACGTTCTACGATGTAGTGATGGAGCGTTACCACGAAGATTCCCAATATGCTATCATGGTATTCCATGACCGTTACGATATTCCGGCGAAAGCATCGGATAAAGAACGGCTGGGAGAATCAGAGGAAATGTTTGAATATCTAATCTGCATAATTTGCCCGCTTTCCGGCGAATATGAGCCGGGAGAACCGGAATGTGGATTCCTGTTTCCGGCATTTACAAACCGATGCGGGGATCTGAACCATGTAAATGTCTATCAGAAGAATCCTGACAGACCACATATGGAGTTAGTACTGGAGATTCTAGTGTACTGACCTGTTGATATTTAACCAAATAATTCTGGTAATCACAGTTG
>CAJTZE010000070.1 GCA_910584265.1 uncultured Dorea sp. | reverse complement strand
AACACAAGGGATACAGCGATTTTTTAATCTACTAACTGTCAAAGACAGGAGTATAGCACAACTTTCGGTAAATTTCTATGAAGCGCTGATAAAATCGCCGCTTCCTTAGAGCCTCCGGCAGATTCACACAGCACTCTCCGCAAGATATCTTGCCACATGGATACCGCTTGCCGACGCATGGGAAAGGGAATGGGTCACGCCGCTGCAGTCCCCGATCACAAAGAGTCCCTTGTGCCTGGTCTCCAGATTTTCGTCAATCTCCACTTCCATATTATAGAATTTCACCTCCACGCCGTAAAGCAGGGTATCATCGTTGGCCGTTCCCGGTGCGATCTTATCCAGCGCATAGATCATCTCAATGATACCGTCCAGAATACGCTTCGGCATGACAAGGCTCAAATCTCCCGGTGTTGCCGCCAGAGTCGGCACCACATAGCTCTCTGAAATCCTCGACGGGGTGCTTCTCCTTCCCCGGATCAGATCGCCGAACCGCTGCACCATGACGCCTCCGCCCAGCATATTAGACAGCCGTGCGATGCTCTCGCCATAGCCGTTGCTGTCCTTAAACGGCTCCGAAAAATGCTTGGATACCAGCAGTGCAAAATTGGTATTCTCCGTGTGACGCTCCGGATCCTCATAGCTGTGTCCGTTCACTGTAACAATTCCATTGGTATTTTCATTTACCACGACACCCCGGGGATTCATGCAGAAGGTTCTGACCAGATCCTCAAACTTGGCTGTACGGTATACGATTTTGCTCTCATACAGCTCATCTGTCAGATGGGCAAATACCTCCGCCGGAAGCTCTACCCTCACGCCGATATCAACACGGTTGGATTTGGTGGGGATTTCCAGCTCCCTGCACACCCCCTCCATCCACTTACTGCCGCTCCGTCCCGCTGAGATCACACATTTCCCGCAGGTATACACCGCATTCTTGGTATAGACCTCGTATCCGTCCCCATTTCTCCCCACTTTCTCCACTGGAGTCAGGAAATGGAAGGTCACCTTATCCTTCAATTCATTGTATAAATTCTCCAGAACAATGTAATTCATATCTGTCCCCAGATGGCGGACGGAAGCGTCCAGAAGATGCAGGTCATTCTGCAGACAGGTTTTCTTAATTTCCGTATTTGCCGTAGAGTACAGCTTCGTCCCTTCCCCGCCGTGGGAAACGTTGATCGCATCTACGTACTCCATTAGGGCAATCGCCTCATTTTTCCCAATATATTCATGCAGGGTTCCGCCAAATTGGTTGGTAATATTATATTTTCCATCTGAAAATGCCCCTGCTCCGCCGAAACCGTTCATGATCCCGCAGCTCTTACAGCGGATACAGCTTTTGATCTTCTTTCCGTCAATCGGACATTTCCTCTTTTCAAGACTGTTTCCCGCCTCCAATACCGCAATCTTTAATTCCGGCCTCAGCTTCACCAGCTCGTAAGCCGAGAAAATTCCTCCCGGCCCCGCCCCGATAATAATCACATCATAATCCATATTGATTTCTCCCTTCTATTTCTTAAAATGATGCCTGCCGATTTCAACATCCATCACTTACTATTCTTTTCTCAGGATATCCACCGTATGTCCCGAAGCGCCCATCAAATCCATCCGTTCACAGGTTGCTAAATGATATTTTAAAAAAACATTAAATTCTTCTTCATCCAGAGCATTCAAAAAAGGCCTCATGTAATTTGCCGCTCCGTCTGCCGCAATAATCTGGATCCGCTTTAATCCAGACGCCTCATTCAGTTTATCAATATCCTCTAACCGGACCATGCTGTACAGCTCATTCGCCGTTCTGGTACAGTGAAAGCTCTCATCCAGCATCCCGGTCTTAAGCGCTTCTTTGATATGCCGTTCCTTAAATGCATAGGTGATCACACTGAATTCATTCATAATATAAGCCGCCAAAAGGATGCCTCCGGTTTTCAGCACCCGCCGTGCCTCTGCAAATGCCTGCCGCTTCTCAGCCTCCCCGTGAAGATGATATAGCGGTCCAAACAGCAGTACCATATCAAATGCCTCAGCCTCAAACCGTTTCAGCCGCAGGGCATTTCCCTGATATGCCTTTACAAGGCTGGATTTCGCCTTAAGCCGTCCCAGATTATGCTTCACCAGCTCTACTGCCGACACATCGTATCCTTCCTCCGCCAAAGCAATACTGTAGCGCCCCGTTCCGGCACCGATATCCAGAATCCGGATCCGGGATTTCTCCCTGCCTGTCCTGTCCGAAATCTCCTTCAGATACTTATGGATATATCTCATGGATGTGAGGAACTCCACTTGTCCGTGACGGCTGTTCAGACGCTTATCCTCATTAAATTTATTATAATACTCTTCCAAAGTTCCCATACACAGACTCCCATATTTCGTTCTAAATCCCGGATTCTGCCGGGTATGGGCCAAAACAGCCTCCATCCATTAGTATATCAGGCATCTTCATCTGCCGCAACGAAAATCCCCTTCTGCATTGCGGTTTTTAGGAAAGAATGGTATATTATCAGACAGATAAAAAGCAATTTACGGAGGAAAAAGCCATGCCATATTGTACAGAATGCGGAACCAGATTAATAAAGAAGCATTTAGAAAACGAAGGAGACATCCCTTACTGCGAAACCTGTAAGGCCTTCCGTTTCCCGACATTTAATACAGCCATAAGCACCATCGTCTACACGCCGGATGCTAAGAGACTTCTGCTGATCAAGCAGTACGGAAAGGACCGCAATATCTTAGTGGCCGGATACGTGAATAAGGGAGAATACGCCGAGCACGCCTTAAGGCGGGAAGTCCGTGAGGAAATCGGCCTGAATGTCATAAGCTGCTGCTTCAATCGGAGTGAATACTATGAAAAAAGTAATACCCTGATGCTGAATTTTGCCTGCATGGCAGATTCCGATGATTTAAGCGGTGTAACCCCGGAGGTCGATCACGCCGCATGGTACACCCCAGAGGAATCAAGGGAAGCCATCTACCACGACTGCCTTGCAGAGCGGTTTCTCCTGCACTGGCTGAACAAGCGGGAGTACTACGATATGGAGCATGAAACCTATCATTTCTAAACCGATGCCTGAGCAAACACGCCTCCGGACAGGAAGAACTGCGCCTCACGACGCAGTCCTTTTATGTCTGATGCAGTTTTCCAGCTGGTTACCCCACATGAAATCCGCTGGACGTTACATGTGCCGCCTGATTCCCAAGCTCATCCTTCACCTCGATCACATAATAGCACATAGACCTTCCGTCCTTCACCTGTTTTGCCTCGGCAATCATCCTCTTTCCCTTTACTTTCCCCAGATAAGTAATCTGGGCTGTCTGGGATACCACCACCTTTCCCTGCCAGTTCGAGGCCGCGGCAAAAGCAAAATCTGCAATCGTAAAAATTGCGCCTCCCATCACGCCTCCGACTGCATTGTAATGATGCTCATCCAATTCCATCACGACCCTTGCATAGCCGTCCCTGACTTCCTCAATGACGGCTCCGTTATCCGTAGCAAAACGATCCTTTGCAAACCGCTCCTGTACTTTTTTTAAAATATCAGAATCCATAATCCGGCTCCTTCCTAATTGAACGACTGCTCTGTACGCTCAATAATCTCATCCTGCAGCGGTTTATCCAGGTTGCGGAAGAAATCGCTGTATCCGGCAACACGCACGATCAGATCCTTATATTCCTCTGGATTCTTCTGCGCCTCAACCAGCGTCTGCCTGTCAATCACATTAAACTGAATGTGATGTCCGTCCATAGAAAAGTAAGAACGGATCAGGCTGGCCATATGGTCAAGCCCCTCTTCGCCCGCAACCACGTCCGGCGTAAACTTCTGGTTCAGAAGTGTCCCGGCTGTTGCAAGATGATCCATCTTTGCACAGGACTTAATAACCGCTGTCGGCCCGTTGGTATCTGCTGATTTCTCCGGGGAAATGCCCTCGGATACCGGCTTGTGAGCCTTTCTTCCATTTGGTGTTGCAAGGATCACATCGCCGAAGTATACATGGCAGGTAGTCGGAAGCATATCCACGCCGTACTTTCCGCCCTTCATATTCGGACGGCCTGTTATCGTACTTCTGTACAGTTCAAATACATCCTGCATAATATCATCGGCATAATCATCGTCATTACCGTATTTCGGAGTCTTATCATGAACCATACGGTAGATCCTATCATACCCCTCATAGTTATGCTCCATCGCCTCAATCAACTCTTCCATCGTGAAGTTCTTCTTGTCATATACATTGTATTTTACAGCTGCAAGACAGTCGGTAACCGTACCGATACCTACCCCCTGGATATAACAGGTATTGTATCTTGCGCCGCCTGCATTGTAATCCTTCCCATTGGAAATACAGTCATTTGTCACAACAGATAGACAAGGTGCCGGCATTTCCTGCGCATACAGTTTCTCGATCACATGATTGCCGCGGATCTTAATATTCACAATATGCTCCAGCTGTTTCTCAAAGGCTTCCCACAGTTCGTCGTATGTCTTAAAGTCCTTCGCATATCCAAGCTCCAGCCCGATCTGCTTGCCGGAATACGCATCAAATCCGTTAAATAATGTCAGCTGGAACACCTTCGGGATATTCAGATATCCGGTAAGAATATATGCCTCGCTTCCCCATGCCCCGGTCTCTACACATCCGGATGAGCCGCCGCGCCTCGCATCCTCCAGACTCTTCCCGGCATTCACAAGCTCCATGATCTGCGCCTCTGTGTTATAAAATGCAGGCTGTCCCCAGCCCTTTCTGGACACCTCGCAGGCTCTCTTTAGGAACTTGGCAGGCGTCTTCTTGCTGATGGTTACATTAGAGTTCGGCTGAACCAGCTTCATCTCATCCATGCAGTCTAGAATCAGGTAGCTTACATTATTTACACCGCTGCGTCCGTCCGGAGTCACACCGCCTGTATTGATATTTGCAAAATCCGTATAGGTAGCGCTTTCTTTCAGTGTAATGCCGACCTTAACCGGCGCCGGCTGATTGTAAAACTTCACCCACAGACACTCTAATAGCTCCAGCGCTTTCTCATCATCCAGAATGCCCGCCTCCATGTCTCTCTCATAATATGGGTTCAAGTGCTGGTCAAGCCTTCCCGGGCTGAATGCATCCCAAGGATTCAGCTCGGTTGTAACTGCAAGGTGTGTAAACCAATACAGCTGGATTGCCTGCCAGTATGTCTGTGGCTTATGGGCCGGAACCACCTCAAGGTTCGCCGCAATCTGCAGAAGCTCTGCCTTTCTGGTCTCATTCTCCTCTTTTTCTGCCATTTCAAGGGCAAGCTTACGATAACGCTCTCCAAGGATGATCACAGCATCGCAGGAAATATCCATCGCCTTTAGCTCTTCGCATTTATTTACCGCATCCGGATCGTTCATATAATCCAGCGCATCCATAGTTCTCTTAATCTTCTCTTTATAATCCAGATATCCCGTCGTAAATACCTGCCCGCCGCCACAGGTATGTCCCGGTCCTCTCTGCTCCATAAACTCGGTAAACATGCCGGCGCTGTAGCATTCCTTCCACTCCGGCGTCATCCTTTCAAGAATCTTCTCCCTCATGCTTCTTCCTGTCCAGTAAGGGATAATCTCCTCTGCCTGGAGCTTTCTGTCCTCCTCTGTCGTCTTAAAGGACACCAGCTCGCGCTCGCTCATAACCACCATATCCTCTACGCTGTGACAGCAGAGTTCCGGAAATGTAGGAGACGCCTGCGGGTCTTTCCCCTTCTCCCCCACGATCAGCTCGCCGTCTCCCAGATACAGCGTCTTATTGGAAAAATATTCCTTCAAAACCATTGCTCTCATAACCGGAATGGAGTATTTTCCATCATTCTCTTTGTAGAAATCTGTCTCAATCTTTGCCCTTTCCAGATCAATATGGACTGGTGTTGTCACACTCACCTCACGGAGCTTCTGAATTCTCTCATTCATACCACGCAGTTTTGCCATGTTATTACCCTCCTATTTTTGTGTCTGCAAACCCGGCCTCAATAAAGATCTGGACAAACTCCTCCAGCTCTTCTCTGCCCGGTGCATGTAAATCTGTTCCCTTATATTCCATATCCAGTTTCTGATATTTGCCGCTTCCTGTATCATGATAGGGCAGCAGATTGATCTTAGCTGGATGGATATTCCGTTCCCTTAGAAAACTGACCGTCTCTTTCATATTCTTCTCATTACCATTTACTTCTTTAATGACTGGAATCCGTATGTAAATTCTGGCACCATCCCTGGCAAGACGCACCAGATTCTCCAGAATCAGCTCATTATCCACTCCAATATATTTCTTATGAAGCTCCGGATCCATAACCTTCACATCATACAGAAATGTATCTACATAAGGAAGAAGCTGCTGAAATCTCTCATAAGGGACATACCCGCAGGTGTCAATGGTCAGCGTTACATCCTGACGGCTCAGCTCCTTCGCGGCCGCCAGGACATAGTCCATATCCGCCGCCATAACTTCCCCGCCGGAAAAGGTCACTCCCCCGCCGGACTCCTCGTAAAACATCTGATCCTTCATAAGCTCCTTCGCAAGCTCCTTCACCGTATATTCACGGCCGATGATCTCACGCAGTCTGGCCGGACAGAAGTTCTCACATTTCCCGCATAAAACGCAGGCCTTCTTATCCAGTATCGGTTTCCCTTCCTTCATGCTAAGAGCCTTACTGGGACAGGCCTTCACGCAGGCGCCGCAGCCTGTGCACCTTCCTGAATCAAACTGCATCTCCCTCTCGTACCGCTGAGTCTCCGGATTATGGCACCACTCACACCGCAGGGGACATCCCTTGAAAAAAACAGAAGTGCGGATGCCGTCTCCGTCATGAACAGAAAACTTCTGTATATTTGTAATATTCTTCATTATATTATCCTTTTACTCTATAAATCTGATGTAAACCGTGCTCCCGTCCTCATACAAAACCTCATTTTTCAGTTTATGCAATCCGTTCCTCACAATATTGTTCAACTAATCGTATAAATTCATCAGCCTCCGCAACTTGCCGCTCGGACTCTTGCCTGCTCGCAATATAGAAATCATCATAAATCTTTTCGTGTCCCTATATCTTCTTTAGACTGCTCCATATAAAATCATCTCTTCTTTATGGATATTTGCATAGAATGGATACTCTGCAATCCATTTTTTAAAATGCTCCTCACTCTTGACCATCGGCTTTATATCAAGATCATTATCCAAATTAAAATCATAAGTCATATAAGAAAGCTTCTGGCTGTATGCCTTTATATCTAAATCTGGTATATCAAGCAATATCATAATATCCACATCTGAATCTGAACTGAAATCTCCTCTTGCATAAGAACCATATAGAATCACTTTTTACAAATGTGAACCATATATTTTTTAATTTCAGAAATATACTGCTCCATTAAACTCTGTATTGTCTGCGGCATACATTATATCTCCTTTCCATTACACACCTATTTTAATTGCCTGCTACCAATTGTAGTACTTATTTCGATTTACCAAGCTGACTAATATTTTCTTTTAAATACATTCTATAAGAAACTAGAAACCGGTATGGATTCAAATATGATTAACTTATCGTTAACCTCAATCTGTTTCCATCCCATCCTTCAACCGTTTTCTTAAGGATGAGAGACGCTGCAGGCTCCCGGTTTTTCAGACGGCAGGAACATGCCCGGCAGGTCCGCGCCTTCATGCTCCAAAAGCATGATTTTCTTATCAAGCCCTCCTGCATATCCGGTCAGGCTTCCGCCCGCTCCCACTACACGATGGCAGGGAATAATAATGGAAATCGGATTATGGCCGACAGCACCGCCCACAGCCTGGGCAGACATTCTTTCCCTCCCCATCCGGTCTGCTATTTTCCCGGCAATCTCACCATAAGCCTGAATTATTCATGAGCATGTAGAAATGCTTGATACTATAAAACCTTGAACC
>CAJTZE010000069.1 GCA_910584265.1 uncultured Dorea sp. | reverse complement strand
TAATGGAGCCTATTTTTTTGACTCCAGTTTTTCATAGGCTACTTTACACTACCCTAATAATACTTCGATTCCATCTACGTCGAATACGGGGATGCCTAAATGCTTATAAACGGATTTCCGTTCGGCAAAGGCGTTATCGATAAAAATAGCCCCGTCCGGCTGTATAACCGTATATTTTGGTATGTCAAATGGAATTTCAATGATTTCATCAAATAGCCCGGCGGATATCCGGTGTTTTTGCAGCGCGTCAACAGCGGAATCCGCATGATCTGCTTTGTGCCGCGTCAGGAGTATAATCTGTTTTTTTTCGTTAACGCATTGGTAAATGAACTGTATGCTTTGCAGATTAACCCTTCCGTTGATTAAAACCGTATCATCCAGATCGATGTAAACGCGGTTATATTCAAAATCGCCCTTATAGCGGGATATTAATGTGCGGTCCACCGTAAGTCTGTAATGATTCTCCAGTATTTCCGTATCTTTACCCATTGCCGCATATACGCTGAGGAGCGGAAGGTTGACGCCCCGTCCTCTAGAAAGGCACATAGACCCGGCACATCTTGCGGATATTTCCAGAAGCTTGTAATTCCCTTCCTGATCCTGTCTGATTTGAAAGTACCAGAGTCCCAGGAAGCTTAATTTAGAATTGATTGTTTCGGCAATCTTTCGTATTTCTCCTGTCGCCGCCTCTGTTTGCCCACGTACGGAAATACCGCCGAAAATACGCTGTCTGGAACGCGGCAGCACTGCTTGAAGTTTCCCGTCGCGGCTGGTAAAACAATCTACAGTCATTTCATGGCCTGGCAGATATTCACAAATTGTATATTCCGGCAGGCAGATTCCGGGGGGAATATCCTCGGCACAGGAAATACATTTTGCATTTACGCTTCCCTGTCCCTTCCTGGGCTTGATGAATACTGGAAATTCCTTTAGGGTTTCGTATGTTTTGGGACAAAAAGGATATTCCGAAAATAGTTCATAGGTTTCTTTTTTATCCCGGCAGACCAGGGCTGTCTTATAATCTGCTGTTAAAACCTTTGCTTTGATATGTTCCCTCTCTTTTGCAAGGAATAATGCGATATCATCATGGGTCGGTATCACGACGTCAATATGATGGCGTTTGATTATGCGGTTAAATTCACTAAGGAAATTGGATTCCCTTATATACGGAACGCCGGAAATATAATTTTTAAATATATATTCCCCATGCCGGTCTACGGAAGACGCGCCGTATAACCTGAGGTTTACACAGGTCGAAAGCGCGTCGTGGAGTTCGACGGAATTTATTTCCCCGGCAGGAAATATTAAAACACCAATTTTGGAATTCATAAAACTAACCTCGTTTACTAAATCATGTTATATCCGCCGTCGATACTTACGATGGCTCCGTTTATATATGTATTTGTGATAAGACTTATACACATATCCGAGACTTCTTCCGGTGTACCGAACCGGTTTAAGGCGGTCTTTTTTTCTATTTTTTCCTTGAGCCAGGCTGGTTTCGCTAATTGCCACTGTGTATTAATAAATCCCGGACAGACCGCATTTACGCGGATTTTCCTTCCAGCAAATTCTTTTACAAGCCCCTGCGCCAGCATGTTAACGGCGGCCTTGCTTACCCCGTAGGGGAGTGATACGGCGTGCGGCCATATGGACATTGCCGAGCTGATAAACAGGATGCTTCCATTTTCTGCCAGAAGCCCGGCCAGCCGCTGGATTAGGAAAAAGGGCATATTTACATTTGTATCCATAACAAGATTCCAGTCATTTGGCGTGATCTCAGGCAAAGGTTTCCGGCAGGTCATACCGGCGTTGAGCACGAGAACGTCCAGTTTATCAATCCGCGCCAACAAATTATCTGCAAGGGTATTTACGCCTTCCAGCGTTGACAGGTCGGCTGGAATATATGGTTGATACTTCGAAATTTTTTTCCTCCCGTTTCGGAATACGGTATAGCCATGCTCTTCTAGTTTATCTCCGATTGCTTTTCCGATCCCCTTCGTAGAGCCTGTTACAAGTGCGTATTTCATTGGACTGCTCCTGTTAGATAGTCATAGATTCTGCGTCCATGGAAGGCTTCTTTTAAATCGGCCTCTATTTCAGCGTCTTTTAATCCTGCAAGCCTGGAATAGAAGAAGATGCTGCGCAGTCTGGTATATGCATGTATCTGCAGGACGCGGCAGAAATCAGCTAGGCCATTGGAGGTATAATAATCGGCAAGGGCGTCAAAACCATCGGCATATACTTTGGCGATATTCTTTTTCTTTGCCATTGTATATACGCTGGAGTTTTTCCTTTGGACATAGTTGTATAACCCGTCTTTTATGAAAGAGACGCGGTTCATGTGCGGCAGCAGTTTGAAATTGAATAATGTGTCTGCGCCAAGCGGAAAGTCTTCATATCGGATCCCTGATTTTTTTATGGTATCCGTCTTGTATAATCTGGTCCAAATGTAGTTATTGGGTTTTGGGCATGCGCAGAAACGGCAGAAATAACCGTATACGTCATCCCGGATATTTACGGTTTCATTGCGCATAACTGAATAACAGTAATTTGTATTGTTCTCGTAAACTAAGTTAAAATTACAAACGGACATATCTGCATGGTTTGAAATTAATGCGCTGTGAAGCTTTTCATACATATCCGGCTGGATCCAGTCGTCGTTGTCTACAAATGCTATAAAATCACCTTGGGCAGTTTCAATACCAAGGTTGGATGCCGCGCCGGCCCCCGCGTTCTTCTGCTGCTTAAACACGACCCGTGAATCGTTTTTGGCAAATTCTGCAAGGATCCAGGGGGTTTCATCCGTTGAGCCATCGTCAATGGCTATGATCTCAAGATTCCGATACGTCTGGTTAATTATGCTGTCCATGCAAGTTCTCGTATACCCGGCCAGGTTATAACAAGGAATGATAACTGATATTAAATCCTGTGACATTGCTTCCTATACTCCAATATTCTGTGATAATCTTCTATAAAATCAATTTCAGCCCAGAAATTCCCTGCAATATCTTCTGCCCATATAGGTTCTTCCTGCGCCATACTGTACAATACTTGCTCCCACCAGAAATCATGGTGCTGGTTATTGACCAGCAGGTCCAAACGATTGCGGAATTTAGGGATTAAATCGCCCTGAATAGCGGCAAGTCCGACATACTCGCAATTTGCCCCGTAACAGTTATTGCCCTTTCCAAAGTCGAATAACCTGCCGTTTTCTACCCGAAAAAGGTAATCGCCCTGTTCGACCCGGCTTGAATCGCACAGCATGACATTATTCCTTGTTTCGCCCATTAGTTTCTTCAACAGGGTATTCTCCCAATATACGTCTGCGTTTCCAAGGATTACCATTTCGCCCTCTATGGATTCTCTGGCAAACCATAAAGAGACCAGCGAGTTCGTAATGGAGTAAAATATATTTGTATGGAAAGTTACATTCAGTCCTTCTAAAGCAGCGACAATATGTTCTGCGTTATAACCGACGACGATATGTACATCAATATGGTTATCAATAAGCATTTGAACGGTATAACGTATCAGAGGGATACCGCCGATATCAAGGGTACATTTACAATTCCCATGTATTTTCCGGCTGATCCTTGTTCCGCTTCCGGCCGCCATAAGAATAGCAGTAGTCATAGTGTTCTCCTTTGTTCTTCCAGCAGGTATTTTTTTGCGCAGTTATAAATAGTCTGGCCACAGGTTCCCGTGGTTTGTATTCCCCCGTTTTCAGCAAGCCGGTTCTTTGCCTTGTGAAGCAGGTCAAGAAGTTCGGATGGGTTTTGTACTAACAATTTCAAATAGGCGTTTAGTGTTTTTCTGCGTTCTTCCTTTACTGCCAGTTCTTCTTCCTGCACGATGCGTTCATAATATAATTCCCAAACTTTTAGGAGAGAAGTATTGTCTGTAAGGACCTTATGGTTTGACCATACATGTTCTCTTTTTATACTTCCGGAAACCGGGTCATAAAGAATCAATTTGCGCGAAATAGCATTAAAGGCAAATATTTTATCCCCGCAATTCCCGGCAATGAAGAAACGCCAGTCTGAAGAGGGGAGGGCAGGGGCGCCAGTATTTTCCGAATCAAGTAACGGGAAGACTTCTGCCAGGTTTTCTCTCTTGTTGATTTTTAGCACGTGATCTGCGGTTGTAGGAAATGCATAAATGAAATCCTCTGTATTGACTGCATGCAAATATGGTATATATTTTGTAGTACCGCCCCGGGATAAATCGATAAAGGCGTTCTGGCTTGGATCATCAGTCAGTTTCCGCATAGCTTTACCGGAGGCTTTTGGAAACAGCCAGCAGCATTCATCATCATAGACAGCTTCTATATATGCCGTGCCGTCATTTGCCGCGCCGCATATGTTTAATTGGCAGGTTTCCATATCAAATTCAACAGATGCATTTGCTGCAACGCACCATAATTTAACAACATTGTCTTTTTGAACTCCTTTTCTGAAATAGTAGAGCTCAGGACGCTTGGCTAATTTATTTAGTTGTTTCAGGGGTTCATACATATATTCTGTTTCATAGGTTTCCAAATTAAGTTTTATAATAGCCGGATAGGTACAAGGGAAGAAAAAGGCGTATCCCCCGTATTGTGTGCAAACTGAGAACTTACGGTATACAACATACGGAATTTTCCGCGTATTGTTTTCCTTTGCGGCGTCTTCCGGATTTTGCAGCGGAACGTTTATAAATTCGGAAGTATCCATCCGATAAAGCGCAATCTGCTGTGCGGCAAATGGAGCGAAGATTAACAAATTTTTATAGTGGATTATATTAAAATATAATCGGAGCCAATCTTTTTCATCAGGGAAACATCCCATAAAATCAGCTTTCCATGTCTTAGCGTTCATTCTGAACAATCCATTGAGATTAAACGCAGTAAACCAATAGTCGTTATCTACCTGTATGAAATTTTCAAATACAAGCGGAAGGTCGTCTATCTCTTGTTGCATTACGGGTTTGCCGGCGGCATGGAACAAAACTTCAACAGAACTTTGATCCCCGTAATATGCATCCGACCATGCGATTGCCCGGTGAAGGTCTGGCGTATCGTCATAGATCCCCCAATTTTCCTGTCTGTATTCCATAACAATCTGTTCATATTCTTGCAAAAGCTCCGGGCGCATAGAACAAACCGCTGTTTTATTCAAAGGATGAGGGCGCCACCATAGAACGATGTTTTTATGGGCCTGAAAGGTTTTTAGGACAGACCGGAGTTTTTCCAAATACCGCTCGTTTCCTTTTAGCAATCCGTTTATAGAGGTATTATAAAATACTACTGTTTTTTGCGTATGACCCGTATCAATTAGGCGTTTCCATTTGTCAGGTAATTCAAATTGTGTTTTTTCGGAACAAACTACCTTGTCAAATTTAGGGGACCCCAGAGCCAAGAATTTTTTGCTGGCAGTTCCATACCGTCCTTCACAGTTTCCTGATTTTTCAAATTCTTTGTATGCATGTATATAATTCTGCCGTACGCTTTCTGACTGTACGATTACACGATCTGCATTCAGTGTCCCGGATGTAATACAGAGTCCTTCCGGTAAAATCCCAAGTGTTACATAATAAGGAACGTATACCAGCAAATCAGTATATTCTTTTAGGCGGTTACTATAAAAATCCGGATGTATTGTTGTAACACGGTTGCCGGAATCATATGGGGAATGGATAAATACCGCATCTGGATGCCTTGCCTCGATATTGTATGTGTGCCAATCTATGACAGGTACGTCGTCAGGGTACATATCTTGTTCATCATGCATTTGGCCAAGGGCGCCGTCAGGAAGCTTGTCATAATAAGGAATCGGTACGACGCTTGCCCGGCAGCCCGGATCGTTGTCTGCCGCCTTCCAGATACTTTCAAGGGAGTCCCACATGGAAGCTTTGTAAGGAAGAAACAGTAATTCTATATGGACTTTGATATCCTTTTTTATGCTGTTTTCTATCTGGATTAGGTCTTTTCGCAGCTTTTTGTATATTTTGCTTGGATCGACAGGCTGACCGCAAAGTACCTGTTCGTATATTCTATATACAGTTTCACAGTATTCTTCAAGATAAGTAACGGTAACAAAGCCTTCGCCTTCTTCTTGTTCGATAGCTTCGCCTATATTGATTGCGGCGTCCTGGCATTGTTCAAGAAGGCGGAGGATTTCTTCCTTATTGGAAGCTTGAAGCTTCATTCGGATTCCGTCATGTATTTGATTGAGAAGTCTGGCTATTTCCAGAACTTCTTGTTTTAATATTCTTCTCATTACCCTGCTCCTTTCGATTCTGAATGCTTAAAATTCATTTAGCTTAAGAAGAAGCTCCTGTCTAAGCCGCAGCAGCTCTAAATCTTCCGGAAGCAGACGGCAAAGCTGTTCCATTACCGATACCGCCTCCTTATATTGCTGTTGGCCAATGAGGAGCACAAAGGTAGATTTCATCTGTTCGGCAATCCGCTGGAATTGCTCTCCGGCATTAGAAGCCGGATTGTTCATGCTGTTCTTTAGATAGCGGATTACTTCGTGAACAGCTCCGGTTAGCGTCGGATAAAAAGGAAGGGCATGCCGGAATGCTTTGACTGACTCTGTAAGTCTTTGCTTGGCTATATTATTCAATGCATCCGATGTAAGGAGCGCAAATTTACAGTCGTCAGGAAGAAGGTTCCACTTGCTTTTTTGAAATAGCTCTTCCCGATATAGTCCTTTATAATAGGAAAGGATACATTCTGCATAATCTGATAGGGCGCTTAATAGTTCATGGCCTGCGAGGTGTGTACGCATTAGCTTTTTCTCTAAGAGGTATTTTTCCATCCAAAAGCCGTAGGGCGGGGCGGTGTTTTTTAGTTTTTTAGCTGCGTTCTCAATTTGCATCAGTTCTGAAAGAGGGGTATCCTCTATGAGCTGCTGCATATATTGTTTCCAATTGTCCAAGTTTATTATTTTCGTATAGTCTGTCAGAATCATGTCTGCTAGTATGGCTTCCTTTATAATCTGCAGACGCAGGAAAGGAGAGATTGTCTGTTTCATGCAATATAAGAGAGTCGTTTGTTTCTTCTGCTTTTCCATGTCCGGATTTAACATTGCTTTTTGAAACAGAAGATATGCGTTATCAAATGAAAGATTCTCTATCGCGGGTTTGAAGATATCTGGATATTGCATTTTCCAACTGTCAAAGAGGGAATAGTATTTTTGTAACTATGCTTCATCTCCCCATGGCGGCAGTTTAAGAAAACTTATATGGAAGAAATACAGCTTCCGTGCGGGTATCGGTATCGTTCTTTATGATATTCCCAGCCTGTATTACCATTTTCCGCAGATTTTTATATGCTTTATTTGCATCAATACGCTGTTTCCGTCCGATTTTTTCGTATATCTGATAAACCGCTTCGCAGTATTCCTCCAGCAGGGCAATACACGGGTTCTTGTCGCTCTCCGATATCTCTATGATCCCGCCCAAGTGGATCGCCGCATCCTGGCACTGCTCCAGCAGATCTTTCGCTATATCATGCCGACCTAAAGCAAGCGCTTTCTTTAACCCGTCGTGTGCCCGGCTCAATAATCTTATATAATTGTCAGCTAATTTCCTCTGCCCTTTACGCATATACCGACTCCTATAATTTCATATTAATTCCGTCATCGACAGTATCTTATCTGTTTATTACCCAGTTATCTTTCATTCAGCCTTAAAAGTCTCTGCCGCATCCGCAGAAGCTCCAGATCCTCCGGGAGCAGCGTGCAGAGCTGCTGCATAACCGGCATTGCCTGGGCATACTGTCCCTGATCGATCAGCACGGCCAGGCTGTTCTTCATCTGTCCCGCAAGCGCCTGGAATTCAGCTCCGGCATTCGGCGCCGGATTATTCATATTGTTCTTCAACAGCCGGATCACCTCATGGATAACTCCGGTCATAGAGGGATAGAAGTGCAGAGCCAGACGGAACAGGCGTACCGCTTCCAGAGGGTTCCGGCCCTCTATGCATGCCAGCGCCTCTGATACCAGGACCGCGAAGCGGCAGTCTTCCGGGAGAAGATTTCTTCGCTCCTCTGAAAACATATCCTCACGGTACTGGCTCTTATAATAGAAAAGAACAGATTGAATATA
>CAJTZE010000068.1 GCA_910584265.1 uncultured Dorea sp. | reverse complement strand
CCCTGAAAACATGAGGTTTTTAAGAAAAATAGGATTGTAATACTTTACAATACCCTAATTTAGAAAGGAGTAGTATTATGAAAAATAGAAAAAGACAGATTGCATCTGCTATTTTAGTATTAAGTTTTGTTTGTATGATGTCTCTATCCGCGATTGCGGGTATTTCGGATTCCGTTAAAATAGAATCTTGGGGAAATGCAGTTCAAAAATATGTTGATAATCCTATGGGTGAGAATGATACTGTAAAGCAGAGTTTAGCCCCAGCCGATAATGTTATTATATTGCCACAAATCGAAATAGATCAGGCCAAGGACTTTTATATTTCGGCAGGATATAGTGATGCTGACGCTCAAGAAGCAGCAATTGCGTATGTGAAAGAAATTAATACATTGTATCAGGAAGCCATCAAGCATGGCTATGCTGTAACAGATGATGAGATATCTGCACATATTGAGCAAATGAAGGTAGATTTCCAGACTGCCGAAAACAAAGACGAAATCTATGATTTTATAAATTCATTTGAAAATGAAGAGGCATACTGGGATTTTCAATTTGAAATGTTAAAGAAAGATTTACCTATACAAAGATATGTTGCAGATAAAGAAAATGAATATATAAATAGAAATACTCCCAATAATTTATCTGCAGGTGCCAATAGTGTAGAATACTCTGACAAAATATTAGAGATCCAGGAAGAATGGGTAGAGCAGTTCGAAGTTATAAAAGATGATGCAGAAAATAGATATGAATATAAGATTGAATAAAAGCGGCTGATAGTACGTATCTAGGGAAACGCTGATTAAATCAACGCTTCCCTAGATTTCTGTGATTAAAGAATTAATACGAGGAGAGAATACGCTGTTTATACTTACAGGCATTCTCTCCTGTTTATTTGTTTTTTTAGTAAGTACTTTGATTGATTGCATTTATTTTCAATTGCCTGCTTGACGGAGCGCAGTTCAAAAAATTCTTATTACCCATTCCGGTTACGCAGGCTCAAGATCCCCTCCACAAGAATCTCTACATCATCCAGAATATAGTCAAAGGCTCCCGCCTTGTACAGATTCATAACGATCAATCCAGCCGGCACGGCAAATATCATCCCCAGCACACTTCCAAGCCTATAGCCCAGATACAACAGAAACAGCGTATACAATGGATTCAAGCCCATGCTGTCTCCAACCAGCTTAGGCTGGATCAGCTGTCTTACCAGCTGTGTCACGCCGTAGAGGATCACAAGCGCCGCAAGCGTCCGGTAATCTCCCACCAGAAACTTATAAACCGACCAGGGAATTAATGCCGTCCCGGTTCCAAAAAACGGCAGAAAATCCAGAAACGCGATTCCCAGCGCCAGCAGAATGGAAAAATGAATCCCGATCAGGGCAAACCCGATCAGCAGAATTACAAATACAACTGCCATAATCTTAAACTGCGCCTTAAAATATCCGCCCACTGCATATTTCAGGTTATCCGCCACCATGCCCATACGGCTGGCAACGGGCTTTGGAACCACCCTTTTTACCCACTGATTCAAAGCTTCCTTCTCAGAAATAAAAAAGTAAGCCGATACAAATGCCACGATCATCCCAACCAGAATAGACGGTATCCTCTTTGCCATATTTCCGGCAACCGTGATGGTCGGCTCCCCAATCTGACCGATCAAGGTTCCAAGCGTTTTATCCAGATTACTGACCAAAGAATACCACCCTGTCTGCACCTCCTCCGGCAGGCGGGAAAAGGCCTTTGTTCCCTTACTTCCAATCTGGCTGAATCCATCCTCCAGTTCCTCATACATAGCCGGAAAATTATCAACAAGCGTCAGAACCTCTTTCCACATCCTGTTCCCAATCAGGTAGATCACCCCAATACAGATTGCCAGTACCAGAATAATCGTAATTGCCGAGCCGAGCTTCTTCATGATCCGCAGGCGTTTTTCCAGAAAAACCACCACCGGGCCCGCGATAACCGACAGAATCCATCCGATCACAAAAGGCATAAAATAAAAGACTGCTTTCAAACCCAAATATATAAATAATATGGTTGCACTGAGACTGAAAAGGAGGCTCACCGCAACCTTCCAGTAAGGCCTGTTGTCCCCAAGCTGTTCCTTGATTCCCATAATTCCTATACTTCTTCTCCTTCTAAATCCTCCCTCAATCCGCAGAGCTCCTCTGCAAGCTCCCAGATCTCATCCCTGCCCTGCTTAGTCACCGCTGAAAATGGGATCAGTGCGGCACCCGGCTCCAATCCCAGTCCCTGCCTTACCGCTTTTACATGTTTCGGCACCTGGCTTCTCTTTAATTTATCAAGCTTCGTGGCAATGATAATCGGATGATATCCCTGAGAGAGGATCCAGTCGTACATCTGCTTATCATTAGCAGAAGGATCATGACGGATATCAATCAAAAGAAATACGGCCTTTAGCTGCTTTGAACTGTGAAGATACCGCTCTATCATCTTTCCCCATTTCTGCTTCTCCTTTTCCGAAACCTTCGCATAGCCATAACCCGGAAGGTCTACCAGATACAGTTCCTTATTAATGTTATAAAAATTGATCGTCTGTGTCTTTCCCGGCGTTGCAGAAATCCTTGCAAAGGACTTACGGTTCATAAGCCCGTTGATCAATGAGGATTTTCCCACATTGGATTTCCCTGCAAACGCAATCTCCGGCAGTGTATTCTCTGGCAGCCTGCTGGTAACGCCGCAGACAGTCTCCAGCTCCAGACTGCGGATGATCATAGCTCCTCTCCCCTTTCTTTTCATAAAACAAACATAAAGCAAAAATTTACTGACAGAATGCGGTTTTAAGCACCTCTTCCATCCTGCCCGCAGGAACAATCTCCATGCCCTTCGTAATCTCGGAAGACAGCTCCTCTACATCCCTTACATTCTCCTCCGGGATCAGAACTGTTTTAATTCCGGCGCTCTTTGCCGCCAGAAGCTTCTCCTTTAATCCTCCGATAGGAAGCACACGGCCTCTGAGTGTAATCTCTCCGGTCATAGCCACGTCCGCCCTGACCTTATGTCCGGTTACGGCAGACAGCATGGCAGTTGCCATGGTAATACCCGCAGAAGGACCGTCCTTCGGCACCGCCCCCTCCGGAATATGGATATGGATATCATGCTTCGTAAAGAAATCTTCGGCAATCTCATACTCCTCTCCCACAGAACGGATATAGCTGATTCCTGTTCTGGCAGATTCCTTCATCACATCTCCAAGCTGTCCGGTCAGGATGATTTCTCCCTTGCCGGGCATCACATTTACCTCGATCTGCAGCGTATCTCCGCCCACGCTGGTCCATGCCAGCCCGCGCACGATACCCACCTCGTCGGTCTGATTTGCCATCTGATACAGATACTTTTCTTTACCCAGATATTTATGCAGATTATTCTCCGTCACGCGGACCTTCTGCTTTCCGTCCTCTAAGATTTCCTTAGCCGTCTTACGGCAGATATCTCCAAGCTTGCGCTCCAGCTGACGGACTCCGGCCTCTTTCGTGTAATTTCTTGCAATCTTCCACACTACGCCCTTGCTGATACTAAGCTGGTCCGGCCGGATCCCGTGCTTTTCAAGCTGCTTGGGAATCAGATGCTCTATAGCAATATGCGCCTTCTCATTCTCCGTATAGCTGCTGATTTCAATAACCTCCATACGGTCAAGCAGCGGTCTTGGTATGGTCTGTAAGGTATTTGCGGTTGTCACAAACAATACCTCCGACAAATCCATCGGCACTTCCAGATAATGATCCCTGAATTTCACATTCTGCTCACTGTCTAATACCTCAAGAAGCGCAGAGAAGGTATCGCCCTTATAATCATTGCTTACCTTATCAATCTCATCCAGAAGCATCAGAGGATTCTTCACTCCGGCGCTCCTTAAGCCGTTTGCAATCCTGCCGGGCATCGCTCCCACATAGGTCTTCCTGTGTCCGCGGATTTCCGCTTCATCCCTGACTCCGCCTAAGGAAATGCGCACATAGGGCTTCTTAAGCGCTTTCGCAAGGGACTTCGCAATGGAGGTCTTGCCGGTTCCCGGAGGCCCCGCAAGACACAGGATAGGGCTGTCCCCCTTCTTCGTCAGTGCACGGACCGCCAGAAATTCCAGAACTCTCTCCTTTACCTTCTCCAACCCGTAATGCTCCTTATCCAGAATCTCCTTAGCGTAACCGATATCCCTGCTGTCCTTGACCGCCTTATTCCATGGCATCTCCAGCATCGTCTCAATATAGGTACGGATCACGCCGTTCTCTGCAGAGCTGTTCATAGAACTCTTAAATCTGCCTATCTCCTTGTACAGCTTTTCCTTTACTTCCTTGGGTGCTTTCAGATTATCCGTCGTCTGGCGGAATTCCTCCGCATCGGAAATAGTATCCTCTTCGCCAAGCTCCTCCCGGATCTGCTTCATCTGCTCTCTTAGGACGTATTCCCTCTGATGCTTATCCACACGCTCCTTTACCTTATTCTTGATCTCATCCTTGATATCCATCACCTGAACCTCATTGACGATCTTAAACGCCAGCAGATCATACCGGTTCAGAAGATCCTGTTCCTCCAGCACCGCCTGAAGATCCTTATAGTTCAACGGAATATTAGCCGCGATCACATCCACAAGCTTGCGGATATCCATATAATCATTGATCTGCTTCACCATATCTTTGGGATATTTGGGGTGTCTTCCAATGTAATCGTTATAGATTTCCTTCAGTCCCCGGAGCATGGCCTTGACTCCCGGATTATCCTCCCTGCTGCCAAGAACCTCTTCTGTCCGGTCAATATCCTCTATCTTTGCTATCTGTGCCTGAAGATAAGGGGCTTCCGACTCTATCTCCAGAAGCTCTGCCCTGTACTCGCCGGATACCAGCACCCGAAGAATGTTCTTCGGCAGCTTGATTACCTGCTTGATGGATGCCACACAGCCAATCTCGTACAAGTCCTTTTTCCCCGGATTATCCGCATCTCCCTTCCGCTGGGCAGTCAGGAAAATCTTCTGGCCTTCCTCCTCCATCGCCGCCGCAACCGCACGGATAGACCGGTCCCTGCTTACATCAAAATGAACCACCATCTCCGGAAGAATGACCATTTCTCTTAGTGCCGCCATCGGCATACTGCTTGGTCCACTCATTATTTATCCACTCCTGTCTGATACACAAATCTGTCTATATCCTGAGATATACAAAGGGGCGGAGTACCGCTCCGCCTCTTCCTATGCACTCTCTGTTTTCAAATCATGCCGGCCATAGACCGGACCGCCTGCACCCTCTACCGTCCTCTTCGTAATCCGGCAGGTCTTAAGGGAAGCATCCGACGGCGCATGATACATGGTATCCATCATGGTGTTCTCCATGATCGCACGCAGGCCTCTCGCTCCTGTCCTTCTCTTAAGGGAAGTCTCTGCAATAGCCTCTAACGCCTCCGGATCAAACAGAAGCTCTACGCCGTCTAGCTCCAGCATCTTCTGATACTGCTTTACAATTGCATTCTTCGGCTCGGTCAGAATCCGTACCAGCGCTTTCTTATCCAGCATCTCCAACGAAACGGTTACAGGAACACGGCCTACCAGCTCTGGAATCAGCCCGAATTTCACCAGATCCTGCGGAAGCGCCTGTTTCAGCAGCCGGTCCACATTATCCTCATGCTTCTGGGCTATCTCCTGATTAAATCCAATGGACTTCTTGTCAATACGGGTCTCAATAATCTTATCCAGTCCCTCAAACGCCCCGCCGCAGATGAATAGGATATTCGTCGTGTCAATCTGGATCAGCTCCTGATGGGGGTGTTTTCTTCCGCCCTGCGGCGGCACGCTGGCAATGGTTCCCTCCAGAATCTTAAGCAGCGCCTGCTGAACTCCCTCACCGGATACATCTCTGGTAATAGAAGGATTCTCGGATTTCCTGGTAATCTTGTCGATCTCATCTATATAAATAATACCATACTCTGCCCGTTCGATATCTCCGTCCGCCGCCTGTATGATCTTAAGCAGGATATTCTCTACGTCTTCGCCCACATAGCCTGCCTCTGTCAATGCAGTTGCATCCGCAATTGCAAAAGGAACATTCAGGATTCTGGCAAGCGACTGTGCAAGCAGCGTCTTACCGCATCCGGTAGGACCGAGCATCAGAATATTACTCTTGTTCAGCTCTACGCCCAGATCCTTCTGCGCCTTGATCCTTTTATAATGATTATACACCGCCACAGACAGAACCTTCTTCGCCTGCTCCTGGCCAATCACATATTCATCCAGAAAAGCCTTGATCTCCTCCGGTTTAAACAGCGTAATCCCGTCAAATGGATTCCCGCTCTCCTCGTATTCCAGCTCCTCCTCCAAAATCTCTGTGCAGACCTCAATACATTCATCACAGATAAAAGCTCCATCCGGACCTGCGATCAGCTTGCGGACCTGTGCCTGAGATTTATTGCAGAAGGAACATCTGACATATTCCTCATTTCTCCCTGCCATTACTTTCTCCTCTCAAAATATAGAACGCAGGCGTGCGGTACACACCCTTCGCGTCTCTCCTATAAAATAAACTCACACGGCGCAGCCCGCTACGCGTGCTGCGCCCTATGCACAAAATGCTTATCTGCGGTTTGTGATTACCTCATCGATCAAACCGTATTCCTTTGCCTCTTCTGCAGTCATAAAGTTATCGCGCTCCGTATCGATACGGATCACATCCAGCGGCTGCCCTGTATTCTCAGAAAGAATCTGATTCAGTCTGGTACGCGTCCGCAGAATATGCTCTGCGGCAATCTGAATCTCCGTCGCCTGTCCTCTGGCACCGCCGGAAGGCTGGTGGATCATAATCTCCGAGTTCGGCATTGCAAAACGCTTGCCCTTTTTTCCTCCAGACAGAAGGAAGGAGCCCATGCTTGCCGCCATGCCCATGCAGTACGTTGCCACATCACACTTGATATACTGCATCGTGTCATAAATTGCCAGACCCGCAGTCACAGAGCCTCCCGGACTGTTGATATACAGATGGATATCCTTCTCGGGATCCTCTGCCTCAAGAAACAAAAGCTGCGCCACAATAATGTTGGCCGCCACATCTGTAACCTCTTCGCCAAGAAAAATAATCCTGTCCTTTAACAATCTGGAATAAATGTCATAGGAACGCTCTCCGCGGCTTGTCTGTTCAATGACATAAGGTACTAAACTCATGTAAATGCCTCCTGCTCTACTTCTCAATATTCTCGTCTTCTGCTGTATACAGCCGGCTTATTTCTCCACTGCGTTATCCGCTAACAGTGTAATCGCCTCCTGAACAGCAATGTCCATCTTCATCTGCTTTAACTCTTCCTCGCCCATAAGGCCTTTCAGCTTATCAGCCTCCATGTGGTAATTCTCTGCCATCTTGGCAAGCTCTTCCTCAAGCTTCTCATCGGAAGTCTCCATATTCTCTGCCTTGACAACCGCTTCCAGAACCAGGCGGCTCTCGATGCGCTTCACTGCCTGCGGACGCATCTCCTCCTGCATCTTCTCGGTAGTCATGCCTGTGATCTGGCTGTACTGCTCTAAGGTAGCTCCCTGATACTGCAGGCTCTGCGCAAATTCATTCATCATCATGCGGACCTGCTCATCGATCATCGCATCCGGAATCTCCATGGATGCATTCGCAACAGCCTTCTCAACTGCCTGGTCTTCCTTCTGCTCTCTTGCATCCTTTTCCTTCTGCTCTTTCAGCTTAGTCTCTAAATCTGCTTTGTATTCATCCAATGTATCGAAATCTGAAACCTCGGAAGCAAATTCGTCGTCAATCTCCGGAACCTCTTTGGTCTTGATCTCATGTACTGTGCATTTAAATACAGCGTCCTTACCCTTCAATTCCTCTGCATGGTAATCCTCAGGGAAAGTAACCTTAACTTCCACTTCCTTCTCCGGCTCCGCTCCCACAAGCTGCTCTTCAAAGCCCGGGATGAATGATCCGGAGCCGATAGTCAGCGGATAGTTCTCGCCCTTGCCGCCTTCAAAGGCCTCTCCGTCAACAAAGCCTTCAAAGTCAAGGATTACATTGTCGCCGTCCTGAACCCCGCGGTCCTCTACGGTAACGGTCCTTGCATTCTTCTCTGCCTCTTCCTTCACCTTTGCCTCTACCTCTTCCGGCGTAACCTCGATAGAAACAGCATCAACCTCCAGTCCCTTGTACTCGCCCAAGGCAACCTCCGGCTTTAAGGCAACCTCTGCAGTAAAGATAAAGGCCTCGCCCTTTCCGATCTGTTCAATATCAATAACCGGACGGGATACGATCTCCAGATCGGAATTCTTAACCTCTTCCTCATAGGCCTTTGGAATCAGCTCATTCGATGCCTCTTCGTAGAAAATCTCCGGCCCGTACATCTTCTCCACCATCTGACGCGGAACCTTTCCCTTCCTAAAGCCCGGAACACTGATGCTCTTCTTCTGCTTGCTATAAGCGCTCTGCAGTGCCTTCTCAAAATCACCGGCAGGAACTTCGATTGTAAGTTTCGCCATGTTTTTCTCTAATCTTTCCACCTGTAAACTCATTGCCATTTCCTCCTATTATCATACTGTTCTCCGGCAGCAGAAGAACAGATAGTCTACGTATATATCTGCATGCAAAGACGGCCGCATACAGCAGACCGCATGCATTACACTCGTTTTACAAGTATAACACAAACCTTTTCGCTTGACCAGACTAACTTTTATCTTTTTATATACCTTTTATAAACAGACTTAACCGTAAACGATCGACTCTGCAAGCTCCTCTGCCTTTGCCTTGTCTGTCAGCACCTCTACCAGCTTCAGTGCAAAATCAATGGCAGTCCCCATTCCCCGGCTGGTAATGATATTGCCGTCCTGTACCACCGGCACCCGGGTGATCACAGCGCCGGAAAGCTTAGCCTCCACAGACGGGTAGCAGGCCGCTCTTCTGCCCTTCAGCAGGCCGAGTCCGCCTAATATACTTGGAGCCGCGCAGATTGCAGCTGTATATTTCCCGCTCTCAGCAAAATCCCTCACCACCCGCTTAACGCCGGCATGCTCATTCAGGTTCGTAGTCCCCGGCATCCCGCCCGGAAGCACGATCATATCAAATTCTGTAAAATCTACTTCCTCAAACAAATCCTCTGTCTGCACATTAATTCCGTGCGCACCATGAACCATATAATCCTCCGTAATGGAAATCGTATCTACATAGATACTTGCTCTTCTGAGCATATCCACAACCGTAAGGCCCTCAATCTCCTCAAAACCATCTGCCAAAAGAATTGCTGCTTTCTTCATTTCCGCCCTCCATCATTAAAAATTTACATACTTATGATTATTTTAGCAAACTACTACCAAAAATGCAATTGTTCGTGTACACTTATAATAGTATGATGTCCGAGCAGGCAGATCCTTTGATCCATTCCTGCAGGAATAAACACGGCTTTAGTATCCGGGCATCATTTTATTAATTGTATAAGGAGCTTTGCTATGGAAATTGAACGGAAATATCTGATCGGCCAAATACCAAAAGAGCTGAATATTACAAAAACACGGGAGATCGAACAGGGATATCTCTGCACAGAGCCGGTGGTCCGCATCCGCAGGGATAATGATAAATATGAACTGACCTACAAGTCAAAAGGCCTGATGGTACGGGAGGAGCAGAACCTCCCGCTGACAAAGGAAGCTTATATGCATCTGCGGGCAAAGATTGACGGACGCCTGATCACAAAAACCCGGCACGAGATTCCGTTAGAGGATGCCCTTACGATTGAACTGGATATTTTTCACGGGGGATTAGAACCTCTGATCCTGGCTGAGGTTGAATTTCCTTCCGAGGAAAAAGCAGACGCATTCACTCCGCCGGAATGGTTCGGTGAAGATGTCACTTTCTCCCCGGAATATCACAACAGCACCTTAAGCAGGAAATAATCTGTCAGGCCGCCTATTCAATCCCCTTGATCCGCTCTACGATA
>CAJTZE010000067.1 GCA_910584265.1 uncultured Dorea sp. | reverse complement strand
CGGGGAGATTTTATTTTGTCAAAGTTCAAATTTCATTCTCTATAGGAATGCTTAACTCCTTATCAAACAAACTGTAAAAATATCTGTTAATAATCAAATATACTCATTTGGTTTTCTTTTTCAAACACAAGCATTTCATCTTTTGCCCTCTGATAAAACATGCAGTCAATCTCAAATCCATATGCACTTCTGCCAAGTTCAACCGCCGCTCGAAGAGTCGTTCCACTGCCGCAACAAGGGTCTATTATCACATCTCCCTCATCTGTGAATATCTCAATCAGCTTTTTCAACACTGATACAGGCTTTTGTGCTGGGTGGATTTTCGGTATCTCTTTTCCATCACGTTCCCATGTAAACCAGTTAAAAATCATATGTCCTGTGTTCGGTATGTTCTTTCCGTTTTCGTCCGTCTGAACACCGTTCCTAAACTTTGGCAACTTATCCCGATATAACAGCAAGGCATATTCTGTAGCACCAACAACACGCATATTTGCCTTTAAAACTTGTGGGCTGTAATTCTTGCAGAATATCAGCGGTATGTAATGGATAAATCCGTGCTTTGCTGCCGCATTGATAAGCGTTTGTATCTGCTCAAATGAGCAAAACACAATCATGCAAGGGGAATCACTGCTCCTTCCTCTCGGAACTGGCTTTATATCATCTTTCTTCAACATCTTTGAACAAAAGTGAAAATACTCATACAGATTAAAGTTAAAGTCCGAGTTAAACGCCGCCTTTACGTTAGCTATTGCCAAAAAAACACATAATGTCTTAACTGCATAATTGCTTGCATCGCATGCCATAAATAAGAGAAATACCAGAAATATGACTAGACCAATACAATCCCCAAAAATTCCCGGATTTGTTTCTTTAAGGTAATTCGCCGGATAATTCCTGATCTGCCATTCCAATACAAAAATAAAAATTGTTGGAAAAAGTATCAACATATCAAACGATATTATAGTATTCACATCCCAATGCTTAAGTGCTTCCACAAAAGAATCTGCCAGCCTATTTACTCTGGATACCGTATATATGAATTTCTGCACCTCCGGCATATTCATAAGCTCATAAACTGTAGTTGCCGCCCACAAAGTTCCGCAGACATAACTTGTCTGATTAACCATATGTCTGCGGTGATATGTTCCATCATACAAATACACTGCAGCCATTATAAAACTAAATATCGCATTCATTTATCTTTTATCCTTTTTCTTTCAAATATGTTTTATCCCCATTTTCTTCATTGCTGATTCCCCTGCACAATCTCTTCTGCATAGCTGGAAAACGCGATCCCAAGATGCTTCGCAAGCGGAATATTCTTATATCTTCGTGCAAATCCTGCAAATGCTTCGTACACTTCTCCGCAGTATCCTTCACTGTTTTCCGGCAGATAATACGCCTGCACAAGCTGGTAATACTCCTGAAACATCCGCCATTCAGGACAGCCTTTTGTAAATTTCCGTTCTGCCATCAAAACATCCTCCGAAACGGTTCTAAAAATATATCTGCGATCTGCCACAATATCACCGGAATCCACAATATAATACAGACAAAAACATACCTCACATATTTCTTTGTAAGCATGTTTCTTCTCCGGTGATGCCGTAAATCATGAATAAGATATCTGCATTCAAGATAATGCTCCATCACCGCCTGATTATACCAATGGCCGTCAATTGAAAATTCTTTCCCGCACCTGCCGCATCTATATGAATATTTTGTAAGCATAGTTTTCATCCTCCTGACTATCCAAATAATTCCAGCTGCTTTACCGGCTCAAAATTCATCCAGAGCACTTCCCTCTTCCTGCTGGCTGTCTGCGAATAACAGGTTACTTCTTCCCTGTGCCAGCTCCACAGCCGGTCATTATACAAAACATTATCATATCCACTCAACAACACCGGGCCTTTATGTGCAAGCACTGTATCCAGCAGGTCATTGTGATCAGCATCGTCCATCTCGCATTTGTACTGCTTCCCATGCCTGGTACCAAGCACGTACGGCGGATCCAGATAAACCAGCACCTTATGGCTGTTGAACCTCTGCATTACTTCCACTGCAGGGCGGTTCTCGATCTGGACTCCCCGGAGCCGTTCCGCTGCCTCCATGATCTTTTCCGGAATCCTGCACCAGTCCAGTGCTGCATATGCCCTTTCCCTTCCCTGCACGTCATTCTTCCAGCCGACCTTTTTTCCGGTTGTACGGAAGCCGTGCCCCATATTTAGGCGGATAAAGAAATTCACTGCTTTTTCAAAACTGTCTTCCGGTACCAAAGAAAATGCATCATCATAGACCTTTCTGGCATATGGGGTATAGTAAATCTCATGCGCCAGCCGTTCCGGGTCTTTCCGGATCCACTCAAACAGGTTGACCACATTACCGTCCAGATCATTCACGGTCTCTATATTCGACCTCGGCTTATTGAACAGCACGGCTCCGCTCCCGAAAAACGGCTCCAAATAACTGTGGTGCTCCGGAAAGAAGCTTATGATCCACTTTGCAATAGACCATTTGCTTCCCGGATATTTGCATACTGCTTTCATCTACTTCATTTATTCCTTTCTGTACCGAAATTCGGTACGCCTACAGCTTCGATCCCTCAATTCTTTTCTCCTGCACCTTCCGGCTCTGCTGGCGTTCTGCTGATTTACCACTATTTTATTACACTTTTTATCCAACAAATTTCCTATAATTATGCTATAATTTTCTTATAATATTCAGGAGGTATACACAATATGTCACCAAAAAGCAATCTAAATGCATTACTGCTTAGCTCAAGTCATGTCGCAGATTCTTTTGTATTTCCACAAGAAATTCCAAACAGTCCTAATCCCCTAAGCTTATGTAAGTGGTATGCAAATGAAATCAAAACAGTTACAGAACAAATTGATATCCTTGAACAGGCTCACAATACTTTCACTACTTGTTCAAAAGGATGTGCCGCGTGCTGTCATCAACTTATTGCTATCACTTATCTTGAACATCTTATTATTGAGTTTACACTAAATAATCTGCCACTCGATGAACGCACTAGAATTAAGGAAACCGTTTATGACCAATGCAATTTTTTAAATAATCATGGGTATTCTCAAAACAGCCTTTCCTCTCTTTTTATATCACCTGAGAAATATAATAAAATGCAAGAAGAATACTTTTCTTTCGGCCTGCCCTGCCCTTTACTAACACAAAATAAAACGTGCTCAATTTATTCTTTAAGACCAACATTATGTTGGAGTTATAGAAACTATGGAAACACAATTCAATGTACGCAAACTTGGGAAGTCCCTACAACACTAAAATATGATGACTGGGAGTCGAAAGTAGCCAAACGTTTTTATCAAATAAAAAGGCCTTCTCGAAAATACACTTTAATGATTTTGCAATTTGCACTTCTCACAATGTTATCCCAAAAAAGATTTTAGTAACTCCACCTTGTTCTGGAAAGACATTCCGCCGCCTATCTGTGCTGCTGGAATGTCTCTTTCATTAATTTCTTTACCTGCCATGTCAAACATTCCAGACGCAGTACCATTAAATTGTTCCTCTGATATATTCAGTTCTCTAAAATCCTGCCTATGAGTTCTCATTCCCTTACTCCTTATTCCTTTCTGTACCGAAATTCGGTACGCCTACAGCTTCGATCCCTCAATTCTTTTCTCCTGCACCTTCCGGCTCTGCTGGCGTTCTGCTGTTTCTTCCACTCTTTTATTAAATTTCTCCAGAAACCCCTTCTCAACCGCTATGTCACAGTCTCTTTTATTAAAGTTCAGATATTTATCCACTCCCAGAATCCGGCTTTCCCTTTTCAGGTTCTCTAACTGCCCGAATTTAAATGTCCCGGAAGGTACTTCTGTCACTCCCGACTCCGCCATTGCCGCTATCCGGCTCATATTAGAGCTGACTTCTGCAGCCGGCCTATGCTGTATTTCTTCCTTTAACAACTTCTTCAATGGATGAGCCGGCTGTGACTCTTCCATGTAGTCAAGAATCCTCTGCGTCATATTCACAGAATTATCCACTTTCAGCAGACCGGAAAGCCTTTCCTCTGCCGCATCCCATGAATACACCCCTGTCGTCAGCCTCTCTTTCCCGTCCTGCATATAATGGACAAATTCCGCCCCATCACTTTCCCGCCTAAGATATCCTAATATTTCTAAATTCTGCTCCATAAATTTACCTCCATATGTTCTATACAGACTGCCTCTGCTAAGTTACATCCACTACTGAGTTACGCATCCTTCTGGCCGGATGCCGTTATTCTCCTTCAGGTACCCGCAGTTTGCTTCTGCCAGCTTCTTCGCCATGATCGGGACAACGCTGTTGCCGATCCGCGCCACCTGCTTACTGATCGGATACTTATTTCCCTTATAATCACGGTCGATGATATAATCTCTTGGGAATCCCTGCCCCAGCTTCAATTCTTCCGGGTTCAGCATGCGCAGAAAGATATCCAATATCACACACTCGTTTCCAAGCACCGTAATCAGCGCAAACCGGTCTTTTGTTACTATTGTATGAAGAGGCTCCTTCAACGCTTGGCCAGTACCGCATCCATAGTATTCCAAAATAAATTGACTTACTAATGTGCATTTCCGTACTTCTTCCTTGTCAATCCCTGCTTCCTGCAGCTCCTTCCATCCTACAGTCAGAACAGACACCGTTCCAAAGTGCCCGGGCGAAGTAGTAATTGTATGTATCGGTTCATACATGCTCTGACCAGTACCGCTTTTATAAAACTTCATCACATATGGAGTCACCATTCCAAAACCATGCTTCTGCGTAATTGCCAGCACTGGTTCATGAATGCCTTGTCCCCGGAAATCAGCACCGCTATGGTTTACCTGCACAACAAACGGCTCAGGACACCTAAATACAAACTTTTCCAATCCTCTTGCTATCCGGTTCATTGTATTTTCTGCCAGCGGTTTCTTCCGTCCGAAAATAGATTTTCCAAAATCATGCAGATCCAGATATTTATAAATTGGTTCCCACGGTTTCAGTCCATTCACACCGCCTTTACTATGCGTCTGCTCCGGCCAGACTATTTCACGGCCGTCCCGGCGGAATACAGCATACCAGCGTTTCCTTGTCGTAGGCGCTCCATAATCTGCCGCCACCAGCTCCCGGCTGTCAAAGATATATCCAAGAGATTTCATAGCTGTAATAAATTTCTGATAATCTTCTCCTTTTCGTTCCGGTATCGGATGCCCGGCATCATCTAGCGGCCCCCACTGCTGTATTTCCTCCACATTCTCCATAATGATAACATCCGGAAGGATTGTCTCTGCATGCTTATATACCGCCCACGGAAGGATACGCAGGCCGTGTTTTCTCGGCTTTCCTCCTTTTGCCTTGCTATGGCTGGTACAGTCTGGACTCGCCCACATCAAAGATACATGCCTGCCTTTTATATATTTCTGTAGATCAACCTCAAAAATATCTTCTGTCAGATGCAGAGTATCTGGATGATTTGTCTTGTGCATCAGGATAGCATCCGGATCGTGGTTTACTGCTATATCCACCTGCCTGCCTAATGCCATTTTTATTCCTTCTGACGCTCCGCCTCCTCCGGCGAAGCAGTCAATTATCAAATTATTTCTCACGGCAATACCTCCAAGAAATCATCTATTATAGTCCTCAAATCTTGGTATTTTCTCAAATACTGCCCTCATATTTACCCACCTCTGCAGCCTTCTGATAATATGGCCTCTCGGCAGTTTCTCCTTTTCATATATCATCACATACGGCCAGTACCCAAGATTCCGCAGAGTATAGATCCTATCCAGATCCTGCCAATCGACGTATCATAATTAACCAGAACATATACCGGGAGCTTCCGCTTATCCCATCCTGTCATATCCTTAAACATCTTGAATTTAGGAAGAATCCTATCCCTTTCTTCGTATCTGTCCCATGCAAAATGTACCTGCTTGATTTTCATCTGCATGACCGCCTCTATCTTTTCCTCTGTCATGATACGGATATCGCACCCTTGGGAAAAATCAATCCATGCCCGGCTGTCAATTAGCTGCCGGCTCAAATTCCTCCATTCCCGGCATGCGAACATGTTCGGATCCAGCAGAACTATATTCTTCTGCCCTCTCCAAAACTCTGACAGATCAGCTGTCTTTCTTGACATCCGGCTCTCTTTCTGCCCTACTATACAAAAACCGCATTCTCTGGGGCATCCTCTGGTAAGGAATCCGTAAGCCGTTACTTTTACCTCTGGTATCTTCTCAAAGTAAATAGAATAGTCTGGATATACATGCTCTATCTCTTCCGGCAGTTCCGCTCCTCCATCCGGATAGCTGTACCCGGTGCCGCCTTTTATGATTTCTTTTGCATTTACCGGATGCTGATAGTCTGGTGTAAATGTAAATACCTTACTCATATACACCCGATCCGGCTCATCCTTCCATGCTGTCAGCGGATCATACCATTCAACCGAATCCCCATTCTTTTTATGCCATGCAGACAGCTTCATCAGCGGCAGATTAGGGAAATTATGGCCGTCAACGTCTATTAATCCAATTTTCATACTGCCGCCCCTTTAACAGCTCTCCTGCCTGCCGCGGATCCGTTTCCCCTTCTGGTATACCGTACAGCCATCTACCGTGCAGATCAGAAGCCTGCAGTGTCCGGTAATTCCTGAATAATTGCATCCATAATTCGGGCTTGATGAACGGTATACACAGGTCTTACACTTTTTCACCGGCTTTTCTTCTTTTTCCACATCCTGCTCCTTTCTCCTCCGGCCTCCTTCTGGAAACCGGAGGAATCTGTATTTCGACTGGTTTCATGTGATATATCACCCAGGAGGTGCCTTAACAATTACTATTCTGCTATTCCTCAACCGGAATCACACAGCAGGCATGTCCGCGGTAATAGAACTGTAAATTATACCGAAAGCCGGTCGGCCACGTCCCCTTTACCGTTAAATCATCAAAAGGTATCCGCATCTCTCCGCATTTCAGAATAGAATAACTACAGGCCCAGTCGATTTCATATGTAACGCCCCGGACCTCAAACCGGTATGTTTTATAATGTCCCTGTCTGTCAGCATTGATCCAGCCGGTTCCATTGACATTCGGATTACTTGTTATTAATTCTTCTAACCGTTCACGCGTCAAACTGTCTGCCATGTTCTTCCTCCTTATCCTTTTCACGCGGCCTTTCTGATACCTCCTGCATCTGTTATTTCACTCATCATCAGCAATGCAGTTCACCACATACCGCAGCGCCCGGTTCCTTCCCCGCCCGCTGCAGGTAGACAGCGTGATAATCCTGTTAGATGCTTCTGGAGCCTTATCCCCGTGGTAATAACTATTTTCTACCGTCATATCCTGCCACTTTATCCAATCCTCTTCTGACGGGAATCCGGTATAATAGGTTTCTGTCGTATCATAGCAGTCATAGGTACTGTAGACTTCACCGCACAGCACCTTATCCGGCATGTAAATATATACAGTCCTGTTCTCACGAAAGAAGTCTTCCGATTCATAACTGTGTAATGTCCCGAACATCCGGGATATGTTATGCCCGTAAATCACTGTATGGCGGTCTGTAAAGTCCTCAGATACATCCGGCTGGATAAACACCGCGCCCGCCGGATTATATGCCCCTGTAAAATCATGGTTCAGGTAGTAATTTACCGTCCGCGATTTCAGCACAGGGTTATCAATCTTCGTTCCCGGGATATAAATCCACGCTATAATATCCGGGTTAGCCGCTTGCAGGATGTCCCAGTCAATTTCACGTCCTTCAGGCTCCGGGATATCTACATCCTCAACTGCAATGCCCTTCAGCCGGAATAATGCCGCCGCATTTTTCCAATGGGGACAGCTGAAATATATAGCCGCCCCGGCACAAAGCACTGCTCCTGCCAATAAAAAAACCGCCGCTCTATTCTTTCTCTTCCCTTTCATTCTCCTCTCCTTACTGCCGGGCAGGCAGTAAGAGGCATCCCGCCCGGCTTCATAATGAAAACACTGCACACTAAAGGGAGTGTGCATTCCTGCCTGTGCTTTTAACAGCTCCTGTACCCCTTGCTTTGATACTCCCAGGCAGGCGCGTACCGAAATTCGGTACAAAATCACCTTACCGGCGCAGAGGCTTTTTGTGTTTTTGCCCCCGCTATTACCCGTTTCTCTATTGCTATAGTTTCCTCCGCCCTTTTCCATGCTTCCTGATCCCTAATCCGCAGGCTGTTATCCAGATTTGCTTTATGTACAATCCCATCGGTTCCAAGAACAATCCCGAACTGGCGGAACGCATCAAAGGCCGTATTTATCCGCTCCTTCTCCTGCTGCTTCGCAGAAAAGCTGAGAAAACCTGCTGACGCCATCAGATCTAACTGGCCTTTTAAATAATAGTTTTGTTCCCTGACCCTGCTGATCAGCCTCCGCTCATAATCTTTTTCGCCTTTATGTACCACCGCAGACTGGTAAATGCTGTCATAGGCTGTTTCAAAGCTTAATTCATACCGTTCCATGAAATCTTTTCTCATTGTTTTAAAATCCATTCCGTGCCATCCTTTCGTTTTAACTGCTTTCCATCACAATCCCGGCAATACAGTATCCTTCTGCTAATGCCCCGGATGTCTCTTCTGTATCAATGTGCATTACTTTTACTTCCATGCTGTCATTTACATCCCTTCCTTCCTCGAAAAGCTGTAAAATAAGCGTATCTCCAATATTGACTTGTCTTTTTAAAATCAGGTAGGATTTGCCGTTCCTGATTTCGTCATATTCAGCCTGATTTAAGCGGATGCAGGTCTTAGGGCTCCTTTCTGCGCCGTCTTCCGTTTCGTCTGCAGTTATCTTCCCAGCTTTGTACGGTATGTATGAATCCAGAAGCTTCCCGAACCGGGACCATGTTACCTGTTTCCCATTGACGGTTATGTGTGACGGGCTGCAGGCTATGCTTACCCTGTTTCCCGTCATTCCTTTATATGTTTTTCCATAGTCATTCCGCATCTGTTCCGCAACGGCCTTTCTCCCCGGCTGGTCGATATCCTGCACTTCCAGAACCTCATATGCAAGCTTTACTTCCTTCTCATCCGGCTCAAGAGCCTGTTCCACATACTGCTTGATCTCCACGTCCTTTTTCAAGCCCTGTGCCAGGATGTCCTCCTGCGCCTTCTCTGGAAGCTTAGACAGCGTAACTGCCGCGCTTTTTTCAATCCCTCCCTTCTTAAACTCTTCCATGGCGGTTTCTCCCAGATTATTTGCGATCGCCTGATATTCCCCGACTGTAGATTTTTTCATGTTATACATCCGCGCAAGGCGTTCTACCATCCTTCCGGTCTGCATATCAGGAAATTCTTCCGGGTAATTTGACAGCAGGTATTTCATCCGTTCCAGCTTATGCATGGTCTCATAGGGAGTCTCTTCATGGTGTCCGTTACTGGAGTAAACTTGAAACTCTGCCCGGACATCGCTGATATCCTTCACGATGCATGGTATAAATTCAAACGCTGCCAGTCCGCGTTCCTCCACAAGGATCCTGCATGCATGGGTGCGTTTATGGCCTCCGATTATCTCATATTCATCTGCGTTAATCTTCCGAACCAACACATCCTGAAGCACCTCTCCGTCCGCCTCGATCAGGTCTGCAAGCGCCTCCAGCTCCTCCTTATCCTTTGCATCGCAGTATTGGTATTTATTGGATTTCAACTTCGTGTAATGAATCCACTTTGTGATCCGCCGGGGGTGCGTCTCTGCTTTTGTCATGTTGTCCTTTTTAAATACGTCTCCAAGCTTTGCCACTGCCAGTCCCCCCTAACCCAGTAATTCCCTTGCCAGCTCCATATAGTCCGAGGCGGCCGTGCTCTTCCTGCGGTGTCTCATAACAGGTTTATAAAAGCTTAAGGCGTTATCTACATCCGCCGTCCTGCTGATACAGGTATCCATGACCGGATAATCATGCTTCTTAAGCAGATCCGCCGATGCCTTTCTCTGTGCCCTGGTATTTGCCGCCATCACCGCAAATACCTTCCATTCAAGGCCGTCTTTGTACCGGCGCATCTCTTCATAAAAATCTTCTACCAGCGCAAGGTTGTCCCGGCTGAAATTATCGAATTTGACCGGCGTGAGCAGGACATCTGATGCCATGGCCGCATTCATAGTAAGCGCCTCAAAAGACGGCCGTGTATCGATGACACAGACATCGTATCTGTCTTTTATTAGTTCCAGCGCCGCCTCCAGCCTTCCGGTATCCCAGTCCTCATTTAATTCCGGGCATCCCCTGACTATATCAATGTCCCTGTACTGTGTGCGGCGGACTGCCTTTTTTATTTTCGATGCATCCGCAAGCACGTCCTGAATGGTACAGCCGGATTTATTTACTTTTGCAAAAAATCTGGTCGTGTTGCACTGCGGATCCAGGTCAATAACAAGAACCCTTTTCCCAAGCAGGCTGAAGCTGTATGCCGTATTGACTGTCGATGTGCTCTTCGCAACACCGCCCTTTAAATTACTGATTGTAAATGTTTTCATTATGATCTTCTCCTTCTGTTTTCTATTTTTATTCAAACAGGCGCAGCTGCTGATAGTCCCCTCCACCGTCCCTTTCCCGTTCCTTTTTATAGCTTTCAGAATGGGAATTGATCTCTGTGATGGAATACGGGCTGTTATACATATCAATGATTTTCTGTAATGCCCTTTTCTGGATACGCTGTAAGCTTCCGCTTGACATCCCGCATTCAATCTCAACTGTTTTCCATGGCTGGCGCAGGATAAACAGACGGCGGAGGACGTCATATTCCTCTCCCCGTAACGCCTGGCAGCATGACCATACCCGATTCAGTGCCTCTTCCTCCTCGGTCAGCTGCCGGATGCCCTGATCCAGTTCCAGGGCTCTTTCCCGCAGGCTTTTCTGGTATCTGGAAAATACCTCATACAGGTCTTTGATCTCACCTTTCTGCTTCGGCATGTCCGTAATCCCGGGGCTTGATACTGACATTTCATAAATCATGCCGTCCGTCTCGCCCAGCTCCTTGATCATAGACAGGATCCTTTTGTGTATTTCCATGCGCCTGGTTTCATAACTATGCAGTATTAATTTGACTTCTGATTCATTAATTTCTTTCATGCGAAAATCTATACTCCATTAAATCGGCAAGCATCTGATATTCCTTTCCTTTCCTGCTTTTGCCGTGTGTTTCTTCTACTTTCTTTCGGAACTCGTCCAATGTGCCGTAGAAGCATCCGCATTTGACCCCGACACTTCCTGCCCTTTCCCGGAAGAATGTGGTTGTACGGTATACTCTTCCAAAGCCTTTTACTGTTACATAATCAGCGTTTCCACACACCTCTGCATCTTCAGTCACCTGTGCATCTTCACTCACCCGCGCTTCTCCGCTCACCCACGCATTTCCAGCCTGATCAAGATTTGCTTCTTTCTCTATTAAGCCCCCTAAACCACCTGCCCTAACGCTCCCGAAATCCCTAAGCGCCTTAATGCGGAATAATTTTTCTCCTGATTCTGTAGTAATAAATTTATTGGTTAATTCATATTTCTTCATTTAACTGTTTTCCTCTCTCAGCTCCTTCATTTAAACTGGCAAGCATCTGATATTCCTTTCTTGCTACTGCCGTGTGTTTCTTCTGCTTTTATTCAGAGCTTGTCCAATGCGCCGTAGTAACGTCCGCATCAGACCCCGGCATTTCTCTGCATTTCCGCGCACCCGCGCATTTCCATACACCCGTGCATTTCCACACACCTTGGCATTTTCGGTCAGCTCTGCCTTTCCATACACCTGGGCCTTTCCACACCTTGGCATTTTCGGTCAGCTCTGCCTTTCCATACACCTGGGCCTTTCCGCACACCTTGGCATTTCCGGCCGCCTGCGCATTTTGTTATTCGTTAGTTTATCTGAACCAAAATCCCTTCTTTTTCTTCAAATTAAATA
>CAJTZE010000066.1 GCA_910584265.1 uncultured Dorea sp. | reverse complement strand
TTGCTGATAGATACTGTATTTATGCGGACATTTCCGATTTCCTATCTATTTTTAAGATAACAAGACACTATATTCCAAATGCCATTCTCTTATACATTAGTATTTTTGCAAGCAGGCAAACACAGGTTATTTCTTAATATCCTTTTGTGTGGGAAACTCCATTCTCCCATTTGGAAATAGCTTGACGGGAAATGTTTAATTGTTCTGCTACATATCCTTGTGAGAATCCTTTTGCTTTTCGAGCATCCTTTAGTTTATCATGTAAAGTTTGAGTTTCTCTCATTATGATATCATACTTTGGCACTATAACAAACCATATAGTTATCTTCCGTATAATTCATCCTCCGGGGAAATTGATTTCACCGATTTATAATTATGAATATAAACGGCGAAATCAATCCTTAACACATGCCAATCTTTCTACAAAATCAATCTTCTTATATCGTTGTACAGAACAACTACCATCAACACCATCAGCAGTGCAAACCCGATAAAGTGTACATACCCCTCCTTCTCCGGCGGCACCCTTTTCCTTCTTATGGCTTCTAGGATCAAAAACACCAGCCGTCCTCCGTCCAGTGCAGGGATTGGAAGCAGATTCATCACCCCGAGATTAGCCGACAGCAGAATTGCCATATTCATCATATTTGCCGCTATCACGGAAAACCCATACGATACACTTGAAGTATAGGCATCATCCACCATATTGACAATCCCCACAGGCCCGGACATCTGATCCAGTCCTGCCCGGCCGGTTAGAAGCATCTTAAGTCCCGAAGCCGTTACGCATACCCAATACTTCACCTCATAGGCTCCGTATTGGAGTGATGTAAAGAATCCTGCCTTCTGATTTGCCCCTCTGCCGACTCCCAGAAGATAATAATCCAGCTCTTCATCATATGCCGGTTTTATCGTTACTGTATGGCGTTCTCCGCCCCTCTCATAGGTCACATCCACCGTCTCTCCCTGATGAAATTGATTATAAGCCGATATTTCCCGGAAAATATGAATCTTCTTATTTCCCATCCTCACAATCCTATCTCCAGCCTGTAAGCCTGCTTCCTTTGCAGGACTTCCCTGACTGATCTCCGATACTGTAGGCGGGTCATAGCCGACCATAACCGTAAGGATCACGGAAAGCACAAATGCCATAATAAAATTGAACACCGGGCCGGCTACAATTACCATAATTCTTGCCCAAACCGGTTTACTGTGGAAATTTCCCTCTTCTCCGGTAGCCTCATCATCCTCTCCCATCATACAGGCTCCCCCGATTGGAAGCGCCCGGATGCAGTATCTTGTTCCCTTGTATTCCTTTGAAAACAGAAGCGGTCCCATACCCAGTGCAAATTCGTCCACTTCTATCCCATTCAGCCTTGCCGCCAGAAAATGTCCCAGCTCATGAAACAGCACAATAACGCTGAATAGTACGATTGCTATAATAATCCCCAAAGCTTACCTCCCGCATTGAATCATAATTTGTTATCCCAAATATATCGTCAGATAATAGATAATGGGTGCTGTGAAGATCACGCTGTCAAACCGGTCAAGGATCCCTCCATGCCCGGGTATCAGCTTCCCGTAATCTTTAATCTCATGGTTTCTTTTAATCGCAGATGCACACAGATCCCCGATCTGGGAAATGGCTCCGCCTGCTCCGCAGATTACCGCACAGAGCAGGGGACTCACCGATGCCCCCGCGAACCTGTTCATGCAGACCGCAAATATTGTGCCTAAAAGAGCAGCGCCAACAATACCTCCGACGCCTCCTTCTACGGATTTTTTCGGACTTAATACCGGCGCCATTTTGTGCTTTCCAAACAACATCCCCACGCAGTAAGCACAGGTATCGCAGCCCCAGGAGCTTAAGAAAATCAGCCATACCATCACTCCGCCGTCGGGCAGTTCCCTGGTCTGATATACAAAGGACAGCATCACAGCCACATAAAACACCCCAAAGAACGCCATCGTTACCTGCTCTGCGCGGAACTTAGGGTAAGCAAATACATAAACCGCCATAGCCAGCATCAAAAGCAAAATAAATAAAGGCACCGCATATTCCATTCTATTCAGGTACAGAAGCTCATAATAACCAACTGCCGCCAAATATCCCACAACACCCAGCGCTTTCTCCTGTATCTTTACCACCTTATACAGCTCCGTTAAGCCGATCAGGCTGGCTGTCAATAAGAGACCGTACAAAAGAGGCCCTCCGGTTCCCACCGTGACAATCAGTACAATCACTAATGCAATTCCGCTAAGCAGTCTTGTCTTAAACATCTGTTACCTCCTTCACGCCCCCAAAGCGCCTGTCTCTTGCGTTGTATGCCCGAACCGCCTTCAAAAGCTCTTCCTTCGTAAAATCCGGCCAGTGAACATCAGCAAAATAAAACTCCGTATAGGCAAGCTGCCATAACAGGAAATTAGACAGCCGCTGTTCTCCGCTGGTCCGGATCAGCAGATCCGGGTCAGGGATCCCTCTGGTATCTAAGTATCTCTCAAATACCGTCTCGTTTATCTCCTCCGGCCTCACCTTTCCAGCAGCACAGTCCCCTGCAAGACCGCGCATCGCCCTGATCAGCTCATCCCGGCTTCCGTAGTTGATGGCAATCTGGAAATTCAAGCCTCCGTTATTTCTGGTAGCTTCCTCAAGCTCCAGAATCCGCTTCCTGATATCTGCGTCAAGCCTGGTGATGTCGCCGATCACCCGGACCTTCATATCATTCTTTGCCGCAGTAGAAAGACAAGTCTTCATATAATTGCGCAGAAGCTTCATCAACGCATTCACTTCATCCGCCGGCCTGTTCCAATTCTCTGTAGAAAATGCATACACCGTTAGATACTTAATCCCCATCCGCCATGCTTCCTCGCAGATCCGTTCCACATTCTTGCTTCCCTGAGCATGGCCATAGTTTCTCGGCATACCTTTGGATTTTGCCCAGCGCCCGTTACCATCCAGTATTATCGCCACATGCTGTGGTATATTCATATTTTAACCCTCCCGACCGGCTGTATACCATTGAAAGTCAGTATTTCCTCCGAAAAGCTTCCAGAATTCCTGACATGCGCGTCCCTCTTCGGATCCCGGCAACGCCAAACAGAGACGGGACATCTGTCCCATCCCTGTATCTCTTTCCCATAAATAAGCTGCTGCCGGTTATCATAAACCGCCGGTTTCTTGTATATGATATATTTATTCGCCAAATTAAACAGTCATAACCTCTTTTGACTTAGATTCCACCGCTTTGTCTACCTCTTTGATATACTTATCGGTGGTCTTCTGAAGCTGTGTCTCCATATCTTTAATCTCGTCCTCGGAAATGTCGCTGCCCTTCAGCTTCTTTAAGCTGTCATTGCCGTCGCGGCGGATATTCCTGACTGCGACCTTCGCCTGCTCTCCCTTTTTCTTTACATCCTTCACCAGCTCTTTTCTGCGGTCCTCTGTAAGCTCCGGGAACACCAGACGGATAACCTGTCCGTCATTGGTAGGGTTGATTCCGATATCCGACATATTGATCGCCTTCTCAACCGCCTTGATCATGCTCTTCTCCCACGGCTGGATCACGATCATACGCGCCTCCGGCACAGAGATATTGCCCACCTGCTGAAGCGGCGTCGGCGTTCCATAATAATCAACCATAATCTTATTCAGAATATTCGGGTTCGCACGGCCCGCACGGATGGTCATCAAATCCGCCTCAAGGCTTGCCAGAGTCTTCTTCATCTTCTCTTCGTATACCTGTAATCTTTCATTCATCACTATATCCTCCCTTACTTAAACAGTCACCTTCGTGCCTGTAAATGTTCCTGACATGGTTTCCACAATACCGTTCTCTTCATTCAAGCCAAATACCAGCATCGGCATCTTATTCTCCAGACACAGAATCGAAGCCGTCAGATCCACTGCCATAAGCTTCTTATCAATAATCTCCCGAATGGAAATCTCATCATACTTCTTCGCCTGCGGGTTCACCTTCGGATCACTGTCATAGATTCCGTCAATGGCCTTGGCAAGGAGCATCGCATCCGCTTCTATCTCAATAGCCCTTAGCACCGCCCCGGTATCTGTTGAGAAATATGGATGCCCCGTTCCGCCCGCAAAGAAGATCACCTTTCCTTCCTCCAGCGCCTCAAGGGCCTTATCCTTAGAAAACAATGTGGTAAACGCACCGCACACAAACGGCGTAAATACTTCCGTCTTCATCCCCGCATAGCGGAAAATCTCCGACACATAGATACAGTTCATCACGGTAGCCAGCATCCCGATCTGATCCGCCTTCGTCCGGTCAATGGTCCCGCTGGTACGTCCTCTCCAGAAATTACCGCCTCCTGTAACAATGGAAACCTGCAGCCCGTCTTCCACAAGCTTTTTCACCTGCTCTGCTACGCCCATGCATGTTGCCTCGTCAAATCCTGTCTTCTTATCCCCTGCAAGAGCTTCGCCGCTTAATTTCAGTAGTACTCTCTTCATAAGTCTGCTCCTTATTCATATAAACTGTTTCCAGTATAACATAAGTTTACCCAAAGGACAATTTATCTATATAAATTCTTTCCGCTCAAAATACCGGATCAGTACATCCGCACACTGTTCAACTCCCAAATCCGAAGTATTGAGGATCATATGGTAATTATTTACGTCTCCCCAGGCCTTGCCGGTATGTTCATGGTAATATGCAGACCGCTCTGCATCCGTCTGCTTTACTTTTGCCGCCGCCTCTTCATAGGAAATATCCTCAAGCTCCATAATACGGCGGATCCTGTCTTCCTTGTCCGCACAGATATAGATATTGAATACATTTCTCCTGTCCTTTAAGATCTCAGACGCGCACCGCCCAAGGATAATACATGGCTCCTTTGACAATTCCCGGATAACCGAAGCCTCCGATTCATAGCTGTCGCTTCCCAGCTTCTCCATCACAATTGCCTTGTCATATACCGGAATATCCAGACGCTCAGAAAGCTCCTCTGCAATCCGGCTTGCTCCTGTCCCATACCGCCTGCTCATTGTAATCACCAGTTTCATAGCCATTCCTCCTTAGTAATGCGATTCTGACTGACAGCTCCTACAGCAAATATATTATACCACATATCAGGCAGAATGGAATCTATTTTACGGAAATATCCTGCTCTGCGAATAAGTCCCGCACCGCATCCTCATAGGCGGGAAGCTTTTCCGCTTTGCGGATCCGCTTACCATATTTCTTAGAATCCGTAAATAACCGGATCATATATACCCACAGCTCCTTCATTTTGAACAGGACCACCCTGCCGCCGGGCATTTCCTCCTGATATGCATGATAAATTGCATCATGAAATTCCCGGATCTTCTCCTTTTCCGGCATCGGGCCGCCCTTTAATACTCCGATCAGCCCCGGATTTGTAAGAAGCCCTCTCCCGATCATGACCCGGTCCGCCTCCGGAAACTTTCCGGCCCACTCTTTATATGCCTTCAAATCGGCAATATCTCCGTTATAGCACACCGGGCTCCGGCTGTTCTTCACCCCATAGGAAAACACATCCTGATGGGGCGTCCCCTTGTAGAATTCCTTCTGTGTACGGGGATGGATGATCAGCTCCTTCAGCGGATATTTATTATAAATCTCCAGAAGTCTTGGAAATTCTTCTATATCATCCCGCCCGATCCTTGTCTTAACAGAGATCATACACTCCGTATGTGCAAATATTTCCTCCAGAAAATGATCCAGCTCCTCCGGTTTTGCAAGAAATCCTGCACCTCGGTACTTTGATACCACCGTCCTTGACGGGCATCCCAGATTCAGGTTGATCTCCTTATACCCATAGCTTCGGAGGGTTTTCTCTCCTGCAAGAAAACAGTCTGCGCGGTTTGTCATAATCTGAGGCACCAGATAAATCCCCTCATTATGCTCCGGCAGGATGTCATTTTTCTCTCTGCTATTTAGCTTTCCTCTCTCATTCGGCGAAAGAAAAGCGGTAAAATATTTATCAATTTCCGAAAAAAAAGAATGGCAGGCATTACGGTGCAGATATCCCGTAATGCCTTCCATCGGCGCATAGTAATACTTCATTGTATCTTCTCCATCATATCATGCACGGCTCTCAGGACAGCTTCTTTAAAGCCTGCTCCATCTGGTCCATCCCCTTCTCGATCTGTTCCATGGAATTACTATAAGAAAACCTCAGATATCCCGGCGCAAAAAATGCATTTCCCGGAACCACTGCAATCCCCGCTTCCTCCAGCAGATACTTCGCCATCTGTCCGTCATCCTCTATCACGGCTCCTCCGGCGTTTCTGCCATAAAAGCTTCTAACGTCTGCCAGCAGATAAAATGCCCCCATTGCATCCATGCAGGAAATTCCCGGCATCTGATTCAGCCGTTCCCTCATATAATTCCTCCGGCTTTCAAATTCCCGGATCATGTTCTCCAGCGGCTCCTGTGTTCCGGCAAGAGCCGCCACAGCCGCCTTCTGGGACAGGGACTGCACACAGGAAAGCATCTGTCCCTGCAGCACATTCACTGCCTTTATAACCTCCCTGTCAGCCGCAATATAACCAATCCTCCATCCTGTCATGGCATAGGTCTTTGACATGCCGTTGATCAGAATAGTAAGCTTCTTCACTTCCTCCGAAAAAGAAGCGGGCGAAACATGCTCTCTTCCGCCATATACAAATTTTTCATATACCTCATCTGATATAATATAAAAATCATGCTCCACGGCAAGCGACGCCAGATCCTCTAAAGACTGCCGGTCATAAACGGCTCCCGTGGGATTGTTCGGCGTATTGATCATAACCGCCTTGGTGCGCTTTGTAACCGCTTTGCGGACTGCGGCAATATCCAGTGAAAAATCCTCCCTGCAGGGAACCATCACCGGCTCCCCGTCCGTAAGCTTCACAAGCTCCGGATAGCTCACCCAGCAGGGATAAGGAATCAGCACCTCATCCCCCGGGTTACAGACAGCCAGAAGCGCCGCCAGAATACACTGCTTCGCTCCCGCTCCTATTGTGATCTCATCCACGGAATACCGCACCCGGTTCTCCCGTTCAAGCTTTTCGGCGATTGCCCTTCTGAGCTCTAAAATGCCCGTCACAGGCGTATATTTGGTAAAGCCCTGCCGCATAGCCTCCTCTGCCGCCCGGCAGATATGCTCCGGAGTCGAAAAATCCGGCTCGCCCACATTGAAGCCGATCAAACTCCTTCCCTGTTGTTTCAGCTCGGCTACCCTGCTGGTAATCTCCACCGTCTTAGAGGGACGGATCCTCTGTACCCGCTCTGATATCATCCTATCATTCCTGTCCTTCATCTATCATACAGAATTTATACTTCAACGGCTGGTAATCCCCCATGCCCACAGGAAGCGGAACTCCTGCATACATCAATGCCGCGCCGGTATAAACAGCGCCGGTCTCCGCATCCTTATAATGCTTATCCGGCAGGAGACCCTCCAGATAGATCAGATGGATATGGGGATTCGATTCATTGCGCAGCATAACCCCATTCACAACCGTCTCTTTCTTATCCTTCGACACGAACTGCCACAGCACATACTCATGGTTCCGGTATGGATTGGTCAGGCGGTAATAATCGCCGTTCAGCACCAGCATCTCCATCTCCTTATATTCCCTGATATGACGCTTAGCCGCTTCCTTCTCTTCCTCCGTCAGCTTTGCAAGATCCAGCTCATAGCCAAAGGTTCCCGCACTTGCCACCACCGCTCTCGTGTCAAACGGCGTTGTCCGCCCTGTCCCGTGATTCGGGCACACGCTGACATGAGCCCCCATAGCGCTGACCGGATAGCCAAAGGAAGTGCCATACTGGATCCTCAGCCTGTCAATCGCATCGGTGTTATCACTGCACCAGATCTGCGGGGAATAATACAGCATGCCTGCGTCAAATCTTCCGCCTCCGCCCGCACAGTTTTCAAACAAAAGATCCGGATATCTGGTAACCAGACGGTCCATCATCTCATAAACGCCCATCACATAGCGGTGGAACACCTCTCCCTGGCGCTCTGCAGGAAGCGCCTCTGAATACACATTATCCACAGCCCGGTTCATATCCCACTTTACATAATCAACCTTGCAGCTGTCCAGAACCCGGAAAATCTTCTCCATAATATGGTCTCTGACTTCCTTGCGGGTAATGTCAAGATTCAGCTGATGACGGCTTCTGTTCATCCGTCTTCCGGGAATTCTCAGCACCCAATCTGGATGCTCCTTATAAAGCTTGCTGTCCTCGGAGATCATCTCCGGCTCGATCCACAGACCGAATTTCATTCCCATTCCGTTAATCCGCTCAACTAACTTCGGAAGGCCGCCTCTTAACTTCTCCTCATTGACCTCCCAGTCTCCGAGACTGGTATAATCCGAATTCCGGTTGCCAAACCAACCGTCGTCCATAACAAACATATCCAGTCCGATCTCCTTCGCTGTCTTGGCAATCTCAAACAATTTCTCTTCATTAAAATCAAAATAGGTAGCTTCCCAGTTATTTACCAGGATCGGCCTCGGCTGATCCACATATTTACTGCGGATCAGGTTAGAGCGGTAAGCATCGTGGTAAATGCGCGACAGCTTGCCCAGTCCCTCGGAAGAATAAGCAATGATGGCCTCCGGGGTCTCAAAGGTGTCTCCTTTATTCAAGCGGTAGGAAAAATGATAAGGATGGATCCCCATCACGATCCTTGTCTGCTCCATCTGGTCTACTTCAATCTCGCAGCGGTGGTTTCCGCTGTACGCCAGCGCATATCCATAGCATTCCCCATGGGTCTCCGTAGTACTCTTATCACAAAGGATCACAAAAGGATTATGCTGATGGCTGGACATCCCCCTCTTACTTTCCACAGACTGCACCCCATGGTGGAGCGGAAGCCGCTCCATAAGGCGCTCCATGGTATGTCTTCCATAAAAATGTATAAAATCCATATGGCGGTTCGGGTAATCCATCTCCATAGACATGGCGCGCTGGACCTTCACCTGCTTTTCTCCCTGGTTCTCCATGCGTACCGCTCTGGTAATCACATCCAGCTTCGGAAATACCCCGTAAAGCAGGTGTACCTTCAGGTTACTGAGATGGTCGCACAGCGTAATCTCCAGCGTCTCCGCCTCATCCTCATCCCCGTACATGCAGGGAAGTCCATGAAGGGAATATTTACCCTCATACATCCGGTGGGATTCATATTGCAGATGTACTGCGTCGCTTCCGTCCTCATGCTCTGCTTCCAGACTGTTAATACGGTAATCCCCGTTACCATATCCGGAATACTCCTGAGGGAGCACGTCAAAGGAAAAGGTCCGGTCCTCTCCCGCCTCATAGGGATTGCCGGAAAAGCCTCTGTCCAGAAACATCAGTCTATGTGTAATCTCCGTATCACCTACATTCGCCCCATAATACAAATGAACCAATGTGTTATAATCAATAATCTGCATCTGATACATACTGTTCTTCGTTTTTAAAACAAATACCTTTGATTCATCATGATATGTAATATATTTCATATGCCTGTCCTCTCCTGAAAAGATTCTATTCGGTTATCGATTATCGGAAAACAATTCCGCATACCGTATCCTATAGTATCATAACATGTCTGATTTTTCCATATCTGTAAATACTTTTTTCCCAAAAAAATACCCAAAAAAATATGCAGAAAAAAGGAGGATATCAAGCAGATTGACATCCCCCGTCCATAACTGTTCCCCTGAAACCTTAAGCCTTCCCAAGACGCTCTTCTATGGTCTTTACAACCGTCTCTAACACCTTAATCCTTGCATAATACTTGTTGTTTCCCTCCACAACGATCCAAGGGGCATTCGGCGTAGAAGTCCGGATCAGCATCTCATCCACCGCTTCCTCATACTGATCCCACTTCTCCCGGTTGCGCCAGTCCTCATCGGTAATCTTCCACTGCTTCTCCGGGTTCTCCTGCCTTGCCTGAAATCTTCTTGCCTGCTCCTGCTTATCGATCTGCATCCAGAACTTTAAGACAATTGCTCCTGCATCTGTCAGATCCTTCTCCATGTCATTCATCTCTTTGTAGGCTCTCTGCCACTCCTGTTTCGTACAGAAGCCCTCAATCCGTTCCACCATAACCCTTCCGTACCAGGTACGGTCGAATATAGTCACATGGCCTGCCTTGGGCATGTCCGCCCAGAATCTCCAGAGATAATGATGCGCCTTCTCCATATCATTGGGCGACGCTGTGGGATGCACCACATACCCTCTTGGATCCATCCTCTCCGTCAAACGCTTAATAGCGCCGCCCTTGCCGCCGGCATCCCAGCCTTCAAAGCCCAGAACCACCGGGATCCTCCTGCGGTAAAGCTCACCGTGAAGCTTCTCCATCTTCTTCTGCAGCCTGCCAAGCTTCTTCTTATACTCTTCCTTTGTATAGGAACGGCTCAAATCCGTCTTGCTAAGAATCGACTCCTTCAGCCTGTCATTCTGTGCGGACAGGGAAGGCATATGCTCTGCCTCCTGTGGTGCTTTTCTCTGCTTCTTCACTTCCCTCAGCTTTTCCTCCAATATCTGAATGACAATCTCATATACCTTGACTGCCGCAAACCTCCGGTCTACCGCCTCCACAATATTCCACGGCGCATAATCCGTATCCGTACGGGTCAGCATCTCTTCATTGAGCTTTTCATATTTATCAAAATTCTTATGCCTCTTCAAATCCCCTTCGCTTACGCGCCAGGCAGTTTCAGCCGAAGCAAGGAGCCTTTCAAAACGCTTCTTCTGCTCCTTCTTATCAATTGCAAGAAATATCTTGATCATCACCATGCCGCCGGCAGTCAGCTGCTCCTCAAAGGAACAAATAGAGCGGTAGGCATCCGAAAGCCCGCTCTTATTCACTTTCTTATCAAACCGGTCGATCAGTACCCTGCGGTACCAGCTGCTGTCATAGATTCCGATACGTCCGTCTGCAGGTAATTTTGTCCAGAATCTCCACATAAACGGATACATCTTCTCCTCTTCCGTCTCATTCTTGACCGCATATACCTCAAATCCTCTTGGATCAAGCGCCCTGATCAGCTCTCCGATCTGAACGCCCTTGCCGGACGCCCCGTATCCTTCAAATGCGATAATAACCGGGATCCCAAGTTCCCTGCACTCCCTCTGGAGCCTGCCTAGCTTTGGCTCTAGCTTTTTCATTTTTTTCTTGTACTCTGCCTTACCCAGACGTTTTGTTAAATCCAGTTTCTCTAACATGATTCCCTCCCTGTATTCCTATCTTTTTGTCCGGCTCTGCCGGTACTCCTGAGCTTATCTTTATTATACACAATATCAGTGATCCATGCACAATTACCTGGAGTTTTAAGAGGAAAGCTCACATATAAAATACCTGCTCATCCTCCGCCCGGATGCAGGCAAGCCTCGCATCCGGCTCCCGCCAGCGGAACACGCAGCCACAGTCAATGTCATAAAATACGCAGTCCTTTTCCGCATCGTAGTACCGGAACACCCGCCCTTTATTATAGACAAAATCTCCCTTGATAATCGTCGGCGTATGACCGGCGATCACCATGCCGTGCCGTTTACCGCCCAGCCGAAAAGCATCCTCCCTGGCATATAGATAAAATCTCTCCAGGCCGGAATAACGCGCCCCGATCTGTTCCGCCGATTCCGCATATCCTGCATGTACCACAATGCACGCTCTGTCTCCGGCAGTCAGCTCGTAATAATAAGGCATCCTGCGGATGAACTCTGCCCATCTGCACAAATCGTTAAGCGTAACGCCTGACTGCCTGATCAGGCGGCCGATCGTTCCGTACAGGTCAAAATACAGGATCGAAAGCCTGCTTTCTGCTAAAATGCGCTTCACAGACGCATAGAGTACCGCTGTACCGGCATTGGAAGCCGGATCGTACCTCAGTCCCTCCTTTTCGTTCAGCAGGCACATCAGATCCACATTCTCAGCAAATTCCTCCTCGTGATTTCCCCGGATAAGACATACATGATCCGGACAATGCTCCAGCCATCTCAGCATCTCATAGCTGTTCTTCCCCCGGTCAATATAATCCCCGGCCAGGATCATCCTGTCGGAATCAGAAAAATTTATTCTCTCAAGCATACGGAGAAATTCATCGTAGCAACCATGAATATCACTTATTATATAAGTCCCCATTTTGCACCACCACATTTTGATCAAACTCCGCCCCTAACTCACGTTTCCGGAAAAGAAACCCGGTCAGGCCTGCTTTTCCGCATTCTTCCCTTAATTGTTTTGATAGCATTTGAACCCCTCCTGTAAGTATAAACATAAAAATACCAAAAAATTACTCCCTTTGACCATAAGCACGAATCCCTTTCGTTCCATCATATTTTCACCCTGCTGCTATTTTAACCTTATCTCATCAAAATATCCCGCTCCCGTCCGCGTTCCTTACTCCCATATTTACAATGCCGCCATGTGTTCATTCCTCCTATAACGGACGCTTGACAAACAGTAGTACTAATCCTATTATAGCGCATTTATCCCTGTTTGTCATTGAGCGGTTTGATGGTTTCCTCTGTCGGTTACTGTCAAGTAATCGTTGGCAACTTTCTTTTTGATTTATCTTTTTGTTGAA
>CAJTZE010000065.1 GCA_910584265.1 uncultured Dorea sp. | reverse complement strand
GGCCCTTTCGTAACACTATTCATAAAGATTAATTCTTCCTCTGTTAATTTCAATGTATTTTCTGTAAATCCTGCCATTCTTCCCACCCGTCATAAAATCCGCTAAGATTATCCTGTAATTCGTACAATGCCTTTGCCGCTCCTGCCGCCGGCGTACCGCCGCCGTTTCCAAGATCCCCGTGGTACTGCACTACTAGGTCCAGAAAAGCCTCCATTGTTTTCTGTGCATCCCCTGTCCACGCCGTTTTGGATTGTATATCCCCCAAAATACTATTTCCCGCACGGTATGTTTCCTGAAGTATATCCTGAATCTGCTCCACTTTCCCAAGAACGCTCTTCATGACGGCTCCGTCACATTTAAATACAGTTCCCATGAATCTTCCCCTTTCTATTTCCTGCTTTCATTTTTCTTCTTCTCTTTTTCTTTCTTCTGTTTTTCGTCTTCCTGTTTACCCCACACCCGCCTTCGGATATCACTTTCTTCCCGCGCCTGTCTCTCCTTCCATTCTGCCGCCTTTTCTCTTGCTTCCCTTGCTTTTTCCCGGGCTGTTTCAAGCATTTCATCCGTTTTCCTCATTGTCTTGTCGTATTTTTCATCCCATTTCTCAACCTTTTTATCATATACTGTTCTCAGTTCTCCCCCTGCTGACGTGCTGCAAATCTTATATCGTTCCGCCTGCCCGGATTTGCTAGTATTTAGATTATCTATCTTTTCCTGACATGATTTTATTTTCTTTTCCAGCCTCTCAGCCGCTTTTTCATATTTTGAAACATTCTGTCCTGCATCCAGATATTCTGATACATCAATAAAAAATCTACAGATTTCGCCCCATATATCATCTAATCCCATCTTCTATTCCTCCTGTTCCCATTTTGGCAGCATCAGACGGATATACTCACCCTGCCTGAACAGCAAGCCCTCCTCTATCCGTTTCGGCAGTTCACGGCTCCTTCCTACCGGAAATACCTCCGTCATTCCCTGTTCGCCGAGTACTAATCCATAAACACTGGTTTTTACATATTTACTCAGCACATCTCTTCCCTTCAGCTTATTGCTCTCTCCAAGGAATACAAGCTCCAGCCCTGCCTCCGATGCACTTTGAAATAGTTCCATACACTTCTTCTCGTCAGATATTTCCACCAAATCCTCTACCTCATTAATTACCAGTACAATCCTCTTTTCCTGATTCATAATGCCGGTTCTGTTTTCCATCTCCCTTCTCCTGACTGCTATTTCGTCCGTCAGATCCTCTAATGCATCTTCAATTGCATCTTCGTGGTCTAAATAATGTACCGCAGCATTGCCTTTCCAATAAAGGCAGTCCTTTTTCTTAGATTCAAACAAATATACCTCGCTGTCCTTTGTATACTGCTCCAGCATAATATACAGCGCGTTCGTCTTTCCGCTCCTTCCCGGACCGATAATCAAAAATGGACTTTCCCGTTTTCCCATTCCTGCAAGCTTTACACTCTCTATTTCCAATCCCAGCGATATGCTTTCCGAGTCCATGCTCTCATATTCCCTCATTTGCTGGAATACGAAGGTCTCCGGCAGTACCGGAATCCCCTCTGCCCTTTTCTCGGTGCTTGCCTGTGCAATCGCCGATGTCAGCTCCTTGATATTGCGGCTGTATTCCAGCTCCGTGCTTCCCGGTACCGGCATATATAGCTGCATAACATTCACATTCTCACGCTTAACCAGCGCCCTGCCCTTCTTATCCTCCGGCAGGCTGTAATCACTCTTTCCCACAAATGTCCGGTTCTCTCCCGGTTCAAAATTAAATCCGCCGATCTTTTCTTTGAAATTATTCATGACCGCCCCCCGCATTGCGTTAATCCTGGTCATCGTTACCAGAAGATAGATTCCCAGTCCGGCTCCGTCGCGGGCCGCCTTCTGTATGAAGCTTTCTACGGTATCGCTGACCTCACGGATTGCATCATAATTATCTATCACAATCACAATTGCCTTTAATTTCTCTTTCTGGCTCTCGTTGTATACATGGAAATTCTGTGCCATTGCCCGGGCAAATTTTCTCTTTCTGTCTGCGATCTCGTTTAGAATCATCTTCTGGAACTTTGCCGTCTTTTCTGTGTCATCCAGTCCCATATAATCCGCCGTGTGGGGCAGTCCGCTCAATGTAATCAGCGCGCTGTTCCCCAGATCCCAGATATAGAAATTCAGGTTCCGCACCGAATTCTTCATGGCAAGTCCGATTACGATATTGGTCAGGAATGTGGATTTCCCATAACCGCTGGAGGCCATGTAGAGGAGATGCCCGTTCTTGATCAGATCCAATGTATATTCTTCCTGTGTCTGCTCCTCCGGAATGTCGATCATGCCGATGCCAAGGGTATAATCTCCCTCCGTAAATCCGGCGCTGTCTCTTACTTCTTTGGTGTACGGCGATTCCAACAGGCCGGGCAGGGAAGGAAGCCACGGCTTCATCACCTCTTTGGCATGCTCCTCCTGATAGACCTTCTGAAGATGCTCCACGATCACATCCAGCTGAGTCTTCTTAATCTGGTTACTCTCTGCCGTACCGCTCAAATCCTGATTGATCAATTCTCCCTGTCCCAGAGCATTTACCAGATAGACCCTGTCATCCTCCTTCTCCTCCGCGGTCTGGCCGCTGCTGTAGGAAGCGCCGCTCCACGCCGACTGGAACAGCTCATAGATTTCATTATTTCCTACCTGCAGGTACGCCCGTCCTGCCTGTGTGATGTTGGCGGCATCCGGAGTTTTCAGCATTTCCTTGCTGTCCCCTTCATTCTGTACCTTCAAGCACAGCTTAAATTTGCTGTTGGTCCAGATCTGGTCGTCCACCACGCCTGTGGGCTTCTGGGTTGCCAGGATCAGGTGGATTCCAAGGCTCCGGCCGATACGGGCCGCCGATACCAGCTCCGTCATAAATTCCGGCTGTTCCTTCTTAAGCTCTGCAAACTCATCACTGATCAAGAACAAATGAGGAAGCGGCTCCTCCACCCTGCCAAGCTTAAACAGCTTGTTATAACCGTTGATGTGATTTACGCTATGCTCTCCGAATATCCTCTGCCTCCTTGCCATCTCGCTTTTAATGGACGCCATCGCCCTCATGCTCTCTGCCTTGTCAAGGTTCGTGATCGTCCCCAGCAGATGGGGAAGCTCTGCAAACAGGTTCGCCATGCCTCCGCCCTTATAATCGATCAGCAGGAATCCCGCCTCATGAGGATGAAAATTCACTGCCAGCGACAAGATATAGGACTGCACGATTTCCGACTTTCCGGAACCGGTGGTTCCCGCCACCAGCCCGTGTGGGCCGTGGGCTTTCTCATGAAGGTTCAGTTCCACATAATCCTCCTCTGCACGTACTCCTAACGGCACTGCAAGGGATTTGTGGGACTCATTTTTCTGCCACCGCTCCTTTACATTCAGCTCCTCCGGATGCTCTATGTGATACATGTCAAAGAATGTAATGCTTTCCGGTATCCTGCTGCTGATCCCCTGCTCGTGGATCAGCGCACTCAGGGACCGGGCCAGCCATTCCAGATCAATGCCCTCCGTATGCTGCGTGTCAAACTGACGGCTTACCTTCTTTCCTTCCTTCAGCACCAGTTCTCCCTGCCTAGAGTTCTTGATCAGACATACCGTACGGATATTTTCCGGAAGACTGGCTGTCCGCTCCGAGGTATAGATGATGCTGAATCCAAGGTTCCGGTTCTTGCTCTGCAGATATTCCATAACCGCATGGTTCAATATCAGCTTCGGTTCATCGATCAGGAAGAGCAGATGCGGAAGAAATACCGTCTCCTGCCGTTCCTCCTCCAGCTTCAGCTTCCGCTCCTTTAAAATCTGCTGGATGCTTCCTAATATCTGATCCCTCGCCTGTTCATCCGTGATATTCCCCACTACATTGATGGAACGGATACGCAGATGGGGATACCATCTGGTATAGCTGAATTCCTCTTTATACTTCGCATCGTGGATATGTATGATCTGCAGGTCATGATAGCTCTGGAAGAATGTAATCTGCGCCAGCAGATATTTGAGCTGTTCATGAACGTCGCTTTTCGTTCCCACAATTCCAAGATGCGACCGTTTCAGATCCACGGTAACTGGAACATCCGGTATCTGACGAAATTCCTTTACGATATCCTCTGCTTTCTTCGCCAGCTCATCCTTCTTGATCTCCAGCTCTTTTCCCGCAAAGCTTACCTCAACCTGAGATTTCCCCTGGGAGAAGCCTAAGTTCACCGTCAGGAAATCATCATCCAGCGCCGACCGCTCATACAGCCTGCTACTGTAACGGTTTATCATCTCCGCTATTTCCGAAAATTTTGGATTCTGATATTCCAGCGCCTCCCTTTCCTCTGCTCTCGCCCTGCGGATGCGCTTTCTGGTGCGGAGAAGATACTCCTCATAGATTTTCTCCCGCTCTGCATTTTGGGCCTTACGCTCCTTCCGGTCAGAGAAAAATTTCTGTATGGAAAATATCGTCGTGATCAATGTCATCCCGGCGCTCATAAATACATAAGGCCCCCGGTTCATCAGGATTCCCATAGCAACCGTCAGTGTCAGCATACAAAGGGGCGGTACGATCACCTGCACCAGTCCGCCTTTGGCCATCTCCTTTTTCTGCGGCGGCGCTTCAATCGCTATTTTCTGGTTCTCAATATGATAATTCACTCTGGGAGAACGCTTATAATGGGGAAATCCCGGAAAATACTCTCCCTGCGGACGCACCGGAAGCAGAGAGGACTGATACATCCCCTCAGGGCCTTCTATCTCCAGAGAGCCCTCAAACAAGCTGATTTTCACAGGTATCCCGCTATCCTCCGTATAAATCTGCAATTCATCTCCCTCGGATAAACTTCCCTGTCCGTCCTCTATCCTCCTGCCGTTCAGCAGGACTTCCCCGCCTGAATTTTTACCTTCGGCTTCTGCCTCCCATTTCGCCAGAAACTGCCCGCGCAGGAGCAGCAGAGAGCAGGCCATTTCCGGGATCATGATATCCTCGGCTTCCCTCCCCGGCCCGATCCACACCCTTGGTTTTCTCTCAAAACACTGTATCTTCATGGCTTCCATTTATCTTCTTACTCCTCATTTCTGAATCGTTCTATTCTTCTAGTTCCCGGATTGTCAGTCTGGGATATTGGATATTTTTCTTTTCCTTTTTTCAAACGCACAACTGTGCCCAACGGTAATATCCTCATTTTAAAATCTCCTCCCTCTATGATTCACGCAATTTTCCTGCCTTAATCCAAAATAGCAGCTTCTGAATCGGATGCAATGTAACAATTGCCATCACTGTAACATCTAATGACAATATTCCCATAAGCAAAAAGCTAATCTCCTTAACATTTTTCATATAAATATATAGAGATGCTGCTCCTATGATAAATATAATTATCGTAAACAATCCCAAGTAAATATAGTTCTTTTTTCCAGCCATGGAAATATATCTCAGCACTCCCGTCTCCAAATCATGCTTTCGCCCCTGGTCTCTTACTATTAATGCAAGTTTCTGCACATGCCTGCTTGCATATATATACGAAATAATCATACTTATACACGCTGCCACAAAAAAATATTTATGGCTTATATTCAAACTCATCGAAGACAAATAAGACTTTAAACCCATCAAGCCACAGCTGACTCCCACAATAATTCCTGTAATTGGTATATTGCTCATATCATTAATATTGAGCATAGTACTTTCACTAATTTCTATTAATTTTTCTGTTTCTTTATCAAAGTACCATACTCCTGCCCGTTTATCTGATACAACCTGAATAATCCTCATGATTTCTTCCTTTCATTCATTTCCCAAAATCTCTACTACCCCGGAAAATAATGTATCTGAGCATTCTCCCGCTTCATCTATTTTCTTAATTTAAGAAATAAGATTGCAGACTAGTCTGTCCATGCGGATGCAGACATACTCTATAATCTAGATAGCCTATTCCGCAGTTGTGGTTACATAACGGCAGGCAGCTTGTTATCATCATCTTTCCTTTTCCTTTTTTCAAACGCACAACTGTGCCCAACAGTAATATATTCATTCAAAAATCCCCTCTACAACCTGTATAATCTTTTTACTCTAATCCAAAAAAGCATCTTTTGAACCGGGTGGAGTATTATAATCCCCGAAAACAAATAATCAATTGACAATATTCCCAAAATCAGCATTCGGATTTCCCTGCTCTTAAAATAAATATAAGTACATATAAATCCTGTTATAGCTGCAATAACAAGCAATTCACCAAATGCTATATAAGCTTTTATCCCGTCTTTACAGAGATTACTAACCGCCTCTTGACTAAAATCATATTTATGTCCGACGCTTCTTACTTTACCCTCAACTTTCTTTAAATAATGTCGTGCGTACATATAGGAAATGAGCAAACTAATACTTATAAGCATGGCTAACGTCAAACAATCCACATCATATTTTACATATGAAAAATATGCCATTAACCCTAGCAGAATACTACTTCCTCCCATAATAATGCCTGTTATAGGAACATTCTTCGTTCCGTTGATATCCTGCATAATTCCTATATCCATTTTGACTAACTTTTTCTCATGTTTATCAAAAAACCATATTTCCCCCTTTTTATCGGAAGCAATTTGAATAATTTCCATATTTCCTCCATTCTTTACTCAAAAATCTCAACTACTCCAGTAAACAGAGCATCCAAGCATTTGCCCGCTTCATCTATTTTCTTATCTATGGTATTCCCAACATCCTGCAACATTTCATTGTTGTCATAAATCCAATCAAATCCTATTCCCAGTCCGACAGTTGTCGCTACTCCTATTCCAATAACCCAGCCAACAGGTCCTCCCGCTGAAGCAAGCACTACTGTTGACACAACATTTCCTACTACATAACCAATGCCTGCATGCGCCGCTGTTTTAATAGCTGATTCTCCAACTCCTGCTCCCCCTGCCCTCAATAATCCATAATCAATCACACTCCCTATAATTGGAATTTTTGAACCTCCAATCCTAGAATATTGTGCACCCTTTGTTCCAACTTGCGTTGCTTTGGAAACATCATCCGTATATTGCATGATATCCTTTACCGTTCCTTTAGAATAATTCAATACATTTGAAGCATTTTCCAAAAGCCATTTACCCTGTTCTTTATTTATCTCTCCAAGAATTGAATATGTAATGGAAAATGCCTGCGATATCGCACCCGTTCCAAGTCCAAGCCGGTCTATCTCAGTCTTATGTATAGTCAGATACTCCTCCAGGGTTTGATTCTCTTTTACTGGATTTTCTACCATATATTCCAGAATTCTGCCAATCTCTTCTTCACTTAATTGAGGACACTGTTCTTTTATTCGATTTATCAATTCCGATTCGGTACCTGCCAGTTCATTCCTCCTGCCCCAGCTTTTATTCAGTTCATTCTGCCATTCCAGCGAAAGCCCCTCTATTTGAAATCTCCGCTGCGATGAACAATAAGAAATCCCCTGCATAACTCCTATCCCTTGTCTGATCAACGCTTCCATGTTTTGGTTTCCGCTATAAACCCCCTGTGCATTTATCACAAATTGATTTATCTTCTCCAGCTTTTCTTCAATATCTCTTTTCTGGTTTTCCATAGACCTTTTCAGTCCAAAAAGACCAGAAGTCATCTGCGGCGCCTCTTCTATGATATCCAGTGTTCTGCGTATTCTCTCAGCATCTTCTTCCAACCCGTCCTCATCTACATAACCAACATCTGAAAAGTATAAATCTATTAAGGAGCTATAAATTTCATTTTCCGCCTCCAGATTCTCCGCACAGCAGATCAAGCCTCTTATCACCGGTATATGGAACGAGCCATAATACTCCTTCAAATTTCCATATAAGCCTGCTCCTTTTTCTATAATTTACATTCCGTCAGATAACCCGCTGTCTACATCTGCAAAATGCAGTCCTATCTCCCGGATCCTTCCTGCATCCCTGTCTGCCGCTGCCAGATAAGAGGACAAGCATTCCTGCATGGAAGCATAGAGCTCCATACATGTATGATTGGCTCCGTCATTTGTTTCCCCCTGCGCAGCATCTTTTAATATACTCAGACTATGAAAGCCATCTTTTATAATACTGCTATGATTTTCTGCTTCTCTCAAATCACTCAATAATACTGGTTCCATTTTCCTATTCTGCCTCCTCCGGCTCATATTTTGCTCCCAGCTTCTCTATCTCCTGCTCCAGCGTATCCAGACGCTCCTGCTTCTCGGCTCCGTCCATGGCTGTATTTCCCTCCAGAATGTCTGCTTCCTTCATATAAGCGTACACAAGCAGCTTATCATCCGACAGAGCCATAGCCATATTCTCGGCTTCCTGAAGCTCCCTGCGTCCCAGATATATCCAGTAATCCAGCTCCTTCTCATTACTCTCCGGCGACAGCTTCTCTACAATCACCGTGATCTCCTCCTGCTTTAAGCTCTCGCTCCTTGCATAGGACGCCGCCAGAATATATTTTGTATTTCTGTCCATTTCCTCCGGCGTAAGAGAAGCAAGGCTGTCAATGCACCCCACATAATCATTCACAATATAATTCTGATTTGCCGCAATCACTGCCTCCTGTTTTGGAATCACAAGCTTTCCAAAATAAAATGCTCCGGCCCCAAGCGCAAGTGTCAGGATTACTGCTGCCACGGCTGTAATCCTCCACATGAGAAATCCTCTTTTTGATACCATCCTGAAGCTCCGCCGGGTATTCTCCGCCAGCTCTTCCTTCCGGCGCCGGATTTCTTCTTTTACCTCCTGCGCGCTCTCACATTCATAGATTTTCTGGAAGCCCTTCTCACCTTTTAAGATCTCGATACCGCTTTCCAGAAGCTTCTCCACGCTATAACGCCTGCTTAAAATCCCGCCTGCAAATGCTTTATAAATGTTCAGGAATCCTTCTTTACTTCCGCCCTTTCCCGGCTCATACAGATCCCGCTCCCTCACATAGAGCAGATAGTTATCATCATAGTATAATTCCTCCATGCCAAAGGGAATCTGATACCGCATATAAGCCTGTTCAAGTCCGGCAAAATTAATCAGAAGCCGGTATTTCATCTCCTTTTCCTCGTTCAGGATCTCCTCTAAGGGCTTCTTTCCATCCATCTCATAGATAAAACAGATATCCTCTCCCTCTGCCTCATATTCACATTCCAGAAAACGCTCCCCTGCCGCTTTTAATTTTTCATAGTCAAAATAATCCTGTGCATGCAATTGTGATCTTTTCAGTATTTTTCTATCATCCATAGTCTGTCTCCTGTATAGATTCCCGCCTCCTCATAGGTCTGCTCCGGCTGTATTCTTCTTCTCGTCCGCTCTGACTGGATCAGGCTTCCCTCCGTCCAGATAAAGTCCGGAAGATTCTCCTTCAATACCCGCAGCGTCGTTCCTATCCTCTGACCGGAATCTGCCTGAATATCATAAGATTTCCTGCTCTTCCTGTTGGTAATTGTAATTGTCAGCTTCATTCCTGCGCCTTCCCTTTCTCCATTTATCTATGTAAAAAAGAACTGTTCCTGCCAGCAGCATTCCCAGCAGCAGGTATGCATACATGGAAATGCCTCCCGCCTCTTCCTCTGTTTCATACTCTTTTCTCACAACAGCAGAGGTCTCTGCCGCCATAACTGTCCGAAGTACCTCTTCCCTGTCAGCCTTCGGCTGTCTGGTAAATACATCCGTCAGTATTTTCTCCTGCTCCAGCTCTTCTTCCTTTTCCTGTTCATGCTCCAATGCCTCTATATCTGCTCCAAATACGTGGACATCATATTTATCACAGAGGGATGTGGTAGTCTTCTCCTGCTGTGTGAGGATGCTGGTATCTATCTGGATATCCGTCCGGCTCTCTGCTGGCTGCTCCTGTGTAATGTCCGCCATCTCTCTGCCTCCTTTTTGGGATACCGGTCTTATCGGTTTCCCGAAAGACCGGCTCTTCGTCTACATCTGGCTCTTCATATCCTGATCTGCCTTCTCGAAATTCTCGGAAATCTGGCGCATCTGCATAGCCATATCTTCAATCATCTGTTTTACATCTTTTAGCTTTGGCTCTGCGTCAAAGTACTGCTCTACGAATCTGTCACAGGTCTCTGCTTCCCACGCATCCGGAAGGTCGCGGATAACACTTGTCATAATATCGATGCAGTCCCCAAAAGCCTCGCTCTGCTGTAGTAATGTTGATGATGACGATGCCAGCACCTCATAATCCACTCTTAACATGACATTCTTCCTCCTTTGAAAAATATTATTATATAACCACACAAAGGCTTGGTATCTGCCTCTGCGAGAGTTATCCCTCTTTATATACGGCCGCATTAAAATTCTAACGCCTGCCGTCTCGTCCTCTGCATAAGCACCAGCCGGATTATGCCTGCAAGGATTGTTCCACATATCAGAAGCAGAATGATGATCGAAGCTGTTTTCTGATTGATCTCGGATTCCGCTTTCACTTCCCGGGAAGCCTGTTCTCCCTTCTGCGGTTCTGGCTCCGTCTGTTCAAACTGCAGCGGTGATGCCATAAAGTCATAGACTTCCTTATTCTCCACATCTCCTAATCTTGTATAAGGCAGCTTTTCCGAAAGCTCTCCAAGAAGCATGCTGTTCACCTCTTTATTCGCACTTCTGGATATTTTCGCCTCTTCCAGTCCCTCTGTCAGAAGCTTCTCCGACCGCTCCTCCGCCTCCGCTACGCTCTCCTGAATTGCGGCCAGATTATCGCCTGCCGCTTTGTACACATCGCTTACATACTGGCTGTATGCCCCGGTGTATTCTGATACTGCCGTTTCCACCCCCTGCATATTTGCCAGCAGATCATTTTCAATAGCGCCTACTTCCTGTTCATCAATGTAAGAAGCCATATGATAACCGCCAAGCTCTGTATACAGCTCTTCCGAGCCTGCGCCCGTCTCTCTGAGCTTCTCTGCCGCCTGCCTGTAATTCTCCAGAATACCTTCGGTCTTACTGGCAAATATACCTGTAACCTCCGCACCTGCGTCCTGCGTAATTCCATCCACTTTATCCAGAATCGCTGTCTCCAGATCGGCTCCGTCATCTCCCCTGATTCCGGAAAGCCCCTGTACCGTCTGGATCTCCGGCCATGGCGCTTCTCCGGGGTTATTCATGCCCGGCGCATAATCCGGAATAAGAGCCGCCGTCTGGCAGTACTCGTCCTCCGGCATCTGATCCGTTACTGCTTTGATATATTCCTCCCATGTGAGATAGGGCGCCGGTACAGCACCTATCCCCGCATTGTCCAGCATTTCTCCAAGCTTTTTTATGTATGCTTCCCTGTCTATAAACGCATAGTGGTCTCCATTTACTCCTGCCTTATACTGCTCCAGCAGCTCCTGATACGCAGTCTCAACTCTTTCATATTCGGACAATGCCTCCCTGAGTCCGCTCCTGCTTACATTGGATGCCTCCACGATTCCGTTATACTCTGCCAGATAAGCGTCATACTGTCTTATCACAGCCTCCAGCTCTGCTTTGGCCTCCCCGCCTTTTTCTTCCAGCCCTTTTAATTCCTCTTCAAATGAAATATCCTCCCACGCTCTGTTGGCCTCAGCCAGCACACTCTCCGCCTCCTGCATACGGATACTGAGTTCCCCTGATTTTGCGGCGGTCAGTCCGATGTCGTTCTGACTCTTCTCCAGAAATCCCTGATAGCTCGACCCAAGACTGGTAAGCAGATTCCCGCTGTCTGCATACTGCTTTGTCAAATCCAGCTCCGCCACAGTATTTTCCACCTGAGCCATCTCCGGGAGCTCCACCATAGCAATCAGCTCCCCGGCATTGACTGCCTCCAGAAGCTTTGCATCCTTTTCGTCATTTGCCATGATTTCATCCGACACATCCTGCGCCCGGTGAAATTCTTTCATAACCGACGAAAGATAAACCTCTGTAAGACTATTATTCAGATTTTCCTTCAACGCCTCTATGCTGTATACCGCCTGCTCCCGTTTCTCCTCATTCAGTTCGCTGCTGATGGTAAACGACAGCCTGCTCGCGGCCGGCTGTGAATTAACGCTGTAAACGGTCTGCGAAAAATCTGACGGGATAATCACATAAGAGCTATAAAGGCCTGTCTCTACGCCAAGCCTTGCATCCTGAAGTCCGGTCACGGTATAATCGACCCCTGCATAGGGCAGCAGCTGCGCCGCATACTGCACCTTTCCATCGTCCGTGTCAACGCCCTCATCCAGATTGACAATGGCAATCTTCGTACCCCTGTCCGGGTCATCTGCCTGAGCCAGCTCCTCTGCCCGCCTTTCATTTCTTAACTGCTCCGCATGAGTCCCCAAAAAGTACCCTCCAAACATCACAGCCGCCAAAATCAAAACCGCCCCGCTTATCTTAACTATCCTTTCCTGCATCTTTTCTCTCACATCCTATATAGATTAATCTGCTAATATCTGCCAAAACATATAGCCGCTTCCCGACAGCATATAAGCTGTTCTGAAAATATCATACACCAAAAAAATTCCTTTGTGTGAAAGTGGCCGCCAACAAGGGTTTTTTGTCCTCGAATTGTATGTTTGGGACAGATTTTGACGGATTTTCGGGGGGAATGTCGGGGGATTTAGGGGAGGATGAGGTCTAATTTAGGAAATTGAAATAGGCATTCCTGTAGGAGATGGAAAATAATGTAATGAGTGTAGACTATTATGAAATTATATAGAGGATAATTTATTATTATCAGTCAGAAAGTACAGAATA
>CAJTZE010000064.1 GCA_910584265.1 uncultured Dorea sp. | reverse complement strand
AAAATAGGTTCTGAAAGCCCCATGAAATAAGGGCTGAAGATTCCGAGAAGTTATACTTACGGAAAGGAGGAAAAAAAGAATGGATAATATTATGGAATTCCTTCCGTTTTTGATCCCGTTGGCAATCGCAGAGCTTGCTCTGTTGGGTTACACGATTTTTCACATTCTGACCCATAAGAATTATAAAAGAGGTAATCGCACTTTGTGGCTTGTTGTTGTGATTATTGGCATAGAGTTCATTGGCCCGATCCTATACTTCCTGCTTGGAAAGGAGGATGAATGACATGGATGTACTGGCGATACGAAACCTAAAAAAGAACTTTGGCAGCAAAAAAGTACTTTGCGGGCTTGATCTATCTGTGCCCGAACACAGCATTTTCGGTTTCATCGGTAAAAACGGCGCAGGAAAAACAACGACGATGAAAGCAATCCTTGGATTTCTGAAATTGGACGGCGGCAAAATCTATATCATGGGTGAAAAGGTTCATTTTGGGAAGACCAGCACCAATAGGCACATCGGCTATCTGCCTGATGTGCCGGAATTTTATTCCTATATGACATCGCTTGAATATCTAACTCTCTGCGGAGAGGTCTGCGGGATGGATAAAGCTGGAATTATGACGAGAAGTAAGGAGTTGTTGGAGTTAGTCGGTCTTGGACAGGAAGGCCGCCGTATCAAAGGATTTTCAAGGGGAATGAAGCAGCGCTTGGGAATTGCACAGGCGCTTCTAAACCGTCCCAAACTTTTAATCTGCGATGAGCCGACATCGGCGCTTGATCCGGCAGGGCGCAAGGAAATCTTGGATATACTTCTTGCGGCAAAGGAACAGACCACTGTACTTTTTTCCACGCACATTCTTTCGGATGTGGAGCGTATCTGTACCGAAGCCGCTTTTCTGCACGATGGAAAAATTGCTATGCAAGGATCCATTACAGAACTACGAAACAAGCAGTCATCAGACGGATTCATCATCGAGACAGAACAAAAATGGGCTGCCGATATGCTTATAAAAACATTTGGCGATCTCCGGCGCACGGAACAAAATACGCTTGTTTTTCATGGCGGCGAGGATCGTTTCTTTTCCATTATGCAATATATCGCTGAAAATCGAATACCCATACAGATAATTGAACGAATAGAGCCAACGCTTGAATCGCTGTTTTTGGAGGTGATTAAATGAAACCTCTGCTTGCTTTTGTGAAAAAAGAATATCTGGAAGCTGCGCGGACAGGCAAGCTCCTTATCCTAATACTGCTGTTTGTCCTGTTTGGTATTATGAATCCTGCGGCGGCTAAGCTGACGCCGTGGATGATGGAAATGCTTTCCGATACAATTGCAGAAAGCGGATTGATCGTCACAAATATTCAAGTGGACGCAATGGCCTCATGGACACAATTTTTCAAGAACATTCCTATGGCACTAATTGCTTTTGTACTGATTTTTAGCGATCTGTTTACCAAAGAATACAAATCTGGAACATTACTGCTTGTACTGACAAAGGGCTTATCGAGATACGAGGTTGTGTTTGCAAAAACTTTGCTGCTACTGTCGCTTTGGACATTTTGCTATGGGGTCTGCTTCGCCATTACCTATGGCTACAATGCCTATTTTTGGGACAATGGCATTGTTAATAACTTGTTCTCCTCGGCAGCTATATGGTGGTTGTTCGGCATATGGGTGGTATGCCTTATTGTTCTGTTCTCATCGCTTTTGCAGAATAACACAGGAGTTTCCCTGTGTACTGGCGGAACGGTGCTGTTGGCGTATTTATTGAGTCTAATACCGAAAGTAAAGGTGTATTCACCTACTATATTAATGGATACCAATTCGCTTTTGATCGGGGCAGAAAGTGTGGACGCATATATAAAGGCTGTCATCATTGCTGCTATTTCAGGTGTGATATGTATTGCTGGCAGTGTTCCTGTTATGAATAAGAAACAGCTTTAACCAAGATAGAATTCCTGAATGTCTTCTTCTGTAAGCATAATTTTTTCTATCGATGACAGGTCTCTGCCACAGACTGAGCAGAGGTAATCCTCCTGACGCCAAGTAAGCAGGCAGGAGGACAATTCAGGTGATAACGTATTGTAGGATTCGGGAGAAAGGTTAAGTCCCAGTCCAAGCTGCTTGGAATAAGCTTCCTTCTTTGTCCATATTTCAAAAAAACGCTGACTCTGCTCCTGTTCGGATCCTTGTGTTACGTATTCTGTTTCCTCCTGATGATAAAAACGCCGCATGATTTTAAGGGGAGCGGCACGCAGCCTTTCAATATCAGCGCCGACAGAGCCTTTGGAAGAGACGCAGCACAATACGGCACTCCGGGTATGTGAGAAATTAAAGTCTGCATCCGGCGCAGAAATACACACAGGCTTCTGTCCGGAATCTGCCTGAAAGGCCAGTTCGGAGGCGGGAATGCCTGTCAGCAGACTGATTCCCATACGGGCAGTGAGGGCTGCGTATAAAGACAGTCTTTGGCTGGATACCTGCATGTATTTTCTGATTTTATCCTGTCGTTTTGGGGATATGAATGTCATAAGCTGTTGGTCTGCAGGCTTCCAGCCGGAAGAATCCAACGGCAGATAATAGATTTTCATAACGTCCTCCTTTCCTTCCAATTACATTTACCGCGAAATCGGAATTCATCCATAAAATGAGCTTGTGTAATTCTAGCATAAACTGATAATCCCGTAAAGAGTAAAAGTATAACAGTATAAAGACTGAATAATACTGTAGTAGAGATATCCTTGCTAAACGGAGTAGAGGATGGTAAAATAGAAGGAAATTACAGGGACAGGAGTGATATAGATGGAGAAATTATATGATGTTACCGCAATGGGGGAGCTGCTGATTGATTTTACTATGAACGGACAGAGCGGGCAGGGCAACAATCTTTTTGAAGCGTGTCCGGGGGGCGCGCCGTGCAATGTGCTTGCCATGCTGAACAAGCTTGGCAGAAGGACTGCATTTATCGGAAAAGTGGGACAGGATCAGTTCGGCCGTCTCTTGAAAGAGACGATCGAGGAGCTGGGGATTGAGACGAAGGGGCTTATGCTGGATGAGGATATCCGCACTACCCTTGCCTTTGTACATACATTTCCGGACGGGGACCGGGAATTTTCCTTCTACCGGAATCCGGGCGCGGATATGATGCTTTCGGAGGCGGAGGTGGACTATGAATTGATCCGCCAGTCAAAGGTATTTCATTTTGGAACGCTGTCTATGACCGATGAGCCGGTAAGAGCAGCTACAAAGAAGGCCATTGACGCGGCCAAAGAGGCGGGCTGTCTGATTACCTTTGATCCGAACTTAAGAGAGCCTTTGTGGAAATCCTTAGACGACGCCAAGGAAGCTATGGAATATGGATTCCAGCATTGCGATATGCTTAAGATTTCTGACAATGAGATTCAATTTATTTCCGGCAGAGAGGATTATGACGAGGGTATCCGCTATCTTCAGGAGAAGTATCATATTCCGGTTATTTTCCTTACCATGGGGAAAGAGGGAAGCCGTGCTTATTACAAGGACGTCCGGGTAGAGAAGGCAGGCTTTACCGTGAAGGCTGTTGAGACGACGGGAGCCGGGGATACCTTTTGCGGCTGCGCAATTAACGGACTGTTGAAATATGGCCTGGAGGGGCTGACAGAGGAGACCCTTGGAGAGATCCTGACCTATGCAAATGCAGGCGCGGCTCTGATTACCTTGAAGAAGGGCGCGATCCGGTCCATGCCGGAGCCTTCTCAGATTGAAGAGATGGTAAAGTAACGGGTCTGTACGCCGCAGGCAGTGAAAGATAAACAGGTATGAAATACAGCGGCATTATGCTGGCGGTATGCCTGTGAGTGAGAAATATCCGGGGAGGACGGCAGTATGAGAATAGGCATGGGATATGATGTGCATAGACTGACGGAAGGCAGGGAACTGATTCTGGGAGGAGTAAAGATACCCTATGAAAAGGGGCTTCTGGGACATTCGGATGCGGATGTGCTGATCCACGCGGTGATGGATGCGCTTCTCGGCGCGGCGGCGCTTGGAGATATCGGGAAGCATTTTCCGGACACAGACCCGGCATATAAGGGAATTTCCAGCGTGAAGCTTCTAAGGTATGTGGGAGAGCTTCTGGAGAATGAGCTGTATATCATCGGTAATATTGACGCCACGATCATTGCACAGCGTCCGAAGATGGCTCCCTATATAGAGCAGATGCGGGCGAATATTGCGGAGGCGCTTCATATTGAACTTAATCAGATCAATATCAAGGCTACCACAGAGGAAGGGCTTGGATTTACCGGAGCAGGAGAGGGAATTTCAGCTCAGGCGGCCGCCTGCCTGGAGCTGGCCGTAAATTACAGCTATACAGCGGGAAGCTCGGAGGACAGAGACTGCGGATCCTGCGCCGGCTGCCCGCGCAGGATGGAGTAAATATAGTTGTAAATGCTAATTAGGCACAATCTGTGCCGGGAACAGGGGGCAGACAGATGAAGATTCGGAAGCTGGACATAGCAGAACACAGGAAAACCAGACCCCTTTATGAAGAGGTATTTAACGAGGACAGTCAGGGGTTTGTGGATTATTATTACACGGAGAAGGCCAGGGACAATCAAATATATGTGATAGAAGAGGATGAAGACATTCAGGCAATGCTCCATCTGAATCCCTATGAACTGATGGTAAACGGCAGCAAAAAGGATGCGGATTACATCGTTGCGGCAGCCACCAGAGAGTCATACCGGAGACGGGGCTATATGGGAGAGCTGCTGGGTAAGGCTCTCCGGGATATGTATGCGGCGGACAGAAGCTTTACCTTCCTGATGCCGGCGGCGGAGGCCATTTATACGCCCTATGATTTCAGGACGGTTTATGAGCAGAAGAGGAAGAGCTGTCCTAAAGGGACGGCGGGAGATCTGGAACTGGAAGACGGAAGGGTCTGTCAGGTTTCGCCGGTAACAGAATCGGATATGGAAGAGCTTGCGGAGGCCGCGAATCAGGAGCTTTCTGCTCTTTATCAGGTTTACGCATACCGGAGCGGGGATTATTACAGGAGGCTTCAGAAGGAATATGAAGCCGACGGAGCCAAGCTGATGGTGTACCGCAGCAAAGATGCCATCGTAGACTGCAGGCCGTATATCCCGGATGAACAGCCGGGCGGGGAGGCGCCTAAGATTATGGTGCGTATCGTTGATGTGAGGCGGATTTTGATGTCAGTACGTTTGAAGACCCTTGCTGCCGTGTGTTTCCGGATCACCGATCCGGTCATTGAAGAAAATAACCGCTGTGTGGTAATCACAGGCACGGAGTTTTCCGGCGTTATGCTGATGGACAGCAAGCCGGAGAACAGCGAAGGCACGGTGACGATATCTGCACTGGCTGAGTTCATTTTTGGGGCAAAGACTGTGGATGAAATCTGCATGGAGGACGGGGTAGAGATGACTGACCGCATGAGGGCAGAGCTGGAGAAGATCGTCCCATTGTCACGGATATATTTGAATGAAGTGGTTTAGTGTTGTCATACTAGCCGATAGACGGCTGGCATGAAATAGCTAAATATTAGAATAGCCGTTCGGTTTTATCGGGACCGGGGCGGCTATTTTTGCGTCTTATAAATTATCGTTACACCCTATGGAGCATCCTTTAGAAATTCTTTTGTTTTTCTTGACGGTAGTTTTAAGATTCCCGCGTTATCCTATGAACAGAATCCATGATAAAGGAGGGACATTTGTTGTATACTTATACTATTGCAAGAGCGCCGGAAGGGGAGTATAGTTTTTATGATACAGGAAACTCTGGTCTGCCGGAGCGGCCGGTTGTAAGCATAAAAAGGACGTCTGAGGAACACGGAGGAGGAAGCGTTTACAATGGATGGAAAATATAATCACGTTTTAATCGTGGAGGATGATAAGGAAATCAGGAAGGGAGTGGAAATCTATCTGCAGAGTCAGGGATATCAGGTATTTCAGGCGGCAGACGGCATAGAAGGGCTGGAAATTATTGGGCGGGAGGAGATTCATCTGGCGATCGTGGATGTGATGATGCCGCGCATGGACGGTATTACCATGACCAGAAAGCTCAGGGAGAAGCATGACTTTCCGATTATATTTCTGTCAGCGAAGTCGGAGGAGGTAGATAAGATCCTTGGACTGAATATGGGGGCAGATGATTATGTGACAAAGCCGTTTACCCCGATGGAACTGCTGGCAAGAGTAAATTCCCAGCTTAGAAGATACAGCAGGTTTATGGAGCGTCTGGGAAAGCAGGAGAAGCAGGAGCAGGAACATATTCATGTGGTAGGCGGATTGGAGATCAATGAAGAGACGGTAGAGGTATTCGTGGACGGGGAGCCGGTGAAGCTTACGCCCATAGAATATAAGATTCTTCTGCTGCTAATGAAAAATCCAGGAAGGGTATTTTCAGCAGAAGAGATTTATGAGCGGGTATGGAATGAACGGGCGATCAATACAGATACGATCATGGTGCATGTCCGAAATATCCGTGAGAAGATTGAGATTAACCCGAAGGAACCAAAATATTTGAAGGTGGTGTGGGGAGTTGGATACAAAATTGAAAAACAGGCGTAAATTATTTGTGATATTACTTATGGGATACATGGCGTTTGTTACAGCCCTTCTTATAAACGGCTTTTATCCCTCGACGGAAGCGGCGGCTCAAGGAATTTTGGCGGCGCTTGCAGCAACGGCGGCATCGGCATGGATCTTTCCGCTGTTTAAGTCTTTTGGAACCGGAAACGAGAATATATTTAAGGCGCCCTTTGAGGCGGCGGCAGGAATCGGCTGGGTTGTATTGTTGTTTAGTCAATTTGGAGATCTGCCCTGGTTGCTGCATGCATACTATACAGACGGGATCAGCACATGTATTTTATTTGGGTGCGTGGCGGTCAGCTACTGGGTATCGGGATGTCTCCGTCAGGCATATGTGATGGGTTTGGGGGTTTATATGAGAGAGCGGTCCCTGCTCGTCAGATATGGCCGTAATATCCTTGGAGCCTGTAAATCAGGCGCCGCAAAGGCGAGAGGCGGGATTGCAAGGCTTTATCATTCTTTTGAGGAAATTGATTTTAGCGAAAGGAATAATAGGATCATCCTGAAAATTGTGGCAGTAAACTTCATGATATTAGCAGCGGTGTGTACCCTGTGGTTTGTTGGTATTTTTGCGCTGCTTGTATATTCGGTTATCCTATTCTGTATTTTGCGGAAATATTTTGATGATCTGCGTGGAAAATACGCCAGACTTTTAGATTTCACGAACCAGATGGCAGAGGGAGATCTGGATATAGAGATTACAGAGGATCTTGGGATTTTTAATCCATTTAAAGAAGAAATCCGTAAGATTCAGGACGGCTACCAGAAAGCAGTGGAAAAGGAAGTGCAGAGTCAGCGGATGCGGACAGAGCTTGTGACCAATGTATCTCATGATCTGAAGACACCTTTGACGGCAATCATAACCTATGTAAATCTTCTCAAGGAGGAGAAGGATGAGGAGAAGCGAAAGGAATATGTGGAGATACTGGACAGGAAATCCCTCCGGCTCAAGGTTCTGATCGAGGATTTATTTGAAATCAGCAAGGCGAGCAGCCAGAATGTTACTCTTCAGATCATGGATGTGGATGTGGCAAATCTGTTTAAGCAGGTGAAGCTGGAGATGGAGAAGAAATTTGAAGAGGCAGGGCTTCTCTTTCGGTGCAGCTATCCGGAAGAGAAACTGATCTGCAGGCTGGACAGCCAGAAGACATACCGGATATTTGAAAATCTTTTGATCAATGTGTCCAAATATGCTCTTACAGGCACCAGAGTGTATGTGAAAATCTACGCAGAGGAACAGAATGCGGTGATTCAGGTCATGAATGTATCGGCAGAGGAAATCACCGTCAAGGCCTCCGACCTTACGGAGCGGTTTGTCCGGGGCGATGCATCCAGAAATACAGAAGGGTCCGGGCTCGGACTGGCAATTGCAAAGAGCTTTACAGAGCTTCAGAAGGGAACCTTTGAAATTCAGGTAGAAGGAGATTTATTTAAGGCAGAGGTGCGGTTTAAGCGGAAGGCGCAATCATCGGATGCAGAAGGGAATATGACTGCTTATGTAGAATGCAGTAACTAAAAATCCTGAACGTGTAAGGTGCAGGTCTTGACTGCTTAATAAGACCTGTACCTTGTGGCTTTTGTTTAAAATATAATCTGTTGAAAAATATTGAAAATACGGAACTTGTCAGCTATATAGATGAATGCTGATAAGGATTAATCCTGTAGACTGGATTCGATATCCTTGATTTTCTGAAGATAACGCTGTTCTAACCGGCTGTATTCCTTATTCTGCAATAACTGCAGCTGTTTCCTGATTTCGGTAAGTTCTCTGCGGAGTTCATATTTGAATTGGATATCTGTCGGCATCTCTATCATCCTTTCCTTCACCGCCTTTCTGAGTATGTATTATAGTATGCTGGACGGGATAAAGAAAATGTAAAATATTACTATAAAGATTCTTCGGGAGTTACATAAATAATACTATGCACAAGAATTAGTATTAACATAAATTATAGAAATGCAATGAAAAGCAAGAATCAAACTGACATAAATGATTAAAAAATCAGTTGACAAATCCGGGGAATTCGCATAATATAATTCTAGGCAAAAAGACTTGGAACGAAGAGAGTAGGAGATAAAGAACTGTCAGAGAGAGACTGTCATTGGCTGGAAGCAGTCTTCAGAGGCGTATTTCTGAAGTGCATTCGGGAGTCGACCCGGTGAAAACATATGTGTCTATGTGATGGATGATTACAGTGATTAGCCGGGTACGGAGGGCGCACGTTATGCGCATAGAGTGGAGGAGCTTCTACAAGGATCACGAATAGGAGAAGCCCTCTATGAGAGTGGAACCGCGGAGTGATGCTTCGTCTCTTGTATAGAGACGGAGTTTTTTGTTTCATGGGGGAGTGTTTTCCAAGGAATGAAGGTTTCAATTTTTGATGTTATTCAAGGATTTTTGCGGTATAGTAGAAAAGGTATCAGATAGGAGAGATATTTATGGGATTTATGTCCTATATTAAGGAAGAGATCCGTGTGATCAGGGAACGGGATCCGGCGATCAAGTCGAATATGGAAGTATTCTTATATCCCAGCTTCAAGGTGATCTTAAGCTACCGGCTGGCGCACAAGCTGTTTTTGAAGAAGCATTACTTTATGGCGAGATGGATTTCCCAGCGTGCGGCCAGAAAGACGGGAATTGAGATCCATCCGGGGGCAACCATAGGAAAGCGGCTCTTTATCGACCATGGCAGCGGCGTGATCATCGGCGAGACGGCGGAGCTTGGGGATAATGTTACCCTTTATCAGGGCGTGACCCTTGGGGGAACCGGCAAGGAGCAGGGGAAGCGGCATCCGACGCTAAGGGACAATGTGATGGTAAGCGCGGGAGCGAAGGTACTGGGCTCCTTTACCATTGGTGAGAATTCCAAGATCGGAGCAGGCTCCGTGGTGCTGAACGAGGTGCCGCCCAATTGTACGGTGGTAGGCGTTCCGGGGCGTATCGTGAAGATGGGGAATTTGAAGATTCCGCGCTCAGATATGGATCAGGTGAATCTTCCGGATCCGGTTACAAGCGATATTACCCAGCTGCAGAGAGACAATGTCCGAATGAAGGAGAGGATCAGTCAGCTAGAGAGTAAATTAAAGTCTTTGGCACAGACAAAGGAGACGAAGAAGGAGAGAAAAGATGAAGCTGTATAATACGATGTCTAAGAGAAAAGAAGAATTTGTTCCGGTGGAGGAAGGAAAGGTTAAGATGTATGTCTGCGGACCTACGGTTTACAATTTTATCCATATTGGAAATGCACGACCGATGATCGTATTTGACACGGTGCGCAGATATTTTGAATACAAGGGCTACGATGTAAATTACGTGTCCAATTTTACAGATGTGGATGATAAGATTATTAAGAAGGCAAATGAAGAGGGCGTGTCTGCCAATGAGATTTCTGCAAGATATATTGCAGAATGTAAGAAGGATATGGAAGGAATGAATATCAAGCCTGCCACGACCCATCCGCTTGCGACTCAGGAGATTGACGGGATGCTTGATATGATCGGCACGCTGATCGAGAAGGGATTTGCATACGAGAAGAATGGAACGGTGTATTTCAGGACCAGGCAGTTTGAAGATTACGGGAAGCTGTCTCATAAGAATCTGGATGATCTGCGTTCCGGTAACCGTTCGCTTCTGGTCAGCGGCGAGGATGAGAAGGAGGATCCGCTGGATTTTGTGCTGTGGAAGCCTAAGAAAGAAGGGGAGCCTGCATGGGAGTCTCCGTGGAGCGAGGGACGTCCGGGCTGGCATATTGAGTGCTCGGTGATGTCGAAGAAATATCTGGGAGAGCAGATTGATATCCATGCGGGAGGAGAGGATCTTGTATTTCCCCATCATGAGAATGAGATAGCCCAGAGCGAGGCAGCAAACGGAAAGGAATTTTCCAAATACTGGATGCACAATGCGTTTTTAAATATTGATAACCACAAGATGAGCAAGTCGCTGGGGAATTTCCGTACAGTTCGTGAGATCAGCGGGCAGTATGACCTGCAGATTCTCCGGTTCTTTATGCTGAGCGCCCACTACCGGAGTCCGCTGAATTTCAGCGCGGAACTGATGGAGGCGTCAAAGAATGGGCTGGAGCGTATTCTGAATGCGGCGGATAATCTGAAGTATCTGTCTGAGAATGCCGGAAAAGAGAGCATGACGGCGGGAGAGAAGGAGAAGCTGGATCAGACAGCGCAGTTTGTGACGGCCTTTGAATCCGCGATGGAGGATGATTTTAACACGGCGGACGCCATAGCGGCAGTATTTGATCTGGTGAAATTTGCCAATACGACGGCGGATGCAGAAGGGTCAAAGGAATATGCGGAGGCGCTTTATGATCTGCTTGTGAAATTAACGGATGTGCTGGGGCTGATCGTAGAGAAGAAGGAAGAGATCCTGGATGAGGAGATTGAGGCTCTGATCGCAGAGCGTCAGGCGGCAAGGAAGGCGAAGGATTTTGCGAGGGCAGACGAGATCCGCGGCGAGCTGGCGGCGAAGGGAATCGTGCTTCTGGATACCAGAGAAGGAGTAAAATGGAAAAAGGCATAGATTGGGAATTGGATTTCTTTATGCAGGAATTGTTTCAGATGCGGGAGGTGGATGTGAGAGAATATTCACCTCTTGCTTTGGCGTATCTGGGAGATGCGGTATTTGACCTTGTGGTTAGGAGCCTGGTACTGAATAAGGGAAATAAGCCGGTGCAGAAGCTCCATAAAGAAACGAGCGCGGTTGTACAGGCATCCTCCCAGTCAAAAATGATGCGTGCAATGCAGGATAAGCTGACAGAGGAAGAGCATCAGGTATATAAGCGGGGCAGGAATTCTAAAACTGTCAGTCCGGCAAAGAACCAGTCTGTGACGGATTACCGCAGGGCGACCGGATTTGAGGCATTAATAGGGTATCTGTATCTGAAGCGGGAGTATCAGCGTATGCTGGAGCTGGTCAAGATAGGAATTGACAGCCTGGATGAAGACGTACAGAGAGATTAATATATAGAAAGAGATGCATAACAAGGGTATGCAGGGAGTTTGTATGAGTGAGAAGAATGTGGAAGTAAAAAGCCTTGTGATCGAGGGGAGAAATGCGGTATTAGAAGCGTTCCGCGCCGGGAAGCCGGTTGACAAGCTGTTTGTGCTGGACGGCTGTCAGGACGGGGCGGTCCGCACGATTATAAGGGAGGCCCAAAAGCATGATACGATCCTGCAGTTTGTAAGCAGGGAACGTCTGTCTCAGATGTCTGAGACAGGGAAGCACCAGGGAGTGATTGCTTATGCGGCCGCCTATGAGTATGCAGAGGTTGAGGACATGCTGAGACTTGCCGGAGAGCGGGGAGAGGATCCGTTTTTGATTCTGCTGGATAATATTGAGGATCCGCATAACCTGGGGGCGATCATCCGTACTGCCAATCTTGCCGGAGCCCATGGGGTGATCATTCCAAAGCGCCGTGCCGCAGGCCTTACGGCCGTGGTTGCGAAGACCTCCGCCGGGGCGTTAAATTATACGCCGGTTGCCAAGGTGACCAATTTAAAAAAGACGATGGAGGACCTAAAGCGGCAGGGTCTGTGGTTTGTCTGCGCGGATATGGGCGGTATAGAGATGTACCAACTGGATATGAAGGGTCCCATCGGGTTGGTGATCGGCAGTGAAGGAGAGGGCGTCAGCCGTCTTGTAAAGGAAGCCTGTGATTTTACGGCGGGCATTCCCATGAAAGGGGATATCGATTCCCTGAATGCGTCGGTGGCGGCAGGAGTGCTTGCTTACGAGGTTGTAAGGCAGAGAATGCTGTAAAAGAGTTTAAGTGAAAGAGAGGCCTGAAATGTCAAAGTACGAGACATTTACGGATGAAGAATTAATCCAGAAGCTCCGGGAAGGAGAAAAGGAGATTATGGATTATCTGATGGAAAAGTATAAGAACCTGGTGCGCAAAGAAGCAAAAGCAATCTTTCTTCTGGGCGGGGAGAATGACGATCTGATCCAGGAGGGAATGATCGGACTGTTTAAGGCGGTTCAGGACTACGATGCAAAGCAGAAGGTATCGTTTTACAGCTTTGCGAAGCTGTGTATCCGCAGGCAGATGTACAGCGCCATCGAAGCCTCAAAACGAAAGAAGCATATACCGCTGAACTCCTATATTTCTCTGTATGAGGAGGCCGAGGAAGGAAAAAAAGGCCGGGTGCTGGATACCATTGAGGCAGGCGAGGAAAGCAACCCGGAGCATGCCATAATAAACCGGGAGAATATGCAGGGCTTGGAGACAGAACTGGAGGAAAGGCTCAGCGGGCTGGAGCGGAGAGTTATGTATCTGCATCTTCTTGGGACGGATTATAGAACCATTGCAGAATTGATACATAAAAGCCCGAAGACTGTGGACAATGCCCTCCAGAGGATTAAGGCAAAGACCTGGAAGTTGCTTGGTGAGCGGGAATAAAAAAGACTTTTCGGAATACAGAATCCGAAAAGTCTTCTTTTTCTCAAATTATGAAAGCTGTCGAGCGGAATCGAACCGCCGACCTCCGCCTTACCAAGGCGACGCTCTACCGACTGAGCCA
>CAJTZE010000063.1 GCA_910584265.1 uncultured Dorea sp. | reverse complement strand
TGTATAAAATTTTCAAAGTTCTTTCAATTTAGCCTTGACTTTTTATTTGCAGGCTCTGTTGTTATAGTCTCTGCCGTTTTTGATTGCCGGTGTGAACCTACACCTCTCCTGAATATACGAATACAAAAGATCCAAGCAGATCTGCGCCTAACCGCAGGATGAATATTATGGTAACTCAATTATAAAAAAGCCCTGCAGAAATTGCAAGGCTTTTTTTAAAAACACATTTAGTTTACATGCCGCACATCCGCTTTCCGCAGCCGGGAACAGCGGCTGTTTAATTCGCGCGTGACAGATATTCGCCGGTACGGGTATCGATCTTAATCTTTTCACCCTGGTCAACAAACAGCGGCACCATAACCTGCGCTCCCGTCTCAACGATCGCCGGCTTCGTAGCCCCGGTAGCCGTGTTGCCCTTCACGCCCGGCTCTGACTCTGTGATCACAAGCTCTACCGTGATCGGCGGCTCGATTGCAAACGCATTGCCCTGATAAAAGCTTACGCTGACTTCCTCATTCTCCTTCACAAACTTCATTGCATCGGAAGCCTCAGATACGCTGATCATAATCTGCTCAAAGGTCTCGTTATCCATGTAGTTATAAAACTCTCCGTCATTGTACAGATACTGCATCTTCTTCCGCTCGATGTGTGCCTGCTCAAAGGTCTCTGTAGGACGGAAGGTTGTCTCTACTACGCCGCCGTTAATGATATTCTTCATCTTCACACGTACGAAAGCGGCACCCTTGCCCGGCTTTACATGCATGAAATCAATTACCTGGCATACCTTGCCGTCAACTTCGATTGTGATCCCGTTACGGATATCTCCTGCTGAAACTTTTGCCATTACATTATCCTCCTTAAACTGCGCCCCCTGCGCTTACAAGATTACTGTTCAATCTAATCTGTTACCATTCTATAATAGATGATGCCTTTTTTCAACCTTTTTTTCCATCCTCAGGCTTCTCTTATAAAAAAACAAAACGATCCTCTCCAGATATCTCTTAAGCACAATCTGGATCTCTTCCTTCGGATGGATCGGCTTCACCAGAATACTGGCGATGCCGCTCCTTTTAGCTCCCCACACGTCGGTAAAGAGCTGATCTCCCACAAATACCGTCGTATCCATATCCGTCCCCATGATCTCCATTGCCTTCCGGTAATTTTTCGTGGATGGCTTATGAGCATTATATACATAATCCGTCTGTATCTTCTCATTAAACATCTTAACTCTCGGCTCCTGATTATTGGAAATCAAACAGCAGGCAAATCCAATCTCCTTCAGACGTTTAAACAGCCGGACCGCCCGCTCATCTGCAGGCGCGCCGTGAGGCACCAGAGTATTATCAATATCAAAAATGACTCCCCGGTATCCCCTTTCATACAGTTTCTCAAAATCGATAACATACGCAGAGACCGCATAGCGGTCTGGAAAAAACATGTCAAACATGGCTTACCCTTCCGCTTCTGCATCGATCAGCTGCTGCACCAGATCCTCGCAGACCTGAAGCACCGTCTTGCCGTCTGTGTTGACTACAATATCAGCCGCCGCCTCGTATTTCTCCCGGCGCTGTTCCATCAGCTCGGAAATCCCCTTTACATTCTTGCGCCCGTTCAGAACCGGACGGTCGTTGCTGTCCTTTACACGTTCATAGATTGTCTCCGGGCTGGCCGTGAGAAGGATTACCTTGCCGTTCTTCTTCATCTCCGCCACATTGCGCTCCCGCATAGCGACACCGCCTCCACAGGAAATAACTGTATTCTTCTGGTTCTGCATCTCGATCAGAAGCTCTGTCTCAAGATTGCGGAAATACTCTTCGCCGTATGTAGCAAAGATATCCGGGATGCTCATCTCCTCCCGCTCAGCGATCACCTGATCCATCTCAACAATATCCATGGCAAATGCTACGCTCAGATAGTCGGAAATCGTTGTCTTGCCCGCTCCCATAAATCCAATCAAAACAATATTATAATCGAAGAGCTTCCTTGCCTGGATCTTCTTGCTGTTGCGCCTTATACGGCGGAATACATCATAAATTTCTTCTCTGTATTTGTTATCTCCAAGCTTAGCCCTCAGCTGCTCCTTCTGCTTTTCCTCCTGTTTCGGCTGTATGATGGGCATCCCATATTTTTCTTTATAACCCATGATTTTCTCAATAATCGCATTCCGCTCAACCAATGCATCAATAATCTTATCATCACACAGCGCAAGCTGTTCTCTGTATAATTCCAAATCGTTCATCATATCTTTCTCTCTCCTTTCCTTATCCGGGCATATCTTCCGCAAAGAGTCCGCTCTACAATTTAACCTTGATATTATAGCAATATTTTCTGTAAACCGCAAGACATTTTCAGAATCCATACATCCGTTCCCCATAGATGCAGCAAGACCGGACTATATACAAATTACACAAAACCCGAAACTTCTGTTGGAATGATAACGGCCGATTTATCGTTATTATCACCAACCATCCATGGATTCATAGACATTTTCTATTGACTTTCACAAAAACATGTATTTGATTTATCTTTAACAATATCTTATAATATTTTTATAATTTTGTTTTAATGAAAAAGTAAACGGAGGTCAAAGAAATGAAAAACAATTTCAAACACATTTTCAGCCCCCTGAAAGTCAGAGGAATGGTAATGCCGAACCGTGTTGCCATGATGCCGATGGGAAGCGACTTAGCAGGCCACACAGGCGAGTTAAGCGACGAGCATATCAAGTATTATGAGCAGAGAGCGCGGGGCGGCACAGGTTTAATCATTGTAGAGAATGTCTGTGTAAAATACCCGGAAGGTTCTAACGGTACTACACAGCTTCGTATTGACCAGGACTGCTATATCCCAAGGCTCTGGAATCTGACTGAGGCCTGTCACAGGCACGGCGCAATGATCGGTGTTCAGATCAACCATGCCGGTGCATCTGCTATGTCTTCAAGAATCGGCATGCAGCCTGTATCCGCCTCTACGCTTCCATCCAAGCCAGGCGGAGAAGCGCCTCGTCCGTTATCAAAAGAAGAATTAGAAAGCATTGCCAAAGATTACGGCGCGGCCGCAAGACGTGCAGTAAATGCAGGCTTTGACATGGTAGAAATCCACGCAGGGCATTCTTACCTGATCAGCCAGTTCCTTTCCCCGACCATGAATGACAGAACCGATGAATTCGGCGGATCTGCCGAGAACCGTTCCCGCTTCTGCCGTATGGTCATCGATGAGGTCCGCAAGGCTGTAGGACCTATGGTTCCGATTTCCCTCCGCCTCAGCGTAGACGAGCTGGTAGAGGGCGGCAACCATGTAGAGGACTGTCTGGAATATCTGGAGTATTTGAATGATGAAGTGGATATCTTTGACACCTCTTCCGCTTTGAATCCGACCATCCAGTACCAGATCGATGCAAACTATCTGGAAGACGGCTGGCGTTCTTACATGGCAAAGGCTGTGCGCGGCAAATTTAACAAGCCTACCATCGCGATCGGCAATATCCGTGATCCTAAGATTGCTGACGATATCCTTGCAAGAGGCGACGCTGACATTATCGGTATGGGACGCGGCCTGATCGCTGATCCCAACTGGTGCAACAAGGCAAAATACGGCGACGTGGCAGACATCCGCAAGTGTATCTCTTGTAACGTAGGCTGCGTAGGCAACCGTATCGGAGGAAACAAGCCTCTGCGCTGTACCATCAATCCGGATATTATTAATAACGAAGAATATAAGAAGTCAAAGGTTCAGAAGCCGTGTAATGTAGTTGTAGTCGGCGCCGGTACTGCCGGACTGGAGGCCGCATGTACAGCCGCTGAGGTTGGCTGTAACGTAACCCTTCTGGAGAAGGAGGATCATGTAGGCGGACTTTCCGTAGAAATCTCCAAGATCCCTGCAAAGAAGAGACTTGCGGATTTCCCGAACTACTTAAAGCACCGCGCTTCTAAGCTTGACAACCTGACCATTAAGACAGGCGTAGACGTAACCGTAGACATGATTAAATCCTACGACCCGCAGCTTGTTGTCAACGCAACCGGTTCCGTACCGCTCCTGCCTCCGATCAACGGTCTCCACGACAATCTGGGTAAGGAAGGCGCTGCTGTTTACTCGATCAAGGATATGATAGACAATCTGGACAACTATCCGGAAGACATGACCGGCAAGAAGGTTGTTGTAATCGGTGGCGGCGCTGTAGGCCTTGACGTAGTAGAATTCTTCGCACCCCGCGGAGCTGAGACCACCATCATTGAGATGATGCCGATGATCGGACGCGGCCTTGACGCTTCCTCTACCGCAAGCATGAAGGAATGCATGGAGAAGCACAATGTGCGCCAGATGACAAACACCGCACTTCAGAAGGTAAACGCTCATTCCTTCGAGGTAAAATACGGCGATACCGAAGAAGAGCTTCCATTCGACTACGGATTCGTATGCCTGGGCATGAGAGCTTATGCTCCACTCTGGGAAGACATCGTAAACGGCTTCGAGGATGAAGATGTTGAAATCTTAAATATCGGAGATGCCGTAAGGGCAAGACGTATTATCGACGGAACCGACGCAGGACGCCATATGGTGCTGAATGCATTAGAGAGACTTGAGTATCTCTAAGAAAACGCTGATTAAATCATCGTTTCCCTAAAATAATTACACTCACTAAATAAAACAAAGCTGTTGTATCTGACTGGTTGATACAACAGCTTTATTTTATTTGGGAAGCGCTGGTCAAATCATCGCTTCCTTAAATATTTTCCTTCGCAAAAGCCTCCAGCATGGCCGCCTCTGCCGCATCATCTCCTCCTTCCACGGAAATTTCCACTTCATCATTACATTTAGCTCCAAGAGCCATGATATTAAAAATGCTCATCGCATCTCCTGCTTTTTCCTCTTTTCGGATCGTCACTCTGCCAGAACATTTTGCCGCTTCTTTCACCAGCGCCCCCGCCAGCCTGGCATCCAATCCCGAGGGATTTTTTACTGTCAATTTAAATCCTGCCATTTACCTATTCTCCCGTCAGATAGTGCTCCAGCGCATAGCTGATCCCCGCTTCATTATTGGTCTTTGTTACGAAATCAGCCTTTTCTTTCAGCTCTGGAATCGCATTTCCCATTGCAATTCCGATTCCTGCGGCTTCAATCAATGGAATATCAAGCTCATGATCGCCAAAAGCAACTACTTCATTTCGGTCAATCTCTAAATTCCTACAGATTTCATGGAGCGCCTCTCCCTTATCGACTCCGCTTGGAAAGATTTCGATAAATATATCAGAAGAACTTGCCTGGTCAATGTCTGACAATCCCAGATCCCTTATCTCTTCATAAAGGCGGGGAATTTTATCCGATTCTGCCGCAATCAGCAGCTTGTTCGGGCCGATTCCTTCTGCTTCCCATCTTAACGCCGCGGCTTCTGCATCAATGACCTCCGGCTCATATCTTATAATTTCAATTTCCTTCTTAACTTGCTTGTCAATATCTGTTACAAACCATTTTTCTTCATGAAAAACCCATAAAGGGAGATGGTTCTTCTTTGCAATTTTATTGTAGATAATTTTCATGGTCTTAGGCTGCAGGGTTCTGCTGCTGATGCATTTGTCTCCCATCAGAATGTAGCTTCCTGCATTGCACGCTTTCACGCACTGAATGCCAAGCTCCTGCTCAATAAGCCCCACTCCCGCCGGCATTCTCCCTGAAATCAACGCAATCCTTACTCCCTTTGCCGTCTCTTTTTTCAGGCTGTCTATTACCTGTGGAAGCAGTTTCTTATCATCATCAAGAAGTGTGCCGTCTATGTCTATGCATAATAATTTGTACTTCATTCATCTTTCCCGCCTTCCAGTACAGTTATTATTTTTTCAACATTTCTTCTCCCATTCTTTAATCCAAGATTCAGAACCAGCCCGCAGATCAGTCCCGCTGCCATAATTGTAACGCCGGGAATGCATAAGAAGAGGTTCTTGTCTGCTCCAGCTGCTCCTGCATAGAGCATTGCGATCCCAAGTGTTGAAACAGACACCGCGGCATTTCTCCAGATAGAAATTTTATGAAGCGCCTGCTTCTGCATTTTTGCTTCCTGTGATAAAAATGTTCTCTTTTCTGCATTCATAACGTCATCTCCTTCTCTCTAATATGCCAGACCCGGATTGAAGAATCCAACCAGGACTCCAAGAAATGCTACGACTACCAGTACAAGCATTACCTTGATCGGCGTCATTTTCTTCTTTGCCATCAAAAACCAGCAGATAATGATAAATACCGCTGTCAAAAGGCCCGGAAATACGGAATCCAGCTTCTCCTGCAGGATCAGGTACGGCTCGCCTGCCTCGTTCAATAGCTGCAGCGATGTGGTTACGCTTACCCAAGTCGCTGATACTGCGCCGATTACAATACCGCCAAGAGTTGAAATAGCGTCTCTCAATGCTTCGCCCTGTGTTCCGATCAGGAAATCCACGGCCTTCCCGCCAAGCTCATAGCCTTTGAAGTACATAAATCTCATGCCAAAATATGCAAACAGATTCCATGCGATGATATAGAAGATTGCTCCAAGAGGAGAACCGCCTGTTGACATACCCATTGCAATACCAAGTAAAATCGGAATAACCGTTCCTACTACCAGTGAATCGCCGATACCTGCAATCGGTCCCATAAGACCCGCACGCAGTCCGTTGATCGTCTCCTCGTCAACATCCTCTGTCCCATTTGCCCGGGCTTCCTCAAGACCTGCCGTAATACCAACAACCACAGTTCCAAGCTGGGGCTCTGTATTAAAGAAGGCCGTATATGTATTCATCGCAGCCGCTTTGTCTTCCTCATTGTCGTACAATTCCTCTACAAGCGGAAGCATAGAGCAAAGATATCCAAACGTCTGCATATGCTCCTGTGAGAAACAGGTCAAATGTCCATAGTACCAATTATGGAAGGATTTTAATAACGCTTTTTTTGATAATTTCTTTTCCATATTAGATATCCTCCTCTTCTTCATCGTCATAGCCGCCCACAGCAGCCGCTTTGTTTGCTGATAACATTTTCAGTTTGTAGATCAGGATTGCAAACATACCTGCAACAACCGTTGCTGATACCAGATTAATTCCCAAGGACGCCGCAAGTGTAAAGCCAAACAGGAATGGTACGAAATCTGCCGCGTTCCTTACAATCTGCTTTAACAGAATCGCAATTCCGACACATGGAAGCAGTGCGCCGACCGTAAAGAGCGTCTTCATTGCAATACCGTCCATCGGAAGTGTTGTCTTGATCAGTTCTACCACGCTTGCTCCCATTTTACACATAATCATCGTAGGGATAAAAGAACAGAGCAGATGCGAAATCCATGGAAGCCCCATATCAATCAGATACAGCTTCTTATAATCTCTCTTTTCTACGGCTTTCCATCCCATATGCTGCCATAACAGGTTAATGGTTGCTGTTCCGTAGAAAAGAACGGTTCCTAATGTACCAACCATAGTTCCGAAAGAAGTTGCAAGGGCCGCGCCTTCCGACGACTCTGCACTCAGTCCATAGCTGCTTAATGCTGCCATTGCCAGCGGAATACCGATGTAGCTGACTGCCCTCACGTCGGCAGATACGGTTCCGCCCGGTGTAACAAGGGCAATGTATACCACCTGCATCGCACAGCCGACCATAATGCCTGTCGGGATATCTCCCAGAATAATTCCACATACCAAACCGCCAATGAGCGGACGTCCTAACGTATAGTTACCAATTGATGAGCCTCCCATACCAGGCATGCTTGACAAACAGGCAAACAAACCCAGCAATACTGCTTGTATCCAACTAATCTGCATCTCATTCCCTCCTCATTTAGTGAAATCCAAACTGGCCTCTGAATTTTGTCCAGTTTCCGATAGCCTCATCCTTCAGCAGCGCAAATTCTACTTTATAGCCTGCTTTCATGATATTTTCCAGCGCCTGAGCCTCTTCCTGTGTGATAGACTGGTTATTCCCAAGCTTTGTTGTTCCCGGCCTGTCATTACAGGGACCAATGATCACGGTATCAATTCCCGGCTTAAACCCATGCTCCACAAGAATCTTCTCCATATCCAGCGGGTTCTTGGTGATCAGGAAATAATTGTCCTTACTGTTCAAAACCTTCTCACTCTTTGAAATAAATTCTTCCACGCCCCATACAAAGGTCTTCTTCCCGCTTGCGCTCTTATAGGCCGATTTCAGAACCGGATTCTTTGCCGCTACATCGTTTACTGCGATCAATCCGTCGCAAGGGTACTCCAAAGCCCATCTGGTACAGGTCTGTCCATGGATCATACGGTCATCTACACGAATAAATGAAACTGACATTCTCTTTTCCTCCTTTAAATCTCATCTTCTGATTCTGTAACTTCTACTTTAAACTCTGCAATTCCGTCTCTTGCTTCCGCCATCAGCACCGCCGCCAGCTCATCCATCTCCATTGCATCCTTCATCAGCGCCGCATTCAATGCCAGAGGGAGATTCATCCCTCCAATGATGACCGTCTTCGATAACAGTCCCGCCTCTGCGATCACATTGGATGCATTTGTTAACGGAGAGCCTCCGATCAGATCTCCAAGAAGAAGAATCTCATCCTCCGCTGTAATGCCGGAAATACATTTTCGCACATTCTCCGTATAGACATCTGCTCCCATCCCGTTCTCAAGGCTGGTGGAGATAATATCCTCACGGTTCTCTCCTGCAATCATTGACAATGCGTTGTGCAGCCCCGGCGCCAGCGTTCCATGGCTGACCAAAACTATGTACTTCATTTCCACACCTCATTTCTTTCCTTTTTTTCATGTCTAAACTATACAAAAAAAATGACACCTGTGCATTTCACAAGTGTCACGAATTCTTCATTACATTTGTCACATATTTTCAGGAGAAATGTAATCACCATCCATTATTTTTTAATTTTCTATTAATTGTCCGATTCCAGATCGTAAGTCCAGTGCTTATATTGGAGTTACTCTCAACAATATCCCTTACCGCCCGGTCTACTTCGGACACTGCATCGTCATAATTCCGGAATCTGGGAGCCGACGCCGCATTCTCCACCGCATCGCTTAGGATCACATGATTTAGTATATCCGTATCTTCCACATGTTCCCGCAGCTTAACCAGCGTCCGTTCTGAATTGGTAACCTCCTTCAATACAGACACGCCTTCCGAGTACTCAAAGATTTCCGACTGGATCTGCTCATTACAAGTCAGCAGCTTCATAAATTCCCATGCGTATTCTGCATTCTTTGTATTTTTGTTCATAGCAATCAGCAGCGTATCCAGAGAGGATATATTATCTCCCTCCGGGCCTGCCGGCATAGGAATACATTCCCAATCGAAACCGGAATATTTCTTAACGCTTAAGGGATACGGCTTATATGCCCGGTATTCTGAAAAGGACATAGGCTGAAAAACCACATTTCCAACATCAAATTCCCTGTTTGTGATGCTGTAGCCGCTGTTCAGGCTCTCCAGCCTGTCCACGAAGGAAACAGACTCCCTCACATTACTCCCCGAGAGAAAGCATTCCTCCCCATTCTGGCTGAACAGCTCTACTCCGTTGGAGTCAAATGCATCCTGCCAGGTATAGTCAACTACTCCGAACTGATCCGGAACCCCGTTGCCGTCCGTATCCTTGGTAACCCTTTCGCAGATTTCATAGAAGTCATCCCAGCTCCAGTCCCCGCCAGGCATCGGAATTCCCTCCCCGTCTAAGATGGATCTGTTGACAAACATAAGCTTTGGAGCGCATTCATAGGGCAGCGCATACTGCTCCTTGTCAAACTGCCCATACACATAAGCGGATGCATAAAACCTGTCTCTGGAAAATTCTTCATCCTCCTCGGAAAACGGAGATAAGGCTCTTAACGCTCCAAGCTCAGCCAGATCATTAAAATCCTCCGGCAGCACAAAGAATACATCCGGAGCATCGCCCATAAGCAGCCGCTCGGACAGCCATTCGGAATAATCCTCCTTCAGGATCCCGCTTACATAGCTCACCTTTACATCCGGATTCTGTTTCTCAAACAGCTCAATTGCGTCATTTAAAATGTAGTATGAATATCCGTTCTGAACCTCCCAGTAGCTGTCTGAAAACACACCGATGGTGATCTCACGTTCTCTGCCAGCAGGAATCATCTTGTGGAAATCACACCAGACAGCCGCCCCGCAGACTATCAATAATCCGCACAGGACTCCCGCCGCTATATTTCTTTTCTGCCTTGCCGTACTCATCATGCATCATCCTCGTATTCCATATTTGCCGCCCCGGTCTGTACCGCCCATATCGCAAGCTGCGTCCGGTCTCTTAAGGCAAGCTTACTTAGAATAATACTAAGACTATTTCTGACCGTTCCCTCTGACAAGCTTAATTTCCCCGCAATCTCTTTGTTCGACATGCCTCTTCCAACTAAAGCAACAATCTGCTTCTCCGTCGGCTTTAAGCTCGCCGTCTGCTGTTCATCCACCTGTATCGTCAGATTCGTCTGAGCCATTCTGGAAAACAGCTTTACTACCTTAGATGCAATATCTCCGTTAATCATCGCTGTTCCCTGATATACCTTCCGGATCGCGTCCGCAAGCTCCTTTGTGGAGGTTCCCTTCAGCAGATAACCGCTTGCGCCATACTTCAGGGCATTAAATACATACTCGTCATCATCAAACGTGGTCAGAATAATAATCTTGATCTCCGGATGGTTCTCCTTGATAATCTGAGTGCATACGACGCCGTCCATCTCCGGCATACGGATATCCATCAATATCACGTCCGGCTTATTCTTTCTGACAGAGCGGATAACCTGGCGGCCATTCTCCACTGCATCTACAACCTCGATATCCTTTTCCATCCCCAGAATAATCTGCAGGCTCTGGCGGATCAGTTCCTGATCGTCTGCAATTATTATTTTAATCATCTTCCTGTACCTCCATTACCCCACCGGATCGGTATTACAGCCTCCACCGCAAAGCCGTCTGTTCCATCATAGCTTAACCGGCCGTTCAGCATGTTCAGTCTCTCTTCCATATGGTGAAGCCCAAATCCCTTTTGAATCTTGGCACACCCTATTCCGTTATCCTTAATACGGATCTTCAGCATGTCATGCTCCCTCTCAATAAATATCTGGATATAATCTGCCTTTCCATGGCGGATAGAGTTGGTAATACTCTCCTGTATGATCCGGTAAATGATATCTTCTTCATCCTCTGTAAAACAGTCAAGCCTTGCTTCGCAGCAATACTCTATCTCCGCATTGGTAGCAGTACATATCTCATTGATTGTCCTGCTTATGGCATTTTCCAGATCAAATTTCTCCAAAGCGTCCGGTCTCAGTGCTTTTACGGAACGCCGCACGTCCGTCACTCCCTGCCTGGCCACCTCGGCAATCGCACTGAGCTGTATCTTCGTTGCCTCCGGCGCCACGTCCATCAGGGCTGTACATGCCTCAATCCCGGTGATGATGCCGGTCAGAGCATGTCCTAAGGTATCGTGGATCTCCCTTGCAAGGCGGTTCCGCTCTCTCGTCTCCGTCATTTTTACCGATTCCCTTGCATATTCCTCCAGACGGACATTTGCACGCTGCAGCTCATCATTTGCAGTATTCAGCTGTTTATTCAGGCTCATGATCCGTTCTTTTTCGCTCATCTGGGTACGCACCGACAGAATCATATAAATAATAAAAATCAGTGTATTCAGCGATGCAATGATATTGCGGATTCCCAGAAGCACCGATCTGCTGTCTCTCTGAAAATATTCCAAATATGTATCAAATGGTATCATATTATAATAAATTGATAACAAATCAAAATCAATGACAAGATAAAACAAACAGATTGCCGCAGCGAAGGGAAACTGCCGTTTCATCTTCGGTATATCCCGCATGGTATCGGCAAGCACCAGCAGCATTATCCCGCTATAGCTGAAGCCCAGAAGATAGCTGACGCAGAAACAGAGCAGCATTTCCGCAGTCACCCTGACTACTAGTGCAAAGCCGTTAAGTCCCCGTATATACATGAGCAGAAGACAGGCGCCATATAAAGTAACCGCCAGGACAGGTATCTTCCAGGGCGCAAGAGGAACGGTATCAATTCTCGATAAAAAAGCCAGCGCCGAATTCTCCTGCACGTATCCGCACAGACAGAAGGACATTAGGATTACCATATATAAAATAATGATCAGATTCAGATTTTTCATAACCACTAATGCATAATCCAGCACTTTGTGTTCATCCATTATATTCTCCTCCGGCTACTGCCATCTGTCAATTCCAAATTCTTCTACATTCTCTCTGGTAATCAGCTTCACCGGCACCAGAATATGATCGCTGACGCCCCCGCCATTTAACAGCTGATAAATGGCGTCTGCCGCCTCGCTGCCTATCTCTGTAGGGAACTGTGCTGCGGATGCCTTCATCATGCCCTCATAGATCAACGCTTTAGAATCCGGAGAAGCATCCACGCCGTATACCTGTACCTCATCCAGCATCTGACGCTCATCCAGTGCCGCCACAACGCCTACTGCCGCCAGGTCATTGAGACAGAATACACTGTCAAAGGCAAGCCCTGACTGAACTGCCTCCTGAAGCTTTGGCATGGCAATCTCCGTCTGTCCCTCGCATTCAATCCTCTGAACCACTTTTATGCCGCTATGTCCTTCCACCGCATCCATAAATCCCTGCACCCTGTCCTGCCCGGATTTTGCTGTTTCATGTGTCAGAATAACAAGGTCTGCCTTCTGGCACTGGGTCAGAAAATATTCCCCTACAATTCTGCCTGCATTGTAATTATCAGAGGTAATCGTACAATCTGCCAGCTCCTCATCGTATACATTAGAATCCACTACCACAACATAAACCCCCTCTGCTTTGGCTCTCTTTAGCACAGAGGTTAGGCTCTCCCAGTCCACTGGAGTAATGACAAGCACATCAATCCCTGCATCCAGCATCTCTCCGATCTGCGTAATCTGCCGGTCTGCATCCAGCGCAGGATCCCTTAAAATCATCCGGTCTCCTTCTGCGTCAACCCTGGCATTGATTTCTTCGCTCATGATCTTATAAAATTCATTATTCATCGTCATATAACTGACGCCAATCAGATATGAGTTCTTCTTCTGGTTTACTGAATAGTCTGCTCCATCCGTACCTGCAAATATAAATATTCCAGTAAGCACTATATTTACAATAATGAGGACACTCCAGAATAATCTGCTATAATTTTTCTGCATCGTATCGCTTATCCTTCCAGATACTCCATCAGCCTGCCGTATTCCCGCTTCATCAGGCAGTATCCATGATCGTAAAAGTTCATCAGCATATCATAATCCTTCTCAAGCCTTGATACCGTAGGAATCAGCGGCCTTAGGACAAATATCTTCCCTTCCTTTTCCATTTTCTCTACCAGTTCAGCCTGCCGGTTATATTTTGCATTCCTCCTGATGGCCGTCCGGACCAGATTCGGATAAGAACGGTACGCCCTCCGGTACAATTTTGCGACAGCCTTTGTGGTGGGCCTCTTACGGTAACCCGGATTTCTGGTGAGAATGACAACAATCTTTTCTTTTCCTATCTGGATGGCTCTCTTGATGGGAACGGAGTCTGCAAGTCCCCCGTCCAAATAGAAATCCCCGTCAACCTCCACCATCGGCGAGATCAGCGGCATACTGCTGGAAGCACGGCACAGCTTCATGAGCCTTGTTCTGTCAGTTCTCTCCGTCATATATTCGGCCTTCCCGGTACGGCAGTTGGTTGTTACAATCTCACAGTCTATATCCGATGCAAAATACGTATCAAAATCAAAGGGAAACAGCTCATTAGGATACTTGTCAAATATCATATCCATATCCAGAATGCTCTTCTCCTTTACAAACTTTCTGAAACCAAAATAATAATTGTACTCCTTCTCCTTGTGAATCGTACAGTCTCTGGTCCTGCCTATCTGCTTTGACACATAATCCACACCGTTGCATGCGCCCGCTGAAACGCTGATCACATTGGATAGCTCCACGTTCTCCTCCATCAGAAAATCCAGAACGCCGGAGGTAAACACGCCTCTTGTTGCGCCACCCTCAAGTACCATTGATGCTTGTATCATAATCTAATTCCCCCTAACCTCTTTATTTTACCACAAATAGATTATTTTGGAATTGTCACATTTACACAAACCCTCTGCCGCCCGCAATTATTTTTACAGGGAACATCTTAGTGTGTTTGACAAGGGCATAATAACACGATACCTAAAGAATGGAGCCAACCTACACCTGACCGCCGCTATTGGGGAAAACTCAAAGCGGCGGTTTCTGCGCGATATGGCCGGAGTCCACTGGGGGCCGCCCTGTTTTGGTTATCAAGGCAGCCCCCAGCAGACCCCGGCCATTCCACCCGCAAAGTATAAATACCGGATAGCAACTTCGAGACAAAATGTCCCAAAGCAATCGTTGTCCCCGCGCATTTTTACATAGGGGCTCTGGTGGTATATCCCCCAGAGCCGCCCCCTTTCCCATGAATGGGAAAGGGCGGGGGGATTGGGTTGAACG
>CAJTZE010000062.1 GCA_910584265.1 uncultured Dorea sp. | reverse complement strand
GGTTTTATGCGGCCTGCGAAGGTTTTTTCTATTATTCAACTGTCAAACTCCCGAGCATCAATGGTTCCCTGCTGAAGTCCGAGTTTTTTGCAATCATCAATTGCAGTTCCTCCAAAAAGTATATATAGTTAATATAGTTAATATAATTGATTAATGCTATCCTCTCATTACACCATATATCTATTCTAAAGCCTCGGCATTGGAATAGTTTTGAATTACGACACATCTCATGTATGACTAATATGAATACACAATTGAAATATAGTATGGCTTTATATATCCACGCTGTTGCATATAATATGCATAATCTACAGCCGCACCCATTATACCGCTATATTTATTCTTTTCAAAATTGTAAAGATCTTTTAATCTAGTTACACTAGCATAACCATTCGATTTTTTTGTAAATGTTACAACATAATCAACATTATGAAGTTGCAAATACGCATCAAGAGATGAATTAGCCTCTGTAAATGAAAAACCTCCACTTATCGAACCAGAAGTTTTTCCCGTTGCCAATATTTCACTTTGAAATTTACCTTCAATTTCCCAGAAAAGCTCATCTATCAAACATAATTTTTTTGCCCAACTATCTTGATTATAAACTAATGTGGTTGGAGTATAACTTGTTCCAACCTTATTTTCTGGAACAACAGCATGTTCCATAGAATCTGCTGCATATGGACACCCTTTTACTCTTAAAAGAGAAACACCTAATGCATAATTAGATAAAGCCGATTGATAGTTTGTCTCATTATCCCTATACATATTCCGATTCTCAATCATTTCTTCTTGTTCTTGAGTAAGAGTACTCAATTTGTTTTCTAAAGCAAAATCAACACTGTTGATATGTGAAACCGCCTCTGCAAGCATAGAATTTAAATCTTCTGAATTTGTATGTACATTTTCATAAAACATCTGCTTCACTTCTTCAAAATATAATTCGTTTGCCGGATCTACAAGACTCGACTCTTCCATAGCCTGTTGTACTTCGGGATAAATATAAAATGTATCATTACTCGCTTTTGAAACAGAAAAAACAGATAACGAACACACAAGAATCAACATAATTGAGATCATTTTTTTCTTCATCTTCTCATTTCCTGATAAAATTATATCATTTTTTTATTTTGCAGTCAATTATTTATTTTACTTCTTATTTAATTGACTATTCAGTCTTTTTGAGATATAATAATATATAATTCAAATTATTTTCAAAGTAAACCGGAGACAATTATGAAAAAACTAAAGCATATATCCGTCATTGTATTATTACTGACGTTTTCATATATTATCGTTTTAAAAACCGGCAATAAAACAGAAATTGCCAAAGAATTAAATATTACATTAAATACTAGCAATCTTATAACATACAAAGATTCTCATGATAAATTTCATGGTGATGGATTGACTTACGCAGAAATCAGACTCGGCAAAAAAGATTATGACTTATTGGTAAATACTCTGCAATCTGGCTCAAAATGGACTACTTATCCCTTATCAGATATTATAGAAATACTGCTTTACGGTAAAAACGGACAAGGCTCTTATATCAAAGATCCTGAAATAACACTTTCCACCCCCCAGATAACAAGCGGCTACTATTTCTTTAATCCCGTTTCAGATTTTCCAGAGGATACCGAGGAGCTGTCACATGGATTTTCAACAAATGTTACCATTGCTTTGTTTGATAAAAATAACGGCATGCTATATTATTACAAATACGATTCATAAATGTATCTTGCTTTGGCCATTCTTAATCTAAAAAAGGAACCTGTGCAATCTCCATGCACCGATTCCTTTTTATGAATAAATCCATTTCATTTATCCTTTATTTTTCCTCTGCGATTGCCGTATAAGAATCAAACAGCTTATCTCCGCACTGTTTCCTCACACTGTCCCATACCGGCTGAGACATTTCCTTCATTTCCTCAAATTCTTCCTCGGAAGGCGTAATGATCTTCATACCCTCTTTCTCAAGAAATTCCTGTGCTTCTTCCTTCTTCTGATCGGAAATCTGATAAGAATCCTGCTGAGCCTTGGCTGCCGCTTCCCGGATAATCTCCTGCTGCTCCTCTGAAAGCTTATTCATAAATACATCGCTCACGATCAGAGTAACCAAATCCGGAACCGCATTGGTCTCGATCAGATTCTCCTGCTGCTCGTATAGCTTTGCCGTAACAATCAGTGTATAAGCGTTCTCCTGGGCATCAATGGTTCCCTGCTGGAGTCCGATATATACCTCCGAGAAGGTCATCGGCGTCGGATTTGCCCCGATCCCCTTCCAATATTGGATATGGTATTTGTTCTCCATAACACGGATCTTCTGACCCTTAATGGAATCAATGCCGGAATAATTGCCGTTCATCGTCATAACACGGAAGCCCTGGTCTGTAATGCCCAGAAGCTGGTACCCTGCATCTAGGTAGATATCCTTAAAATCCTGCATCAGCTCCCCGTCGCTTAAGTTCTCCCGAACCGTCTCAATATCTGTATAGCAGCACGGCGTATCAAACACGCACAGTTCAGGCATATAGCTTACCTGCGGCGACGGCGACTGCACAACAAAAGGAATATCCCCGTCCTTACAGGTCTCCATCAGCTCCGTATCCGTACCCAGCGTACTGTCCGTATATACCTGTATCCTCATCTCGCCGCCGCTCATCTCAGACACATAGTCTGCAAATCTCTGGGCAAAAGTGTTCGTAACCGTCTCTCCGGAGCTGCAGGTAGCAAGCGGCCATGCATAGGTCTGCCCTCCGTCACTATTGCTGCATGCAGTTCCAAATACGCACACGCTCATCAGCGCCGCCACAAAGCCCAGCTGTTTTATTTTCTTTTTCATTATCATGAGCCCTCCATCCTATCATCAAATCAATACAAGGCTGATTGCCGGAATAAATGTAATCAAAAGCAGCGCAATCAAGAACATTACAATGAGAGGCATTGCCTTTTTCGCTATCTGCATAACCGGTATTCCCGTCATGGAGCTTGCCGCAAACAGGTTCACTCCGATCGGCGGCGTCACATATCCGATTGCAAGGTTTACTACCATCATAACGCCGAAATGGATTCCAGTCATGCCAAACCCTTTGACGATCGGCAGTAAGATCGGCGTAAGAATCAGAATCGCCGGGGTAGTATCCATAAACATTCCCACGATCAGAAGGAAAATATTAATAACAAGGAGTACAAGAATCTTATTGGTAAAGTTCTCCAAGATCCAGCCGCTCACCGTCTGCGGAACCTGCATCAGAGTCAGCACACGCGAAAATGCAATAGCGGACGCCATTATAAACAGGATTGGCGCATAGCTTCCCACTGCTTCCACGAAGAACTTATGGCAGTCCTTAAGCTTTATCTCTTTATAAACAAACAATCCGATGATCAATGCATAGAATACCGAAATTACCGCCGCCTCTGTAGGGGAGGCGATACCGCTGTAAATGCTTCCCAGAATAATAACCGGCGAAAGTACCGCAAAAAAGCTCTCCTTAAACACTGCCGCAAAGCCTTTTCCACGGAGATTATCAATAAATTCTCCAATCTTTTCCTTATCCTCACCGTTCACCTTACAATAATATACCGCATAGGCCATCAAAAGCAGAGCCACCAGAATTCCGGGCACAATACCTGCCGTAAACAGATCGCTCACCGATTCACCGGATGCCAGTCCGTACATAATAAACGGAATACTCGGCGGAATGATAACTCCCAGGCTTCCTGCAACGGCAATCAAAGATACACAGAACTTCTTATCATAGCCCAGTCCCAGCAGGATCGGAAGCGTCATGCTTCCCACCGCCGCTACGGTCGCAATGCCGGAGCCGGAAATCGCGCCGTAAAACAGACAGGTAACCACCACCGCACAGGGGAGGCCCGCTGTTCTTTTCCCGATCAAAAAAGCAAATAAATCAAATAAACGCTTGGAAATACCGCCCTTCGCCATAAGGATCCCTGACAAGATAAACATCGGAACCGCAAGCATCGGAAAGCTGTTCAGCGCGTTAAACATTGCGCGGACAATATATGTAGCGCTTGCTGTGAAGGATTCGTCAAAGGCGCTTGGAAGCACGCAGGCAATACCCAATGCCATAGAAATCGGTATTGCAAGAATCAGGCACAGACAGAACATGATCATTACTACAGCAGCCGACATTTACTCCTCACCTTCCTTTCCTGTATTCCCATCCGGCGCATCCCTCCAGGGCACCGGCTCCTTTCCCATAAACTGTCTCACATGTTTTAAGAATTTCTGGATGATGCGGAATTCACTCATCACAAAACTGATCAAAGTAATACTCTGTACCGTCCACATCGGAATTCCGCAGGCCGGGCTGGTTGCCTGGCTGATATATGCAGAGCTTACATAATGGTAAGCAAACGGCAGCAGATATGCAAACAAAATAAATTCAACCACATTCACAAAGGTCTTAAATATAATCTTAATCTTCCCATCCGCCATTTTTTCAAACAGATCGATAAACTGCTCGATCTTGATATCCGCGCTGTTCTTAACGCAGAAGCTGATGCTTAGAAAACCTGTCCAAATAAAGCAAAACCGCGTAATCTCCTCTGACCATGACAATGAATTTCCAAGGGCATACCTTGCTGTTACCTGGATTCCCATAATCATCATCATTACAAACAAAAGCACCGCAAGGACTGTTTCTTCAAAGTAATTGTTAAGCCACTTGATAACCTTCATCCCTTTTCCTCCTTAAACTATTCCGTTAATAATTTCACACCCTTCTATTCTAACTTATAAATGCATACTTTTCAAGAATTTTGCATGTATTCCGCCCTCGTATTCTATAGATTTTTCATGCCGGATTCATATATTTCTTCAATAAATAAAGTCCCCGGCTCATTTCCGGCCGGAGACTTTGTTACATATTTATTCAATTTTCCTTATACTTCAGATATACCGACTTATACAGGGTTCCCAACAGCAGTCCCGAGGCAGAGGTTTCTTCTATCTAAAATATTCCACGCCGGATTCAAACAGCTTCATATCCTGTTCACCATATATATTGACCGCCACAGAGCGTCCCCGTCTCTCAGAATGCGCCATCTTGCCAAGCACACGTCCGTCCGGGCTTGTAATACCCTCAATGGAGCAGTAAGAGCCGTTGATATTCCACTCCTCGTCCGTGCTGATATTTCCCTCCGGGTCGCAGTACTGGGTTGCAACCTGTCCGTTTGCCAAAAGCTTCGCCAGCCATTCTTTATCCGCCACAAAGCGTCCTTCGCCGTGGGAAGCCGGATTGACATACACGCCGCCGAGCCGCGCCTTCAAAAGCCATGGAGACTTATTGCTTACAACCTTGAGATACACCATCTTAGAAATATGGCGCCCGATCGTATTATAGGTCAGCGTCGGGGAATCCTGATCCTGTCCGGTAACCGTTCCGTTGGGTACCAGTCCAAGCTTGATCAGCGCCTGGAATCCGTTACAGATACCCAGAGCAAGTCCGTCTCTCTCGTTCAGCAGCTTTTCCACCGCTTCCTTCATCTTCGCATTCTGGAATGCCGTTGCGAAGAACTTGGCTGAGCCGTCCGGCTCATCACCGGCGCTGAATCCGCCTGGGAACATGATAATCTGGGACTCTCCGATTGCCTTCTCAAATACCTCTACCGAATCCCGGATATCCTCTGCATCCCTGTTACGGAACACCTTCGTGATCACCTTCGCCCCGGCACGCTCAAAGGCTCCGGCGCTGTCATACTCACAGTTTGTCCCCGGAAATACCGGAATAAATACGGTAGGCTGTGCAATCTTATGCTCACAGATATGCACCCTTGACGCGTGAAAGCATCCGTCCTCTTCCAGCGCTCCATCCTCTGACTTTCCGGCCGCAAAGAAGGCCTCAGGGCCGTCCTTGCCGCCGGAATTTGTCTTAAAGACCTTCTCCAGCGTCTCTTTCCATGCATCTACCGCCTCATTTATCTCAATCACCGTATTTCCATAAGCAAACACTCCGTCATCCGTCACCTCACCGATCACCGTGTAAGAAATACTGAGCTTTCCTACATATTCTGCCGGGACCTCCGCGATCAGATCCCCGAACGCAGGTGCAAACAGCTCCCTTGGATCCATACTGTGCTCAAGCCTCACGCCCATGCCGTTTCCAAACGCCATTTTGCTGACCGCCGCAATCACACCGTGCCGGTCAGGCACATAGGCAGAAATAATCTTACCGCTGTGGATATCATCCGAGAATCTGCTGTACTGCTCCATCACCTTCTCATAAACCGGAAGGTCGTTCTCATCCGTCGGAATGCGGAGCCATACCAGCTTGCTGCCCGCCTTCTTAAGTTCCGGCGTGATCATATCCTGCTCCTTTGCCACATCCACCGCAAAGGAAACCAATGTAGGCGGAACATCAATATCCTCAAAGGTTCCCGACATACTGTCCTTGCCGCCGATGGACGGCAGGCCGAAGCCGAGCTGGGCGCTGTAGGCGCCTAACAGTGCGCTGAACGGATGGCTCCATCTATGCGGATCTTCCGTCATACGGCGGAAATACTCCTGGAAGGTAAAACGTATTTTCCGGTAATCGCCGCCCGCCGCCACAATCTTTGCAACAGATTCTGTTACAGCATAGGCCGCACCGTGGTAAGGGCTCCAGCTTGACAGATACGGGTCAAATCCATAACTCATCATGGTAACCGTATCACAGTCTCCCTTTAATACCGGAAGCTTGGCGGCCATCACCTGAGTCTCCGTAAGCTGGTATTTTCCGCCGTGGGGCATAAATACCGAGCCAGCCCCGATGGAGCCGTCAAACATCTCCACCAGTCCCTTCTGGGAGCATACATTCAAATCTCTCAGGGTATCCAGCCATTTCCCCTTCACATCAAGTACCTCCGCCCGATCTTCCAGAATGCTGTCCGCCCTGCTTGGAATATCCACTGCAACAATCGTTTCCTGATGGGCGCCGTTGGTATTTAAGAAAGCACGGGAGAGGTTCACGATCTCTTTCCCTCTCCAGGACAGCACCAGCCTCGGACTTTCCGTAACAACTGCAACCGAAACAGCCTCCAGATTCTCCTCCGCCGCATAGCCCATAAATTCCTCTACATCCTTCGGGTCAACCACAACTGCCATACGCTCCTGAGATTCTGAGATGGCAATCTCTGTTCCGTCAAGACCCGCATATTTTTTCGGAACCTTGTCCAGATCCACCTTTAATCCGTCCGCCAGCTCGCCGATCGCCACCGATACGCCGCCCGCGCCAAAGTCATTACATTTCTTGATCAGCCTGCTCACCTCTTCCCGGCGGAACAGTCTTTGAATCTTACGCTCGGTAGGCGGATTGCCCTTCTGTACCTCTGCGCCGCAGGTCCTGGTAGATTCTTCCGTATGCACCTTGGAGGAACCGGTAGCGCCGCCGCAGCCGTCCCGCCCGGTACGTCCGCCAAGCAAAATGATGATATCCCCCGGATCGGAGGTCTCACGGATAACCGCACGTCTTGGCGCCGCGCCCATAACCGCGCCGATCTCCATACGCTTCGCCACATAATCCGGATGATAAATCTCCTTCACGATTCCTGTTGCAAGACCAATCTGATTTCCGTAGGAGCTGTAGCCGTGAGCCGCCTCACGCACCAGCTTTTTCTGGGGGAGCTTACCCTTCAAGGTCTCCTCTACTGAGCGGGTCGGATCTGCCGCTCCCGTCACGCGCATTGCCTGATACACATAGGTACGGCCTGACAGCGGATCGCGGATCGCGCCGCCCAGACAGGTTGCCGCGCCGCCGAAGGGTTCAATCTCTGTCGGGTGGTTGTGAGTCTCATTCTTAAAGTTTACCAGCCACTCCTCCTCCATACCGTCAACGGTCACAGGAACCACAATACTGCAGGCATTGATCTCATCGGACTCCTCCTGGTCCTCAAGCTTCCCTTCCTTCTTCAGCTTGCGCATCGCCATCAGCGCAAGATCCATCAGGCAGACAAACTTATCCTCCCTGCCCTGAAAAATCTCACTGTGATCCGCCAGATACTGCTTGTAGGTTCCCTCGATCACCTCCCGGTAATCGCCTTCCCCAAAGACCACCTCCTTAAGCTCCGTCGAAAAGGTGGTATGCCTGCAGTGGTCAGACCAATAGGTATCCAGCACCCGGATCTCGGTCATGGACGGATCCCGGCGCTCCTCATTTTTAAAATAATTCTGAATATGAAGGAAATCCTGAAAGGTCATGGCAAGCCCCAGAGAATCATACAATTCCTTCAGCTTTCCCTCCTCCATATCCTGAAATCCGTCAAAAATAATCACATCCTCCGGCTCCGCAAACTCCGTGATCAGCGTCTCCGGCTTCTGTTCCTCTGCCTCTCTCGAATCCACCGGATTAATACAGTGGTTCTTCACGGCCCAAAGCTCCTCTTCGGAAATACAGTGATCATCCTTTCCGTGAATGATATAAGTCACAGCCGTACGGATCACCGGCTTCTCATCCTCCTTGATAAACTGCACGCACTGCTCCGCAGAATCCGCCCTCTGGTCAAACTGTCCCGGAAGATACTCCACCGAGAATACGCGGTCCCCTTGTGTGACCGGCACCTCTTCCCGCCACAAAATATCTACCGGAGGCTCTGCAAAAATGCCATTACACGCCTTCTCAAAGGTCTCATCCGAAAGATTCTCTACATCATAACGGATCAGTATCCGTACACTCTCCACATCCTGAATTCCCAGATATCCCTTCATCTCATGCAGTAAATCCTTTGCCTGAACGGCATACTCCGGCTTCTTCTCTACAAATACCCGTTTTACACTGCTCATAAAACTTCCTCCATCTGTTTGTTTGGTTGATTCACATTCATCCAGGGCATATAACCCCTTCATCTTACCTCTATCATAACACGGTTTCTGTTATAACTGTAATTAATATATCTAAATTCTTTCATAAGCCAGTCTAATTTTTAAAGAACAGCACGTATCCATCAAATATCTCAGTCATCACGATCCGGCAGTTCTCCGTTTCATCCATACTTTGATACCTCCCGCCAGCAGCCCCAGAAGTATCAGACCGCCGAGAAAAAATCCCCCAATGCGGATAACAAAATCAAAAAAGAACCCCTCCGGCAGCATGCGGATCATATAATCCTCTGCCGGGTCAAAAATCCACAGGTCATTGTCAAAGAATATCTTATGAAATATGGTAAAATACTTATTGAAGTTTGATGCAAACAATACTCCTAAGATTACTGTCAGTGCCCCGGATACTCCCAGTGCTATAAAATATGCCCCTGGCAGGATTTTCCACACATCTGCCTTCCACACAATCAGCAGAACCAGCAGTAACGCCCCGGCGGCCAGCAGATAATTCCTGATTCTCAGTCCGCCGAGAAACAGATCCCTCACCTCTCCCATATGGAACCGGTCCTGCTCATTGAAGAAATCCTGCTCCCTTCCGTCTACCACTGTAACCACAGACAGCTCCTTACGCTCCCCGATCAGATATGCCATCATCTTATCGGTCACATCCATAATATCCGCCATTTCCATATGAAGACTGTCTTTTACCTTATATTTCTCATACTCTTTCTCATAAAAACGGTAATCTGGATCTCCATAAATTGCAATCTGAAAGCTGGTAAGCAAAAGGGCTGTGATCAAAATAACCATGGCAAAAACCGCCGTAATATTCTGCATCTTCTCTTTCTTCTTCATCACATATCTCCAATCTTTCTGTCAGTACTCCATTGTCATTCATTTTATTTTCCTTTATAATGTCCATAAACAGGAAACTGCCGCCGCTTCCGCACGGCGCTGCCAAAGCGCCCCACGGGCAAACCGGCTGAAACGAGGAACCTATTATGGATATCAATTATGAATTATATAAAGTATTTTATTATGTGGCAGCCACCTTAAGCTTCTCAGAAGCCTCTAAGAAGCTCTATATCTCCCAGTCTGCGGTCAGCCAGTCTATCAAGGCTCTCGAAATCAAGCTGTCCCAGACTCTATTTATCCGCAGCACCAAGAAAGTCCGCCTGACTGCAGAGGGCGAGATCCTGCTCCGGCACATCGAGCCGGCCATCAATCTGATCCAGCGCGGAGAAGCAAGGTTATTGGACTCCGCCTCCACCGGCGGGCAGATCCGCATCGGCGCAAGCGATACCATCTGCCGGTATTTTCTTGTGCCATACATTGAGCGGTTCCATCAGGCCTTTCCCAATGTGCATATCAAGGTAGTCAACGCAACCTCCATCCAGTGCGTAGAGCTTCTGAAAAGCGGACAGACGGACTTTATCGTAGTCAACCACCCAAACGCCTACCTGAACCACCTGTGGTCCATTCGGAGCATCAAGCAGTTTCAGGATGTATTTATTGCAAACAACTCCTTTGCCCATTTAAAGAATAAACGCCTGTCTCTGGCCGAGCTGTCGGAATATCCGCTTCTTATGCTGGACAAGCGCAGCACTACCAGCGAATTTCTGCACAGCATTTTCCAGCAGCACGCTCTTGAACTGGTTCCTGAGGCAGAGCTCAGCAGCAACGACCTGTTGATCGACCTTGCCCGGATCGGACTTGGGATTGCATTTGTACCGGATTACTGCCTTCCTGACCAGTCTGAATCTCTATTCAAAGTAGAAACAAAGGAAACACTCCCGCCCCGGGAGCTGGCAGTTGTATACAATGATAAACTGCCCGTTTCCCCCGCTGTAGATGAATTTCTGCATTACTTTGAACCGCTCCAGAATTCCTGAAGCTTTTCTTCTATTGTATGAATATTGCACAAACCGATACCTTTCCACTCCCGCGGAAAGGTATTTCTATATCTCCGCTCGGAAAACCGCTCATCCAACAGCAGGATGATGCCTCTGTCCTTCTCCGTCCGGATCACCCGTCCCGCCGACTGCTGTACCTTATTCATGCCCGGATATACGTAAGCATAATCAAATCCATTGACCCCTCTATTGTCAAAATACTCCTTCAGAAGCTCCCGCTCCCTGCACACCTGGGGAAGCCCGGTTCCTACGATAACCGCGCCGATCAGCCGGTCATTTGCAAGGTCGATCCCCTCTGAAAAGATGCCGCCCATCACACAGAACCCCATCAGGCTTCCCTGACGCTCCTCCTCGAAGCCTTCCAGAAAAATCTCCCTCGCCTCCTCTGACATATAGGGCGCTTGCACCAGACAGTGAATCTCTGTTCCGCCTTCCCCCATCTCCCCGGCCAATTCCAGAAATGACTCATATACCTGCTCCAGAAAATGATAGGATGGAAAAAAAGCCATATAATTCCCCCGCTTTGCCATTGCTGTCTTGCAGAGATACTCCGCATACCTGCGGTACATCTTTTCCCCGCGGAGCGTATATTTTGAACTGACATCCGTTCCCTGCAGCAATAATTTCTGGTCATCCGAAAATGCAGACTCTGCATACACCGCATAGTCATCCTTCTCTGTGCTGAGAAGCTCCTTATAATAATGGATCGGAAGCATGGTAGCGGAAAAGAATACCGTACTATTGCCCTTATCCAGATATTCCTTCAGATTCACCGCAGGATTTACACAGAACAGCCTTACCAGAAACCTTCCATCCCCCGCAAGCTCTGCGTAGATCGTATAATTCTCGTCCAGCTTCTCATACACGCTGATAAAGGTCCGCACCTCAAAATACAGCTCCAGCACATCTTCCCTTACCGCGCTCTCCTTGTATTCCTCCAGAAACCGCTCCAGCTCCGCCATCACCGCAAGAAGCTTCAGATAAATATGCGCCGCGCTGCTTAACACCGTAATCCCCTCACACTCCCGCTTCAGCTCCAGCATCTGCTTATTACACTCCTCCAGCCGCTTTGACAGCCGTATATCCAGTGCCTTCACCTGCCGTCTCACCCGCAGGATATCTTCTTTATAAAGGCTGGCGCTGTACATCTCCCTTCCCCGCTCCACCAAATTATGGGCTTCGTCGATCAGGAACAGATAGCTCCCCTTCACACCGTCTCCGAAGAACCGCTTTAAATGGGCATTGGGATCAAACACATAGTTATAATCACAGATGATTCCATCCACCCACAGAGAAACATCAAGCCCCAGCTCAAAGGGGCATACCTTCCAGGCTCTCGCCTGCTCCTCTATGACAGCCCGGCTCATATCATCCCGGCCGGTGATCAGCTCGTAGACCGCATCATTTACCCGGTCATAATGCCCCTTCGCATAGGGGCAGTAATCCGGATTGCACTCCGCTTTCTCGCAGAAGCAGATCTTCTCCTTCGCCGTAAGCGTGATTACCTTATACCGCAGATCCTGCTCCTTCAGCAGCTCAAACGCCTGGCTTGCGGCCGTTCTGGTGATAGTCTTCGCCGTCAGGTAGAATACCTTCTCCCCAAGCTCTTCCCCCACAGCCTTCACCGCCGGGAAAACCGCCGCTATGGTCTTGCCCGTCCCTGTCGGCGCCTGGATAAACAGCTTCTTCTTTCTGAGAATAGTCTTATAGACCGAAGCCGCCAGCTCCTTCTGTCCCTTACGGTATACATAAGGAAATTCTATTTTTTTAATCGACTGATTGCGTATCTCCCGCCATCTGGTCTGGAATCCGGCCCATTTCTCATATTCCAGCAGAAGGCCATGAAACCATTCCTCCAGTTCTTTCCTTTCATATTCCTGCCGGAACCGCTTGATCTCTTCCGTCTCCATATGGCAGTAGGTCAATTGGACGCCGATCACATCCAATCCCTGCTGCATGGCATAGATGCAGGCATAGCACTTCGCCTGCGCCAAATGCACGAAAACCGGCTCAGCCAGATGCTTCAGCTCCAGAAAAATACCTTTGATCTCATCAATGCAGACCGTATCCTCTGTGATAATCCCGTCCGCTCTTCCCTCCACTTGAATGCTGAATGTATCAAACTCCTCCTCATGGCGCAGGGTGACCTCCGGATGATAGGACGCTCCCATCCGGCGCTGTATCTTCCGGTGGAGCTTCGCACCAAGCTGCATGGCGTCCTTATCCTTCGCCGCTATTCGATTGTCAATATCACCGCTTCTCAACACAAATTCCACCAGATTGCGGACAGACACCTTCACTACCTGTTTACCCATAACTGCCAGTCTCCCGTTTTCGGACTGCATTTCCCAGCCCGGACTTTATATCCATTCTACAACAATTGTACTATCCGCGCAATCAAGGATTTACCGGAGGACCTGCGCAAAACAGAGGACTCTTTCCATAGAATTACACATGCCTTTGTGATATAATCCATATTAAGCAAAACAAAAAACAGGAAGGAGAAACAGATGAACGATATTATTCTTTTATATGACGATTGCTGTATTTATGAAATTGTAATTTTAACCTATTTTTTGAAATATACAAAAAGTGAAATGCTGTTCTGCTCTGTCAATGGGCCGACGATCAGGGCTTCAGAGGGTTATTCCATTAACTGCGATATTTCCATTGATGAAATAGACTGCTCCACAACCAGAAGCTTTATAGTACCAGGCGGAGATATATCCCATATTGATCAGAAAAATGTGCTGGATACGATCAAAAATCTAAATAATCAAAAAGCCATCATTGCCGGAATCTGCGCAGGTGTAGATATTTTGGACAAAGCAGGAATTTTGAAAGGTATTTCTTCCACGCATTCCAGTGACTTTGACTGCATCCGTGACGGAAATATAATTACCGCAAGGCCAAATGCCTATGTAGATTTTGCTATCGAAGCAGGAAAGTCTTTGGAATTATTTGAAGATGAGGAAGATTTGCAGGAAACGATAGAATTTTGGAAAAATCATAAAAGAATTCCCTAGCACAGCTTCTGCAAGAGAAAGCTTTTAAGCTTCCTTTTGCAGAAATCTCTACTCAAGTTCGTCGGAAATATTTTCCATCAGCTCCCATGCGGCATCTCTCTCCTGTCTCTGTTCCGGTGTCAGTTCCTCATATCTGCATAACATTGGATGCTGTCTTGCCATGTCATCACGGAAAGGACCATATCTCCAATTATAAAAAATATAGAACCGAAGCCACCGCATATGATCCAGCTTGCGGTACATTTCTCTTGCGGGCTCGGAGGATTTTGTCCTGCAATACCTCTCATATGCTTTCTTTACCGCATCTGAAGTAAGATCTGTAATCTTTTCATCATCCAGAAGTATCCTGGTTTTCATCAGAAGATGGTCTGCCGCCACTATCTTGGACTGCCGGTGGAGATCATCCAAATCATCCCAGCTGCGGGTAGGATAAGAGACAGATCTTCGGAAAATATCATTGATCATAATAGCCGCTTTATTCAGATCCGTACGAATGATCTGCTGCGGGGTATAAATATCCTCATTTGCCCCAAAATAAGAGATATCCGGAACCCTCCAGCTGCTGCGCAGGTCAATGCGCCCGGAAATCCTATAATATTTTTTCAATGTCCAGAAAATACTCCAGCCATTCTGCTCATCATCCTCGCAGATAATAATACGGTCAGCCCGTTCCAGGACTGCGCAGTTTTCTGCCCATGTTTCTTCGTGAAAGATCAAAGAATCTCTTACCTCTGATTCCTTGTTCAGAGAAAACAGTTCTTCCAGACAATAATGTACAGCAAGAAATTCCCTGGCATCTCCAAAAATGTGATATGCCACATGCTGCTCTATAGAGATAATGTTGGTTAATATAGCCCGCTCTAAAATACTGCTCCCGTACTTTCCAAAGCCAATGATCACAATGATATTCTCATGGCCGCATAATGGTTTGGACCGCCAATACTGTCTGGCGCAGCATTCATAGCTGTGAAAAAAATTAATGTTGCCTGATAGTTTATCCTGTCCATTTGTCGTTCTCGCATAAACCTCTACCGGCAGCTCATGCAGGTTGACCGCCCGCCTGTTAACGCCAATGTCATTTTCTTTCATTAGAAAAACCTTACATTTTGTACCGTAATCCTTCTTTTTCGCCACAATCTTATCCAGCGGGGTACTCAGATACACACATGGGTAATTTGGCATTTCACTTTGGATGCTTCTTCTCTCTCCGTAAATGATCAGCGCATTGGGATCTTCCTTATAAATATTGCCTGCAAGTGCCTCTGATTCCACTTCACAATCCGCAAAATAGTACCAGTTTTTACGCCGCTGCAGGCTGAGCATAAGAAACGGCATCCCTTCACTGGTAACAAAAGATATTACCGCTCCAAGCATCGTCACCATAATACCGGCAGACAGAAACAGGAATATCAATCCCACTGCATGTCCCAGAGGAGTCACTGGTATCAAGTCGCCATAGCCTACTGTCGTTAGGGTAACTACCGAATACCAGAACGCATCTCCAAAGGTCTGAATCCCGGCGCTGCTGTCCGCGGATTCCGAGCAGTAAAGAATGGTCAAAAGACCAATATAAACCAGCATGATAGCTGCGATGAACCCCAAATATATCTTCCTTCTTGCTTTCATGTATCTGTTCGCTCCCTTTTAAAGCAGATGCAGATAAATTCCCTGTCAAGAGCCTTTCATTGCATCCCTCTTCCTCTGATTCAGTATAGCATAATTTTTACTCTTCTGCTTCTTTCATCCTATAATTTACCACATTATATATTTTATGTTATAATCCATTTAAGCAAATCGAAATTGACCAAGCTTATGAAAATCAGGGATTGGGAATAAAAGTATGGAATATGATTGAAAAATTATATCCTGATACAGAGGTTTGGGAAACAGAAACACCTATTTTTTCGAGTAGAAATCATAATTTCTATGTCAATAAGTGCGGGTTTCATA
>CAJTZE010000061.1 GCA_910584265.1 uncultured Dorea sp. | reverse complement strand
ACTGGAAGAAATAAAGGATTTGCGGACGGTGTGGCCGCATGAAGCCCTGGACTTTACTCCGTGGCTTTCGCAGGACGATAACATTGCGCTCCTTGCGGATGCAGTGGGGCTTGATATTACCGTTGATGAGACAGAGTCCTCCGTGGGAGATTTCAATGTCGATATCTTTGCGTCCGAAACAGGAACGGATCGGAAAATCATCATAGAGAATCAGCTGGAGGACACCAACCACGACCACCTTGGCAAGCTGATAACCTATGCGTCCGGCAAATCTGCGGATGTGATCATATGGGTAGTGAAACACGCTCGTGAGGAACACAAGGCGTCTATCGAATGGCTGAACAATCATACCGATGAGAAAATCGGATTCTTCCTCTGTGAGATTAAACTGTATCGCATTGGTACTTCCGAACCCGCGGTGAAATTTGAGGTTATTGAGAAACCGAACGACTGGACGAAAGAAGTAAAGAAAAACGAATCCGCCAATGGAACGCAGCAACAGAGATATGATTATTGGGTGGCATTCCAGGATCATGTTTTTCAGAATGCACAATTTGCAAAAGAATTTAAGCGGAGAAAGCCTTCAACAGATCATTGGATGAATTATTCCATTGGTTCCTCGGACTGTTATATCTCAGTAACGCAGCTGGTAAACCGGAACGAAATCAATGTTTGTCTTTATATACCGAATAATATGGAACTTTACGAATCGCTTCTGGCGAACAGGGAAAGCATCAACAAGGCAGCAGGCATTCCGCTTAGTTGGTGTGAACTTCCAGAGCGCAAGGCGAGCAAAATTATCATAGAGCGCCCGGCAAAACTTTCAGAACATTCAAAATGGAAGGAGCAATTTGACTGGTTGGCTGATGTTATGGTTAAGATAAAAAAGGCATTTAAGAAATACTTATAATTGTGAAGAATCTAATTCATGGGTTATGGAAAACAAATTATTTGTACTTACAGCAACAAGACGGTCTGTGCGTAAGTATACAGGTGAGCCGATTGATAAAAAAGAGTGAGAATATCGTAAAAAAGACGTTCATTCAGATGCTAGAATCTCTGGGATATGATGTTGAACTGGCCTATGTAAAGCGCGAGGAGAAATAGAGTATGGACACAGTTGATTTGGTTATAGAATCTGCAACCATCTTTTATAATGAACTGCGGGCAGATTCAAATGGAAGATATCATTCGTGGGAACATTGCTACAAATGCTTTCATGACGCAAGGAATAATTCTGCACCAGATTTGGATTATCTGAGTTTGCAGCTTGCTTTCTGTCTTGCCAGTTGGGGTATGTATGGAGGGTCATCGTTCCTTCTTCAAAAGGACTACAAGGTTCATATTCCTGCAGTCGAGGAATTGCTGAAGGTACACTACAATGAACTGTTTGGCCTTGAGTGCATTGAGTTAAGGAAGAATGACGTGCAAAAGAAACTATTTGAATTGTATATGACCTACCATATCCACAGATGAAATTGCTGGATATGGGCTTTTGGCAGATCGGTTTTGAAAGAGTGCTGACAAAGGATTACAGGTGGCATATTGATTGAGCAGATTGGAGGTCTGTAATGAAGCGGCTTAAAGAAGAATCTGACCTTGCCGTTAGAGAAAACGGCAAGTTGATTGAACCACAGACTGAAGATCTTGTGGAAGAGCCAAAGGGGAAAGTACAGTATGTTGTTTAAGTTCCGTTGCGGTATGAATTCACAAATTATATCTTGTCTGCTGACGATATGGTGAAAGCGTAAGGAGGTATCAGAGATTATGAGATTAGCAAATGGAATCATTATAGACAAGGAAAAGACATTCGGGTTGCTTAAGTTCTCCGCATTGCGGCGTGAGGTGCATAAGCAGAATGAGGACGGAACGGTTTCTGAAGAAATCAAGGAACGCACTTACGATTTAAAATCCAGAGGACAGGGGCGCATGATACAGGTGAGTATTCCGGCTACCGTGCCGTTAAAGGAGTTTGATAATAACGCGGAAGTGGAGATTATTAATCCAGTAGCGGATACGGTGGCGACGGCTACGTTTCAGGGGGCAGACGTGGACTGGTATATCAAGGCAGAGGATATTGTCTTGAAAAATGAAGACGGACACTCAACAGGGAATTTACAGAATCATAATTTGCATGAAAAAAGGGAAATTAAGAATCATAAATAAGCATTGCCTATATGATAATATTCTGATAAAATTAGGATAAAACAAACAGAAAAGGAGTGCTTAGATTATGATACAAATTCGACCTGTTTCTGACCTTAGAAATAAATTTCCGGAAATTGAAACTATCGTAAACAGCGGAAAACCTGTTTATCTTACAAAGAATGGCTACGGAGCTATGGTAGTTTTGAGCTTGGAGGAATACGCTAATCTGACAGATGATATAGAGATGAAACTTGACGAAGCCGACAGACAGGCGGCGATGACGGAAGAAAGGCTTTCCCATGAAACCGTATTCAACAATGTAAGGAGTACGATACATGGAAAATAAAATTTATCATCTTCGTTATCTGCCGATTTTTGAACAAGATTTAATCAGTACAGCGAGTTACATTACCAATGTTTTAAAGAATGAAGACGCTGCGTTGCGTTTGATTGATGATGTAGAGGCTGCGATTCTGGAAAGGCTGAATAATCCGCTTGCTTTTGAACCATACGTTTCCGCAAAAAAGAGAGACTATCCGTATTATAGAATCTATGTGAGAAATTACGTTATTTACTATGTGGTGATTGGTGATGTAATGGAAATACGGCGTTTGCTGTATGGTGCTAGAGATACAGATAAGCATTTATAATTTGCTCTCTCAATCAGATAATAGAAGTATAAGCAGTTAGTCTATGATTAGCTGCTTTTCTTATTCTGCAAACCTTCAAATTGTTTCTTCTAAAAAATAGTTTGATTTATAATTGTAAAATGTTTTGCCAATATATATAATATGTTCTGATATAATTACAAACTTGGGAGCATATTTGATGAAAATATATTGTGAATTTAATACAGATTATGAACCTTTATTGCAAGATATAGTAAATTATGCTATTGAAAATTATGGAAATCACTTGAATATTAGTACATTAATAGAGATTGAATTAGCAGATAAAGAGTTGTTTCCTTATGAAACGGAAGGTAAATTGGCTAGTAAAGAAAAAATTTTCTTAAATTCTGGAAGATTTGAACTTTTGCCGTGTTTAGACATCAAGACATTATATGACAATACAGATTTTAAATCCATTGTAAACACTCTTATCCACGAAATGGGGCATTTGAATGATTGGCTGGCAATGCCAAATTTGTATGAGTGTGTATTTGATTGCCAGAATAAAAAGCATTATTCGATTGCATTGTTTTGGTTAGAATACATAGCAGAATCACGTACTGCTAATTTAGGATTATATGACTATACATCATATTGTAAAGATGTTGCAAGTGAATTATGGGATATTCAAATGTGTAGTTTGAAACCAGAGGAATTAAACCGACACAATTATTATTGGTTGAAGAAACATTTATCCTATTTTATTCCAAGAGCATACTCTGACTTGCATAAATATTTGTCAATGATAAAAGTTCCTCATTTAAAAGATTATATATTGGAGTTAGTAGATGAACTTGAGCGATTGAAAGTGCTAGGTACTTTTGATGATGTAACATTATTATATGATTTGTATGAAAACCACGTCATGGGAACATTAAAGGGGGCAAAAGAAAGGATTGATTCTCATGGCAAATAGCAGAAAAGACCATAAAGGGAGAAAATTAAGAGAGGGCGAAAGCTGGCGTAACGATGGCAGGTACAGTTATCGTTAGACTGATATAAGGACAGGAAAGCGACAGACAATTTATGCACAGGATTTACCAGAGCTTAGAGAAAAGGAAAAGCAGATTGCAAAAGATATAGATGATAACATTCTGACTGACAATGCAATTAAGAAGATGACGTTGAATACCTTGTTTGAGAGGTATCTGGCTACTCGTAAACTGGCTGATTCCACCAGAGTAAACTACACTAGAATTTGGGATAATGGGATAATCAAGTGAGAGATGAAATAGGGAATATCAAGGTTGTACAGATTTTACCATCACATATTAAAGGCTTTTATTCCAAACTGTCAAAAGCTGGCTATGCTCATTCGACGATTAAAAATATTAATACCATGATTTATCCGGCTCTTGAAATGGCGGTTGATGATGATATTATCCGTAAGAATCCGGCAAAGGGTTCTATCAGTGATTATGGCAGACCGGCAAAAGAACGGGAAGCGTTGTCAATTTCACAGCAGGAAAAGCTCATTGATTTTGTTAAGCAAAGCAATGTCTATAATGTCCATTATCCAATGCTTATGATTATGATAGGTACAGGATTGAGGTGTGGTGAATTAATCTGGCTTACATGGAAAGATGTAGACACAAGGGCAAGGAGATTGAATGTAGACCATCAGCTCATTTATAAAAATCTGGGTGATGGCTGCCGTTTCCACATTTCTACTCCCAAGACTGATTCTGGTATCCGAGTTATACCTATGACGCAGGAAGTACAGAAAGCGTTTGAAGAACAGAGAAAGATTAACTTTATGCTGGCAAAGGATAAGTCAATTGAAGTAGACGGCTATTCGGGGTTTGTTTTTACCGCTAAATCTGGCAGGCCGCTTATGCCATATGGGGTAAACAGTGTATTGTATAATATTGTGGACGCTTACAATTACAATAAAGAAGAAGTACAGAAAGCAAAGAAAGAACATAGAAAAGCAGAATTACTTCCAAAAGTATCCGCTCACGTTATGCGTCATACTGCCTGTACCAGAATGGCAGAGTGCCGTATGGATATTAAAGTATTGCAGTATATCATGGGGCACGCTCATATTGATGTGACAATGGACGTGTATAACCACTTGGGAGACAGAGAAAGAATCGAACAGGAAATTGCAAGGCTGGATAGTATGGCGATAAATTTCTGACACAAAAATATAAAAATTGGTGTCAAACTGGTGTCAAAACCTATGAAAAGGACAATTACAGGAAAACAAAGTATGTGCAAACCATTCATTTCAGGCGGTTTGCAAAAATTATCAGAAAAAATTAGCACTCACCTATTGACTTGGCTAACAATATGTGTTATATAATAACTATATCAAATAAAACAATTCATATTTTAAATACCTTTCAGGTATACTAATCCTGATAAGGCAAGATTTTAAGGAGGTATGACCTATGTTGTTAGCAAACAGAAATTATAACTTATTTGATGATTTTTTCAGAGATCCTTTCTTTTCACGTCCATTTGAGAATGCATCATCCCAGATCATGAAGACTGATATTCATGAGAAGGATGGAAACTATGTGATCGACATGGAACTTCCGGGTTATGACAAGGAAAACATCAAGGCAGATTTGAAGGACGGCTATATGACCATAACTGCGGCAAAGAATGAGACGAAGGAAGAGAAGGATGCCAAGGGTAACTGTATCCGTAAGGAACGCTATACAGGAACCTGTAACCGGAGCTTCTATGTGGGCGAGCAGATTACACAGGAGGATATCAAGGCTTCCTTTAAGGATGGCATTTTGACCATGATCGTGCCGAAGGAAGCGCCGAAGGTAATTGAGGAGCCGAAGTATATTTCGATTGAGTAAGCGGTTAGTTGCTGTTTAAGTATAGAAAAGAGACGGTACAGACAGAGAAGGCTGTGACGCATAGGAGTCACAGCCTTCTCTGTTTTATTATATAGCAAGAGCTTTCCGATTTCCTGTATGAGGAAATGTCAGGTAAAAAAATGCGCAGTCCTTGGCGGCTTTTGTGGGCTTAATCGGAGGATTTTCGGTATTTTGAGGGGGTCATGCCGTATTTGTCCACAAACATTTTATAGAAGAAGCCTTTGTTGTGATAGCCGACGGCATGTGCAATGTCTTCAATGCTCATGTCTGTGGCAAGCAGCAGTTGTCTGGCCGAATCTAAACGTATCTCTTTCAGGTATGCAGAATAGGTAAGACCGGTTTTATCCTTGATAAGACGGTTAAAGTAATCCTCCTGATAGTGGAATTCTGATACCAGATCCTGTACGCAGATTGTCTGGTAATTCTTTTTCATGTAATTGGTTACTTCGTTAAATATCAGCCAGCTCATGGACTTTTTCTGTTCCTGAGAAAGGGAAAAATCAAATTCGGTGCTTAAGATACGGAAAATCCGAAGCAGGATTCCTTTGCAGATATAGCTGGAGCCCACAGTATTTGAGACGAGCTCCTGCAATAAGAGGGACAGGCAGTCTTCCATATGTGCGGTTGATGCCGCGCCGTTTTTGGGTTTAAAATGCAGGTACTGCTGCAGGTCTTTTTGCTCCAGCAGGGCTGACTGCAGGAAGGAGATTATTTTCTGGGTGGTGATATTTTCATTGATTACTTCGTGAAACATATCATTTGCAATGCCTATAAAAAGGATGGTTGAATCTTGCGCTGTCAAGTAATCCTGATGCACGCAGTTTTTGTCGATCAGGCATAATTCACCGGCATGAAAAAGGATTCTCCGTCCAAGAATATTCTGGTAGAAATTACCTTCCGCTATGTAAGCCAGCTCCAGATAATCGTGGGTATGAAGCTGCGTTGTACTGCCGGATTGGAAGGGAAGTACATAGTGAAAGGCTTCCGGGGAAGGGAGCATGGAGGCATACAGCCTGCTTTTGTCCGAAAAATTCCAGCACAGTGCAAAAAGCCTGCTCTCGCTTAGCAGCGGATAGGTTTTTACTTCTTTTGCAGATTTTGAGTATTCCATACATACCAGCCTGCTTCCGAGGGCATGGCCTTTTGGGAGCAGTTTTCCGTTTTGTTCTGTGATCTGCCGGCACAGCTTAAGAAGTGTCATAGCAGAAGCATTCCTAATTTCTTCGTCCAAATAATCCATGCTTTTTGGAAGTGCGCTCTTCCTTGCCGATGGAAAGAAGCTCGTCGTAGGCCCTCCGCATCTCCCGTTCCTGCTTTTCCCGGATAGACTTAGGGGGAAGATTGGCATAACGGAAATGGTATTCGCCGTCATTTTCTGGTTCCGGTTCCGGCGCAGGTGTAGAAGCTGTATTCTTTTTGATGGAGGGCTTTCCAGCCTTAGCAGCTTTTGCAGCCTTCCGCTCTTCATTTGCTTTCCGCAGTGCGGCGCGCACATCCCGCCGGCTGAATACCTGTGTCTGTTCTATGAGCTCATCGTCGGTCACTGCAGAAGCTTCTTCCTGGGACGGTGCTTCCATTTTCCGGCGTTTTTTTTCTACCGGCCTGTCTGCAGCCTCTGCTTTCTCTGGGACTTTAAATTTCTTGCGGCAGCTGTGGCACAGCACATACCGTGGATCTTTTTTACTGGGCTTTAATTCTTCTCCGCATATGGGACATTTCATGGTAATCGTCTCCTTGTTATTTTTAAACTACGAAACATATTATCACAAAAATTACAAAATGCGAAGTCTTTTTCACAAAAGCGTCATAAAATTATAGTAGGATTATATTTGAGAATGATCACGATACGGGCGAGGTGTATGTTTATGGAAAGATTACAGATATTAGTTGTTGATGATGAGAGCAGGATGCGGAAGCTGGTGAAGGATTTTCTCCAGCGGGAGGGATATAGTGTTCTTGAAGCGGCCGACGGTGCGGAGGCTATGGATATTTTTTATGAAAATAAGGGGATCGCGCTGGTGATCCTGGATGTTATGATGCCGAGGATGGACGGCTGGCAGGTCTGCAGGGAAATCCGTCAGACATCGGAGGTTCCGATCATCATGCTGACGGCCCGTTCCGACGAGCGGGACGAGCTGCAGGGCTTTGAATTGGGCGTGGATGAATATATTTCTAAGCCCTTCAGCCCAAAGATTCTGGTAGCAAGGGTGTCTGCAATCTTAAGAAGGACACGCGGAACGGATTCTCAGGAGAAGCTTGGTGCCGGGGGTATTGAGGTTGACAGGGCGGCTCATCAGGTTCTGGTGGACGGAGAGGGAATTGAACTCAGCTATAAGGAATTTGAACTGTTGACCTATTTTCTTGAGAATCAGGGACTTGCCCTTTCAAGAGAGAAGATCTTGAATAATGTATGGAATTACGACTATTTTGGGGATGCAAGGACTATCGATACCCATGTGAAGAAGCTTCGGAGCAAGCTGGGAGAGAAGGGGAATTATATTAAGACCATCTGGGGGATGGGCTATAAATTTGAGGTAGAGTAGATGAAACATTCAATCGAGCGCCAGATGACGGCGGCATTTATGTCGCTTCTGGCATTTATGCTAGTGGTAATACTGCTGGGCAATGCATGGCTGCTGGAGCCTTATTATATCCGGGATAAGAAGTCGAAGTTTATCAGCATGTACCAGGCGCTTGTCCAGGCGGCAGATGAGGGACGACTGGACGGCACAGATGAGGAAACCTACGGGGAGCTTGCCCGTCAGGCGGAGAAGGATAATCTGTTTTTCCTGACAATTAATATGGCGGAGCAGACAATGACTGCCAATGTCCAGCATGAGGTGGAGCTGAAGCAGTATTTGGATGCGTATCTTTTGAACCGGAGGGCGAGCGGCGATAAGACGCTGGAGCTGACAGAAAATTATGAGATCAGCCAGACAAAGGGAAACGATTCCGCGGCGGAATATCTGATGATGCGGGGCGAGCTGGGAGGGGGATATTTTTTCCTGATCCAGAGTCCGTTAGAGAGTATTCAGGACAGTGCGGCGCTGGCAAATCGTTTTTTAATCGTGGTGGGATGTATCGCGGCAGTTATCTGTATGCTGCTGGTATGGCTTTTTTCCAGAAAGCTCACCAATCCGCTGCGGGAGCTTGCGGATATTTCCGAGAAGATGGCAGAACTTAATTTTGAGATGAAATATACCAGCGGCGGAGAGGATGAGATCGGTGTGCTGGGGGAGAATTTTAACCGGATGTCGGAGCGTCTGGAGCGTACGGTTTCTGAGCTTAAGAGTGCAAATAACCGTCTGATGCAGGATTTGGAGCAGCGGGATAAGCTGGAGCAGATGAGAAATGAATTTCTTGGAAATGTATCTCACGAGCTGAAAACTCCGATTGCCCTGATACAGGGCTACGCGGAGGGCCTGAAGGAAGGGATTGATACGGATGCGGAGAGCAGGGAGTTTTACTGCGATGTCATTATTGACGAGGTGTCCAAGATGAACCGTATGGTAAGAAATCTCCTGACTCTGAATCAGCTTGAGTTTGGCGGCGAGGAGATTCAGTTTGAGCGGTTTGATCTAACAGAGCTGGTATCAGGCGTGCTGCAGAGCATGGAGCTGTTTGCGGAGCAGACTCGGGCGAAGGTCCATTTTCTGCAGAAGGATCCGGTGTATGTCTGGGCGGATGAGTATAAGGTGGAGCAGGTAGTGCGCAACTATGTGGGAAATGCATTCCACCATGTGTCCGGCAATATGGTGATCGAGGTGAAGATCGAGCTTCGGGGCGATGTGGCGAGAATGACGGTATTTAACACGGGAAGCGCCATTCCGGAAGAGGATCTTGGCCATATCTGGGAGAAATTCTATAAGGTAGATAAGGCTCATACGAGAGAATACGGAGGCAATGGCATCGGCCTTTCGATTGTGAAGGCGGTTATGGAGTCCCTTCATCAGAAATACGGAGTGGAGAACTATGACAATGGGGTTGCCTTCTGGTTTGAATTAGGTATAAAATAGGAGTAACGACTGGGAAGGGGCTTTGGAAGAATGGTTGCGATTATTGATTATGATGCGGGTAATATAAAGAGTGTGGAAAAGGCGCTTCGGTTTCTGGGACAGGAGGCAGTGGTTACCAGAGACCGGGAGAGGATCCGGAAGGCAGACAAGGTGATCCTGCCGGGTGTCGGGGCCTTTGGAGATGCCATGGAGAAGCTGTCCCAGTATGGGCTGACAGAGGTTATCAAGGAGACAGTAGATAAGGGTACGCCCTTTCTTGGGATCTGTCTGGGACTGCAGCTTTTATTTGGCAGGAGCGATGAAGCGCCGGGTGTGGAAGGCCTGGGTATCCTGAAGGGAGAGATCTTAAGGATTCCGGAGAGGGAAGGGCTGAAGATTCCCCATATGGGCTGGAACTCTCTGGGGTTTCCGAGAGGGGGAAGGTTGTTTAGGGGGCTGGAGCCGAATCCTTATGTATATTTTGTGCACTCCTATTATCTGAAGGCGGCAGAGGAAGAGATCGTGACGGCGAAGACAGAGTACGGCGTAGAGATCCACGCTTCGGTGGAAAAGGGCAATGTATATGCCTGTCAGTTCCATCCGGAGAAAAGCGGGGAAACGGGACTTCAGATTTTGAAGAATTTTGCCGGACTGTAAGGCCGGTTGTGATACAAAGAGATAAGATGAGGATAGGATAAAGGAGACAAAGGATGCATACAAAGAGAATCATTCCCTGTCTGGATGTTCACGGAGGCCGTGTGGTAAAGGGAGTTAATTTCGTGGATTTGAAGGACGCCGGAGACCCGGTGGAGATTGGGCGTGCTTATGATGCTGCGGGAGCAGATGAGCTGGTATTTCTGGATATTACCGCGACCTCAGATGCCAGAGAGACGGTGGTTGATATGGTGCGCAGAGTGGCGGAGACAGTATTTATCCCTTTTACGGTGGGCGGAGGGATCCGCACCGTGGAGGATTTTAGGATGCTCTTGAGAGAAGGCGCCGATAAGATATCCATTAATTCTTCGGCCATCAATACGCCGGAGCTGATTTTCGACGCGGCGGAGAAGTTTGGGAGCCAGTGCGTAGTAGTGGCTATTGATGCCAAGAGACGGGCGGACGGCAGCGGCTGGAATATATACAAAAACGGCGGCAGGATTGACGTGGGGATTGATGCTGTGGAGTGGGCAATGAAAGCAGAGATGCTGGGAGCAGGAGAAATCCTCCTTACCAGTATGGATTGTGACGGGACGAAGGCAGGCTATGATCTGGGGCTTACCAGAACAATTGCAGAGAACGTGCAGATTCCGGTGATCGCATCCGGAGGAGCCGGGACGCTTGCGCATTTCAAAGATGCCCTGACGGAAGGAAAGGCAGATGCAGTGCTTGCGGCTTCGCTGTTTCACTACAAGGAGCTTGAGATAAAGGAAGTAAAGGAATACTTGCGGAAGGAGGGCGTGTCGGTACGCCTGTAAGGAGAGGAAAGATGGCGGCGATCAATAATGACTGGCTGGATGCATTGAAGGGGGAATTTCGGAAGCCCTATTATAAGGAATTGTTTGAAAAGGTTAATGAGGAGTATCGGAGATATCAGATTTTTCCGCCTGCGGATGATATATTCAATGCCTTTCATTTAACACCTTTGTCTAAAGTGAAGGTGGTAATTCTGGGGCAGGATCCCTATCACAATGTGGGGCAGGCGCATGGCCTGTGCTTCTCGGTGAAGAAGGGGGTGGAGATTCCGCCTTCGCTGGTGAATATTTATAAAGAGCTGCAGGACGATCTGGGCTGTACAATTCCCCGTCACGGATGCCTGACTAAGTGGGCCGAACAGGGTGTGCTGATGCTGAATACGGTGCTGACCGTGCGGGCGCATCAGGCCAATTCCCACAGAGGGATCGGCTGGGAGGAATTTACGGATGCGGCGATTCTGGCGCTGAACGGCCAGGACAGGCCGATCGTGTACATATTATGGGGCGCGCCTGCACAGAGGAAGGCGGCCATGCTCCATAATCCGAAGCATTTGATTCTGAAGGCGCCGCACCCAAGCCCATTGTCGGCGTATCGGGGATTCTTTGGAAGCAGGCCCTTCAGCCAGACCAATGAGTTTTTAAACTCACATGGAATAGAGCCGGTTGACTGGCAGATAGAGGAGTAGAGAATATGAAAAATATGTATGATTTGCTGATTATCGGCGCAGGACCAGGCGGCTACGTGGCGGCGAAAAAGGCGGCAAAGCTTGGAATGTCTGTCGTGATCATTGATAAAGGTCCTGTTGGCGGTACCTGTATCAACCGGGGGTGTATCCCTACCAAAGCAATGCTTCACGCGGCTACCAGATACCGTGATATTAAGGGGTGTGAATTGTTCGGCCTCCATGTGGAGGGCGCAGGCTATGACCTGCAGAAGATTATTGAATATAAGGAAGCATCTACCGCAGAGATGCGGGCAGATCTGGAGAAGGAATTTGAAGAGCTGGGAATCGTGTTTGTGCAGGGAACGGCGAAAGTACAGGCGGGAAAACGTGTGCGTGTGGAGCGGGCGGACGGCGGCTCGGAGTTCTATTTCGGCAGACAGATCCTCATTGCTACAGGTGCTAAGGCAAACCGCGCAGATATACCTGGAGCAGACCTGCCGGGAGTTATGACCAGCGAGGAGCTTCTGGCTTCGGATGAAAGCAGATATAAGAGTCTTCTGATCCTTGGCGGAGGTGTGATCGGTCTGGAAATCGCAACGGTATTCCGGGATCTGGGGGTGGATGTGACGATTATTGAGATATCAAACCGCCTGCTTCCGACGATGGATGTGGAATTTTCGGATGCGCTGGAAAGGATTCTTACCGACAGAGGAGTTCATATTTACAAAGAGAGTATTCTGGAACAGATTTCCGATGCAGACGGGGGTTTGAAATGCAGATTTGTATGTCTGGGACAGACCAGAGAGCTTCAGGTGGAAGGCGTGTTGATGTCCGTAGGGCGCAGACCGAATACGGAAGGCTTGTTTGATTCCAATGTGCCGATCAAGCTGGAGCGTGGAAGGATCGTTGTAGATGAGTTCTTCCGCACCAGCGTGCCGGGAATTTATGCGGTCGGCGACGTGGTGGGCGGAATCCAGCTGGCTCATGTGGCATCTGCGGAGGGAACCTACGTGGTGGAGAAGATGAATAACAAAGAACCGTCGGTTATCGTATCTATGGTGCCGAGCTGCTTATTTACACCGATTTCGATCGTGCCAAGCTGTCTGTACACCGATCCGGAGATTGCGTCGGTAGGACTTACAGAGGAGCAGGCGCGGGAAAAGGGCGTGCCGGTCAGGTGCGGCAGATATGCAATGGAAGGGAACGGCCAGACGATCATATCCAAGGAAGCGGTTGGATTTATTAAGATATTATTTGCAAAGGACAGTGACGTGCTTCTGGGCGCTCAGATGATGTGCCCAAGAGCGACAGATATGATCGGGGAGCTTGCTACGGCATTGGCGAACGGGCTTACCTCCAGACAGCTTATGTATGCCATGAGGGCGCATCCCACATTTAACGAGGCGATTTCCTGCGCGGTGGAGAACAGTAGAGAATGAAACTGCTAAAGCTGATTATTGTAGACGATGAACCAATCCTGCTGCAGGGACTTCACAATACCTATGACTGGAATAGCATGGGCTTCGAGGTTGTGGGAACTGCTCAAAGCGGCGAAGAGGCGATCAAGATTATAAAAAAGACGAGGCCTCACGTGGTGCTTACGGATATCCGTATGAAACAGATCACAGGTCTCATGGTAATGGAAGAGATACAGAAAGAGGATATTGGCTGTCTGTTTATTGTACTGAGTGCTTACAGGGACTTTGAGTATGCACAGACAGCCTGTGAGCTTGGGGCTTTTGCCTATCTGTTGAAGCCGATTGAGGAAGAGAAGCTTCAGGAGACAATGCAGGGCGCATATAGAATCTGTATGGAACAGATTAGGAAGGAAGCCAGATATGAGAGCTGGGAAAAGCTTCTATTGAAGGATGGAACCAGCTTTCTGGAGGTGGTAGTGCAGAAATATGTCCATAACCGGATTCCGGAGACGAAGGTGCGGGAGGTGTTTTCTGCTCTTGACGGGGTCATGGAGGAGGGAGACCGCTTTATTACGGTATGCGTGGACATTGACCTTGCATATAAGATTACAAATCCGCTGGAGTATGAGGCGGCGCGGTTTACTGTATTGAGATTCCTTGAGGAAAGCATTAAGGAGAAATACTTCTGCTGGAGCTTTGAGGATGAGGAAGGCTGTCACGTATTTATCATAAAGACAAAAGATAATGCCTCTGTAAGAGAGATGAAGCACATATTGGAGCATATGGAAAAAGAAGAAAAGAGTGCGGCAGTGGCGGCAATTTCAAAGCCGTATAAGGGAATTGGCGGAATCCGGAAAAGCTATGAGGAGAGCCGGCGCTTATTTGATCTTGCATGTGAATCAGGCGCCAGTGCATTTACCATCTCAGAGGAAGTGGACGGGAGGATGGCGAAGGCATACTCTGCTGAAGCAGAGGCGCTGGTTATAAATGCAGTGAGAAAGAATGATTTATTAGGACTCAAGGAAGCAATTGTCCAATTTATCTATCAGCTTCCGCAGGAGGAGGAACTACAGCGCCGCTATCTGCACAGGATGATGGTGAAGACAGAGTTCATACTGCAGGATACCTATGGAATGACAGGGAGAATGACAGGCAAATTCAGCGGCTACTATTCCAATCTTCAAAATCTGAATCCGGCAAAGGCAGTGGATGTGTGCTACAAAATTCTGGAGAGTGCGGTTGAGGAGCGTATTCAGGATGCGGGGAAGGAAGAGACGAAGTATTTCCGGGAATATATGGCGGATGCGGCAGCTTATATTGAGGAGCATCTGGACGATGAGGCATTGTCTGTTGTTTCGGTGGCGGCGCAGGTTTATCTGAATCCGGTGTATTTTGGCCGCGTGTTTAAAAATACATTTCACATGACCTTTAAAAAATATCTTCTGCAGCAGAGGATGGAGAAGGCAAAAAGGCTTTTGGAAGAAGGGACTCTCAGCATCGGGGATATCTGCGAGCAGGTGGGGTTCGGCAATCCGTCTTATTTTTCACACCTTTTCAAGCAGTATACGGGAATGCTCCCAAGCGGCTATAAGAAGGAATATGAGATATGACAAGAAAGAGAGATAGTTCAGGATTTCAGAGAAAGTATCTGAAATATACCATTGCACTGCTGCTCCTGGCACTGCTGTTATCCAGTGTGGGCGTATGGATATATGTGAGGAGCAGTACGACGGAGGCGGTCATTGATAAATATAAATATGTGACGGAAAGGATGGGGCTTTCTCTGGAGAACCTGTATCGGAAGAGTGATGAGGTAACAGCGGAATGCATTGTAAATTCCAGTGTTCAGGACAGCTTAAAGAGAGAGCCTCTGGATGAGCTGGCAAAAAGTGCGTTGAGCGGATATTTCTCGTATACTGGCATGGAGCATGCGGCGGATTACTGCTATGTGGATAATAAGGACAATATCTATACCCGTTTTTATTCTACGGTGTCCTACAGCGATTTCATAAAGAGCGGCTTTGTAAAGCATATGGGGGAGGAGTATTCCAGAACGAAGTGGTTCTGGGCAGAGGATACGCTGTTTGGAACTGGAAAAGACGCGCTTTTTATCGGACGTTATGTTAGAAGCATGGAGTATGCCCATGAACCGGGGATGCTCTTTTTTAAAATGGATGACAGCTTTCTGGAACAGGGAGTAAAAGAGGAGAAAAGCATCTCTGAGGGATGTGCGGCAGGAATCATAGACGGAACAGGACAGGAATGTACGTTGTGGCTTCCGGAGGATTATGAGCTGCCAAAGGAGACTGTACAAAGCATACGGAAGCTTGCAGGGGAAGGGACCGCGGGGATGATCCGGAATGGAGAAAGGATGAGAGGAGGTGTTCTTTCTGCGTACAGGCAGGCGGACAGCGGGCTTGTTGTGTTTACCTTTGTGCCGGATGAGGTGCTGAACGGCGGGATGGATCAGATACTTCTTGTTTTAGCCGGGATTTATCTGATGGTAGTTGCGGTGGCGTTTGGCTTAAGCCTCTATTTTTCCAGGCGGTTTACCCGCCCGATCCAGATTATTAACGAGGCGATGACAGGATTTGACGGGCGGGATTTCGACCGGACGATAGAGCTTCACACCAATACGGAGCTGGACCAGATTGGGCAGTCTTATAATAAGATGCTTGGAAATATTGAACGTCTTCTTGCTGAGATGAAGGAACAGGAGAAGGAACTTCACACCAGTGAACTAAATATGCTGATCAGCCAGATTAATCCGCATTTCCTGTATAATACACTGGATACGATCTATATGCTTGCAAGGATCAATAAGGAAGAAACAACGATGCGGATGATACAGGCACTGTCGAAATATCTGCGGCTGTCGCTCAGCAAAGGACGGGATATCGTAACCATAGAAGATGAACTGGAGAATGTAAAAAGCTATATGGAAATCCAGCAGATCCGCAATGCGAGCTTGTTCCAATATGAGATAGACTGCCAGGTAGAACCGGCGCAGACATGGATTCTGAAGCTGATCCTGCAGCCTTTGGCTGAGAACGCAGTTAAGTATGGTTTTCAGGATATCTTTGAGGGCGGCCTGATCCAGATCAGGGTATACAAAGAAGAGGGGTATCTCATGCTCAGCGTCTGCAATAACGGGAAGCCTATAGAGGCGGAGATGGCGGAGCGGTTAAATGCTCTGGCCGGGATGCCGGCCGCGAGGATGAAAGAGGTGTTTCCAGATAAAAAACAGGGTTATGGCGTGGTGAATATTGTTACAAGATTAAGGCTGAAATATGGGGACGAAGCAGGAATCTGGTATCAGGCATTAGAAGAGGGAACTGCGTGTGTAATCCGGGTGCCGGAGGAAAGGACGGGTAAGGATGAAGAATAGGAGCAGAGAAAAGGAAGGAATCTGCAGACGGCTGTTCCAGATACTTATCTGCGTTACTATGGTGTTAGGATTGGCTGGCTGCGGCGGCAGTGACACGAAAAAGGATGCCGGAATAGAGGAAGCTGTGAAGATTCCCATTACGCTGATCGTGGATTCCTCTACGGGAAAGAAGAATGAAGAGAGAGTAGTTGAAGAATTTAATAAGGAGTTTCAGGGTGTCTATGAAGCGGATGTGGAGTGGATTATGGAGACGGAGAATGAGTACCGCCAGAATTTGAAGCGGCAGAATGTAACGGATGAGCTCCCGGCCGTTATAACAGATTTAAGGATGCTTCCCTCATTTTACCAGATGATGATAGCAGACGGAAGAATTGAAGACCTGTCGCCATATATCAATGCAGACAAAGAGTGGAAGGATATGATTGAGCCGGTGGTATTAGAGGGCTGCAGCGAGACGGACGGGAAGATTTATCTGGCGCCGCTTAGTACGGCTGCTTTTTCCTGTTCGGGCGTGTTCTGGAATCAGGAGCTGTTTCTAAAGGCGGGGATTGAGCGTTTCCCGGAGACCTGGGAGGAATTCTGGATATGCTGTGACAGACTGAGGGCACATGGGATTACGCCCCTTGCGCTCCACACAGGAGGAACTGCATGGGCGCCCATGCTTCTTGCTACGGCGGAGCTTACGGATACAGAGGAAGGTGCGGAGTTTATGAAAGAGCTGTATCCGGACAGCTATCAGAATGAGAACGGGCTCCGCTTAGCAGGAACGCTTAAAAGGCTGTTTTCTTACACAACAGAGGATGCCATGCACAACGACTTCGATGTGTCCTATAATCATTTCTTCTCAGGGGAAGCTGCGATGATCCCCAACGGTTACTGGATGATGGATCAGATTCCAGAGGACTGGGAGGATAAGGTGAGATTTTCTGCATTTCCTGGAAATAAGCTGATATCCTCGCCGGAGACCTTTGGATGGTCGGTTGTGTCCAGCTACAGTGATGAGGTGAAGGAGGCGGCGGTCGCTTTTCTTAAGTTTCGGACAGACCTGAACCGGAAAGAAAAGGAGGAATTTTTCGCCCAGGCTGCAGAAGGGCTTATTCTGGCAGAAAAGGATTACATGCAGGCATATCAGAGTAGTCCGCAGATTGTACCCAATTATCAGGTGAAATGGAATTCTATTTTACAGGAGGAGACACTGGATACTGCGCTGCCGGAGCTGATAACAGGGAAATTGTCATCGGAGGAATTTCTGGAGCTCGCGGATGAAAGTATCCGCCAGTTTGAGGAGGAACAGTAGTAAGAGAAGAAGTTTATTTTTTTGCATTTCAGGTTTTTTAATCAATGTTAGCAACTTAGTAGTGGTATGGTATCAGTAGTGAAAATACAGCATTAAA
>CAJTZE010000060.1 GCA_910584265.1 uncultured Dorea sp. | reverse complement strand
AAATCATCAAAAATAAAATCCAAACTTTTTTGCAGTAAAAATCCGGATTTGTAATATTTTTTGCAAAAAGTTTGGATTTCTCCTAAGTTTGGATTTGTGGAAAAATCCAAAAGTTTTGATTTTTCCATAATGCTTGTCTTTTGGTCTTTGGTTCGGAATAGTGTGGTGCTGGCGGTCTATCTCTTGTTTTCGGTTGCTTGCTTCTTTACCGTACATGAGCCTTATGTCAATAGACTTTCGCGGCATATCCTCACGGACGGCAAAACCGTCCGCTCCGGTATTCCACGGTTCTATTGACAACAGCTCCGCTCCGATGCAGCAGCACTGTTTTTCTGCATGTTCAGGATGGTCTGCTGGCCGAGGAAGATAAGTAACTGCCACTTGCCCGGCATGTTGTCGGCACCCTGCAGCAGTTCCACTTCATTGAGGACTTTATATCTATTGTGTTTATGAGGGCGCAGGAAGTTATAGTAGGCAACCCAAAGAGCCAGGTCATAGGTAGCCCCGTCGATGTTATCAAATCCGTTTGTATGGCGGTAGGAAGCCTTATAGGTGCGGTTAAGGCGTTCGATCATCTGCTTGAATGGCCGGTGCCGCATAGAAACAGCATCGTCGTTGGTAAGTCCGATTACCTGAGTGATTTTGAAAGCAAAGTCTTTCCAAATTTCTTGACAAACTCCATTGCGGCGAGCGGATAGGCGCTGTAACCGTCAGCGATGAACTTAAAGTTTTCCGGCAGCTTTGTGAGTTCCCGGAAAGCCAGGCGCATGGCAAGAATGCAGGGACCGACGCCGCGGTTGTCAGATATCTGGCAGCCGATAATGGAACGGGTTGCTGCGTTCATGATGAACCAGACATAGGATTTGATACCGCGGATTTTGATGTAGGTCTCGTCAGCGGTGAAGACTTCTCCTTTCTGGTAAGGGTACTGGTCAACAAAGGGCTTGATGCACAGAGCCGCAGTCTTGCAGTAATTAGCGGTCTGCTGGTGTGAAATGCTGATGTTGTATAAGTCCTTCAGGGCCTGGGAGGTTTTACGCAGGGACAGCCCAAGATTGACGTGCAGAGTCAGGCATAGGGACATGACATGTGCGTTGTGCCTGCTGAATCTCAGGGAGGAAGCATTCTTTGGCAGGGAGTTTAAATCCATGCTGAAAAAATCTATCGTGAATTCGCGGTAGATGCAGTGGAGCTTATATTTATTTTTGCCGTAATCCTCTCCCAGGTCATCCTGATCCACCTTTTTGAGGTTGTGGAGATAGTAGGGGCATTTGGGATTCACACATTTGTGGATGATAAAGTGTCTGCGTTCTTTCTTTGGGACAAGGGTATTTCCACAGTGAGGGCACCGCAGTTTAGTAGAGGAGAAGCGGCTTTCGTCCGGAGAGAATCTGGCAGCGCAGATTTTGCACAGGAGTTGTCCTTTGGAGCCGTTGTTCCTGTATAAAAAGGGCTTCGGGGCATCGCGGCGGGGGCAGGAGCAGTCATCAGGGATGTCGCATTCAGAGCGGCGGCTGATGGGGCGGATCTTCTTACCATAGCGTTTTTCGTAATAGGGGATAAGATCTTTGTAAGTCCAGTCCTGGCGGAAATCGGTGACCAGAGGGAGTTCACAATTTTGAACTTCTGGTATTTGGGGGAATGGGAATCGTCAAAAGCCCATTGCTCTTTTTATTTGCAAACTCCCCTAAATCAAGGTTTTAGTAACAAAAAATAGGGTAGTATTTGACACTACCCGCACAGGAAAGGAAGTATATAATATGACTAAGACGGAGTCAGCAATTAGCTGGATAGAGGCCAAAGCCAATGATAACCGCTATGGCTATGACCAGAGATATAGATGGGGCGAAAAAGGGGACTATGACTGTAGTTCTGCGGTGATCACAGCCTGGGAGCAGGCAGGCGTTCCGGTTAAAACTAAGGGTGCTGCATATACCGGAAATATGTATGATAAAACTGGGGATGACCGGGACAGCGATTGAAATCTGGCAGAGGATTCTCTGTATTGCAGGATATGAGGTTACAGTTGACGGCTCCTTCGGACCGGATACAGAGGACAAGACCAGACAGTTTGAATTGTCCATTGGCATTACCGATGACCCGCATGAGGCGGGGCCGGCAGCATGGAGGGCAGGGCTGGAACTGCTGAATGCGGAGGAGTCGTTTTGAGAAATAGTCGGAGATTTTAAGGCTTTCAGTGGTAAAAATCGTGTTGCATTTCGTGCTGCATTTTGCTCTAAAACAGCTCGGTTTTGTCCAAAATCTTAGAAAATATCTAAAATATAAAAATGCCGGAATACCCATTTTACAAGGGTTTCCGGCATTTCGCTATTTTCTTAAAATCGGGGTAACAGGATTCGAACCTGCGGCCTCACGGCCCCCAGCCGTGCGCTCTAACCAAACTGAGCCATACCCCGGTACGTCTATTATATGCACATTTTGTCGGATAATGCAACACAAAAATAAATCTTTTTGGCAGCTATTAATCGCTATTGCTTTTGTGTTATACTAAATTTAGATTCAGCGGAATGAAGTGGAGGTGGGTATGACGTCCACAATTTAGTATATGCGGAGGGTGTCTTAGCTATGAAAGTGATTGTGATTGGACCAAGAGGAAAGATGGGGAAATTGATCACGCAGACAGCTGCGGCAAGGGATGATATGGAGCTTGCGGCGGGCGTGGCCCCGAAGGGCAGGGATTATATCGGCATGGATCTGGGAATAGCGGCACTGACAGGCCGTGAGCTGGGCGTGCCGGTCGTGGATGATTTGGAGAGTGTAATCGAGCAGTGCGATGTGATCATTGATTTTTCCACGAGGGAGAATGCTATGTCAGTTCTTGAACTGGCAGTAAAATACAAGAAGGGGCTGGTATGCGGTACGACCGGATTTTCTCCAGAGGAGTTTAAGCGGTTTCAGGATGCTTCAGCGGAGATTCCGATGCTGTATGCGGCGAATACCTCCAAGCTGGTCAATGTGATGAATAAGCTTTTGGAGATTGCGGTTTCTGTGATAGGAGAAGAAGCGGACATTGAGATTCTGGAGATGCATGACCAGTGGAAGAAGGATGCGCCGAGCGGGACATCTAAGGAGATGGGAGAGATTCTGGCTCATGCATTAGGCCGTGAACTTAGTGATATTGCGGTCTATGGGCGGGAAGGCACGGCGCCGAGAGAGAAGGGGACGATTGGATACCATTCCCTCCGCGCAGGAAATATTCCCAGCAGCCATACGGTATATTTTGGCTGTATGGGAGAACGGCTGGAGATTACCCACCATTCCTACAACTGGGAATGCTTTGCGAAGGGAGCCTGTGACTGTGCCGCCTATCTTGCGGATAAGGAGCCTGGATTTTATACGATTCAGGATGTGCTGGGATTATAGATATGATAAGGGGAATTTTAGCAAAATAATTGGCTGGGATGCTTGCATTTCCAAAGGACAAAGACTATAATTGCAATATCTTACATGTAATTGCAGGATTTAAATAATGATAGATTTCATGGCGGCAGGTTTGTGATATTGATGTAAGGAGACGGACGATGAAGAAGAGAGTTGTAGTAGCATTAGGGCATAGGGCGCTGGGCACAACGCTTCCGGAGCAGAAGGAGGCAGTCAGCCGTTCTGCAAAGGTAATTGCGGATTTGATCGAGGAAGGCTGTCAGGTGGCCATTACCCACAGCAATGCTCCGCAGGTGGGGATGATTCATACGGCGATGAACGAATTTGGGAAGGTTCATCAGGATTATACAGCGGCACCGATGTCTGTCTGTGCGGCTATGAGTCAGGGATATATTGGCTATGATCTTCAGAACGGCATCCGCACGGAACTTTTGGACAGAGGGATTTTCCGTACAGTCAGCACAGTATTAACGCAGGTGATGGTAGATCCTTATGATGAGGCATTTTATACACCTACAAAGGTGCTGGGGCGGTATATGTCTGCGGAGGATGCGGCGGCAGAACGCAAGAAGGGTAATTATGTGGTCGAGGAGCCGGGTAAGGGCTTCCGCCGTGTTGTGTCTGCACCGAATCCGGTGACCATTGTAGAGATTGAGGCAATAAAGGCGCTGATGGATGCCGATCAGGTAGTAATTGCCTGTGGCGGCGGCGGGATTCCGGTGATGCAGCAGGGCAACCGTCTTAAGGGTGCCAGTGCAGTAATTGAGAAGGATCTTGCGGCAGGAAAGCTGGCGGAGGAGATTGATGCAGATGCACTTATTATCCTTACCAGCGTGGACAAGGTGTATATCAACCGGGGCAAGGAGAATGAAGAAGAGCTTGGAGAGATTACGGTGGAACAGGCAAAGCAGTACATGGAGGAAGGACATTTCGGAGTGTACAATATGCTGCCTAAGTTCCGCGCGGCAGTAGAGTTTATTGAGAAGAGAGAGGGAAGGGAAGCAGTCATTACTTCGTATGATAAACTGCTTGAAGGCTTAAAGGGAAAAACAGGGACCATTATCCGGTAAGGCCCGGCCGGGAATCCGGCATTCTGCCGTGAGGCTTTAGAACGTACAAATCCTGCCGTGATAGAATAGCCAATCACGAAGCTTCTGCATATATTACTGATAGAGGTGATCATATGCGGCTGTGTGAATTTGAGAAAAAAGAAGTGATTAATTCCTGTGACTGCAGTAAAATCGGCTATGTCACGGATATAGTATTTGATGAATGCAAAGGATGCATTGAGGCGATCATCGTTCCGAAGGGCGGGAGATTTTGTTTTCTGTTCGGCGAGAGCGGCGAGCTTGTGATACCTTTCCGGTGCATTAAGCAGATCGGACCGGATATTATTCTGGTGGAGATACATGAGGAGCGGCACGAAGAACGTAGACATTGATGCATAATACAGCAGAAGGAGAGAATATATGAAATGTCCATATTGTAATCATCCGGATACACGGGTTATTGATTCCAGACCTGTGGAAGACGACAGCTCGATCCGGAGAAGAAGATCCTGTGATGAATGCGGGAAACGGTTTACGACCTATGAGAAGGTGGAGACGATTCCGCTGATTATTATTAAGAAGGATAACAACAGAGAGCAGTATAACAGAGGGAAGATTGAGAGAGGAATTCTCCGTGCCTGCTATAAGCGGCCGGTTCCCACAGACGAAATCCAAAAGACAGTTGAGCGGATTGAGACCAAGGTATTCAGTCTGGAGGAAAAGGAGATCCCAAGCCATATAATCGGAGAGATTGTTATGGAAGAACTTCAGAATCTGGATGCAGTGGCATATGTACGGTTTGCGTCAATTTACAGGGAATTTAAAGATGTGAATACTTTTATGGATGAGATTAAGAAGATTCTGGATCGGTAGATGAACGGAGAGAAGTATGAGAACTTATAAAATGACGATTTGCTACGAGGGCAGCAGATATCAGGGCTGGCAGAGGCAGGCTACTACGGATAATACGATCCAGCACATCTTGGAATGGACGCTGGGACGTATGGTCGGGTACCGGGTACAGGTAGACGGCTCGGGACGGACGGACAGCGGGGTCCATGCCAGAGGACAGGTGGCAAGTGTTACACTATCCAAGCTGTATGACGTGGAGGATCTGAAGGATGCTTTGAACCGCTCTCTGCCTGAGGACATCAGGATTATTCGGATTGAGCTTGCCAGAAACGGTTTTCATGCAAGAAAGAGCGCGAAGGGCAAGAAGTATGAATATTTTATTGACTGCAGGGAGAAGCCGGATGTATTTTCCAGAAGGTACTGCTATCATTACCCGGAGCGGCTGGATATTGAGGCAATGCGGGATGCGGCAGAATATCTGATAGGAGTGAGGGATTTCAGCAGCTTTACGGATAATAAAGAGACAAGTGATACCGTGCGGCGGATTTACAGTATAAAGATCGTAAGGGCGGAGGAGAAAATACGGATTACCTATTATGGTTCGGGTTTTCTGTATCATATGGTACGGATTCTTACCGGTACATTGATCGAAGTTGGAGACGGCAGGCGCAGCAGTGAGGATATTCCGGCATTGATCGAGGCTGGGGACAGAAGCCAGGCAGGATTCCTTGCTCCGGCAAGAGGGCTGTTTCTGAGAAAAGTGTATTATTAGGATGAAAGGGGTATTTTTCCATGAGAGAAGTACTTCTTTTTTCTTGCCAACAGCTTCTGGAAAGGATACAATGAGAGTATACAAAACAGGGATGAGAAATAGTAGAAAGGCAGGTGGCAATTTATGGGGTTTAAAGATTCGATACTGGCAATGTTATTTGGTTTTGATCAGGAAGACGATCCAGTTAAGGAGGTACTGGAAAGTCAGGATATAGAAGAACCGGTACAGGCAGAAGAAACGCAGGGAGAAGTACAGGAGGAACAGCAGGATAAACCGGTGCAGGAAGCTGCTGCTAATGAGCTGAAGCTTCCCATGGAGCATGCGCTGAATCAGTTGTATGATCTGCGGGAAGAGCAGGCAGGTGCGCTGCCGGCTCCCCGGCTGAGGCTGGAGGGCGGCGAAGATATGTCTGAGGAGCGGCTGGAACGAGAACTGGAACGTCTGTATACGAAGATCACAGATAAGGCGGATGCACGTCTCAAGAAGGCAGTTCCAGCGGATTCAAAGACCGCGCTTGGCAAGATGGGGCTTTTGGCAGAGGAGGAGCCTTTGTCAGAAGGAGAAGAGAAACCGGAGGCTCCGCCGATCGAACTGGATGCACTGCCGTTTATATTTATATCAGCGGATAAGCTGACAGCGTGGCTTATGGTGTTTCCACCGGTGGGCAGAGGAAAGGAAATAAATAAGGAGCTATTAGAGCAGTCGTTGAAGGGAAGCGGGGTAGCCTTTGGCGTGGATACGGAACTTTTAGACCGGCTGCCGGGAGACCGGGAGCGGTATTTCCGCTTATTTAGGGCGGCAAAGGGAAGACCGGCGGTGCAGGGGAAGGATGGTTATGTTGTAGATTATTTTGAACGGTCCATAAAACGGCAGGTGTCGGTGGATGAGCATGACCGGGTGGACTATGCATCCTTGAATCTGGTTCAGAGTGCGGAAGAGGGTGCGGTAATCTGTGAAGCATTCCCGCCAACAAAGGCGGTGTCCGGCAGAACGGTGCTGAATCAGGAAATTCCGGGGAAGGACGGGAAAGCAGCAACACTTCCGAAGGGACAGAATACCGAAATCAGTAAAGATGGAACGAAGCTTCTTGCCTCTAAGACCGGGCGCGTGGAGTTTGGCGGCCGTGCTTTTCAGGTGAAACCTACGATGAATATTGAGAAAAATGTGGACTATTCTACCGGAAATATTAATTTTGTGGGAGATGTACATATCTGCGGCGATGTGCTCAGCGGTTTTCAGGTGAAGTCGATGGGAAATATTACTGTAGACGGTGTAGTGGAAGCGGGTACTGTGGAGGCAGGCGGCGACCTGGTGATTGCCAAGGGGATCGTTGGTGATCAGGAGGCGGTTATCCGCGCGGGCCGCAATGTCTATTCTAAGTATCTGGAGCATGGAATCGTCCATGCCAGAGGGAATGTGATAACAGACTGCATTCTTCACAGTGATGTTTACTGCGATGGAGAGATTCAGGTTACTTCCGGGAGAGGAGTGATCGTGGGCGGCAGAATACGGGCGGCGCGTGGAATTAAGGCGAATGCGGTAGGAACCCGGTCTGGGAGTCCTACGACCGTTGTTCTGGGAGGACAGCCCTGCGCTGATTTTGACAGGAAGCTGTTGATACAGAGCATTGAAGATATGGAGCAGGAGATGGTAAAGCTGGAACGTCAGCCTGACAGCCCGGATAAGGCGAGGCGGATGGGGAAAATCCGGCTGGATCTGTCTGTAAACAGGATGAAGCTGGGACAGTTCGACAAGGAAAAGGAAAAAATCGAAGAGAAGCTGGAGGAACAGGGAGGCTGCAGGATGAAATGCGGAATTCTTTATTCCGGAGTGACGCTGACGATTGGAAAAGAAACACTTCAGGTGAGTCAGGAGGTCAGCTCCTGCAACGCAAGACTGGTGGAGGGCGAGATTCGTCTGATGTAACTGCGGGCTCTGCGGAGAAGTATGAGGAAGAAAGTGGAGGATAAGGCGTGAAATTTGTTTCTTGGAATGTAAATGGAATCCGTGCCTGTGTGCAGAAGGGTTTTATGGATGTATTTCATGAGCTGGATGCGGATATTTTTTGTATTCAGGAGAGTAAGATGCAGGAAGGGCAGCTTGAGCTTGAAATGCCGGGCTATCATCAATATTGGAATTATGCGGTGAAGAAGGGGTATTCCGGCACAGCAGTATTTACCAGGAGGGAGCCTCTAAGCGCTGCATATGGAATCGGAATTGAGGAGCATGATCAGGAGGGAAGGGTAATTACACTGGAATTTGAGGACTATTATTTTATCACGGTTTATACGCCCAATTCCCAGAATGAGCTGGCAAGGCTTTCCTACCGGATGCAGTGGGAGACGGATTTTCTTGCTTATATTAAGAAGCTGGAGAAGAAAAAGCCGGTTATTTTCTGCGGGGACCTGAATGTGGCACACAAGGAAATCGATCTTAAGAATCCGAAGACGAACCGGAAAAATGCAGGCTTTACGGATGAGGAGAGAGGGAAGTTTACAGAGCTTCTGGCGGCAGGCTTTATAGATACCTTCCGGTATTTTTATCCGGATGCGGAGGGGATCTATTCCTGGTGGTCTTACCGGTTCAGCGCCAGAGCAAAGAATGCGGGGTGGCGGATCGACTATTTCTGTGTGTCTGAGTGCCTGAAAAACAGGCTGCAGGGAGCCGGGATTTTAACGGATATACTTGGGTCTGACCACTGCCCGGTGGTGCTGGAGATCCAGTAGGATGCGGATAGAGAGAGAAAGAACAGCGGCACTGGTGATCGACTTTCAGGAGCTTTTAGTGCCGGCTGTTATGGATTATGAGGAGCTTATGAAGCGGGTTAGGATATTTCTTAAGGGCTTGAAGCTTCTTGGGATACCCATGACAGTGACCCAGCAGTATACGAAGGGGCTTGGGATGTCAGTTCCGGAAATATGGGAGGCATCCGGGGAGACGGAGTATGTGGATAAGACTTCCTTCAGTGCGTTTCGCGCAGTAGAACCGCTGATACAGGGAAAGAAGTATATTCTTGTGTGCGGAATGGAGGCTCATTGCTGTGTGCTGCAGACAGTGATCGATCTGGCGGGCGCAGGATATGTTCCGGTGCTGGTGACGGACTGCATTGGCAGCAGAAGAGAAGCTGACCTTGAGACGGCAGTAAAACGTGCCGGGCAGGAGGGGGCGCTTCTCACAACCTATGAAGCGGTTCTGCTTGAACTTCTGGGAACGTCAGAGACTCCTCTGTGGAAGGATATATTAAAGCTTATAAAATAAGAATCCCGTATGCGGATTCTCTGGGGGTATATCCGGCTTCGGGCTAGATATACCCTCCGTCTATTCCAATGACCTGTCCGGTCATGTACGCAGGACTATCTGCAATGTTCCATACGAGTCTGGCTATTTCTTCTGTGGTTCCAAAACGGCCTGCCGGGATCTCATAAGCAAGGGAAGCCCGTTCCTCGGGAGACAGATGATGGTTCATCTCTGTATCAACAGCACCGCAGGCAATAGCGTTAACTGCAATACCACTGGGGGCGTATTCCTTGGCGAGAGCCCGCGTGAGTCCGTTCATACCGGATTTAACGGCAGAGTAGGCGGCTTCGCAGGAGGCGCCGCAGGTTCCCCACATGGAGGAAATGTTGATGATGCGTCCGGATTTGGCGGTAACCATATGCTTCAAGGCTTCTCTGGAGCAGTAGAAGGCGGAAGACAGGCAGCCGGCAAGCAGCGTATCCCATTCATCATCTGTCATGTCGATAAGAAGTCCCGTGTGGCTGATACCTGCGTTGTTGACCAGAACATCCAGTGCAGGACATATGGAATGTATGGTGTTGAAAATCCTCCTTACTTCATCTGGATTTCCCACGTCACCGGGAACAAGCGTGCATCCGCCCTGCCCTCCGGCAAGAATTTCTTCTTTGACCTGTGAGAGCTGATCTAAGGAGCGGCGGCAGTTTAAAAAGACGTGGAAACCCTTAGCCGCAAACTGCAGAGCGATGGCTTTACCGATTCCCCGTGAAGAGCCGGTGACAAGAATATATTTCTGATGCATGGGTATGCTCCTTTCTAAAATTTCTATTAAAAGAATCATTATGTCATTATATTATATCCCAGAATCATTGATATTTAAAGTTTAAAATGATATGCTTTACATGTTATTGTGTAAGTAAGCTATCATGAAAATAAAGAAAGAGGATGCAGAATGTTATCAAAATTTAGTGTAAAGAAACCGTATACGGTTATAGTCGGCGTGGTGCTGATTATGATTCTTGGCTATGTGACATTTACGAATATGACAGTGGACCTTCTGCCGAATATGAATATGCCCTATGCCATCGTAATGACTACATATCCGGGAGCAAGCCCGGAGGAGGTTGAGACGACAGTCACCAGGCCTGTGGAACAGAGTATGGCAACCATCAGCAATATTAAGGATATGATGTCTACCTCCAGTGAGAATGCATCTATGGTTATGCTGGAATTTGAGCAGACGGCGAATATGGATTCCGTTACCATTGAGATGCGGGAAAGTCTGGATCAGATCAAGGGCTATTGGCCGGAGAGCGTAGGGAATCCGATGATCCTGAAGCTGAACCCCAGTATGATGCCGGTGCTGATTGCCGGGGTCAGTGCACAGGAGGGAACTCCTGCAAGGACCAGCAAGCTGATAAAAGAGCAGGTAATACCGGAAATAGAAAGCCTGGAGGGTGTTGCTTCGGTGACAGCCATCGGAAGCATTGAAGAGACGGTTGAGGTGACGGTCAATGCGAAGAAGGTTGAGGAGCTGAGCGATGAGGTGACAGCGGAGCTGGACCGGAAGTTTGACGAGGCAAGTGCCGCACTTGCAGATGCAAAGGCGCAGGCAGAAAACGGCAAGGCGCAGCTTGAGGCGGGGCAGGGGCAGGCGGCAAAGCAGCTGGGGCAGGCGGAAGCCGAGATGTCGAAGAAGGCGGAGGAGCTAAAGCAGGCACAGCTTGAGATTACTGAAAAGATGGCAGAGCTGAATGTAGGCGAAACCACAATAGATCAGAGCCTTACAGTGCTGCGGACACAGAAGGCGGCGGCACAGACGCAGCTTGACACGCTGAAGGCATTAAAAGAGAAAGAGTCGGAAATCAGGGCTATGTACGACCTGATAAAAGATGACCCGAATGTAGATCCAGCACAAAAGCAGGCACTTGCGCAGCAAGTAGAAGCGTTAGATAATTACGATTCTACAGTGATGCAGCTTGAACAGGCAATTGCTCAGGCATCGGCGCAGGAGCAGGCGCTTCTTGCCAGCGGACAGCAGCTTGCACAGGGAAAAGCACAGCTTGAGGCAATCCAGCAGCAGGTGAACGCAGGAGCCCTGACCCTTGCGGAGGCCAGAGGCCAGATGGCGTCTGCGCAGATTCAGGCAACGCTTGGATTAAGCTCCGGCGGCGCCCAGCTTGCAGTGGGAGAGGCGGCGATCGCCCAACAGGAGGCTCAGATGGAGTCAGCGAAGGAAGAAGCTTACGCTAGTGCAGACATGGAAGGCGTTCTGAATGTGGAGATGGTTCAGACGCTTCTTGCGGCACAGAATTTTGCTATGCCGGCCGGGTATGTACAGGAAGATGGAATCGATTATCTGGTACGGATCGGCGATAAGTTTAAGAGCGTGGATGATATCCGGGATCTGGTGCTTCTGGATATGGAAGGCATGGATTCGGTGAAGCTGTCCGATGTGGCGGATGTACAGCTTGTAAATAACGCAGATGAGACCTATGCAAAACTAAACGGTGAGACGGCTATGATGCTCAGCGTTCAGAAGCAGACCGGGTATTCCACCGGAGATGTCAGCGGCCGTGTGCTTGAAAAGCTGGAAGAATTGGAGAAGGATAAGGAACTTGGGGTCAAGTCGGTAACCTTGATGGATCAGGGCGTATATATTGATCTGGTTGTGGATTCTGTATTACAGAATCTCCTGTACGGCGCTGTGCTTGCGGTCATCATCCTGTTGGTTTTCCTGCGCAGTGCGAAATCTACAATGATAATTGCATGCTCTATTCCAATCAGTATTCTGGCCGCCCTTGTGGCTATGTATTTTACCGGGATTACGTTAAATGTGATTTCCCTGTCCGGTCTGGCGCTGGGCGTCGGCATGCTGGTGGATAACTCCATTGTTGTAATTGAAAATATATACCGGATGCGGAACGAAGAGGGGGCATCGGCACAGGAGGCGGCAATTCAGGGAGCCAGGCAGGTGGCGGGTGCGATTGCCGCATCCACATTGACGACGATCTGTGTATTCGCGCCGATTATATTTACGGAAGGCATAACCAGACAGCTGTTTGTGGATATGGGACTTACCATTGCATATTCGCTGCTGGCAAGTCTTTTGGCTGCTCTTACGGTAGTGCCGATGATGTCCGCGGGTCTTTTGAAGAAGACAGAGACGAAAGAATCCAAGATTCTGGCACAGATCAAGGACGGATATGGAAAGCTCATTGTTCTGGCGCTCAGGATGAAGCCGGCGGTGCTGATCCTGTCACTGGTGATATTGGTTTTAAGTGCGAAGCTTGCCCTGGCCAGAGGTACGGAATTTATGCCTGCTATGGAGAGCACTGAGGTGAGCATGACCCTTGAGATGGAGCGGGGAAGCACTATGGAGGAGACGGCAGCCGCGGCAGATGAGGTAGTGGAACGAGTCAGCAGGCTGGAGGATATTGAGGATATCGGCGCAATGATTGGAAGCACCAGTATGCTGAGTACAGACAGCAGTACGGAGACCGCACAGTTTTATGCGATCACCAAAGAGAAGCCAAAGCTTAACAATGAAGAATTAAAGAAAGAAATCAAAAAGGTTACGAAGGATCTGGACGGAGAGCTGACGGTGAATATGTCCTCTATGGATATGAGCGCTCTTGGTGATTCGGGCATCGTTGTCCGGATTAAGGGAAAGGAGCTGGATACCCTTCAGGATATTGCCGGGGATGTGAAGAAGATTGTAGAGGAAGTCAAGGGAACTCAGAACGTGACCGACGGGACGGAGGATAATGACGAGGAGCTGAGGGTTGTAGTTGACAAGGCAAAGGCCATGTCTCACGGCCTTACTGTCGCACAGGCTTATCAGGAGATTTCGGGACATATTTCTGATTCCCGCAGCACGACGGCGCTTTCTACCGACACGGATGAGTATGACATCTATGTTTTGGACGGTGCGGCAGAGACTATGACCAGGGAGGATGTCCGGAATATGACGCTGAATGTAACAGGGCAGGACGGCGCAAGGCAGGAGGTGAAGCTTGCCGACATTGCATCCTTTGAGGATGCCTCCGGCCTGCAGGCGATCAGCAGGATCAACCAGAACCGGACGATGTCTGTGTCGGCGGAAATTAAGGATGGAGACAATATCGGCCTCGTCAGTGACCGGGTGACAAAGGAGCTGGATAAATACAAAGCGCCGGAAGGCTATGAGATTGAGATGGCAGGGGAGGATGAGACGATCAATGAGGCAATGGTTGAGGTTTTGAAGATGCTTGCCCTTGCGCTTGTATTTATGTATCTGATCATGGTGGCCCAGTTCCAGTCTTTAAAATCTCCGTTTATCATCATGTTTACGGTGCCGCTTGCATTTACGGGAGGCTTCTTAGGGCTCTGGATCACAGGCTCTGCGGTCAGTGTAATCTCGATGGTGGGATTTGTTATGCTGTCTGGTATTATTGTAAATAACGGAATTGTGTTTGTGGATTATACGAATCAGCTGATCCAGGAAGGAATGGCTCAGCGGGAGGCTCTTGCAGAGGCAGGACGCACAAGGCTCAGGCCGATTATTATGACTGCGCTGACTACGATTCTCGGACTTTCTACTATGGCAATTGGAGTGGGAATGGGTGCTGATATGGCAAGGCCCATGGCGGTAGTAACGATTGGAGGCCTTCTATATGGAACACTGCTCACCCTGTTTGTGGTACCGTGTATTTATGATCTGCTCCACAGAAAAGGATTTCGGAAAAAGAAAAAAGAATCTATGCCTGCCGGGGTTGACGAAAATGGAGATTTGGAAGATAATATAGAAGAGATGTCAGGATCACTTGCGGATACTGTAGATGAAGCCGAAGAATAAAGAGAGGTATACTATGATCGACAAAGCCATCGAATTTGCTGTGAGAGCCCATGAAGGCCAGTACCGCAAGGGTTCTATGCGTCCCTATATCCTTCACCCGATTGAGGTGGCGGACATTGTGTCTGCTATGACCGATGATGTGGAGGTAATCAGTGCGGCGTATCTTCATGACACGATTGAGGACTGTCCGGGTGTTACGAGGGAACTTCTTGCAGAAGAATTTTCGCCGAGAGTAGCCTGGATGGTTGCGCAGGAGAGTGAGGACAAGACGAAGACCTGGTTTGAACGCAAGAATCATACAGTCTGCCATATCAAGGATGCGGATCAGGATGTACAGAGGATCGCGCTGGCAGATAAGCTGTCTAATATGAGAGATATTGACAGAGATTATCCGGCGGCCGGCGAGAAGTTCTGGAACAGATTCCGCATGAAGGATAAGGATAAGATTGCATGGTACTACAGAGGAGTGCGGAATGCGCTGAAGGATGCTTTTGATGGAGAGCCGGTGTATGAAGAATACTGCAGGCTGATCAAGAAGAATTTTGGAGAGTAATAAATGGGAGCGGCAGCTGCATCTGCCGTTCCTTTTTCTTGCATCGCTTTCCGATACGTTGTAAAATAGCACTATAAGGGAGAGCAGAGATGATTATTAGTGCAAGCAGAAGGACAGACATTCCTGCTTTGTATCCGGAGTGGTTTATGAACCGGCTGCTGGCAGAGGAGGTTCTTGTCCCGAATCCATACAATAGAAAAAAGGTCAGCAGGATAGAATTATCCCGCGAGACGGTAGACTGCTTTGTTTTCTGGACAAAGAATCCAGAGCCTATGCTTCCTTATCTGAAGAGGCTGGATATGCTGGGTTATCCTTACTATTTTGAGATGACCATTACCGGCTATAGGGAGGACATGGAGCCGAACGTTCCCTCTACGGAAGAAGCGATGGCTACCTTTATGCTTTTGAGCGAACGTATCGGCAGGGAACGGATGGATCTGCGTTTTGATCCGATTATTATAAATGAAAAGTATCCGCTGGAGTACCATCTGGAGCAGTTTGAGATGCTCTGCAGCTGGCTCCATGCATACACGGATCGGTGTATCATCAGCTTTGTGGATTATTATAAAGGAAGTCCCTTTGTTGAACTGGAAGCGGAGGATATGATAGAGACGGCGAAGGGGCTGGTTCAGATAGCAGATAGATATCAGCTGCCCCTGTATACCTGTGCTGAAAAGATCGATCTCCGTCCTTACGGTATCCAGACGGGTGCATGTATTGATAAAAAAAAGACGGAGAGTATTGTGGGATACCGGCTGGATGTAAAGCGGGACAGGGGACAGCGCAGAGCCTGCGGCTGTGTGGAAAGTGTTGATATCGGAATGTACGGAACCTGTATTCACGGATGCAGATACTGCTATGCGTCCGGGAACACGGAGACGGCGGCAAAGAGACATGAACTGCACAATGTAAACTCCCCGATGCTGATCGGGAATCTTAAAGGAGATGAGACGATCACAGAGCGAAGGATGCGGCTTCAGAGAGACGATCAGCTCTCAATTTTTGAGTTTTTATAGGGGGGAATATGGATAATTTGATATTTAGCCTGAATGCGGTTATCCCGATATTTCTTATGATGGTACTGGGATATTTTCTTTATAAAATCGGGTGGATGGATGATGATTTTGCATCGGAGATGAATAAATTTGTATTTTTGGTTCCGCTGCCGGTATTATTGTTTCACGATCTGGCGGCGGTGGATTTTACCGAAATGTGGGATGTCCGGTTTGTGTTATTCTGCTTCGTTGCAACGGTGGTCAGCATCGGAATCGCGGCCGGGGTATCCTGCCTGTGGAAGGATAAGAGTATTCAGGGAGAATTTATCCAGGCATCTTACCGGAGCAGTGCGGCCATTCTTGGAATTGCATTTATCCAGAACATTTATGGTACATCGGGGATGGCACCGCTTATGATTATCGGCAGCGTACCGCTGTATAATGTGATGGCTGTTCTGGTGCTGTCGCTGTTTCAGCCGGGACGGCAGGGCTTTAGCAGAGAAATGATAAAAAGGACGATGAAGGGAATCGTGACAAATCCAATCATGATTGGAATTGTGGCAGGCCTTCTGTGGTCGGGTCTCAGGCTTCCCCTGCCGCAGATTTTGAATAAAGCATTGTCCAGCGTAGGCGCTGTGGCAACACCGATGGGGCTGATGTCTATGGGCGCCTCTTTTGGATTTGGGAGGGCATTGGATAAAGCAGGGCCGGTGCTGACAGCGGCTTTCATTAAGTTAGCAGGGCTCTGCGCCGTATTTCTGCCGGCTGCGGTCGGGATGGGATTCCGGGAGGAAAAGCTGGCCGCCATTCTGGTGATGCTTGGCTCAGCGACGACGGTATCCAGTTATGTGATGGCAAAGAATATGGGGCATGAGGGCATATTGTCTGCGGGTGTGGTGATGGTAACCACGCTTTTTAGCGCATTTACCCTGACCGGCTGGCTGTATCTGCTCAGAAGCATGGGATATATTTAATCCAGGGGAGGTCACCGCGGATTGGAAATTATTGCAATTGTCCTCAAAATGTTCTTGACCTAAAGTGAACTTTAGGTATTATGCTATAAATAGCAGACTGGTTTTGAACTGCCATTCATGGTTACATACATTTTTTGAAAAGGAGAGTAGATTATGATTTACAAGGATTATCAGGGAATAAAGCTATCTGCATTGGGGATGGGAACTATGCGCCTTCCGCTGATCGATGGAGATGACACGAAGATTGACGAGGCGGCGGCAAAAGAGATGACGGCATATGCCATGGAGAAGGGAATCAATTATTATGATACTGCATGGGGATATCATGGAGGGAACTCTGAGCTGGTCATGGGCAGGATCTTAAAAGAATATCCGAGGGATTCTTTTTATCTGGCAACGAAGTTTCCGGGATATGATCTGTCCAATATGCCGAAGGTAAAGGAGATTTTTGAGAAACAGCTTGAGAAGTGCCAGGTGGACTATTTTGATTTTTATCTGTTCCACAATGTATGTGAGATGAATATTGATGAATACCTGAATGAAAAGCACGGAATATATGACTACCTGATGGAGCAGAAGAAAAACGGACGCATTAAGCATCTTGGCTTCTCTGCGCATGGAAGCTATGATGTTATGAAGCGTTTTCTGGAGAAATATGGTGATGCAATGGAATTTGGACAGATACAGCTCAACTATCTGGACTGGACGTTCCAGGAGGCTAAGGAGAAGGTGGAGCTTCTTAAGGAGTATCATATCCCGGTATGGGTAATGGAGCCGGTGCGCGGCGGAATGCTGGCATCTCAGAAAGAAGAGATCGCCGCCAGCTTGAAGGAACTCCGGCCGGAGGAGAGCATTACGGCATGGGCATTTCGTTTCCTGCAGACGATACCGGAGGTGACCGTAACGCTCTCCGGCATGTCAAATTTCCAACAGTTAAAAGAGAACATTGAGACCTATGAGACAGAGAAGGCTCTGAATGAAGAGGAGATGAAGGCGGTTCTTGGGGCGGCGGATTCCATGATCAAGGGAACGGCAGTACCTTGTACGGCCTGCCATTACTGCACCTCACACTGCCCGCAACAGCTGGATATTCCGAAGCTTTTGTCAATGTATAACGAGCACAGTGTAACCGGCGGCGGATTTCTGCCGACGATGTTTTTAGCAACTCTGCCGGAAGAAAAACGGCCGGGTGCCTGCGTTGGCTGTAGAAGCTGTGAGGCGGTCTGTCCGCAGCAGATTAAGATTTCGGAGGCGCTGGCAGATTTTGTAACAAGGCTTAGCTGATAAGATTTATATTGCTGGATGGGGAATCTGCCTGTGGCAGGTTCCCTGCATTTGATTAAGCATTCCTATAGAGAATGAAATTTGAACTTTGACAAAATAAAATCTCCCCG
>CAJTZE010000059.1 GCA_910584265.1 uncultured Dorea sp. | reverse complement strand
GCTATTTTTGAATTATTCTGTACTTTCTGACTGATAATAATAAATTATCCTCTATTCAAACTACCACTAACCCGATTATACCTTTTCTAAATCTTTCCAACAACTCGCCTGCAACGCATCCCGCACACAACGCAACATATCCGGCAATAATCCCTCTTTTTTCAAAAATATCCGATGGATTTCGCCGGTTGAGTTGTCTTATATATAGAAAACAAAATCAGTCTCTTGAATTCACTACCAATATCATTTTATCATTCCATATCCCTAAGCAGTTTATTTGAACTTATTATACATGAAGATTTTCCTTTTGTGGGGCTTTGTCCTCCAACGGTAGGTTTTTGGCCTCGAATTGTATTATTTGAAATGATATTGTAGAATTATGTCGTGCAATTTCCTCATAATTCCCAGTAGAAGCAAAAAAACAGCCGTCACAATCCTTACCTGTGACAGCTGTCTATAAGTAAAAAATATTTCGTTCTTACGATTACATACCCTTTCCGAACCGGACTTCACAATCCTTTCGGAAAAATGACACCCCATAGCAGTCGATCCTCCGGTATCCCTCCGTCCGCAGTTCCTCCATATATTTCTTTTTATATATCTGCTGTAATGCATGTTCTGCATCAGCCTCTAAATCATCAATATCCTCCGAAACCTTCAATTCCAGTATAAATGACCTTCCGCGCAGAGAGGGACTTCTTACCATAATATCAGAGCGTCCATTACCAGATTCGCAATTAGATTTTACCGTATAATCCTCGCTTTGGCTTAGTATTCCGGCAAGAAATCCATGATAGAAATTCTCCGCACTGTCGTAAAAGCTAATCGTGCCAAAAAGCTGACTGTTCAATATATCCCGCATTTTCCCTGCATTTCCATCTTCCATTGCATGATACAGATCCCGGAAATCTTCTTTCTGTATTGCTTTCTTAAACCAGTTTAAAATGGTATTCTGATATATTGCTTTTACTTCTACATTGGGAATCCGAACCCGCAGAAAGATGGATGACTCTTTAAAATACCCGCTTTCTTTCGTCAGATATCCGGTGAAGTAAAGGAAATTCCACAAATTTTCCCCATTACCGCGCATATCTTCATAGGTAACCTCTTCATGCACCTGAATATCCATCGTCTGACCGCGCAAAAGTGTCTCAATCTGTCCTTTAGCCTCCCTGTCAGCTCTTACAATTAAGTCCTTAATTATATCATTAGAGCTGGTATTGATCCAATATGGACGCGGAAATGCATCAATATCAGAATACAAATCATACAGATATTTTATCACGCTCCATGGATTATAGACCTCCGTATTACCAAAGGTATATCCGTCATACCATTCCTTCATGGTCGAAAAACGGCTCTCCACGCCATAGTATTCCATCATCTGAAGCACTTCATTTTCTGTAAATCCAAAATGTTCACTATATTTCTGATCTAATATAGAAATAATATTCAAATGATTCAACCCGGTAAAAATACTCTCCTTTGAAATACGCAGGCATCCGGTGATCACGCAAAACTGCAGATGATCATTTGTCTTCAAAGCAGACTCAAACAATGCACGGATAAAGTGGACCATCCTGTCATAAAATCCTCTGAAATACGCATTTTCCAAGGGAACGTCATATTCGTCAATCAATATGACTGTATTCCTGCCTGTAATCTTATGCATGCATCTGCTAAACAGCTTCAATGATTCTTGAACCAGCCATTTATCCGCTTTTTCATCCGCAACGCTGATATACTGTTCATATTCCTTCGGTGCAAGCCGCTCTTTTCCCCGCTCAATTATCTGTCTGTATCTGTCAAATTCCACCGCAATATCAGCCCGCATCGTATAGTAAGCATCCTCAAAATTTTCCCTCTTTGCTGATTTCAATGTCAGATTCATTACCGGATATCTGCCCATCTGCCCGGCATAATCCGTCCCGGCATCCATAATCTTCATTCCTTGAAAAAGCTCTTTATTCCGCTCATTTTTTTCCAAATCACCCGTATCTTCAAAAAAATACCGCAGCATACTCAGATTCAGTGTCTTACCAAAACGTCTGGGACGGGTAAATAGGTTCACTTCCCCTTTTAAATCCAATAATTCTTTAATAAATAGGGTTTTATCGATATAATAATACCCCTCATTTATTATCTTTTCAAAATTATCTACTCCTACCGGCAGCGGCCTTTTCATCATCACACCTCCCGTAATCCATTTCTTATGTTCATTACACAGACTCCCTAAAGCTTTTCTTTAGTATATCCCCTTCTATTACTAAAATCAACTTTGGACACAAACCCAACGACAGGTTTCTGCCCGGGATCCTACGTCTAGTCTAGTCCAGTTTCAGTACATTGAAAAGGCTTTTGTCATACTGCTTCAACAGATAATACACCACTCCGCCAAATCCATTCATGAGGCCGGGATTGTACTGCTCCTGCGCCAGAAATGTATAGGTATCCTCCAACAGCTTTCCCCGGATATATGCATCATAATCCTTTACTGCCTGTAAATCGCTGTTATACTCCATCAGAAGCAGCACGTTCCCGCAGCTTCCATGGCACAGGCACATCCCTTCTCTGAGGCACTGTTCCTTTAATTTCCTTCCGGCTCTTTCTATGTCCTGTTCTATAGTTTCCCTCAGGTCTTCCTCTACCATTCTTCTCATCATAAGCCGGGATGCTAAGATTCCGCCTGCTCCATGACACCATGCGGCGGTATCCGTCCTGCCCCGCTCTTCCTCATCCTTTACCCGGAAATCCAGCCAGTTTTGAAGCTCCTCCGAATAATAATGATTTTCATATGCAAGAGCTTCCCGAAGCAGTTCATAATACGATTCCTCTTTCGTAACAGCATACAGTTTTGCCAATGCCGCGCCTATTCCGGCATTTCCATGGGACATCCCTAACAGCGGCCTTTCTTCTCCATTGATCAGCCATCCTGCCCCTTCTTCCATGTGGCATGCTTTCCTGCGCAGGCGGTCTCCCGCCTCCCTTGCCGCCTCCAGATAACGCACTTTCCCAGTTATTTCATACAGCATCAGCATTCCCCAGATAACGCCTGCCAGCCCGTCCAGAAGGTCGCAGTTTTCCTCCCTGCCGGCCGCCGGAAGAACCAGCTCTGCATGCCTGCACGCGTATCCCAGATAAATGTCTCCTCCTGTAAGCCTGTACAGGCAGAGATATCCGTATACAATAGACATTTCTCCGTTATAGATTCCAAGACGCAAGCTCTTAAGTCTCATTTCCTCCAGCTGGGCGGTATAGGAAAATAACTGTTTATCCAGCGTCCGGTTCAAAGCCGCGTACCCTTCCCTTCCAGTATGTTTTTCCAGCATATGGCTCAGAAGCGCAATTCCCATCACACCTCCGTACAGATACATGTGCATAGGTTCTATCTGCCAGCCCTCCGCGCCAAATGCCGCCACATTTACCACATACCAGCCCGGTTCTTCTCCTATATAAACTGCCCTGTCAAGAATTTTCTCCATCATCCGTTCCGCCAGCTCCAGATATTCTTCTCTTGCCGGAACATCCCGGCCAGATTCCGGCATTCCGGCAAGCTTCCCATTTACCTGTATCTCCTTCTGAATATTCAGCGAAATATGGATCAGCTCCGCCTGATGCCTCCTATCCGGTTCGCAGAGCCCCCGCAGCCTGCCGGTCATCAGTCCGTATGCTGTCTGTCGGAAATAATTTCTCACCGGTTTATCCTGCGAATTATACAGATGCCTGTCACAGCCCCGGAAATAAAAATAAGGAATATCATGCTTCGACAAATCCGCTGTTTCACTCTGAATGATTTCCAGCACGCCCGGTTTTTCCAAATCTCTTCCATAACACATGGTATACAGGTATAGCTGTCTGTCCCCGCCGTCTCTCATCAGCGACGGATGATAGGAGCTGTTCAGGCACATGGAGTATCTCTGGGTATCCGTCAGAAGATAACGGCTCTCTGCACGCCTGAAGCTCTGCAGCTGCCCCTCTAGCTGCCCGGAATGCTCCATTGCAAACCGATATGCTTTGGTAAATCCATCCAGAATTTCTTGTTCGTACTGCTCCGGACTGACCGGATTCCCCTGATATACAGGCGTATTCTGCACCGGTTCTAATTCAGGATATTGATATACAATCCTGATATCAGAGGTTCCGGCCCCTGCGATTACCGGAATCTTGAAAGGAAGCCGGGCTTTTTCTCCGCCTCCGATTCCGCTGACATTTATCGTTTTCCCATCCTGCCGCCATTTTGCGGCGGGGAGCATTCCTGAGTAAAGCACAGAGGTCTGCAGATACAGCTTCATCCGCTCCATCATGTTGCTGCATTCCGTATTCTCAGGCATTCCCAGAATGTTCTCCAAATCCACGATCACCGGATATTCCCCGCAGGCAATTACATTTTCCTCATGGATATCATTTGTCCCAAGCAGATAGAATATGAAAATATAAACTCCAATTCTCTGATAGAACCGTCTGACCTCCGCCCCGCTCCCGCAGTCCTTCTTCTTAGCGCAGCACTCCCATCCATAATCCGCCCGGCAGATTCTCGGCATGCCCTGCATCGGTATGCCGCAGGATTTCCCCACATAATCCGCCAGCTTATCAAAATTCTCCTCATTGTCGATCGGATGGGGTTTGTATATAACCGTACATCCATTGTCCAGATGAACCTTCAGCACACTCTGTCCGCCCCGGTGGGAATCCGCAATATCTCCGGTTATATTTTTCACATGCGCAAAGGGCTGTCCTCCGCACAGAAGCATCTGAATCTCTTCCCTGTCCGTTTCTAATCGGTCTAATGCATCCAGATAAAGCCTGCCGCAGCCCGCAATCACCTCATACGTACTTCGCTTTAATACAGGATATTTCTCTTCCAGCTTCTCTCTCCATTCGGAACTTATAATCCTCCGGCAGAAAAACTCATATTCTTCTTTACAATTTTCACCTTTCAGTTCTCCCCTGCTCTTACACATGTGAAGCTCATAAATCAGAGTCCGGATGCAGATATTCTCCAATTTCCGCAGGAGAGAACACAAATAACTGCCGCACAGCTTCGGCGCTCTATGCAGCGCCTCCTGAAGCGTCTTATCATAATCCAGCCCCAGCCGGAGATAATCCCGGTAAAACAAAGCAAATTGTGCTGATTGATGCGTCTGTATAAATTTATCGATAATTCTAATGTTTCTCTGGCTATTTTCTTCCATTCCCTTTGGCGGCAAAACTTCGTCTGATATTCCGGGCACATCATAACCCCGGTTCTGGATATAAGCCTGTACCTCTGGAATATGTGCACATACCCGGGAAAAGAACTCCGCCCCAAGATTCTTCGTCCAGAACTCCTGCTTCTTAGCGTCTGGACGAAGCTGTCCGGAAACAGGATAGAATTGTCTTTCATACAAATAGGATGCTTTCTTATTCATAGCAAAAAATTCTCCTTCTTGATAATTTCCTGTATAACAGAAAAAGGGCAAAAGCACAGACACTTTCGCCCTTTGATTTGGAAATTAGCAGCAGATAATTGTATAGAATGAACTACATGCTCTAGACCATGTGCTATATGTTACATCATCCTCATTCTCTGTCAGTTTTCTGGTTTCCTCAAACTCCTGAAACAAGTCACCAGTTAATTCCATGCATCTATCCTCTGTCTGCATTGCCATTACCTCCTCCTTTTATCTATAATCCATTCCCAAAGAATGTGATTACCACAGTAAATCTGTCCTTTGTATGGTTCCACTTCACATCGCCTCCATACTGCTTTACACTGGTTTCCACTGATTTCAAGCCAATGCCATGACGATCTTTGTCTGCCTTTTCTGTCTCATATTCTCCATCTTTCATCATTACCGGCTTCTCAATACTATTTTCTACCTTCATAATGCAGATTTGATTTTTCTTCTTTATCACAACCCGGATCCATTTATCCTGCCCTTCCATTTTCTCGCAGGCCTCTATGGCATTATCCAGTAAATTAAAAAAGATGTTTCCCAAATCAGTCTCATGAATATTCGTGTGTATTTCCCTATCCGCTTCTACCAGATAACGAATTCCCTTCTGTTCCGCCTCATTTCTCTTGATATTCAGCACTAAGTCTAACGCATCACATCCTGTATGAATGTAATGCCCCATCCTGTCTATCGGCTCCGTTATCTTTTCCAAATATGCAGATGCCTTCCCGTATTCCCTATTGTTCAGATAATTCTTAAGCAGAATCATGTGATGCTTAAAGTCATGGAAGATATATTGATTATTCATATATAGCTTCTGCATATCCTTATAACTCTGTTCTAGCAATTCATTCTTCATCTGCAATAGTTTGGTTGTTGTTTTTATATGAGTACTTCTAAGTTCAATTGCCATAAGCACTAAGAGTATTAGCAAACAGGTTATTATCTGGAAACTACCTTCTAGTCCTACATAATCTCCCTGTTCAACTAACGTTCTCAACAATAGCCAGCCCCAAACACTACCTACTATCCCTACAGAAAATAATACTCCCTTGTAATCCTCGATATGGAAATGATATTTCTTTCGCAGCATCTGAAGCGACAGGCAAATCACAAGTAAGACATTCCTCGATAGAAAATATACAAATATTCTTCCTGCCCCTACTCCATAATACAGTTTATTCCAAAATTGATCATCCAAAAAGCTTACAGCAAAAAAGGACAACGCCAAATCCAGCAGCGTAACAATAAGCTGATAATCAAATATCATTGCAAAGCACAGTGCTTTATTCTCCCTTTTCCTTAAACTCAGCACAAGCCAGACACAGACAATTTGAACAACAAACATTATCCATGAGAAAAATGTATCTTGGCGATTCCCTATCACGGATAAAGTCAACAGAACTATACTCCCGGCCAAATACCCTTTTCTGTCTCTTATAAATTCCCCATTATAAACCAGAGCATCACACAGCCAGAGACACATCCCTATTTCAAATGCCGTCAATACGACCTGAAGCAGTTCCCATATGCTCATATACATTCTCCCCAGTATTCTGTAACCTGCTCCTTCACTTTCTTGATATTGGCTCTGCTGATTTCCAGAACAGCATCATTGTCCATATATACCTCATTCTTTTCTATCTTCAAGATATGTTCTATATTTACAATCCTGCCTCTGTCGATACAGATGAACCCTATCGGCTCCAGAAACCGTCTTACCTGATCCATCGTCTTTCTGTCATAATGCTCTTCCCCTTCTGTATACAGGATACAATTCTTTCCTTCCTTTTTCACATAGATGATATCCCCGCACCTTATCTTCTCCATCCGGTGCCGGTTCGCGATCAGGTAATACTCGGTATGCTCCCGTACACAAATTTCAAACACCTGCTCCAATACAGCCGGAAGCCGGAACTCCATATCACTTTTTAAGATATACTGAAAAACGTCCCGTTCAAATCCTTGAATGGCAAATTCCGGATGGCAGGTCAGAAAGATAATATATCCGTCCTTCTGCAATTCCCTGATATTATCTGCCAGCTCCACTCCTGTCATCTCCGGCATCTCCACATCCAGAATAAATATATGGAAATATCTCCCTTCCTTCAGATCATCCAGAAATGCCTCCGGATCCGTATAGGTCTTGATCATAATCTCCGACTCTATCCCGGATTCTTCTGCCTGCATCTTTGCAATCTCTCTTACAACCTCAGTCATCTCTTTACTATCATCAATAACTGCAATCTTAAACATCTTCCGTTTCCCATCCTGCCATTATTTTTCTATCGTATAATACAATCCCTGCCCCATATCAAAGAACTGTGCTTTATGTCCGTATATGATCAAGCGGTACTCATCCTTCGGAATTCCCTTTCCCCTGCTAATCCTCTGGCCGCTCCGGTAGGTGTAGACACCCTCCCTCTCATACTTTACCTTATCCATCACATCTTCAATCACGGAATTAATAGTCATAGAGTGAATGTGCGGATTCCACTTGCCGATCATGCTTCTAACCTGATGCTTGTTAAGCTTAACCGTCTTCGTATATCTCTCATCCAGAAACATCACCTGTATTCTCTTAACTCCCAGCAGGCGGAGAATCCTGTCAAATAATTCCTCCTCCTCTTCATAGGGATAGCCAAGCTGGATATACGCCTGCATATTCCGAAGCGCCTGTTCCAGGTACTTCCTGTTCTTGGTTTCGTAATATCTATCGTACAGCCAGGTTATACTATCTGCCAGAACCTCTTTTTTATCAAGTCCTGTTTCCTCTATATTGTTAAGAGCCAGCTTCACCGCCTCCATGCTGATTACCCTTTTCTCCATCCTTCTCTCCCGCCGTATATGCAAATTAGTAAATATCCAGGCTTATTAGTTATTTCAAATCATTCTGCCAAACTGATAAACTGACATCGAAAGGAGTCGTCATGAGAAAAGAAATTGGATTCCGCGTCAAACAGGCACGTGAAAATGCAAATCTAACTCAGGAAAAGCTGGCAGAAAAGGCAGGTGTATCAACCAGCTTTATCAGCCGTCTTGAAAACGGCAATGCCCTTCCAAGTCTTGACCGGCTCTATATGCTGGCCGATGTTTTGGATGTGGGCCTTCAAGATCTGCTGTGCGATCTGTTCCGCCAGACGGATAGTGATTCATCCTCTCTTACAAATGAAATTAGTTTTTATATTGATTTGATGACGATTCAGGAAAAACAATATTTCCTTGAATATGTAAAATTATTCCATCAACACTTTAGTAAATAGTATCATATTTTTTGACTAATTTGTTGAAATGTCCTCGAACAGTTATGATTTGTCCTCGAATTGTCATTTTTCCGCCTTGCGTTCTGCATTCCAGTATCTTAAAAGCTTCTGTTCGTCCAGACTGTCTACGAATTTTTTCTTGGTCAGCAGGAACTCTTCAATGTCCATCAGAATATGGTAAAGTATTGCCCTGCTTTCAAATTCTTCTCTGGTTCTGGGAAGCCTCTCCCGCCTCATATCCTCAAAAAGCCTTTCCAGCTCCTCTAATTGTTTTTCCGGCACATTCACCTCAACCACATACGGCTTCATATAAAGCAGATACTCCGCAACCACATGAGCCTGCACCGGCATGGAGCGGACCCTTCGCATTTCCGAGTGCAGATTGTGCAGGATCTTACACTGCTGGTATCGCATTTCAAAATAATCTATGTAGTATCCCGGGTGGGACTGGAAGGTATTTTCCTGATACTCCTGCGCCTCCTTCACATATTCCTGGATTTCCGCCTCCAGCGCCCGCATGTCCAGCCATACATTCTGCCGCATCGGTTTACCAGACAGATACAGCGCCAGTTCTCCGACGATTCCCTGAAGCTGATACTCCACATAACGCATTCCGTCAATGATATCCTGCCTCCGGTTATGGTCGTCATTGAATAAATTCATGATCAGCGCAATGATAACACCTATCACCACAAGCATCAGCTCACTCCGCACGAATTCTACCGTATACTCCCCGTTCATCAGAAAATGCACGCCAACAAGGGCATTCACCGAAATCGTCCCCATCCAGTCCAGCATCCCGGCAATCAGTACATTTGCAAATACATACAGGCCATAGCCCAGCCAGCCGTCATCAATAAAATTAAAGATAATTCCCGCCAGCAGAACTGCTATAAAAAAAGAAAGAATCCGGTAAACAGACAGTCTTACCGTATCCCATTTTGTAGACATAAGGGTAAGCAGCGCAATGGTCCCTGCCGGTGCAATCTGCTCCAGCTCCATCATCGATGCAATTGCAATCGCCACACTGCTGCCAACCCCGATCTTAACAGCCCGCAATATAATCTTTTTGATTTTCTTTTCTTTCCTAAACATGCTCCCTCCTGAATCATATGCACCCTGCGCAGCAAACGCGCAGCCCTGCGTAATCAACAGTGTCCGCTATTTTATTTATATACACAGTATAGCATAACCTAGAGACTTTCTATGGAAAATATAGTAAACTATTACATAGATTATTTTATGAATACAGGAGAAACAGATATGAATATTGTATTTGACGTTGACGATACCTTATATGATCTGATGGCGCCTTTTCAAGCCGCCCACGAGAAATTCTTTGCCTCACAGACGGCGGCAGATGCCACAGAGCTTTTTATGAAATCCAGACTCTATTCTGATATGATCCTTGCTCAGGAAAAACAAGGCCTGACTGCCCCGGAGGATGCCTTCGCCAAGCGGATCCAGATGACCTATCAGGATGTGGGACTTTCTGTTTCCAGAGAAAAAGCCTGTCTGTTTGAACAGGAATACCGCCTCCGGCAGAAAGAAATTGCCTTGTTTCCCTGTATGGAGCGTATGCTGAACGCGTGTCAGGAGGCACAGGTTCCCATGGCTGTCCTGACAAATGGAAACAGCCGGGGACAGCGCAGGAAAATATCCGCGCTGAAGCTGGAGCGCTGGTTTGATAATGAACACATTTTCATTTCCGGAGAAACAGGATATCAGAAGCCGGATGTTATGGCATTCCGGCATATCGAGGACAGGCTCGGCTATATCCCGGAGGACACCTGGTATGTGGGCGATACCTACGAAGCAGACATTATCAGCGCCCATCAGGCCGGATGGCACAGCATCTGGTTCAACCACCGGAAAAGAGCCCGCCGGACCGATCTGCCTGTGGCAGCTGTGGAAGTGCAATCAAAAGAAAATATTCTGGATGTTATCCGGAATATGGTTCTGAAATTTTCCGTTGACAATACCCGCCCTGTCAAGTAACATGTACAGATACACAGAATACATATAGAAAGGGTTCAAGCTGTAACGTATGAAAAAAACAACAGAAAAACTTGCAATATTATCACTTTCACTGATGCTGGTATCCACCTACTCTATTTCAGCTGTCCTTCCGTCCATGCTCGGATACTTTAACAGCTATTCCCCCAGCCAGGTAGATATCCTGATCTCCATTCCGTCTTTTGCCATTATGATCATGATCCTGGTCAACACATGGCTTGCCGGATACTTAAACGAACGCCTTATGATCACCGGCGGCCTGCTGCTGTTATCCATCAGCGGCACTGCCCCGCTATTTATTCAAAATTACACCTTCGTGCTGATTTCGAGAATCCTGTTAGGACTTGGCATCGGACTGATTAATTCCAGAGCAGTCAGCATGATCAGCGAACGTTTCACCGGCGCTGAACGGACTGCGCTGCTTGGATACCGCAGCTCTGCCGAGACTCTGGGAAATGCAGTCCTGACCTTTATTGCAGGAAGACTGCTTTTGATCCACTGGACCCGGGCTTTTATCATTTACGCCTTTGGATTCCTGATCCTGATCCTCTATCTGGCCTTTGTTCCAGAGAAAACCAGAGATTCTTCCTCCGGGACTCAGGCAGGCAATACCACTATATCCGCTTCTCCTGCTCTTGGCAGGCATCACATGCCGATGATCCTGTTTTACGCAGTATCCGCCGGATTCCTGATCTGCACCAGCTCCTCCATTTCCCTGCGAATCCCTCTTCTGGTACTGGAAAAGGGCTATGCCGATGAAACACAGGCCAGCGTAGTTCTCGGCATCTTCCTGATGGTCGGCATTATATCCGGCATCCTTTACGGGAAGCTGGTGTCCATTGCCCATGAGCATCTGTTTTTTCTCTGTGTGCTGGCCTGCTGTGCGGGTCTGCTGGTCATGGCCCGGGCAAACAGTCTTCTGGTCCTCGGTATCGGCGCCGTCATCAGCGGTCTGGCGCATACCGCCGCCATTACCTGCGTTTTCAACGGACTGCCCTCCCACCTTCCGTCAGAATCTGTCCACGCCGCCACCTCTCTGGTACTGGTCGGCTGCAATCTGGGAGCATTCAGTACGCCCTTTGCCGCAGGCCTTGCAGAAAAACTCTTCCCCGGAGCGGCCGCCGCATACTATGCCTGCTGCGGACTGCTGCTGATCGCCGGGATTCTGAATACAATACTAAATAAGCTAAAGCCGGAAATTTCAATTTCGGTGAATTAAGAGACAAAACCGCCAGCCTGACGCTGACGGTTTTCCTCTTCCTGTCTATTTCTCACATTTCCAAATATCTTTGTTATATTCCTCTATGGTACGGTCGGATGAGAAGAAGCCCGCGTTACTGATATTGTAAAGCATCTTCTTCGCCCATGCTTCCCTATCCTCATAATCCTTCAATGCCTGTTCCTTCTTTTCGATATAATCATCTAAGTCAAGGAAGGTCATAAACCAGTCTTTATTCAGAAGCTCCTTCTTCAGCCGGGTCAAATGCTCCTCGCTTCCCAGCTTCAGAAGCTCCGGTCCGTCAATGAAATCTACGGTTTCCTTGACAATTGGATTCTTCTTATAATAGTCTGCCGATACATAATCAGCTTTATCATAATGTGCAATGACTTCATCGCTGGAGGCGCCGAAGATATAAATGTTATCGTCTCCTACAAACTGATGGATCTCCACATTCGCGCCGTCCTCGGTTCCAAGCGTCACTGCTCCATTCAGCATGAACTTCATATTGCCGGTTCCGCTTGCTTCCTTAGATGCAAGGGAAATCTGCTCGGAAATATCACAAGCCGGGATCAGCTTCTCTGCCAGCGTCACATTATAATTTTCCACCATAACCACATTCAGGTATGGACTTACCTCTGGATCATTGTTTACCAATTCCTGCAGGCACAGGATCAGGTGAATAATATCCTTGGCAATAGTATATGCCGGCGCAGCCTTTGCTCCAAAGATAACGGTGATCGGAGTCTCCGGGCGCTCTCCCTTCTTAATCTGGAGATATTTATAAATCACATACAAAGCATTTAACTGCTGTCTCTTGTACTCGTGAAGCCTCTTAACCTGAATATCAAAAATAGAATTCTCGTTCAGCTCTATCCCCTGAGTTTCCTTTAAATACTCCTTCAAAAGCATCTTATTCCCGTGCTTGATTTTCAGCAGGGCATCCAGAACCTCTTTCTGATCTGCAAGCTCCTCCAGCTTCTTAAGCTCCATGGCATCCTTACGGAATCCGTCTCCAATCCATCCGGTAAGGCCTTCGGTAAGCGCCGGGTTACAGTACATAAGCCACCTACGGAAGGTAATCCCGTTCGTCTTGTTGTTGAATTTCTCCGGATAAATTTTATAAAAGTTATGAAGCTCAGAATTTTTCAATATCTCTGTATGCAGGTAGGCAACACCGTTGACGCTGCATCCATAGTGGATATCGATATGCGCCATGTGCACAAGGTCATTTTTGTCAATAATAGCAACGCTTTCATCCGAATACTTCCTGCGGATCCGGTCATCTAAGATTTCAATAATCGGTACAAGCTGCGGAACCACCTCTTTCAGATAGTGGATCGGCCATTTCTCCAGCGCTTCAGCCAGAATCGTATGATTGGTATATGCGCAGGTCTTCTTCACTACCTCTATGGCATCATCCATCGTCAGACCCCGCTCCATCAGGAGACGGATCAATTCTGGTATGATCATGGTCGGATGGGTATCGTTAATCTGGATTACTGCATATTCATCCAGATCATAGAGATTGCTCCCCTTCGCTGTACATTCATCCAGAATCAGCTGCGCCCCGTTGCTTACCATAAAATACTGCTGATAAATCCTAAGCTTTCTTCCTGCCTCGTCGCTGTCGTCCGGATACAAAAACAGAGTCAGATTCTTTGCGATGTCATCCTTATCAAAATCAATGCCGTCCTTCACGATTCCCTCATCCACAGAATCCACATCAAAGAGCCTCAGCTTATTCGTGCGGTTCTCATAGCCTGTCACGGCAATCTCATACATTCTGGACTGGAGCGTCAGCTTCCCGAACTGCACCGGATAAGAAACGTCTGTTTTCTTCAGCCATGACTTAGACTGAGCCCATGGATTCTTCGTCTCCTTCTGAAGCCGGTCCTCAAATTCCTGCTTAAACAGCCCCAGATGATAATTCAGTCCGATTCCCTCTCCGCTGTAGCCAAGCGTAGCAATAGAATCCAGGAAACATGCCGCAAGCCTTCCAAGACCTCCGTTTCCGAGAGACGGCTCCGCCTCCAGCTCCTCAATCTCACTGATATGTTTACCGTTTTTCGCAAGCAGGTCCTTAACCTCTTTATAAATACCAAGGTTGATCATATTATTGGAAAGCAGCTTTCCAATCAGGAACTCCGCAGACACATAGTAAATCTTCTTCTTTCCTTCACTGCCTGCCTTCTTCTCCGCCATTTCCTGAACGATTTCCAGAAGCCCGCCGTACAGCTCTTCATTGCTGCAATCCTTTACCTCTTTTCCCAGGCGGGATACTAATATTTCTTCTATGTTCATCATAAAACTCCCTTCTTCCATTGAACAACTCAAGATTATTTTATCACTATATTATGCCCTTCCTCTTCTGCCATAACCTCATTTTACTGTACAATCCTATCACAAATACATGCCTTTCATCCATATACAATATTTACAAAAAAGCTCTATGAAAAACCGCATCTGACAATCATTTTTTCAATTTTCTAATGCGTCTGTTACCATAAATCCATCATCTAAAACACGGCCTGTCACACGTACAGATAAGTCATTTCCGTAAAGCGGACACACTGCTATGCCAGATCTTCCCTGCGCACAGTTATCTTTTTACAGTTTTCTTCCAGATTACAGTTCTTGGCGATTCCATCATCATCATAAAGCAGATATTCCGCCGCGTCCTCTACAAAGCCGATCCATTCGTACTCTGCGTCCGCAATATCCGCCGTCGTCCTCATATCATCCCCCAAAACAGCTATCGGCAGCACATGATTCTTTTTTACAAAGATCACCAGCTCATTCAACGCTATTTCCACATAATGATGCCCCTTCGTAAGCACTTCACTGGTTCTGTCCCCCAGGGATTTCAGCCGGACCATCAGCATGTCCTCCGGCAGGTATACATACCGCCCTCCGGCATTCTGCACATAGACCGGGGCGATCATCAGGCTTTCCCCGGCCATCAGTTGATCTTCTACCTGAACAGCATGAGCATCCTCCGGATAATCAAAGGAAAGGGGTCTGAAATACATCTCGTCCTTCAGCGCCGCTTTCATATATTCGCTGTAAATATATGGAAGCAGGCCGTAGCGGATGCGGATGATATTCCGAAAATCCTCTATATGCTCAAACTGGTATACTTCCTGTTCTCTGGTTCCGATTGCAGAATGGTTGCGCATCAGCGGCGTGAAAATCGCAAATTCCAGCCAGCGCAGCAGCAGGTCTTCCGTCGTATCATTTCCAAATCCCCCGATGTCCGAACCGGTATAGAGAATGCCGCACATATTCAGCGACGGCATCTGCTGCAGGCTGAGCAGGATATGGCTCCACCAAGACCTGTTATCCCCGGTCCAGATGCCCCCGTAACGATGCATTCCGATATAGGAAGACCTGGAAAACAGCAGAGTTCTCTTACCCGGAGCTATCCTGTCAAATGCTTCCGCCGCAGCCCTTGTCATATTGAAGCCATAGAGATTATGTACCTTGTCATGCCGGACTTTCACCCCGTCCATATTATGGTAAAAGCTCTTATAATCCTCCTGATTATTGGACAGCCCGACTACAAGCTCTTTCATATGGAAAAAGGAATGGATATCCAGATTCTCATCCTTCAAAGCTATAACCTCATCCATAACCTTCCCCAGATTCTTCTCCGAATAGAAGATGGCAGGCTCATTCATATCATTCCAGAAGCCGTCGATCCCCTGATCCATCAGCACCTTATATTTTCCGCCAAACCACGCTCTGGCCTCTGCATTCAATACATCCGGGAAATGCACCCGCCCCGGCCATACTGCCGCCACGAAGTCTTCTCCATTTTCATCCTTGCAGAAATAACCCTTCTGTACGCCCTCTTCGTAAATCGGATAATCCTTCTCAATCTTTACTCCTGCATCAATAATCGGCACAAGATGTACGTCCTGTTCCTTCATCTCTCCTACAAAGCTCTCAAACTGCGGAAACTTCTTCTCATCCACCGTAAAATCCTTGTAGTCCTCCATATAATCAATGTCCAGATACACTGCGTCCAGCGGAACACCCTGTCCGTGATGCTCCCGGACAACCGTCCGGATATCCTCTTCACAGCAGTAGCCCCACCGGGACTGCTGATAGCCGAAGGCCCATTTCGGCGGAATATAGCTCCTGCCGATCAGCCTGCGGAACTGCTTCACAACGTCTTTTGGCCCATCTCCGTCAATCACATAGATAACACAGTCACTCCCCGCCCGGATCACAAGCCAGTCATGCTTCGTCTCACCCACATCAAACACAACCCGGCCCGGATCATCCACAAATATACCAAAAGATCTGTTTTCTTCCTCCGCCTGCTTCCTGCGGTGTAAAATCAGAAAATTATGAGCGCCGTACAGCGAATGCTTATCCTCGGTATGAGCCGGGTCATCCGTTGCATGGCTCACATAAGAAAAGCCCCGCTTATTCATCCCGCGCACCTGCTCTCCCAATCCGTAGACTACATCCGTCTCTTCCATCCGGCAGCACAGCCTGATACCGTCCGATTCCGTAAGCTCCATCACAGAAAGTTCCTCTTTGCTTTCAGGAATCTCCATAACAACCGCATCTGTTTTTACCGGCCTGCCAAATACATACTTCTTAATCATGCCTGTATCCTCCGTCTGTTACTGTGAAAACTATTATTTGGATGTATTATACTATGACTGCAAGTAAAATACTTCCATAATCCTTTCCAAAAATAACACAATCCTCTCATTCTAGACTGGTTTTAATTTATACGAACTTAATTCTTCTACTCCTTCAAATTTTTCAATTATCAATTTACAATAATTCAAAATCTCATTTGCACTTCTGTTTGTTTCTATATAAAGATCATCCGCAATTTTCAATGGTACACGCATATTCAAATCATTATCATCAATAATTCTTATACTTTTACCCTTAAAATCATTATGCATAATAAGGCTGCGGAAAATTTGCGAATCATACTCATAAAGAAATGTACAGGTCTTCTTCAAAAAGTCTCTCCACGAAGAAACAGAAAATACCTCTCCAATAATTTCTAATTCTATAGGAGTCCTTCCCGTCACATTCACCTCATCTGAAAAATCGAATTCTGTCCTTGTATCACTTTCTAAATATGTATTATTAATTCCACTCGGGCAACTCCATATTTTTTCAATATCTTTAATCAGACTTTCACTACGTGCCAAAATTTCTGATTCATTCCACTGTTCATAATCAGCAATGGCTTTCGTAATACATATATTTGATTGTCGATATATTACTCGTTTTTCACTAAAACTCGCATTCGATAGTTCTGAATTATATCCACTTAACGTTAAATTCCCAATACAATGAATATATTTATCGTAGGTTTCTTGTGCACGTTTTCCTAAATCAATTATCCATTTTGCTGATAATGTTTGAGGCATAATATGCTCAATTGTAAGTGAATCAAATTCAACAGTCTCTTTACTTTTTCTCCGTTCAATTTGTTCAAGAACAAATTGATTATGTGCAAATTTATATGAATTTTTTGTCAAAATGCGTTCTCTTAAAATATTATCATTTGGAAATATTGTTTTCCCCTTTTTTCCGGCTAAAACAGAAATTACTTTTTCATATAATAGTCTATCACTAAACTTTTCAATATCTTTGGCCATTGTCGCAAAAACTTTATTTAATGCATTTGTAGGCATTTCACAAAGCAGCCTGCGCATTACATAAGATAAAATGACATCCATAGTCTTACATATTTCTACCTTTTCAATTTTATGATATATGTAAAAATCTTCAAAAATGCTCAATAAAAACGGATATACAACCGTTGATTTTAATTTTTGTAATTGGAGTAATTTATCATTTATCTCAACATCAGGACAATTGCAGAATTTAAACCAACTATAATACTCCCCATATGTTGTAAGTTCTTCTAAAAATCCTTCTGAATCATAATTTTGCAAATTTTGATAATATCTTTTGAAACTATTATATACATCATCTTTATTCGGAATAATCCCTGTTTTTAACGTCAAATAGTCCCTCACATAATCCGAAATCATAGCATCCGGCAGCATCTCTTCCAATCGTGTCCAATACTTATTATAGAGCATTTCTTGCCTATAATATTCTTGACCCATTAATAAATAATTTCTAATCAAATCCGCTTGTGTAAGATCTAAACCTGTAGAATTGAGAGATTCAAAAATAAGCTGTGGATTCTCTTTATTTGCATCCAATTCGATATAAACTATTTCTAACTTTTGTATACCTTCATATATTTTCTCTGGTGAGAGTTCCGATTTAGATATCAGTTCTCCAAATAATTTATAACTCAAACTTCCCACATAAAAAATGGGATTTGCACCTTGAAAAATCAATACCTTAACTCATAAAATAACATTCATGCAGCTGCTGAACCGTATTCCAATGCTTTTTGCATGTACTTTGGCAGTCTCTGAACAAAGCTGGCAGTGAAATCCTCCAGCTGTTGTTCCGTGATGTGGAAATGTTCCATTACG
>CAJTZE010000058.1 GCA_910584265.1 uncultured Dorea sp. | reverse complement strand
TGGGCGGTATTGCTATGCCCGAAAAGACTTAACAGACACTCTCCAGACCTGTTTTTGAAGTTTGGAGGGATTTTTTTATGTCCTTTTTTCGGGCAGTAATCTATCTGCTCATGCAACGCAGATTTGACTTATACATAGCATATCGGGGATTGGCAGGAAGCCAGTTAAAAAAATCCCTGCTTATGCAACGCTACTTCTCACCATGAAACCAGAAGTAGAATCTCCACTTAACAGAATATGTATCTCCTATAACCGTAGAGGTCACAGAGCCTTTGCGGTTTTTCTTTTGTCGTTTTTTATCGGAATGTGCCGCAGGGCTGTATTTGATATTCGTTGCCACTCCCCGCCCTCTCCATCTGGATTTTAGCATTTCAAAAATTCAGATGGGAGGTACTTACGGTGAAGTATGCACCAAGAAAAGTATATATCAAAGGAGTCTTCATACATATGGCTATCAAAAAAATCTTAAATCCAAATATTGAGAATGTGGTAGAAGAAAGTCTGGCCGGGTATCTGGCCGCCTATCGAAAATATTATAAAAGAATCGGAAATTATAATGCTTTCAAATACAGAAAAGCGAGAAAGAATAAAACCGTTCTTGTAATCGGCGGCGGAAGCGGTCATGAACCTCTGTTCATAGGATACTGCGGCGCCGGACTTGCAGATGCTGTCGCCTGCGGCAATGTCTGTGCATCCCCGAATCCTGAATTGATCTATAAAACTGCAAGGGCCGTGGATCAGGGAATGGGCGTTCTATTCGTTTATGGCTGCTATGCCGGTGACAATCTAAATTTTGATATGGCAGAAGAACTCTGCCGGGCAGATGGGATCAAAACAGCACATGTGCGGGTATGGGATGATTTTCTCTCTGCCCCGGAAGAACGCAAGTTTGACCGCCGCGGTATCGCGGGCGATGTTTTCGTTATCAAATGCGCCGGCGCCGCCTGCGATGCGGGTCTGGCTTTTGATGAAGTTCTCCGGATAACAGAGAAAGCAAGAGACAACATCCGCACAATCGGTGTTGCTACCGCGCCAGGCACACTGCCCGGAAATGATAAACCAACCTTCACTCTTGCGGACGACGAACTGGAATTCGGCATGGGGCTTCACGGCGAGCCCGGCATAGAACGGACCCGTATGATGACCGCGGATAAAATAGTTGACCGCATGTATGCCGAGCTCAGGAATGAAATGAAGCTTTCATCAGGAGAACGGATTGCAGTCCTTGTAAACGGCCTCGGCTCTACTCCTATGATGGAACTGAATTTAGTCTATTTCAATTTGTACAAGCATTTAAAACAGGACGGCCTGAGCATCCATGACTCGGAAATCAAAACCTGCTGTACCTGTATGGAAATGGGCGGATTTTCCATTACGATCCTGCGGTTAGATTCCTAGCTGCTGCACTATTATGACATGCCCTGCTATTCTCCGTATTACGCGGCGGGAACATTAAAAGAGAATCCTTCCTCCGTTAATCATAGCTCCAAAGAGGATTTTAATGAGGATACAGATGAGCAGGAACAGCTGGAATTTGATGAAAAAAGCTGGACTCCTTCTTCGATTGTCCGCAGCTCCTCCGGTGTTCTGGCAGAGCTGACTGTCGAAGATGCGAAAAATATGCTTCTATACATAGCCGATAAAATCATTCTTAAGAAACCTTACCTGACGGAAGTTGACAGTGCAATCGGCGACGGCGACCACGGAATCGGAATGGCTGGCGGAATGCTGAAAGCAAAAAAAGCACTTTTAAAGATGGAGAACGAAACTAATGTTTATTCCATTTTCAAAACCGCAGGGCAGGCAATGCTTAGGAGCATGGGCGGAGCTTCCGGGGTCATCTTCGGAAGCCTCTATCTGGCCGGTACGGCAGAAGCCGTTCCCAAAGCTGTCCTGACCGCTTCCGACCTTGCTATTATGGAAAAGAAAAGCCTGGAAGCCATTCAAGCCCGCGGAGGAGCACAGCCCGGCGACAAAACTATGGTGGATGCACTCTCTCCGGCTGTTGATGCAATGCTTGGCAATCAAGAAAAGGGACTTCTGAAAATGCTGGCGGCTGCTGAAAACGCAGCACAAAAGGGACTGGAGGATACGAAAAAATATACTGCAAAATTTGGACGGGCTAACTCCCTGTTGGAAAAAGCCATTGGTTATCAGGACGCTGGGGCCGCTTCGGTATATTTTATTTTCCAGGGAATGCGGGAATTTGTAGAAGACAAAATGCAACTTTATGAAAGCCGGTGATTTTCAGACACCGCGTAACTATTTTCTGTCTTTTGATATTTAGATTATATATGATCGTTAAAAGAGCGCTTTTTTAATAAATCCTGTACAAAAATTGTACGGCAACAACGAAAAACATATGAGAATAAAGGTACTATCATGGCTGGACAAAATAATTTCAAAGCCAAAGTCCAAAAAATGGGCGGATTCCTGAGCGGGATGGTTATGCCTAATATTGGCGCTTTTATTGCATGGGGTATTCTTACTGCACTGTTTATCCCTACCGGATACTTTCCAAATGAACAATTAAATGAACTGGTGTCGCCTACACTAACGTATATCCTTCCGGTGTTGATCGCTTACACCGGCGGTTATAATATTTACGGAAGACGGGGCGGTGTTGCCGGTGTGATCGCAACGATCGGTGTCATTGTCGGCTCTGATGTAACAATGCTTGTGGGCGGTATGGTAATGGGGCCATTCGGCGCATGGCTCATCAAAAAATTTTATTCAGGGAATCCTGACTCCGCTTGCAACCCAGCAGGCTCTGGAAACAGGTAAATCCATTCTCTATCTGGTAGAGGCAAACTGCGGTAACTGGGCCGGACTCATTCTTGCATTTGCAGTTTTCGGAAAAGGCATGGCAAAGAAATCTGCTCCCGGTGCGTCCATCATCATGATCATCGGCGGTATTGGCGAAGTTGTATTTCCATATGCACTGATGAAGCCGATCACATTACTTGGACCTATTCTTGGTAATATGGCCGCCCTTGCTTTCTTAAGTGTATTTAGCGGCGGTGCCGTTGCGGCTGTCTCACCAGGAAGCCTGATCGCACTGATCGCAATGTCACCAAAAGGCGGATTATTTATTAATGTAGCATCCTATGTGATTGCCGGCGCTATTTCCTTCGCCGTTGTCTCCTTCTTCCTGATTCGGGATAAATCAGAAGAAAGCGATGAAATCGGCGCCGCATTATCGGCTGACATCAGCCAGGCCTCTGCCGTCCCGGTATCTTCTGAATCACCAGAGGCGGGCATCACATCAGCAGTAAAACGGAAAATTGAAAAGGTTGTTTTTGCCTGTGATGCAGGAATGGGCTCCAGCGCAATGGGCGCATCCATATTAAAAGTACAGCTTAACAAAATTGGACTCTTCAGCGAAGTAGCACATGTTTCTGTTCATCAAATTCCGGATAATACAGACGTTGTGGTTACAAACTCCAATCTTGTAGCGGCCGCTAAGCAGAGTGCTCCTGCCGGTACGCCGATTCTTCCTCTCAATAACTTTATGGACGAAAAGGAAATTAAGCGTATTGCCCAGGAAATCAAAGACATGGCTGAATAACAGGGATTGCCTGATACAGCATTTTTCGTTAAAATAATACAAAGGAGTATGATAACAATGAAGGTTAAAGGAGTAAGATTATACGGTGCAGACGATCTGCGCACAGAAGAATTTGAACTGCCGCCGCTTAAGGATGATGAAATCCTGCTGCGGATCATTAGTGACAGCCTATGTATGTCCACATGGAAAGAAAGCAGATTAGGCGCAGACCACATTCGGGTTCCAAATGATGTAAGCCGCAATCCAATCATTACAGGACACGAATTTTCCGGTATCATAGCAAAAGTTGGAAAAAAATGGAAAGATGAATACACAGAGGGCGAACACTTTGCTGTATTACCCGGAATCCCCGGATATATGGGCGCTCCCGGATACTCCTTTCCTTATTTCGGCGGGGACATGACCTATTGCATTATTCCAAATGATATTATTGAAAAAGGCTGTCTGCTCCACTATTCAGGCTCCTCCTTTTATGAAGTATCCATGGCAGAACCTATTTACTGCATAATCGGCGGTTTTAATTCCAACTATCATACCACCGATCAGTCTTATGAAAAACCAATCGGTGTCCGGCCCGGCGGAAATACCATTATTCTCGGCGGATGCGGGCCGATGGGGCTGGGTGCCGTCAGCTATGCTCTCGCTTTAGGAACAGATAAGCGTCCTGGAAGGATTGTCGTGACCGACGTAAATGAAGAGCGCCTAAACCGGGCAGAAGTGGTCATTTCCAAAGAAACCGCCGCCGAAAAAGGTGTAGAACTCCTGTATGTCAACACTGCTGAATGCACAGCTGAATTGGATGTTTTAATGGAGCTTACAAACGGCTATGGCTACGACGATGTTTTTGTCTTTGCTCCAATCCGCAGTTTAGCAGAAACGGGAAATAAGATCCTTGCCATGGACGGCTGTATGAATTTATTTGCCGGACCTGCTGATAAAAACTTCTGTGCGGAAATCAATCTGTATGACTGCCACTATAAGAGAACCAAAATAATCGGCTCCTCCGGCGGTTCAAAACAGGATCTTCTGGATGCGCTTGACCTGATTTCCAACGGAAAACTGGATCCCTCCTTGATGATCACACACATCGGAGGCATTGATGCAATTGCCGACGCAACCCTGAACCTTCCCAAGATACCCGGCGGCAAGAAATTAATGTATCTGCCGATCGATCTGCCGCTTACTGCAATTGTAGATTTCAGGGCAAAGGGTAAAGACAATGAACTATTCCGGATGCTTGCTGATTCCTGCGAATCCCACAATGGTCTCTGGAATCCGGAGGCTGAGAAAATTCTTCTGAACTATTATAATATAGATTTATAAAATCTTTATGATTTTACAGAAAGAAAGGTATCTATTCATGAAGAAAAAGGAATTATTCTGCGAAGATAATATTATTTTAAATGCATCTTTCGATACAAAAGAAAATGCCATAAAGGCCGCTGGAGAAATCCTCTACAATGGCGGTTATGTAGAGAAAGCATATATTCAGGATATGTTAAACAGAGAAAAAATTGTTACCACCTATGTGGGCAACGGACTTGCCATCCCGCACGGAATCGCAAATTCCGAAAAGAATATCCTATGTTCCGGCCTGTCCTTTATACAAATTCCAAACGGAGTCTCTTTTGGTGATGATACGGCTTATATCATGATTGGTATAGCCGGAAAAAACGGGGAGCATCTGGATCTTCTTGGAAAAATCGCAATGATTTTCTTTGATGTCCAAAAAGCCGCAAAATTCAAAAAAGCGGCGACAAAAAAAGAGGTTCTCGAACTTTTAACATTGTAACCCCCTTAACCGGCCGTTTGAAAAAATGAATAAATCTTAAAATTTTTATCAGGGAGGGAGTGGAAGAGGCATCCTCTCCCTGATAAAGTCTTCCATTGTCTTATCTGCCGTATATGCTGTACTAGCGGCCGGCCCTAAATCCTGCAATAATACTCTTGAAGCTGGCAAATGCTGTAAGGACATAGCCAATCACCAAATCTGTTATATAGCCGCCCGTCAATTCAGACTCTTCCAAAATATAATCTAATTCCCTGAAAACCTCTGTAAAGCTCCAGCCATAACCTTTTAAGGAATCATAAGCATCCCAGGTCCATGCAAACTTATTGGCGCCATAGATCATAATAATCGTAATGATCACAGATCCGGCGACACCTTTTTTATCCAGAACGCCCCCAAGAATTTCATAACCTTTCATTGCACAGACAGCCGTGATGGCTCCGGCAAGCCCCGCAATATAGCCCAATTTGTATATCAGAACCCATACTGCGCACCCAATCAGCGAACCGAGTACGGCGCCCGTCAGTCCGGCAATAAAGTTACTTTTTGAAGTTCCGGTATTTTGAACCGGAGCCTGCGGAAAATCCGGGAGTTCATGGATGCATTTCCGGCATTGAAAATGATGGCCTCCGTTTATCTCACAGCAATTAAGTGTTTCTGAAGAATTTCCACATTTATCACAGCCGGAGCTATATCCATTCTCTGCCAGATAATCAATAACCGGATTAATTGTTTTATTAAGGATTATCGGAACTGCAGTTTCAAGCCGGGGTTCAGAAATCCAAACCACACACATATAGGTGTGGGTTTGAATTCTGGAAACAGGATTCTCCGAGTTCTTGTACTGCTCCAGAAATCGGTTTAACTGCTGGTTACCGGGATCATTTGACGCGTCTGCATTAATTTTTATGATATATTCTCCTGGCGCTGGTTCTATTGTAATATAGTATCCCTTGTAATTTCCGGCAAGATACCTGGAATAGTCCTGGAGGCATCCGTCAAGAATCTGTGTGAGTATAGTTTCATTTACCATTTTTCTACCCTTTCATATGTACTCTCATTTTATTTTTATATAAAATATTGTATCATAAAGTTACATGAAATCAATAGAAGGAGTACCTCTATGAAATTATTATCACCATTACTTCCAGATGAAAATGACCTGCTAACAGGAGATATAGAATTTCTCCGCCAAAGCCAGCTCAGAGAAGAGCGGGTACATGGAACAATGCAGTCCTGAATGGAGCCAGCTTTTTTGGCACATCCCTGCGCGGCATGGATTTCTCGGACAGCGTAATTACTGAACTGCTGCTGTCCGATGACAGCCGGGAGCTAAAAGGCGCCATTGTTGATCTGTATCAGGCTGCGGAGCTGGCAAAAAGGCTTGGAATCATCATCAAGGATATTGATTCATAGTGACCTGAATTCCCGCGGGGTCATATGGTAATATTCCCGGAACCGTTTGTAAAAATAAGGCAGATTATTGAATCCGCAGGCAAAGGCCGCCTCAGCGGCGGGGGTTCCCTTTGCCAGAAGCAGCGCGGACTGCTGCAGGCGGTATTGGTTTAGATACTGATTGAATGTAGTTCCGCTCTTTGCTTTAAAATAGCGCATAAAATGGGAAGCGGTAATATGGCATTCACTGGCCGCATCCTCAACGGAAATATTCTCCGTATAATGGCTGTGAATATAGTTGAATATTATTTTCATGCGCTCGCTGTGAGCATCATCTGCATTTACATGACAGGTCCTCGGACTATGGATCAATATATTCAGAAGATGGAAGAGCAGGGATTTAATTTCCAGCTCATACCCGGGATTCTGCTCCACGCAGCATTGATGCAGCTGTTCAAAATATTCCTTTAATTCCGCATATGACATATCATCCGCTGATATAACATGCGGAAGCATTAAATTTCCTTCCATAATCGGAGCAAAATATTTTAATGTACAGAAATCCGCCGAGGAATTGCCGAGTAAATTCAGATGAAATACAAACGAATCGGACAGAAGAAAGCCCTTTGGCATAATTCTCGCAGAGTGAAGCAGATTCGGCTGGATACAGATAAAATTGCCTGCTGTTACATGATAATTATTTAGATTAATGGAGTAGTCAGCTTCTCCATCCGCGATCATGGTCAGTTCCATCTCAGGATGCCAGTGGACGGGCACCTCTGGATATAATGACCGCAAAGATGTCGGATAGTATTTGAAAGGGAATAATACATCCCCATGCTGAGCCTTTTCCCTTAACTGTGATTCGTCTAGCTTCAAATGTGCTTTGTTATTCATAAGCCTCTCCCAGAAAATCTTTATGCTTTTACAAAAATAGCAGGATAGTGTAATAAATCCGTCTGAAAACGGAAGAAAACACACATAATTAATTATATAATAACACAATCATATAAAAACGGAAAGCGAGGTACGATAGATAGTGAAGAAAAAATGGTGGCATGGCAAAACAGCTTATCAAATATATCCAAAAAGCTTCAAGGACGGAAATGGAGACGGCATCGGAGATCTGCGCGGCATAATTGAAAAATTAGATTACCTGAAGGAGCTGGGTGTTGAGATTGTCTGGATATCCCCCATATATCAGTCACCCTTTGTAGACCAGGGCTATGATATTTCCGATTACTATGCAATTGATCCTGTGTTTGGAACGATGGATGATATGGACAAGCTGCTTTTGGAAGCAAAGAAACGTAATATTAATATTGTAATGGATTTAGTGGTAAATCATTGCTCGGATCAGCATGAATGGTTCCAAAAGGCATTAAAAGATCCTTACGGTAAATACGGTAAATATTTTTATATTATGGAAGGAAAAAACGGTAATCCGCCCTGTAATTGGCGGTCTTATTTTGGCGGAAGCGTATGGGAAAAGCTTCCCGGATATAACAATCTGTTTTACCTGCATATGTTTGCCAAGGAACAGCCGGATCTGAATTGGGAAAATCCCGAGGTCCGTCAGGAAATATATAAAATGATCCGCTGGTGGCTTGAGAAAGGAATTGCCGGATTCCGGCTGGATGCAATCATCAATATCAAGAAGGATCTTCGTTTTCAGGATTTTCCTGCTGACAGAGCAGATGGACTGTGTGCCGGTACTAAAATGCTGCAATATGCAGAAGGCGTTCATGAATTCTTACAGGAAATGAAGCGGGAGGCATTTGAGCCTTATCAGGCATTTACCATCGGGGAGCTGTTTGATTTCAGACCGGAAGAGCTGGAACGTTATATTGGCGGACACGGATGCTTTGAAGCCATTTTTGATTTTTCTCCCCATATGCTGGGCGGCAGCAAAAAGGGCTGGTATGACCGGAAACCGGTTACCCCTAACGAATTCAGGGATGCCATTTATGCCAGCAAGGAATTGTCCCAGGATATCGGTATGATGGCAAATATTATAGAAAACCATGATGAGCCGAGAGGTGTCAGCCATTATCTCCCGGAAGGGGAAATTAATGAAACCAGCAAGAAGATGCTAGCCGGAATATCCATGATGACCTACGGGCTTCCATTTTTATATCAGGGACAGGAAATCGGCATGACAAATAAAGAGTTTCGGAGTATTGATGAAGTAGATGACATCAGCACTTTGGATGAATATCATGTTGCACTTGCGAATGGCTTTAAGGAAGATGAGGCGTTAAAGCTTGTTACAGGCATGAGCCGGGATAATGCACGTACCCCGATGCAGTGGAGCGATGCGCCCCATGCCGGGTTTACGGAAGGAACTCCCTGGCTTGCAGAAAATGAAAATTACCATGATATTAATGTAAAAGAGCAGCAAAACAGAAAGGACTCCGTACTATCCTTTTATAAAGAACTGATTGCACTTAGAAAGAATCCAGAATATTCGGAAGCAATTGTCTACGGGCAGCAGATGCCGGCTTTGACAGAATTAAAGAATTTTATGGGATTCTACCGCAGAGGAAACATACATACCCTGCTGGTTCTTGCAAACTACCAGAGCAAAAAGCGGACAGTGACTATAAACGAATCTGCAGCTCAGATCCTGCTCGACAGCTGCTCCGAGGAATCTGGCATGGCAAAGCTTATAAAGGCGGAGAACAGAATCCAAATTCCTATGGAAGGATATCAATTTCTTCTTCTGGAAATCAAAGAGTAACTCTTTTACGACCGGAGGCACGCAACGCCCTTTACAAAAAGGACCCTGTATAGAGTTTTCATCTATGCAGAGTCCTTTAATTTTATTGTTTAGAAGCCTTACTACGCTTCCCTCTCGCTGTAGTGGTGTGCCTCCTCCAGCATCATATCCTTCACCTTCATCAGACGGATCTGCGAGCTTCTTTCATTCTCATCCAGCTTCATAGTGATATACTTGATCGTCTCCTGTGCATCTGGAATCGTCACATGCTCCAGCGCATTTACACGCCGTCTAGTCTTCTCTATCTCAGCCGCCATAAGCTGGCATGCCTTCTCGACCTCAGCAAGCTTCAGCATATCCGGCAGAATATCTGCCAGCGATTTCACTGCACCGTCCAGATCGCTGGATGTAAATGCAAAACCATAAGAATAGATATCATTTGCATCCGCCGTTCTCGTAGATGCATCAAATACAGGAATTTCAACACTCATAACATTCTTCCGGCCAACCTCGAGATTAACCTCCTGTTTCGGCGCCATCAGCGCTGTATTTAATGTTGCTTCATCCATTCCGGCCTTGGCAATGACAAAGTTCTTATTTGCAGAGAGGATTCCGGCTTCTACTTTCTTGCGCAGTTCCATATTCTCCTTCACCAGCTCCAGAAACTGACGCATCAGCTCGTCACGCTTATCCTTGAGGAGCTTGTGTCCTCGTCTGGCTGTAACCAGCTTCTTCTTCGTCTTGGTCAGCTCCATACGGGTAGGAGTAATCTGCTTTGATGCCATTTATCCAACCTCCTTACTGCTTGCCGTAGTACATATCAAGATATTTATCATCAATACGTTTCAGCTCTGCTCTTGGCAGCATGGACAGTAATTTCCAGCCGATCTCCAGAGTTTCTTCAATACCCCTGTCATTGTTATAGCCCTGAGATACATACTCTTTCTCGAATGCATCGGCAAATTCTGCATACTTCAGATCAATCTCAGTAAGAGCCGCCTCGCCTAAGATGGTCATCAATTCCTTCGCATCCTTACCGCGGGAATATGCGGCAAACAGCTGGTTCATGGTGTTCGCATGGTCTGCTCTCGTCTTGCCCTCGCCGATACCTTTATCCTTCAGACGTGACAGAGACGGCAGTACGTCGATCGGCGGCTGCAGGCCCTTACGGTACAGCTCACGGCTTAAGATTACCTGTCCCTCGGTGATATATCCGGTAAGGTCAGGAATCGGGTGAGTCTTGTCGTCCTCAGGCATGGTCAGGATCGGGATCATTGTGATACTTCCGTCCTTTCCTCTCTGACGGCCGGCTCTCTCATACATGGTTGCAAGGTCTGTATACATATATCCCGGATAGCCGCGGCGTCCCGGAACTTCCTTTTTCGCTGCAGAAATCTCACGGAGTGCATCTGCGTAGTTAGTAATATCTGTCAGGATAACCAATACGTGCATCTCTTTCTCAAATGCCAGATACTCTGCTGCAGTAAGCGCCATACGAGGCGTAGAAATACGCTCAACCGCCGGGTCATTTGCCAGATTGATAAACAGTACGGTTCTGTCGATCGCTCCGGTTTCCTTGAAAGATTCAATAAAGTAATTGGACTCCTCGAAAGTAATACCCATTGCCGCAAATACAACGGCGAATTTCTCATCGGTTCCGCGTACCTTTGCCTGTCTCGCAATCTGTGCCGCAAGCTGTGAATGCGGAAGGCCTGAGCAGGAGAAGATCGGCAGCTTCTGCCCGCGGACCAGCGTATTCAGTCCGTCAATAGCGGATACGCCTGTCTGGATAAACTCCTCAGGATACACACGGGCCGCGGGATTCATAGGCAGGCCGTTGATATCTCTTCTCTCATCCGGCAGGATCTCCGGGCCGTCATCGATCGGACGTCCCAGTCCGTCAAATACACGTCCGAGCATATCGCCGGATACGCCAAGCTCCATGCTCCGTCCAAGGAAACGTACTTTACTGTTGCTCAAATTGATACCGGCAGCATTCTCATAGAGCTGTACAACAACGGTATCTCCATCTACCTCCAGTACCTTACACCGGCGTGTCTCGCCACTCGCAAGCTCGATCTCGCCAAGCTCGTCGAACGCAACGCCCTCTACACCTTTTACCATCATCAGCGGTCCGGCAACTTCCTGTATGGTTCTATATTCCTTTGGCATAATTTAGAAGTCCTCCTTCCCGAATGCTCCTGAAATCTCTTCATGAAGCTCGTTCATAATCTTCTCGTATTCTGTCTCAATATCCTCGGCCTTTGTATATTTGTAACGGCCGATCCGCTCTCTTACATCCATTCCAAGAAGCACCTTCATAGAAGCGCCCTTACCCAGTGCCTCGGAAGCCAGCTCATAGAACGCAACCACCAGCTTCATCATCAGATACTGCTTGCGCAGCGGTGTGTAGGTATCTACTTCATGGAAGGAGTTCTGATGCAGGAAGTCCTCACGGATTGATCTCGCAGCCTCCATCTTCAGACGGTCGATCGGTGACAGTGCATCCATACCTACCATCTGCACGATCTCTTCCAAAGCCGCCTCTTCTGTCAGCAGGCTCATCATCTTCTGGCGGTCTTCCATCCAGTCCTCTGCAACGGTCTCATTGAACCAATTCTGCATGTTATCCAGATACAGAGAATAGCTGGTCAGCCAGTTGATCGCCGGGAAGTGTCTCTTGTATGCAAGTGATGCATCCAGTCCCCAGAATACCTTTACAATACGAAGGGTTGCCTGTGATACCGGCTCAGAGGTATCACCGCCCGGAGGCGATACGGCGCCGATTACAGAAAGCGCCCCTTCTCTCTTATCCTGTCCAAGCGACTGTACACGTCCTGCTCTCTCGTAGAACTCTGCAAGGCGGGAACCCAGATATGCAGGGTAACCTTCCTCGCCCGGCATCTCCTCCAGACGTCCTGACATCTCACGGAGCGCCTCTGCCCAGCGGGACGTGGAGTCTGCCATAAGTGCTACGGAATAGCCCATATCACGGAAATACTCTGCGATCGTAATACCTGTATAAATAGATGCCTCACGGGCTGCAAACGGCATGTCTGACGTGTTCGCGATCAGAACGGTTCTCTCCATCAAAGAACGGCCTGTCTTCGGATCCTTCAGCTCCGGGAACTCGTTCAGAACGTCTGTCATCTCGTTACCACGCTCGCCGCATCCGATATATACTACAATATCTGCCTCAGCCCATTTTGCAAGCTGATGCTGAATAACTGTCTTACCGCTTCCGAATGGTCCCGGAACGGCGGCAACACCGCCCTTTGCGATCGGGAAGAAGGTATCAACAACACGCTGTCCTGTAACAAGCGGTGCATCCAACGGCAGTTTCTTTACATATGGACGTCCCTTACGAACCGGCCACTTCTGCATCATGGTAAGCTCTTTGTCGCCCTCGTCGGTTGTAATAACCGCTACCACCTCTTCTACGGTAAATTCACCGGATTTTACTTCCTTTACGGTACCCTTTACACCGTAAGGAACCATGATCTTCTGCTGTACAACCGCAGTCTCCTGTACGGTACCCAGTATGTCGCCGGCCTCTACGGTATCGCCGGCTTTAGCAACAGGAACAAACTCCCATTTCTTATCTCTCTTCAAAGATGCAACCTCAACACCACGCTGCAGATTGTTGCCTGAAACCTTCATAATGTCATCAAGCGGACGCTGGATTCCATCATAAATGCTGGTAATCAGGCCGGGTCCGAGTTCAACTGACATCGGTGCGCCTGTAGATTCTACCGGCTCCCCTGGCCCAAGTCCGGATGTCTCCTCATAAACCTGAATCGATGCCTCGTCACCGTGCATCTCAATGATCTCGCCAATCAAACGCCGTTTGCTGACACGTACAACGTCGGACATATTGGCATCCCGCATACCAGACGCGATAACCAAAGGTCCTGCTACTTTTTTTATTGTACCAATACTACTCATTTTGATTAATCACCCCACTATTCACCAAACAATATATCAGAACCTACTGCTGTTTCCACAGACTTCTTCACTCCCGCTACTCCCGCGCCGGTATTGCCTGAAACGCCCGGAATCTGGATAATGGCTGGACTGATCTGCTCCTGATATCTTGAAATCTCATGTTTTAACTGTGCCGCCAGAGCCTCTGTAATATAGATGATCCCATACTGGCTCTCTGCAAGCCGGTGCAGAATTTTGGCCGCCTCTGAAGGGTCGTTTGCCGGAAATGTATCCAGCCCCAGAGTGGCAAAACCATAAATACTGTCGTAATCGCCCATCACTGCAACCTTATACATACATTTCCCTTACCCTTTCCCGGATCGAATCGTCTGACAGGCCGTTCTGCTTTCCTGACAGTATGATCCGCACCGTTTTTATTTCATTTTGTCTGGCAATTACATAAGCCACGACCGGCCCTATGCCAAACGCTTTATACTTCTGTGGACTGATGGTCTGAATGATTCGATTGTCACACCAGCGCTCAAATGCAGACGGGGACTGCGCCAGCGCATCCGCCCCTTCTGTATATGCCGTACCCTGAAGGTATTCCCGGACTGCATCCATGCCTCCGAGAGCCGCCTTTGCAAGCTGGCTCACATTCAGGCTGTCACATTCTGCCATTGCCCGATTCATAAAATCTAAAGACTTCGCGGTCTTCGCCGAACGCACTGCAATCTTGATATCCGCCACAGCTACTGTAGATTCAGCGTAATCCTGAATGATTGCATCCTTTGCTTCTCTTCCTGCTTTCTTGATCGCATCCAGAGCCGCCCTGTCGATGATCACATCGCACAGCTGTCCGTCTCTGGTATGAAGCAGAGCCTCATACGCCTCGCCTGCTGCCTCCTGCATCTCCTTCGGAAGTCTGCCGAATTCCTTCTCCTTTACGATGCCAAGCATCTCCTTTCCGGGAATGCTCACGTCATCGTAGAAGATATGCCGGTCCATTTTCTCCGTACACACTTCCTTAATTGCAGCCTTCAGATTGTGGAACAGCTTGGGATAAGACAGCACATGGAATATCTCCATCGGTATGTGCAGTTCCTTAACGATCTCCCAGATTTTTTCCTCTTCTCTGGACAGCATAGCTTCCGCATCCAAACCGGTCTCCGTATCTCCCCAGCCCTTCTCAGCCAGAAGCTGCAGACACTGTTCATGGGTCTGGCATGCCATCAGCTGATCAATGCTGGAGTTGGAAAACAAAGAGACTTCCAGCGCCCGTATGCGTGCAACCGCGTAAGTATATTGTTCACTCATGCTACATTTTCCTTTCTTACGCGTTAAAATAGAATATGATGAATCTTATCTGCAAACTCATCTCTCTTTGCATCAAATATTGCCTTTAATGTGCAGTTCTCTTCGATTCCGCCATAAGCAAGGACAAAACCGTTCTCTATGTTTCGCCCTTCTCCTGAAATTTCAAGCTTTCCGCCCTTTGCTTCTGCCAGCTTCTTCAGATCCGTCTTAAAGCTCTCCGGCATTCTGCCCAAATCCGCCGACGAGAAATAAATGGTTCCATCCTGAGGAAGGATGTATTTCTCTGCCAGCTTAAGGAGCATTGCAAAATATTCCCCGGCTTCCATCGTCTTAAGCTTTTCGTAGGACTTATCCAGAACCTCTGCGATCACTTCCTGCTTTGCAGCCAGAAGCTTCGTTCTCTTCTGCAGATCAATGGAAGATGCAATTCTCTCTCTATAGTTCACTGCATCCTTTTCTGATTTTTGGGAAATGCCTGTGACGGACTTCGCTGCTTCCGATTTCGCTTCATCCAGAATCTCTTCTGCCTTGCGGTCTGCTTCTGCTATCTTGCTGTCAGCCAAAGCTTTCGCTTCATCCAGAATCTGACTTTTCATTTTCTCTAATCCAGTCATTCTTCGCTCTCCTTTTCCCTGATTTCTCCTGCTTCCCTTATACTTAGATCTGTACGCCGCTTACAGCAAGGAAAGAAATCAGAAGTGCAAGGATTGCGTATGTCTCAACCATTGCAGGGAACAGCATTGCCTTACCGAACTGATCCGGTCTCTTTGCAATAATTCCGATAGATGCAGCAGAGGTCTTGCCCTGATATTTACCGGAGATCAAACCTACAATACCGATTGGCAGGCAGGCTGCAAGGATCAAAAGACCGGTCTGAGGGTCAATATCTGCTGCGCCTCCGCCGATAAGGCCAACCTTAGACAGCGTGATGAAACCAATCAGCAGTCCGTAAAGTCCCTGTGTACCTGGCAGAAGCTGCATAACCAGTACCTGACCGAATTTGCTTGGATCCTCTGTAACAACGCCCGCTGCCGCCTGGCCTGCAATACCTACACCGATTGCGGAACCTGCTCCTGCAAGAAATACTGCTACTGCCGCACCAAGCAGTGCATATACAAGCCCTAAATTACTCCAAATACTGATACCTTCCATTATAATGTTCCTCCTTTAATCATCATTTCTTAACACTATCCTCTCGGATATATTGTAATATATGCCTTACCGGCAAATAAACTAATTATTTTCCGTTACATCCTGAACTGTTACATACATGGTATCTGCTTCAAATGGATGAAACGCCTTGCCGCCGCCCTCGTAGAACTTACCGAAAAACTCCACAAACTGGAGACGGTTGGTGTGTACATAAGCTCCCAGCAGGTTAATCGCAAGGTTCAGCGTATGTCCCACGATAAATATAAGGATAAATATAATCGCTCCTACGATACCGTTTCCTGCCATGCTCGCCATCTGGTTGATTACCGAAGCAATAACTCCTGTTGCAAGTCCCAGCGCCAGCAGACGGGAGTAGGACAGCACATCACTGAGCCATCCTGTGATGTTATATAAATCATAAGCTCCCAGGGCAATCCGGAGAGCCGGATTCTTATTGGCACGCCCTGACATCAGCACCAGGCCCAGAGCTCCTATGATCGCAAGCACCTTTGCCAGCGTATTCAGCGCCGCCGGGAATACAACCTTAGATCCCATAATCGATGCAAAGATATCTGTCGGTATCAGCAGCAGGATCAATCCGATCAAAAGCGCATACCACAGAACCACATCACAGAAAAAGTCTAACGTCTTTCCATCCTTGAGCAGCATGTATCCTTTGATTCCAAGTCCCACAAACAAATGAACAAGGCCAAATGCAAGGGAATAGATCAAAAGCTTCATCGGGTCATCCAGCGGTGCGAACCACAGCGCCGGTACTGTAACCGTCTTTCCAAAGAAGGTTGACGATACAATATCCACCACATTTCCAAAATAGCCGCCGAACAAGATTCCCCATATCAGCGTAGATACGCCGCAGTACATAAACATCTTCATCATCTTTTTCATGCCTGTACCCATACGCGGGAATTTCTTCAGCACTACAAAACATGCGATTGCCAGAATTGCCCCATATGCCGCGTCGGACAGCATCATACCAAAGAAGAATACATAGAAAAACGACATAATGGTTGTCGGGTCAAATTCTCCCTTGTGAGGCAGCGCATAGGACTCAAGGACTCCCTCCATACTGGCTGAGAAGCCGTTGTTCTGAAGGACAATCGGCGGTTCCTCTTCATCCTTTAATTCCTCCACGTCAATAATACAGTCAAAGCCGTTCCCGATCGCCTTCTCGATCGCCGGAACTCCCTTTTTGGCAACGTATCCGCTGACAATAAAGGTTCTCTTAGACTGCGGCAGGGTTCCAAGGATCTCATACTTCTCCGCCCGGATACGGAAATAGTCGGATATAAACTTCAAATCCTCCCGGATTCCCTCTTTGCCGCTAATCTCCTTCTCAATCGCCGCAATCCGGTTAAGAAGCTTCTCCTTCTCTGCCTCATACTCAGCTTTTGCTTTTGCCGGAATCTGATTTGCCGTCTGCGTGGGTCTTGCGAAGCCTCCGGTCCGGAGCGCATCCTCCACAGCCCGCTCTTCCTTCTTCATACAGAATACAGCAAGATATACCGCATCCTTATCCGAGGTGATAATCTCCACATCCACCGCCGTATTCTCTGGCGCGTGCTCTGCAATCAGCCTGTACACCGCTTCCTGCGTTGTTCCCGGAGCCATCGTACCTAAAAGCATGGCCGTCTTAGCTGTCCCCTTGTAATTCATGGGAACTTCCAGTGCCATCCACGGACTTAAACTCTCTATCTGATTCTCCAGCTTCTGGATGCCTGCTTTATTCTCTGCGATCTCTTTACTGAGATCCATCAAGCCTTTAGCATCCCTCATAATCTCTTTCTTTCTGGAAACTGCTTTCTGGAACTGTTCCTGTCCCACAAGCTTCTTTCCTTCCAGACTTGCAAACAATGATTTCTTCTCAGGAGCATACTGATTCAGAATATCCAGTGCGTGATCTGCTGTCTGAGCATTCTTCTCAAACCCCTGCCTGACATTCATTGTGTCCATCCTCTCGAAGTCCTCGTCGTCATCGATCACATGGTTAATTTCCATGATCCCCATGGACTGGAGCTTTTCCAGAATGGCTTTACGGTCTTTCTTAAGCGCGCAGATACTCACTCTTTGCATCTGCAGTACTGCCATAACCGCATCCCTCCTTTACTTATTACTGTCTGACGGACTACGCAATGCCTGCTATAACAGCCGCTATAGCTTCTTCTGTCTTCTGTCCGGCATCTCTCTTAAGAGAGGCTATCTGCTCATCGGCATCCTGCAATGCTTTCTTAACAGATTCTTCACCTTCTGCTTTTACCGCCGCCAGTTCAGCCTCTGCCTTCGCTTTTGCCTGCTTCACAGCCTGCTCTTTCACCTCTCCGGCTTCTGCAGCCGCGCCCTCCAGGATCTCAGAGCATCTGGCTTCCGCTTCCTTTACCAGTTCATCGGCCTGACGCTCCGCTTCTTTGATTATACGAATAGTCTCCTCTACCATCTATTCACCACCTCTCCATAATAAACGAAATTAAACATTCTTTCTTATTATACTTCGCCTTGGGATAAAAATCCATTTATTTTACCAAATACCTTCAAATTTTCTTAAATTTTTCATATAAAAACTTACTAAATTTTTGATTATCTTTTCATAAGTTGGTAAATGCCGATATAT
>CAJTZE010000057.1 GCA_910584265.1 uncultured Dorea sp. | reverse complement strand
TTTAATTTGACGAATATAAGAAAGATCTGGAGCACCTAGGGTGCTGGATAACACCAAATGTATTATAATATTTGCTACGCATAGGAAACACGCTTGTTTCCTTGATATTAGGAATTTTATAATTTGCAAACCATTCCTCAAACCATTCATTCAGCGTTATTTTCTGACGTTTCATATCAATATTATTTCTTGCTTCTTCTTTTGCCTTTTCAAACAATATTTTTAATTTCTTCAAATCAACATCATACAAGTTAATGTCTATTCCGTTTATCTTTGCTCTTGCTTCGTATCTACCGTCCTTTCTTTGACGTAAACCTGTTCCTAATTCTTTTCCTTTTAAATCTTTACCCATAATCTCTACCCTTTCTATCAATCAAATATCTTGATAAATAAAAAGGGAACTTCTGTGATTTTAACCATATACTACTATAAGTTCGCCTCCTTTTCAATCAGAACTTCAATAACTTTTTGCTTGTTGCTCTAGCCATGTGTCTAATAATCTTCTGTTCGCATACCACCGATACCCTATCTTCATGGAAAACGGACAGTTTCTGCTTTTCAAAAGTTCTCTTGTCTTTGTTTCTCCAAGTCCAAGATACTCGCTTACTTCCTTTAAATTTAATAATGCTTTTTCTATACGATTATCTCCTTTCCTCTAGTTTTCTTGCTTTTATGTAATCATCATACAACTGCTTCTGTGTGATATTCATTTCTCCATTTGCTACAAGATTACCGATATAATCTCTCTGCTCTATCTTTCCAACCTCTGCAAACAGTTTTAAAGACGGAGCAACATATTTTTCTAACCACTCCCACACCTTTTGCAGACTTTTCTTCTGTGGTTGCATGGTAAGTTTGACCTTGCCTATATCTTTCATCAGTTCTGCCCATGCTTGATAGGTTGGGTAAAGCCTTTTTCGTGTTGTCATGCTGTCTGTCGGTTTTTCTAAAAATCGTATTTTACTGTTTAATACTTCCATTGCCAGTCCTGCCACATCTCTATATTTCAATAATTCCTGTACTACGCTAACTGCCATTTCCTGTCGAAATCTCAATTCATATCTGTTCCAATTTTCATCTAATTCTATTCCATACTTTTTATTCTGCTCATATCCCTTTTCATAAAATACCAATCTCAAATTACTGGCTGAACTGCCGAGATAAAGACTTCCACCTTTACTCTGAAACACTTCCTCTTTCAGTTCTCCCGAGTCGTGAAAATCTATATCCCGTAACTTTGAAGAAAGCAATCCCTCTTTTGTCCGTATAATTAAATCGGGAATACTCAAATACGGTTTTCTATCATCTATCGCCAAATCAATCCGAGGAAAATTGATGTGATACTGACAAACTCTATTTAAAAAATCAAACCATGTTTCCTCATTGAGTTGTAAAAAATTCTCATAATTGCGACAACCTTTTCCACTCATTAAAATTTGAAAGCCTTGATACTGTGCATTTCCTGTTGGCTTTAGCACCTTGATATTATCGAAGATTGCCACAACCTCATGTCCTGCAATCCCCTTTTCATAGCCTGTTACGGTCATAAGTTCCAAAGGTATTCTCAGTACATCTTCTATAACTGTTTCTAGCGGAACTTCCTTAATGGTTATCTGACACCAATCTATCAAAGCACTTAATTCTTCTTTCTGTCGTATTACTCCCCTGTTAGTGTAGGGGAGTTCTGGAAGAAAACTTCCGCTCCTTTCTTCCAAATTTACCATACCTCCTATCTGCAATAGCGTTGCCATTGCCCTGCCCTCAACCTGCCGTTTGGTACGTCAGAACGAGGGCAGGAACTTTGACCTCCTACATATTTTTATTTGAAACAGGACGGATACCCTTACAGGTAATCTTCTCCACTAATACAGGGAAGTTCCCTCTCTGCACATAAGGGGCATATACCGGTTCTTCCAGTTCCACCACAGCATAAGGCTCAATCTTTGGAAGTTCCGTTGCTTCCAAGCGAATATCCACGCTATTCCCAAGCTTCATGCTTCCAAGATGAAGTTTTAATGCTTCCACTTCCTCTGTTTTCTTCTTACTGTCTTTATCATAGCGGTAACAGTTATCTGCACCCATGAAACGAAGTTCTCCAAAGGCTTCTTTTACCTGCTCTTTTGTCAATGTAATCTGCATACACGTTCCTTTCTCCCCGTTGAACCGATAGGTCAGTTTCTCATATTTTTTCAATTTCCTATTACGACGTAGTTTTAGTTCAGTTATTTCTGAACTCAATTGTATCATAGCACAAGAAAACTAATTCCGCAATAGAAAGTTTAGTTTTTTATAAACTTTTTGTTTTCTTTTTTCTGAACTTGTGGTATAGTGTCCTTAGACGATAAGATATGAGAAGTTATAACGAGATATGGAAAGAGAGGGATTTTCAGATGAATACAATCGCAAAACGGATTAAATTTGCCATGAAAGCAAAAAATAAAAAACAGGTGGATATAGTCAAAGATACAGGTATCAGCAAAGGGGCGTTCAGTTCCTATCTTTCGGGACAATACAACCCCAAAGCCGATAAAATGGAACTGATTGCCGACTCTTTAGATGTGGACTTGCGGTGGCTTTACGGAGAAAATGTGCCTATGGAACATACAAGTCAAAATGATAACTCCCTACAATATGTCTTTTACAACAACTCCTGCTCCGAGTATCTTCTTGATAATTTAGATGATATATATATCGCCATGATGACACAATATGCCGCCCTCATTCCACGCTTTTATGTCCTTGTCAATCAAGGTGGAAATGCAATGCACATACTGCCACTATTTTTGAAAGAGGATAGTTCCCAATTCTATGAATGCCCGTCTGATTTCTTTTATTCCGACAGGCATACAATTTTTACAAGAGATTTTGAAAGCATTCACATGGTATTAACAACCGCCACGATTTACTATTATGGAATTGATACAGCAACCTATGAACCGAAAGTTACCATGCTCTCCTACTCACAGACTGACGACTGCTTTCATATCGACAACGGAATACAAGACGGTCACATAAAAGCATTTGAAAAGGAACTGGAGAAAGAAGCACTTTACTTAAAGCATAACGCCCAGTAACAGACAAGAGGACTTGCAAGGTTTCTGACCTTTCAAGTCCTCTGCTGTATCATGGTGCTTTTGGCTGTGTCCGTTCCGTCAAGGACTGCCCTACGGCGCATCGGCTTCGCCTTGTTCCTTGACCTCACTACATTTCTCTCAACTTTTTAGAAACTATGAAATTACAAAGAAATGCTACCGCTACAATAATAAAGCAAATGATTGTACACCATACGGGTACTCTCATATCTAATTGCACTCGTAACAAAATCGTGATTGCTAAAAATACAGCTCCCACAATTTGTATAAAGTCTAATATCTTTTTTTGAAGTGTCTGTAAATGCTTTTTCTCTTTTATTCTTTCAGATTTCCATATTCCATAATTTACTTGCATATCATTTACATCTTCATCTGATATAAGTTCGTCCATACTTACATCTAGTTCTAACGCCAGTTTTTTTGCCGTAATCAAATCCGGACATCTTGAACCATTTTCCCAACGACAAACTGTCTGCCTTGAAACATATAACTTATCTGCAAGTTGTTGCTGAGTGAGATTTTTTTCTTCTCTGAATTTTTTGATGTTATCATTTAATGCCATACTCCATACCTCTCTTTCATTCACATCATATAACGATAGAACCCAAAATAAAAGTACCAGTATGTATTTCCTTTGTTTCCATTTTGGTAACATCTGTTTATTCTAAGTTTTCTACACCATAATACCGATATATCGCTGAACCAATGTATTTTGTAACACCTTTTCCGTATTGTTTATCTGTGTCTTCTTCCAACTGAGAATGATTCAAATAATCTTTAGCCATTTCTAATAATAATACTCTTGCATTATCCATTTTAAAAAGATTTTTACAACTTTTCCCCAATCTTTTTACTGCTTTCATTGACATATCTTCATCTGAATTTTCCATTGCACAAGCAAACTGTTTATAAATCAAGTCCATCTCATTTTTTTGCTCTGTAACTTCTTCTCTAGTTCCTGTTGACTTCAGACTTGCTTCTACTGCTTTTTCTTTACTTCCATATATCTTAATTAAATGCTCACATGCCTTTTCATCTTTAAAGCCTTCCGCAACAGATTCTTTAAACTTCTCAATATCTCCATAATGCTCGATAATTATTTTCTTGTCTTCTTCACTCATAATTTTTAAAGAATGTTGTATTATTTTTTGAATATCATCTTTATTAAATGTTTCAAAACTCATCTTGTCCTCTCCTTTCAACACATCAGAAATCAATTCGATAATACCATTCAAACGATTCCGTTTCATTTCTAGCATCATTTTCTGTGTTTCAAGAATCTTACGATTATCACTTTCAGAATTCTTCATAATTGCTTTTATTTCTGACAATGGAACTTCCAGTTCTCGAAAAAACATAATCTGACGTAATTTTTTCAATGAGCTTTCATCATATAAACGGTATCCTGCTTCTGTTACTTTAGCAGGTTTTAACAAATCAATTTCATCATAATATCGTAATGTTCTTATGCTAATTCCAGTCAATTCTGATACTTCTTTAACTGTTTTCATAAGTCCTCCTTTCCCTTTCATCGTAAACCGTTACGTTACTAGAGAGTCAAGATGTTTTTTCTATTTTATCACAAATTCAATAAAACCGCCCTTAATTTTACAAATGAGAAATGACGCAAATAATGTTTCCACTACCTACGCCATTTCTCATTACATCTTTGAAATATTTACTCCATTTTCTTTCAATCTTTACTCCATTCTAAAAATCTGTTACGATATTTTGCGGTATTCTACGATCCCTTTTCTTTGAAGAAAAATGTCTGTAAACCTTGATTTTAAACGAACTTTTCAATATTTCCAAGCACTTTATTCTGTTATGAGATTTTCTTTCAAATTATTTCTGCACAATAATTTCATAATTTTCCTTTTTTAATGATTGTTTATCTATTACATCCACCGAAAATATTTTCTTCTCTTTTTTTTCAAACACTACATCAAAAATAATATATGTAAGTATTGCCTCTTTAATTGGTGTTAATACATTGAAATATAACATCTCATACGACTCTAAGCATATATTTTGTGTTGAAACTCTATTCAAAAAAAATACTATCATATTCACCATTGATTCAGAACAAAAGTTTAAAGCAACGCAAAGAATATAAAACACACCAAACACAATATATTTTTTACTTTTATCATTTTTACGATAAAAAAATAACACCACTATAAATAATAAATACATTGTAATACTCATGAACGCTTTAATATCTTCCATTCCTCTGAGTATCGCATTATTTTTTAAGGAAAACACAGCACAAATGTACAAGACAAACATAATCGTGAAAAATGGTAATATCAATTTTAATAAATACCAAAAATCAAATTTATTGCCATCAATTTTTCTTTGTATACGATTTAATAACAAAGGATTCATTGGTGTACTACAAATAATCGTAGTAACAAATGATGCCAAAGGTCTATCCGTCATAAAAGACATTATAATCAATACGATATTTACTATCCAAAATATTATTTCTGCTATTATCCTTTTCACTATTAATGTCACTCCCAATCTATTCTTCTCCAAAGTCAACTTTTTAATATTCTAAAAAATGAGAGCATATCACTTCCGCAATATACTCTCATCACTCACAGCGTTCCCTTTCTATTTTAAACAACAAGTAAATTCCTCGTTAAGAGGTTGGGTAAATTTTTTACCCAATACCCTACCCAATCTGTACCCAAAATAGCACGATATTTTGTGAGCTTTTACAGTAGTTTATAACACTTGTCAAAATAGCTAGAAACCGCTTAAATACGCTATTTAATTCGCTTTTTACCAGTCTTACGATTGATAAATTAGTTTCCCATCTGTGCAGCTACCTCTGCCGCAAAGTCTTCATTCTTCTTCTCAAGGCCTTCGCCTGTCTCAAAACGGATAAACTTCTTCACTGACAGATTTGCACCAGCCTCTTTTGCAACCTTCTCCACATATTTAGCAACAGTCAGATCCCCGTCCTGTACATATACCTGATCTAACAGACAGATTTCCTTCATCTCCTTGTTGAGACGGCCTACGATCATCTTCTCAATAATATTCTCCGGCTTATTGGCATTCTTTGGATCATTTTTAGCCTGTGCAAGCAGAATCTCTTTCTCTTTATCTAAGAAATCCTGAGACACTTCATCACGGGATACATACTTCGGTGACATAGCTGCTACCTGCATAGCTACGTTCTTTAAGCATGTCTTCACATCATCATTGACCACATCTGTTGCAGCCTCTACTAAAACGCCGATACGTCCGCCGCCGTGGATATAAGCTACAATACATCCGTCAGACTCAACCTTCTCAAATCTTCTGATATTCAGATTCTCTCCTATTACTGCAATCTTCTCTGTCAATGCATCTTTCACTGTCTTAGAAGCATCCTCATTCCAAGCCTCTGCCATAAATGCGTCCATATCCTTAGATTCTGTAGCAATTGCCTGATTTACAACTGCCTTAACAAATCCCTGAAAATCTGCGTTCTTAGCAACAAAGTCTGTCTCGGAGTTAACCTCTACGATCGCCGCAGTCTTATCATCGCGGACCTCAGCCATAACGATACCTTCTGCCGCGATACGGCCTGCCTTCTTAACAGCCTTTGCCTCTCCGTTCTTTCTCAGGAACTCAATTGCCTCTTCCATATTGCCGTTTGTCTCATTAAGAGCCTTCTTACAGTCCATCATGCCGGCGCCTGTTAATTCTCTTAGCTCTTTTACCATACTAGCTGTGATTGCCATCTTTTCTATTCCTCCTAATCTCGTGCCTGTATCCTACTCTTCTACAGCCTCTTCTGCATACTCTTCCTCGTATCCGGCTTCTCCCTGATTAGCCTCAACAACAGCATCCGCCATCTTGGAAACAATTAACTTGACTGCACGGATTGCATCGTCATTTCCTGGAATTACATAGTCAAGCTCTTCCGGATCACAGTTGGTATCAGCGATTCCGATCAGCGGGATTCCCAGAGTATGAGCCTCCTGAACACAGATTCTCTCCTTCTTTGGATCTACAATAAAGATAGCGTCTGGAAGCTTCTTCATATCCTTGATACCGCCAAGGTTCTTCTCAAGCTTCTCCCATTCTTTCTTAAGCTGAATAACTTCCTTCTTAGGCAGCACATCAAAGGTTCCGTCCTCTGACATTCTCTCAATCTCTTTCAGACGTGCGATTCTGCTCTTGATCGTCTTGAAATTGGTAAGCATACCGCCAAGCCACCTCTCATTTACATAGTACATGCCGCAACGCTCTGCTTCTGTCTTGATGGCATCCTGTGCCTGCTTCTTGGTTCCTACGAACAAAATAGTACCGCCGTCAGCCGCAATATCTGCAACTGCCTGATATGCCTCGTCAACCTTGCCGACAGACTTCTGAAGGTCGATGATATAAATACCATTTCTCTCGGTGTAGATGTAAGGAGCCATCTTAGGGTTCCATCTTCTTGTCTGATGTCCAAAGTGAACACCTGCTTCTAAAAGCTGCTTCATTGAAATAACGCTCATGTTTCTTTCCTCCATTTGGTTTTTACTTCCGCAAGGCTCACTTCCCATGAGACCGGCCTGTAAGCGTCCGGCACCGTCACAAGAATCCCCATGCGTGTTTTTTGGCGACCGTAAAATTTTAACATAAAAAAAACGTAAATGCAAGTATTTCTACTGCATTTACGTCTAATTCTTCTATAAATCTACAGAACCCTTCTCACGCATTTCAATGTCCGGTACTGGCAGTTTGGAAATTCCACAATACCGGTCCCCGGAGATGACGCATGAACAATTCCTCCTGAGCCGTTGTATATCCCCACATGGCCGTAATAGCAGAGCAAGTCTCCTGCCTGCGCCTGAGACAGCGGAATCTCCACTCCGCATGCTGCCTGTGCGGAATCCACACGCGGAAGGGATACGCCGAACGCCGCATATATCTGCTGGGTAAATCCGGAACAGTCAATGCCACCGGTCAGGCTGTTGCCTCCATACACATAAGGATATCCGATAAACTGCCTTGCATACTGCACGACAGCCCAGCCGTTTCTTCCCTGAGGCGGAACAATAGAACTCCCGCCGCCGGAACCCGAACTGCCGCCGGAACCTGAACCGCCGCCAGAACCGGTTCCATTGGTACCTGTTACACCGGTACCTGTTCCTGTCTGCTGTGCCGCGGCAGCTTCCTCCTGAGCCCGGCGCTCCGCTTCTTCCCTGGCTCTCCGTTCTGCCTCCTGCCTTGCGGCAATCTCAGCCTGAATGCTCTCATCAAGCTGTGCGATTTCATCCTGCTTTTCCTCCAGAGTAGAATTCAGAGATGCCGTCTCCTGCTCCAGATCCATCTGCATGGTCTCCATCTGCACATACTCTTCCTCAAGGCCTGTCTTTAATTCCTCCACCTTCTTTGTGGTGTCTTCATACTCGTTCAGCTTCGTCCGGTCATAAGAATGAACCTCCTGAACATATTCTGCCTTATTGATAAAATCAGAAAAACTTTCCGCTGTAAAAAGGGTTTCAAGAAAGCTTGCTTCTCCCTCTTCATACATATATTTGATGCGCAGCTTCATTGCATTATACTGATCCGCCTGCATGGCCGCCGCTTTCTCAAGATCCTCTCCGGCTTTGTCAATCTCACCCTGCTTCGTCTCAAGATCCTTCTCCATTGCCTGAATCTTTTCCAGCGCCTGTGCAATCTGCTCCTGAAGTGAGTCCGCCTCCTTCTCTGCCTGAGCCTTATCTTCCTGCATATCCTCCAATGTTGTTGCAAAAACAGGGGTAACAGCCAGTGTGCTGGCAAGCAGCGCTGCTATTACTGCACGTACCATTCTTTTTTTCATATCTGTACCTCTTATTCTCTCCTGTCATCTGCTGTTTCCAGAGCCTACCAGCATCTTCTGTACCACGGTGAGCCGTATACCGCCGCCACCTTCACCTTATCTCCCGGCTTTGGGGCATGGATCATCTGTCCGCCTCCGATGTATATTCCCACATGGCTTCCATAGCATACGATGTCGCCCGGCTGCGGACTGCTGACCGCTATACCGCAGCCGCCCTGAGCCTCCGAAGTTCTCGGCAGGCTGATTCCCGCCGCACTGTGGCAGTACTTTACCAGACCGGAGCAATCCCATCCTCCGTTTCCATTGCCTCCGTAAACATACGGTACGCCGATCTGGCTATAAGCCGCATTCACGATCGTCTGTGCCGCTGAAGTATTTCCGGAAGAAACGCTTCCTGACCCGGAACCTCCGGTACTGCCTCCATTGTTTCCAGAGCCTCCTGCACTGCTTCCGCCGGCTTGTCCGCCTGTGCCGCCCGCACCAGATGTACCGGCACCGCCGGTGCTTCCAGTATTACCGGATGTTCCGGCCGGACTCTCCCCGCCTGCCGCAGCCGTCTGTCTCTGGGTTTCTCTTTCAGCCGCTTCTCTTGCAGCCGCCTCTGCTGCCGCCTGGATCTGCTCGTCAAATCCGGCAATCTCTTCCCGCTTCTCTTCCAGCGTCGTCGTCAGCGCCTGCTCCTCGGCCTCATACCCTGTCTGCATATTCTGCATGCCGGCCTGCTCTTCTACTAACCGTTCTTTCAAATCTTCTACGTTTTTCTTTATATCTACATACTCCTGAAGCTTGGAACGGTCATAAAGATGAACCTCCGCCACATACTCCGCTTTATTCAGAAGATCCGAAAAGTTCTCGGCACTGACCAGTGTTTCCAGAGCCGTCGTCGTGCCTTCCTCATACATATATTTGATACGGAGCTTCATCGCCCCGTATTGTTCTTCCTCCAGCTTTCTGGCATCCTCTAAGTCTTTCTCTACCTGCGCAATCTCCTCGCCCTTGGCGATCAGGTCTTCCTCCAGCTTCCCCATCTTATCCAGCAGCTCTGTAAGCTCCTGCTGCAATGCTCCTTCTTCGCTTTCCGCGGCCGCTTTCTCTGCTTCAAGACTCTCTGTACCCGGCGCCGCATATACCGGAGCCGCAATTAAAGAACCTGCCATAACCGAAACCAGCAGTAATCTTCCATATTTTCTCATAGTATTCTCCCCTATAAATTATTCTGACAGGCCCTCTACGGCTCTGTCAAGAATCTCCCTATTATCATTTAAAAGCATACTACAAATTCCGTTTCTTTTCAATCGTCTTTCGATTTTTTTAAGATTTAGGCTCCGGACAGGAGCTTTTATTTTCATCCGGAATCTCCGGTTTTTCATCAATTCTCTGCACCAGTAGAAACATGCATGATACAATTACCGCACATGCCACAGCAGCTGGTCCCGCTATCAGAATATCGGACAGCATCCGGTTATATATATCAAAATATGTCACCAGTATGGAAACCATGTTTACCATTATATGGGCGGCAATCGGCGCTTTAACTGAACCATATTTTTCACATACATATGCCAGCATCAGTCCCATCGCCATTCCGTATATTCTCTGAACCAGATTCCCATGGAACAGGCCGAACACCAGAGCCGAATAGAACACCGACACCACTATGCCTGTATCCTCCCGCATTCTGCGGTACATAAGCCCCCTGAAGACCAATTCCTCCGCAATGGGCACCAGCAGACCCAGACACAAGATCTGCATTCCTAATGATGCACTGTAAAATGCCTCCGACGTTTCTACATATTCTCTGCTATAGTTTGACAGACCGCCTATCATAATCAGATTATTTAGTACAATATTCAGCATCCCGGCCATAACAAGCATTGGAATGTACATAACTGCAGGTGCTTTTTTATTGGGAATAACTCCGCTTAATTTCTCCCGTTTCCTGTCCCTGTAGTACAAAAAAGCCATAACCGGAATTGTTATAAGCGCCGCCATTCCCTGAATCTCCGTGGTATACTGCAGCATAATTTCCGTTACCTTCTCAACCAGCTTCATTACCGCTTCCTGGTCCTGATAGATCGACACCATATCAATAGAATGTGCTGCCATATATACTGTCATAAATCCCGTCATCGCCGCAATTCCCGCAGCGGTCCCGATTCCCCAGTTTATTAAAAAAGGACTCCAGATACGCCAGAACCGGTTCCCGGTTCCTGCCGGCCTTCTCTGTTCATTATATTGATTTTCCATATTCACTGCTCACTTTCTATCTTAAACATTCTTACCTTCAGTGTACAGGGGAACACGCGGTTTTGCATCAGCGCATCCCGGCCATAAGCTCTTCCCCGTGCTCCTTCAGCCACTGCCTTGCCGTCCGGTAACCTGGCAGCACTCGTTCCACTTCCTTCCAGAATCCAGATGAGTGGTTCATCTCCAGCCTGTGGCAGAGCTCATGCACCACCACATAATCCTGCACTTCATCCGGCGCCAGCATCAGCAGACAGTTAAAGTTCAGATTCCCCTTGCTGCTGCAGCTCCCCCACCGGGTCCTCTGATTTCGGATCGTGATCCTGCCATAATTCACCCCGGCGGCAGCCGCATAATATGCCGCCTTTGCCGGCAGCACTCTGGCCGCTTTATCAGCAAGTGCCTGAATCTCTTCCATGCTCATGCGCTTTACCGGGCGGGCCTTTCTTTCTTCCAGTTTTTCCTGCATTTTTTCCAGATGTGCTGCAATCCAATCCGCTTTTTCCTGTACAAACCGGTCAATCTCAGACCGCTCTGTCTGGTAAGGCGCACGGATCAAAACCTCTGCTTCTCTGGTAATCTCCAGAGACATGGTCTTACGGCCGCTCCGGATAATTTTAATCTCAATCGGCATAGTTGATGCTCCCTTTACCTTCAAATTCAAATAAACTTCTTTGAATCCCTCTTATTCTACTCCGTAACCGCAAAACATTCAACTAATTTACAAAAAAGAAAAGAAGTCCTGTCACGCAGCGGCTTCTTTTCTCAATTTCTTGTATATCATTTTTATAATGTATTAAACTCTACCATTTCTAAAAACTGGCTAAGCTTCTGATTACCAGGATTCCCAAAAACATCCTTGCATAAACCGTCAACTTCTATGATTCCGCTGTCCAAAAAAGCAACTCTGGTTGCAAAATGGCTCACCGCATTAATCTGGTGCGTAACAATCAGCATGGTCTGCCCCTCTGCAGCAAGCTCTTTGATCGTACTAAACACCTCATGTGCCAGTTCCGGATCCAGCGAAGACGTAGGCTCATCGAACACAAGAATTTCCGGATTCATCGCCAGTGCCCTTGCAATGGCAAGCCTCTGCTTCTGCCCTCCGGACATTGTAGACGGATACTGTTTTGCCGTCTCCAGCAGCCGCACCTTTTTCAGAAGCTCTCCGGCTTTCTTTTCTGCAGCCTTCCGGTCCAGCTTCTTTACTGTACATAATGGCTTTATAATATTTTCTTCCACAGTATAGTGCGGAAACAGATTAAAATTCTGAAATACCATGCCGATGGAACTCACTACACTATTTCTGTCTGTAACCTTCTGTCCTTTTAAAACAATCTCCCCGGACTGGATGTCTTCTAATCCTGCAAGGCAGCGGATCATAGTGCTCTTTCCGGAACCGCTGGCTCCTATGATTGCAACAATGTCTCCTTTGTTTACTTCCAGATTGATCCCCTGCAGCACCTCATGATTTCCAAAGGACTTCTTTACCTCTCTCATCTCAATTAAAGCTGCCATTTTGAAGCCCTCCTCTCCAGCCGCCTTGCCAGAAATGTCAAAGAAAAGGTCAGGCAGAAATAAATCACTCCAAGCAAGATGTATATTTCAAATGGATGATATGTCTTTGCATAAACCTGATTCCCAAGCTTTGTCAGTTCGATCACCGGCAGTACAGATACAATGGAAGTCTCCTTGATAATGGAAGAGAATCCATTCATAAAGGATGGTATTGCAATACGCATTGCCTGTGGAAGAACAATATGTATACTTGTCTGCAGCGGTGTATATCCAAGCATATGAGCCGCCTCATACTGGCCTTTGTCTACTGCCAGAATGGATGCTCTTACATTTTCAGAAAGATATGCACCGCTGTTTAATCCCATTGTGAGGATAGCTGCTGTGACAGGCTCCAATCGGAACCCGGCAGAGGGCAGTCCATAATAGACAAAGAACAATTGTACCAGAAGAGGCGTTCCCCTAAATATCTCCACATAAAAGCTCAGCAGAAATCTTATCACCCCCGGAAGCTTTCTGCTCCGCAGGGTTCCGGCCGTAACTGCGATCACAAGCGCCAATACAAAACCTGCAATACCAATCTCCAGTGTAATTTTCAATGCTTCCGGGAGAAGTCCGGCATATGGCAGCAATGGTGAAAAATCCAAACCGTTCATCTTTCTACCTTCTCAATTCACAATTAGGAAAACCACTTCTCTACAATTTCGTCATATCTGCCATTATCAATCAGCTGCTTAAGCGCACCATTAAACGCATCCCGGAAAGAATCTTTCCCGCTGCCAATCACGCCGGCCACATTGATAGAGCTGACCGGCTCTTCACAAATATGAATTCCGTCATCCACGGTCACTTTTTCTTTTGCCCAGGTCTCTTCCACTACCTGCGCGTCAATATTGCCGTTCTGAAGATCCGCAAAAGCCTCTGAATGCCTGTTATATGGTGCAGATTCTACATGAATATTTTCATCTGCAAGAGCATCTACCGCATATTCAGAAGTACTGCCCGAATGGCTTCCAACTGTCTTGCCTTCCAAGTCCTCTTTTGACTGGATGCTGTCATCCTTTGATAAGATCACTTCTGCTACCGAATAATAATTCTCTGTTACATTCAGAGTCTTATCTGCCTCATCTGCTTCCTCCGGAGACATTCCTGACATAATGATATCGAAATCACCGTTCATCAGCCCGGCGATCAGCCCCTCATAGGGCGTATTGACAAATTCCACTTCCACGCCGAGAATTTCTCCCACCGCAGCCGCAAGATCCGCATCAAATCCCTCGATTTCACCCTCTGTATTGATGGATTCAAAAGGAGGATACTCCGGGCACATGCCCACGGTCATAACACCTGCCTCCTGAATGTCCTTTAGCGATGTATCCTCACCGGCTGTTTCTTCCTCCGTTGCTGCCTCTGAATTTCCGTCCTTCGAGTCACCTGTGTTTCCGCATCCTGCCGCGAAAACTGCTGTCATAGCCGCGCTCAGCAAGACAGCCAGTACCTTTTTTTTCATACCTTTTCTCCTTTAAGTAATTTATTTGTTTATCGGGAAATAATCAAGGCTTTCTTCATCAATTGCATAAAATGGTATGCTGATGTTTGAATCCCTTAACATTTCTCGTAAAACCTCCATCATTACACCTGCCTCTGGTGACATTCTACCGGATGCCGCCTTTTCCATTGTATGATACTGCTCTCCAATTTCCCCGCGCCATTCCCCGATACAAGTCCGGTTCACACCGCACGTAGGGCTGCCATCTACTCCGATCACTGCCTCTATCTGATATCCATTGGATATGTAATCCTCTATCTGGCAGACCACAGGCTGCATCAGCTCCCTGCACCGCCTGCGGTAATTCGGATGATCCAGCTGGCTCTTTACCTGCCCCCATCTGTTGATTCCGCACATATCCATCTCTGCACAGGGTAGCTGGATCATTCCATAATCATTTTCTATCAGATATTGTATCAGTTTCTTTGCACAGGCCCTCTCTACCGCCAGGCCTTCCACCTTCGCGTTGACATTCAAAAGACAATGTGAAATCACAACTATTTTTTTACTCCGTTTCATATCTCTATCACCCCGCATGCGTATATAGCATAGCAAAAAAAGATTGTCTGGTAAAATCGATATTATCAATAATACACATCCACTTATAGATATAGTCTATAAGTATTTTTGTCACTTTACTTTCCCTGCCGTTTCCCATATAATAGTAACAGTCCATTTTTGAGAAATCATGGAAAGAAAGGAGTCTGCATGATTATGGAAAATCAGAAACAGCGCGTGTATGACGCACTAAATAAACTTGGCATTAAATATGAAGCGGTAGAGCATGAACCGGTCCACACTATGGAAGATATGGACAGGCTCGGGCTTCCCGAGAAGGGAACCCTGTGTAAGAATCTGTTCCTGCGGGATGCAAAGGGAAAGCGCCACTTTCTTGTGACCGCCGATGAGAAGACAAAGATTGATCTGAAAAGTCTGGGACGCGCCCTCGGCGCAGGCACCCTAAGCTTCGCCTCTGAAGACCGCCTTGAGAAGTATCTGGGACTGAAGCAGGGAAGCGTTTCCCCCTTCGGCCTGATGAACGATACAGACCATGCAGTCGAATTCTTCATCGACAAAAGCTTAAGCCGCTGCAAAAGCCTCGGCATTCACCCTCTGGAGAATACCGCAACTGTATTCCTATCCTTCAAGGACTTAGATAAGTTCCTGTGGGATCTGGATGTGGACGTGATCAAAGTAAAACTTTAATCCTGTCTCTGGTGCCCGTAAGGCTGCCCTGGACCATCTCCGGCCTGCCGCCTCCCCGGGCACCAAAGTTTTCTTTTAATCTCTCATTCAGCGGACGCACATCCTCCGTCCGGCTGCCGATCACATATCGGTATCCTGCTTCTTCCGTTCCGGTAAACACCGCACACACACCGGCTCCCCGCTCCAGCAGAAAATTCATGAATTCCCTTGCTTCATCTCCGGACAAGCCTTCCTCAAACACGATAACCACATGCTCTGTCACATCGATTTCTCCGGCCCTGTTCCTTAGGATCTGTTTCCGCAGCCCGGCAATTTCACCTTTCAGGCGGATGTCCTCCTGCCGCATATGCTCTACTGCATCTACCAGCTTAGATTCCTGCTCACACAGAATATTCCCAATCTTCCTTGCACTCTCCTGCTTCCTCTGATAGTCCTTAAGTGCGCGGATTCCGCTGAGCATATGGATGCGCTCGCCGCCCTTATAGTTGGTCATATCCACCAGCTTGATCAGGCCGATCTGCCCGGCCGATTCCACATGCGGCGCACAGCAGGCACACACATCGATTCCGGGAATCTCAATGATCCGTACCTGTCCTTCAATCTCGATCTTACTGCGGTACTCCATCTGCGCCAGTGTTTCCTTATCCGGATACAGCACATAAACCGGAAGATCGGCAAACACTGCACGGTTCGCTTCTTCTTCAATCTCTCTCAACTGCTCCTTTGTTATAGGGCCGTTGAAATCCATGGTACAGTAATCAGCTCCCAGATGAAATCCCACATTCTCATATCCAAACCGTCTGTGGATAATTCCTGATACAATATGCTCCGCACTGTGCTGCTGCATCCGCTCGAACCGGATGTCCCAGTCAAGCCTCCCATGCACCTGCCTTCCGGCCTCTAAGGGCTCTTTCACATAATGATAAATGATTCCGCCCTTTTCTCTGGTATCTGTCACCGGTATTCCGTCAATCCAGCCGGTATCCCCGTACTGTCCGCCGCCCTCAGGAAAAAAGGCAGTTCTGTCAAGAACTGCCTCATAACCGTCTTTTACAGGCCCGCAGGACAATACTGCCGCATCAAACTCCTTTACAGCGGTATCTTCATAGAATAATTTTACAGTATGTTCCATCTGTTTTCCTTTCTTTATACTTACATTCTCTCCGGCGCCTCAAAGCCAAGCACGTCAATACAGGATTCCAGTACATCTCTGGTAATCATAAGAAGCGCAATATAGCTCTTCTGTTTTTCCTTGTCTTCCTCTGCCAGGATCTTTGTCTCATGGTAGAATCGGTTAAATGCATTGGCAAGGTCATAAATGTAGGCACAGAGTTTATGCGGCGCCGTTTCTGCAAATGCCGTCTCCATCACCGCATTGTATTTGCATACCTCCAGCATCAATGCTTTTCCGCCGGCTGTACCGGTTCCCGTGCACTGAAGTCCCTCCAGGGAACCTCCCTGTCCCTGATATTTATTCAGGATCGACTTGATCCGTACAATGGTGTACAGAATATAGGGCCCTGTATTTCCCTCAAAGGACGTGAACCTGTCCACATCAAAGACATAATCCTTCGCCGCCTGATTAGACAGATCGCCGTACTTGATTGCCGAAATCCCTATCATCTTAGAAGTGTTTCCTGCCTCTTCTTCATCTACCATCCGGTTTTCCGCCATTTTCTTATACATTTCTTCGTTGATTTCCGCAATCATGTTCTCAAGACGCATCACGCCGCCCTCTCTGGTCTTAAAGGGCCTGCCGTCCTTCCCGTTCATCGTACCGAAGCCTAAGAACCTCAACTGGGTTTCCTCTCTCACGATCCCGGTCTTTTTCGCCGCGCGGAATACCTGGGTAAAATGCATCTCCTGCCGTTTATCCACCACATAAATGACTCTGTCCGGACGGTAATCGGCTTCTCTCTGAATCAGTGTAGCAAGGTCTGTCGTGCCATAGAGAGATGCGCCGTCTGATTTCTGGATCAGACAGGGCGGAATCTCCTTGGTGTCCGATTCTTCCTTCACGTCAATCACCAGCGCACCCTCATCCAGATACGCCTGTCCCTTTTCCTTAAAGCCTTTGATCATATCCGGAATGTACTTCTGTGCATCAGACTCTCCCTTCCACAGATCAAATTCCACATTCAGCTTCTCATAATTTTTCTTAATATCGTTTACTGATATCCTTACAATATGTTTCCACAGCGCGGTATATCCCCGGTTTCCATTCTGAAGCATCCATGTAGCGTGAAGAGCCTCATCCCTATAATCCTCATGTTCCTTCGCATAAGCGCTGGCTGTGGGATAGATCTCCTCCAGCTCACTGATAGTAAACGGCGCCTCCTCCGGATATTCTTCCTGCCATGACTCGTCAAAATAAGGAAGTTCCGGTTTCCGTTTTTTCAGCTCTGTAATGATCAGCCCCATCTGGTATCCCCAGTCTCCCAAATGTACATCACCCAGAACCTTATGTCCCATCTTCCTGCAGATTCTCTTGACGCTCTCTCCGATAATAGCCGCCCTCAAATGTCCCACATGCAGAGGCTTGGCCACATTCGGCCCGCCGTAATCAACAATGATCATCTCCTGCTTTTCTGACGTCTCAAGCCCCAGATTCTTGTCTGCAGCCATCTGGTTTAAGTAATTGGCCGCGAACCCTTCATCCAGCTTTATATTAATGAAGCCGGGCTTTACTGCCTCCACAATACAGATGCCGCTTTCCCAATGACCCGCCACGTCCTCTGCAATCATAATCGGCGCTTTCTTATAGGTTTTGGCCCCCGCCATTGCTCCATTACACTGATACTCACACAGATCCGGACGGTTAGACAGCGTAACCCTGGCAAGAGACCTGTCATACCCGGCCTTCTCAAATGCTTCCTCTAATTCCATCGTAATGAGCTCAATTATCTGCTTCATCCCTCTTCCTCCATTCACAGCTTCATACGCTGTGCATCCAAATATATTATCGTTTTGTCTGATTCTCATATGCATTTTTCAGATCACTGAGAGCCTCCGCCAGCATCGCGTCCGATGCCGCCGCTTCTGCATAATCCTTTTGAATTCCCAACATTAATTTCTGCACATCCTCATGAGCCACAATATCATTTACGTATTCCTGAACCTCTTCATCCCCGGACTTAGACTCCACCTGAAAGTTATGCTGCTCATCCTCCTCCAGATACAGTGTCCCAAGCCCCGGAACCATCGTATAAATGTCCCGTATCTTCATATCATAACGGACAAATGTAATATAAGTTCCCTTGTATTTCCCAAGCTTAGTATAAATGCAGAGATTGTTGTAGCTGTCCACAAAATCTGCATGTCCGGCCAGTTCCTCATAATACTCCGCAACCGCCTCTTTTAAGCCTTCCTCCGATGCCTCTGCGAGCGGATTCGCCTCCATAGCAAGGCATCCTAAGTTTTCTCTTAACAGCCTCATGCTGACCACTTCCTCCGCCGGGCCGTTATCCTGCTCTCTCTGTACTTCTCCCGAAGAAATATGCTCCGCCTTATCTTTTGTAAGACACATCATGACCACTGCCGCCACACTCAGAAGAATCAGCACGGATAACCCTGTCATTATCTGTCTGTGTTCCTTCAGCAGGCCGCGGAGGTCCTCCTGTCTCTCCTTCATAGACTACCTCCATATTCTTTGTTGTACAGCTTAGCACTTCACATCATACTAAAGCTGGAAAAGAAAGTCAAGAACAGTACGATTTTCTCCATTGCATTTTTCGTAAAGGTATGCTATTATATTTCTTGTCTCTGTAGCTCAGTGGATAGAGCACCGCCCTCCGGAGGCGGGTGCGCCAGTTCGATTCTGGTCAGAGACGGCTTAAGGGTACCGCGGATGGGCGCGGTACCCTGTTTTTATAATTCTACAGCTTCAAAAACCCTGCCTTATATACCATTTATTGTGTCAAATTATACTTTTGGCATTTTTTATTACACAGTTATCTCTCCTTTTATCCTGTCATAATAATATGCATGGTTCGACAAAAATTCTTCCGCCTGTACCTGCGTCTCATTTACCTCCCTTATAACACACTCCATCTCCGCCTTTGGCAGCGCCCTGCTTTCCGGAATAATGATCACCTCGTGGATACTGCTGGGAAGAATATAGTAATTCTCCTTAAAATACGCACCGATTGTTTCCAGCCTGCCTGGATACAGAATTGCCGCTGCTCCGCCGCTCCGAATGTGGTTAGTCAGTACATACATGCTTTCCTGTTCCCTAAGCTTCCTCCATTCTTCATCGTCCAGTTCTTTGTCATCCAGCATTTCCTCAATTACCATGCACATAGCGCTGAACTCATAGGGAAGTATCCGCTCTGTATTAGCCTCTGCCTGCCTGCGTATTTCCTCCGCAGTTACCTTCCACCAGGTAAGATGCTCATTCCGGATCAGCATCGCCGCCATCTGTCCGCCGGGTTCATCGATATCTACCAGCACATAGAAAAGCACTGCCAGATCCAGGAAATCCGCATGGGGAACCTGGGAAAGCAGCTCTCTGTTTCTCTCCTGATTGACCAGCTTATAGATAATCCTCTCCTTCACATTCTGATAATCCTGCACGGCTGTTTCTCCCCAGGTATGCTTCACCCGTACCTTATCGTACATCTTAAGCACCTGTTCTGCCAGACTTTCCACGTCACTTCCGCGGATGAATTTCTCATAGTATTCCTCCAGATAGATGGTGGGAGAAATATTGATTCCTTCTTCTGAAAATGTAATCCCCTTCCGTTCGTACCCGTTATTCTTTATTGTAGTATGGACGGATAAATGCACCTGAGCCTCTACCCGTTCTCCCAAAATTTCTTCTATCCTCCCCACAAACTTCTCGTATGACATAAATCTCCTTTCTACTACAATATAAATATGGTTAATATCCCTTACAGCCAGTAAGGAATTAC
>CAJTZE010000056.1 GCA_910584265.1 uncultured Dorea sp. | reverse complement strand
GGGAGGAAGATTGCGGTGAAGGGGCTGATGATCCATTCGGTGGGGTGTCCACAGCCGAAGGCTTCCGCTTTTATCAGTAACTGGGATAAGGCGGATGCGGGGGCCTGCGTCCATGCCATTGTGGAGCCGGGAGGGGACGTGTACCAGCTCCTGCCCTGGGACTGCCGGGGATGGCACTGCGGAGGTGACGCAAACGGGACGCATATAGGTGTGGAGATGACGGAGCCTGCCACGATCCGGTATACGGGCGGTGCGAATTGGACGGAGACCGGGGACGGGAGAGGTACGAGGGATCATGTGCTTGCCGCTTATGGGTATGCGGTGGAGCTGTTTGCTTATCTGTGCCGGATGTTTGGGCTGGACCCTCTGGCGGACGGGGTTGTGGTTTCCCATTCCGAGGGGTATAGGCGGGGGATTGCAAGCAATCACGGGGACGTGGAGCATATCTGGAAAAGGTTTGGGTTGTCTATGGGGCAGTTTCGGAAGGATATCAGGGCGGCTATGGACGGCGCGGAGACTGGGAACGGCAGCGGCGGGGACGGCGGTTCTGGCACGGGTGGTTCCGGGCTTACGGGGATTATGGGGAAGGCTGTGGCGACGGCGGAGCAGATGCGGGAGTATGTGAAGGGGAAGAATCCGGGGGTGGCGCAGTCGGTTCTGGATATGGTGCTGCTGTATCTGTCGGAAGGGGAGGCCGAGGGCGTGAGAGGGGATGTGGCTTTTGCCCAGTCGTGCCTGGAGACGGGGAATTTTACGTTTTCGGGTACGGCGGTCTCTTTGGAGCAGAATAATTTTGCCGGGATGGGCGTGGTGCAGAACGGGGTGAAGGGGCTGTGTTTTGATACGGCGCTGCTTGGTATCCGGTGCCAGGTGCAGCATTTGAAAGCCTATGCCTGCACGGAGGATTTGGTGAATGGGAATGTGGACCCGCGCTTTAGGTATGTGGCAAGGGGGTGTGCGCCTTATGTGGAGTGGCTGGGTGTCCAGGAGAATCCCCAGGGGAAAGGCTGGGCTGCGGGGGCCGGGTATGGGGAGAAGGTCCTGGGGATTTTGAGGGAGATTACCGGGGAGGCCGGGAGCGGCGGAAGCGGTGGTGTGCCGGGGAATCCGGTGGAGCCTATGGCCGGGTTTGTGAAGGTGTTCTATAAGGGCAGGGACGGGGTGAATGTGCGGACTGCTCCCTGCATGGGGGACAATGTGGACCAGGTGGTGTATGAGGGGATTTATACGGTTACGGGCATCAGCGCGGACAGGCGGTGGTACAGGCTGAAATCGGGGCTTTTTATTACGGCGGATGCGGAGTATGTGATGTTTATGGAGAGGCTGCCGGGGAAGTCTTCTTATCTGGTGCGGGTGGATATCCCGGATCTGAATATCCGTAAGGGGCCGGGGACGGATTTTGCCCGGACGGGACTGTTTACGGGTGTGGGTGTGTTTACGGTTGTGGAGGAAGCGGACGGGAAGGGAGCCGGGAAGTGGGGGCTTTTGAAGTCGTATAAGAGGGAGCGGAACGGGTGGATTTCGCTGGATTTTGTGACGAGGCTGTAAGGGCGTTTTTGTTGAGGGGCAGGGATGCCTTATTTTTTTGTCTTGCTATATGCTGCCGGAGGGCTGTTGAGGTCTGGGCGGCGCGTCGGCCGGGGGATTCCCCGGCGGTACATACCATGCCGTTGGTATGAATTTTGGAAAGGTAAGGGAATTGGTTATGACGGTGATGGAGCTGGACGCGCTGAAAGACGTGGATGTGAGGACTGTGGAGAAGGAGGGGCTTGTGGATATCCGGGAGGTGGAGATTGACCGGAGCCTGCCGCTGGAGGAACGGAAGAGGGCTTATCTGGAGGCGGTGGGGAATCCTTATGCGGTGCGTGTGGGGGATATGAAGGTGAAGGTACGGTTTGCGGAGGATGGGGGCTCTTTTGAAGAGGCTTTTGAAAATATGTTGCGGAATGTTTAAAATAACATTGGACTTTTTTGGGCGGAGGCGCTATGATTGTCTTAGGGACAAGTTAGTGCATCCGCCTTTTTGATTTTGCAGGTGATTCTGGCAAATTAGAAAGGAGCGGGAGCATATGAAGAACAAACAATTCAAGAGGATCTATCATGCCGCCATCTATGTCCGGTTGTCGAAGGAGGATGGCGATGTTGCGGGCGCGTCTAAGGCGGAGAGCAACAGCATTTCTAATCAGAAAGAGTTAATCAGAGATTTCCTGAAAGACAAAGAGGATATTGTGGTGGTTTCGGAACGGGTGGACGACGGGTACAGCGGTTCCAGTTTTGAGCGGCCTTCTTTCAAGCTGATGCTGGAGGATATTAAGAAGGGCGTTGTGGACTGTGTGGTTGTCAAGGATCTGTCCAGGTTCGGGCGGGAGTATATTGATTCGGGCAGGTACATTGAGCGGCTGTTCCCGGCTCTTGGGGTGCGCTTTATTGCGGTGAATGACGGGTACGACAGCCTGGAGGGGAAAGACCAGTCAGATGAAATCATCATTCCGTTTAAAAATTTGATAAATGACGCTTACTGCCGGGATATTTCGGTGAAGATTCGGAGCCATCTGGAGGTGAAGAGGAAGAACGGGGAGTTTATCGGTTCTTTTGCGCCTTATGGGTATCAGAAGGACGAGGGATGCCGGAACCGGCTGGTGGTTGACCCGGTGGCTGCGGGCGTGGTGAGGGATATTTTCCGTATGAAGCTGCACGGCATGAGCCAGGATGCCATTGCGGGCAGGCTGAATGATATGGGGGTGCTGTCTCCTATGGAGTATAAGAGCGCGTCCGGGAGCAATTATCAGACCAGCTTTAAGACGGGGGAGCGGGCGCTGTGGAGTTCGGTGACGGTGCGGCGGATATTGGAAAATGAGTGTTATGTTGGGAATCTGGTGCAGGGCAGGCAGACGACGCCGAACCATAAGGTGAAGAAGTATGTTGTGAAGCCGGAGAAGGACTGGGTGAGGATTGAGAAGAACCATGAGGCTGTGGTTTCGGACCGGGATTTTGCTATTGTGCAGAGGCTCCTGGGGATGGATACGAGGATGTCCCCGGAGCAGTCGGAGGTGTACCCTCTGGCGGGCATGGTGGTGTGTGCGGACTGCGGGGCGGCCATGGTGCGGAAGAATGTGTGTTCCGGGAAGCGGAAGTACCGGTATTATGTGTGTTCGAGGAATAAGGAGACGAAGGAGTGTGCGAGCCACAGGATCGGGGTGGAGAGGCTGGAAGAGGCGGTCCTGGAGGTCTTGAAGGTGCAGGTTGCCAATGTGCTGGATTTGAAGCGGGCGATGGAGAAGGTGTCTGAGATCCCGTTCCAGGAGCTGGATATCCGGGAATTGGAGAGGCGGATTGAGCAGAAGGAGGCGGAGGTTCTGCGGTGTCGGGAGCTGCGGAACATGCTTTATGAGGATATGAAGGACGGGATTGTCTCTAAGGAGGATTATAGGGAGCTGCATGAGGCTTATACGCAGAGACGGGATCTGGCGGAGGAAGCGGTGCGGCAGATGAAGGGTGAGATTGAAGATATCCTTGCTTCCAATACGGATAAGTACCGGTGGCTGGATTATTTTGCGGAGCATGGGAATATTGACCGGCTGACAAGGAATGTGGCGGTGGAGCTGATTGAGCGGGTGAAGGTCGTGGACCGGGAGACGGTCGAGGTGGTTTTCAGTTTCGGGGACTGTTACAGGGAGGTCCTGGAGGGGCTGAAACATGCGGGCTGTGAGGCGGTCTGCGACAGCCGGGGCCGGATTCGGTTTGAGTGGAAGGAGGCGGTATAGCATGGCGAGGAAGTCTAAGAAGGTGGATTTTGTGAATGTGAATGACCTGCCGGGTGGTTCCGGGGCGCAGGCGCAGATTCCGGTGAAGGCGGTGTGTTATAGGGCGGGGCTGTATGCCAGGCTTTCGGAGGAGACGGAGGCGAACCGGGAGCGGGCGACGGTGGAGACGCAGATGGAGCTTCTGCGGAAGTTCGTGGCGGAGCGGGAGGATATGGTCATAGGGAAGGAGTATGCGGATATCTCCTGCACGGGTACGAATTTTGAGCGTCCGGGGTTTGAGGCGATGGTGCGGGATATGAGGGACGGGGTGATTGACTGTATCGTTGTGAAGGACCTGTCCCGGCTGGGACGGGATTATGTGGAAACGGGGAATTATATTGAGCGGGTGTTCCCATTTTTCGGCGTGAGGTTTATTGCGGTGACGGACGGGTATGATTCGGAGAAGCCGGGTGGGGAGCTGATGATGCCGCTGAAAAATATGATTAATGAGCTGTATGTGAAGGATTTGTCCAGGAAGATGAGGACGGCGCATAGGGCGTACTGGCGGAACGGAGAGTATTCTTCGGGGGCGGTCCCGTATGGGTATGTGAATGTGGAACGGCGGCTTTACCCGGACGAGCGGGTGAAGGGGACGGTGCAGGAGATTTTCCGGCTGTTCCTGGAGGGGTGTTCGTTGAAGGAGATTGCAAGGCAGATTTCCCGAAAAGAGATGAATCCGAAGGCTTATAAGATGTTGCGGTTCGGGCATGAGGTTCCAGAGGGGTTTAATACGGAATGGAATTATGTGACGGTGAGAACCATATTGACGAATTATGCTTATGTGGGAGCCAGCGTCCATAACAGGTATAAGAGGGTGGCTGGGAAGCAGGTGAAAATACCGGAGGAAGAGTGGATTGTTGTGGAAGGGACGCATGAAGCACTGGTGGGTAGGGAGGACTATGAGAAAGTTCAGAAACTGCTGGCGGGCAATGCGGAAAGGTTCCATTCTACTCATGGGGAGAACGGTTATGACCATGCCCGTTTTAATCTTCTGGGGAAGAAGATTGTCTGTGCGGACTGTGGAAAGGTAATGGGGTTCCGTACAGAGGGAGCAAGGCATGACAAGAAGTTTTACCGATGCAAGACGTATCTTCAATCTACTCATGGGAGCTGTACGAACCATAAGGTTTCGTTGGAAGATGTCAACCAGGCTGTTTTTGGAACGGTTGCTGCCCATATGAGGCTCTGTATTGAGGCGGAGGAAACTGTGAGGCGGATGAATGCGGATGACAGGAATTTGAGGAAGTATGATTTTTATGGGAAGGAAGCTGAACGGATAAGGAAGGAGCTGCAGAGGGAGACGGAAGTGAAAGCCGGTATTTTTGAGGATTATAGAGATGGACTGATTGATGAGGAACAGTATGCGCAGATCAGCGGGCAATATGCCGAAAAGATCAGGGCATTGACGGCAAGGCTTGGGGAAGTCCAAAAGGCACGGGCGGAGTATTCCAGCAGATATTGTGTAGACAGAAACTGGAAGGCTGTCGTTGAGGGATGTCTGGATATGCAGAGTCTGACGAGGGAAATGGTTGAGGCGTTTGTGGATAAGGTTGCGGTGCATGAGGGAGGGGATGTTGAAGTGTATCTGAAATATGATGATGTGCTGGAAGATTTGTTGAGAATCAGGGCAGAGAGAGAGGCGGTATGATGAAGAAGAGGATAGTCGCTATGTATCTTCGGCTTTCCAATGAGGACAGCGGTAAGGGTGAAATGGAAGAGAGCAACAGTATTTCGGCGCAGAGGGTGTTGCTGAAAAGGCATATAGAGGAACTGCTGCAGGGGGAGGAATATGTTATCACGGAGTATTGTGATGACGGGTATTCCGGCGTTGACTTCCGCAGGCCGGGGGTGCAGGCGCTGATTGAGGCGGCGAAGGGCGGGAAGGTTGATATGATCGTTGTGAAGGACTTTTCACGGTTCGGGAGGGATTATCTGGAAGTGGGGAGGTTCCTGGAATATATCTTTCCGATCCTGCAGGTTCGGTTTGTGTCGGTGAATGACGGTTACGACAGTGAGGATAAGTTCGGAGCGACGGGCGGGATGAGTGTTGCGTTGAAGAATCTGGTCTATGGGATGTACAGCGCGGATTTGTCTAAGAAGGTGCGGTCTGCCAGGGATACGAGGGTGAGGAACGGGGAGTTTGTTGGGCAGTTTGCCCCTTATGGGTATCGGAAGAACCCAGAGGATAAGCACAGGCTTTTGGTTGATGAAGATGCGGCGTGGGTTGTGCGGAGGATTTTTGGGATGGCGGCGGACGGAACCGGTTATGCGGAGATTGCCAGAAGGCTGAATGAAGAGGGGATACCGTCAAGGGTTGTTTATCACAAGATGGCAGGAGATACTTATGGAGACAGGCAGCCTCATGTAAAGGTGAAGAGGTGGTGTGCTTCTTCGGTAAGGGATATTATTACGGATGAGGTGTATCTGGGGAAGTTAATCTGGAACCGGGCGAAGTGCGGTATGGATACGGATAAGAAGGTGGTGAGGCAGCCAAGGGAGAAGTGGATCGTGGTGGAGGGACATCATGAGGCACTGGTTTCCCGGAGTGTTTTTGAGAAGGCTAATGAGGGAGTAGGGACTGCGGATAAAGCCAGAAAAGAAATGAAGAAGAGGGAAAGTATTTTTTTCTGCGGGCATTGCGGGAAGGCACTGCAGCTTAGGAGCAGGGCTAACGGCAGGTATTTCTGCGGAGGCCGGACGCAGGAGCGGGAGAATGACTGCCAGAAAGTGACTGTCAGGAAGAACGAACTGGAGGGAGCAGTGCTTTGCCAGGTGAGGAAGATGGCGGATGTGCTGGCGGCAGAGCGGGATATCAGCAGGACGTCTCAAAAGGACGGCAGGGTGGCAGTTCTTGAAAAGACGGTTGCGGAGAGTGTGAAGGAGTTGACACAGTGGAAGGGAAGGAAGATGCGGCTGTATGAGGGGTATAAGGCTGGGGAAATCAGCAGGGAGGATTATGTGGAGCGGATTGAGACGGGCAGGGTGCGGATGGAAGAGCTAGAGCGAAGCAGGCGTGAAGCGCAGGCGGAGCTTGAATGTATGAGGGAGGCTGCCGGTTCAGAGGAAGTGGCAGACGAGGAACTGGCTGGACTTTCTGTACTGGAGGTTTTTGATAGGGAGAGGTTGAAGATGCTGATTGAGAAGGTGGTTGTCTATGGGGAGGATGCTATGGAGATTGTGTGGAAGGTGAGGAATCCGTTTGAGGGTGAGGTTTCTGCCTGAAAGATAGTTCCAATTTTGGGAAAGTAGTGGTAAAATTGAGCCATGGGCAGGTGGTGTCTGTGGCTCAATTTTACTTCGCATTGGGAGGAATGATATGTATAAAGGAATCATTTTAGATAAGGTGCAGACAAACACCTTTTTGTCAATGGCCGCACAAGAGGGGTTGATTTGTGAAAAAGGGAAGACAGATGGAGTTTTTGGAACGGTGACACAGTACACGCCTTCGTTACGGTTTGCACGAATGGTCCTTGAACAATTTATTGTGGCAGGTGCAGTTTATGTAGACCCGTTTACATATGGATGTATGGATGGGGAACTGATTGAAAACGGAATTATTTTACCCTATAAAAAATATGAAAAAGATGTAGAAGGTTTTTTTACTTTTGATGTAGATATTGTTCAATTTATGATGGCAGAGAAAGGGCTTGATATCAAGTATTATACAGTAGATAAAATTAGGGAGATATTCGATGAATGGGTTGAAAAATATGATGAGTTCCAAGAGTTTGAGAATCAATACAATCTTAACTACAATAGAGTTCGGTTTCTCAAAGCATTCCAGCTTGAACCTAAAGAGGATTATACCGGTATTGATATTGACCATTTCATAGAACTTGGTGATTTTGTTTTTCATAATCCTGTCTTTGAAGTGCTTAATGAATATAGGGAGTTATTCAATATTGCTTATCATAATGATTTATTATCTCCAGTGATTGATGCTACGAATTTAGGTGTGGATGAATCCTCCAATGTTGGTGCAAAAATTTCTGTAATGGAAGGAACTGAGGCTGTTAAAATCTTAAAATATACGTCTAAAAAATTAGATAGAATATATACTGCGTCTTCATTAGAAGATAGTATCAAATTGGTGCAAACAGATGAGGCAAAGGCATATAGACGTAAAGTTGATGAGTGGATATCTGCTTTTTCTGAACAAAACTATGATAATATGCAAATGATAGAAGACGATATTGTTAAAGCCCAGAAAGCGATGAAATTTAAAGGAGTTATTGAAAATATCGGAAAGGTATGTGCAACTAGCGGAGTGATTGCCACAGTGCTTTCGCCATTTTTGCCGCCTGCAGGTGCGATTTCTGCAATAGCGACATTCGTTGGTCTGCCAACAGCTTTCTTTGATCCAACGAAGAAACATTTATGGGCTTCCTTTGGAGTCTATAGCAGATAGGGAAATAACATTAATGTAAGGATTGTTTTTTGAAGGCAGGTATGAGAATAAAATTATAAAAAATTTTTATTCCTTACTTGACACAAGCAGAGCGGGTTGAGGAAGGCCGAGCGCGGATGGAGGAATTGGAGCGGGTTATGTGTGAGGCGCGGGCAGAGCTTGACCAGGTGCGGGAGGTTTCCGGTTCGGAGGAAGTGACGGATGAGGCACTGGAGGGGCTTTCCGAGCTGGAGGTTTTTGATAAGGAGAGGTTGAAGATGCTGATTGAGAAGGTGGTGGTTTATGGGGCGGATGCTGTGGAGATTGTGTGGAAGGTGGGGAATCCGTTTAGGGGTGAAAACTCTGCTTGAAAGATGGTTCCATTTTTGAGGAAGTGGTGGTAAAATATGAGCCATGGACAGATGATGTCTGTGGCTCAAAAGCTATATAAATATATTGTTTGTGAAAGGATATGGCGTGATGGAAGGTAAAAGAACAGAATTGGAAGAAAAAATATATTGTGACGTTCAAACAGAAATAAGAAACTACTATGATAGTAATGATATAAAGTATAGGAGTAATGAAGAACCAGAGGATACCATAATAGATTTTTTATCGTATTTATATAGATTGATTCCTATAACTAAAAGAAAGGTGCATTATTCAAAGGAATTGTCAAAAAAAATTGACTTAAAAGAAATTGATGAAAAACAGGCTGAAATACTAAAACAATATTCAGATGCTTTTTCAGAAGGAAAAAATATGAATGTTTTTTTATCAAACAATATAAAAGAACCTAAAAAGCCCGATTTTTTATTATATACATGGCATTTATATCATTTACATATGAGTGGCAAATTTGTTGAAGATATAAATCAAATGAAAAATAATAGAAGTGACACACAATTACTATGCATAATTAATATGAGAGATGTATACTTTGTAGATGTAATATCACATCCAAAGAAAGCGGAAGAATATTTTGATCTACAAAAGATGAAGATAATAAAAGAAAATGGTTGGATGGAAAAGATTGGTTTTTATGAAATAAAAGATATGATTCCTGAATCTTTAGAACCTAAAATAACGGAGATTAATGAAATTTTTGAACTATATAAGCTAGGTATTAATTTGTCATTTGAGTTTGACGGGAAAGCCTATTCCCCGTTAGCTCAAATGAGCCAAGCTAGAAGACCGGTTGATGCTACCCAAAAATTATTTGAGATTAATAGGAAAATATCTAAACTTAATAATGTAACAGGAACATATATGGGGTTTCAATTTGACAAAGAGATTGACGATTTAGTTGGATATGTTAAGTTTGGGACACCATCAGGAGAAGTGAAGTTTAATATTTTCTAGTGAGATGGTTATTTGAATATTGAGTATATAACGGTAAAATATGAGCTATGGGTAAACAATGTCCATGGCTCTAACAATATTTGAAGAAATTTTTATTCCTTACTTGACACGGGCAGATTTGCTGTTTTATCATAGAGGACTTTCCTGCCTTGTGGCTTTTGAACTGAAAATTGGAGAGTTCAAGCCAGAGTATGTTGGCAAGATAAACCTTTATCTGGAGGCACTTGACCGAGAAGTGAAAAAGGAAAACGAAAATCCGAGCGTTGGCGTTATCCTTTGTGCAAGCAAGGATGATGAGGTTGTCGAATTCGCTCTCAGTCGTAGCTTGTCCCCGACAATGGTTTCTGAATATAATCTGAAACTGATTGATAAGAAACTGTTGCAGAAGAAATTGAAGGAATATGTTGAATTGGCAGGAACAGTTCCTGGCGAGGAGTAAATACGATAGATACCACGAAAATAAAGAATAGGAGGTATACCACGGTGGCTGATATGAAACAGATACACGATTTTGCGGTAAAATGGTGTGATAAATTCAGAGACCAGAATATCAATTATATTGAACTTGTCGACCATTGGATGGCTGATGATTGCAATGCCCTCGGCTTTGATATGGACTGTGGTCATGCCTTCTCAGAGAAATACGGTAATGCTGTGAATAACCATGAGGCATTGGATAGGATTATCGATGATATAACAGATATTCCCCTGCTTGGCTCTGCCATTTATTCGCAGTGGCGTTATTTTAATCATTGGGCATATTCAGGTGCAGAAATTTTAGAACCACAGAATCGTGCTTGGTTCGTTTTGGCGTTAAGCAGAATGGCTATGCTTTCCGGAGATAATCCGTTTATCTTCCAAGGAACCCTTAAAAAGATGCGTGTCATTTCTAACAATATTTGCTATGGTCCTATGCCGGAGCCTGATGAAGAGGTGGAACAGCATTTGACTATCAATAGCGAAGGACGAGTATGGTTTTCTGGATATAATTTCGGAACTGGCGGTGGACGGTACGAAAAAGCCAGAAGTAAGAACTTCAAAATCGACAAAGTCGCCACGGACAAACTGTTTGGTGCGATTGAAGCTTATTTTGGCAATGAATATATAGAAATTTTTGCAACTGATATTGGTGATTGGGTTATGGAACTGACCAATTCTGAAGGAATAACATACAAATTCAGAGGTTCTCTGTGTGCTGACTTCGACTATGAAGGCACAGATTTATCAGACCTTGTCCGTGATACCGTTGGTATGGATGATTTGTATGTGTTTGATGGAAATTGCAAACCAGATGTGATAACAAAAATCACCGTAGATTATCATAGGTTTACAAAAATTGAACCGCGACATAAACCGGAAGATGCAGAGTGGAAATTTGTAACCTGGGATTATACCGAGCATTTGATTATCGACAGAGAAACGGAAACATTGGAGCATATTCAGAATATTGGCACCGGATGTAAGGTTTCACGTAAGTATGAAATTGAAGGTGGAATCGAGAGTCTGCTTGAAAATTTCGATGCCGAGGACTTGTTTACTCACATTGAAGGAAATCCCGATGATGTGATAGACACACCAAACGAAACGAAGGATTATACGATAACCATCGAGTATAAGAAAAATCCAAGCCGTACAATCTCGGGCAGCTACGATAAAAATGGTTTGCCGGACGACTTCGCAGATTTTGCGGAAACGGTGTTTGACTTCATTCGTTTCTATGGTTTAGGAGAAATTCTTGACCCATCGGTCTACGGCAAAGCAAAACGCCGCAAGTCGGAATACATCTTTTGCAGCGTTACCTTTGATGAAGGGTACAAGAGTTATTATTATCTGACCGAGGACGACAGTATAGAAATCGGTGATTTTGTGCTTGTGCCTGCAGGAAAGGACAACCATGAGGCGGTTGTAGAGGTAGTGAATATCGAGTATTTCAGTGAAGAAAATGTTCCTCTGCCTATTGAAAAAACAAAGAGAATTATCCGTAAGTGTACTGATGAGGATTTCGACCGTCCTGTGGAGTAGAAGAAAGGCATAGTAGTATGAATGAAGATTATACAAACATAAAATATGAATTGGTACCCTATGATAACTTTGTGGGTTCAGATGCATTCGATTTTGACAAAACCATTTATGATTTGAACAGCCAAATTGAACTGTTATCAAGTCAAGCGGATAACCTGGATTATATTGTTGCTGTCGCAAGCGGTATAGCTTGCAGTATATTAGATATTCTCTGGGTAGGAGAATTTGATCTGGCACACGGACGTAATGTGGCCAGTGACAAGGTAGACTGGACCTATGTCAATACTTTGGACAAAAAAAGTCGAAAGATTATGCTGTTTTTTTAAGTTCCTCATCCTCCTTTTGCTGTGGTGTCAAATAACCAATAGAGCTATGGATCCGCTTACGATTATACCAGCCTTCTATGTATTCAAAGATTGCTCTGCGGGCTTCCTTTGAATCTTGGTAAGTATGAAGATATATTTCTTCCTTTTTCAGTACAGAATGAAAGGATTCAATGCAGGCATTATCGTATGGATTTCCCTTACGGCTATCCAAATTTTCGTTGGACGGATGCAAATCGATGGGATAAAGACTAATGAAAATTCTAGTTTGTTAAGTTGAAACTTGCAAGGGGGGATAATCGTTTATGAAAATGCCAGCAGAAAATATTGATACGATCATGTTCGCCCCTTGTGGAATGAATTGCAAGGTATTGCCATCACAAAAAACCATGTGCAGGGTGCTTGAATAGCGATAAAGGCAAGCCGGAACATTGCCGTAAATGCAAGATAAAAGATTGCATCAAAGATAAGGGATGGTCGTATTGCTTCGAGTGTTCTGATTATCCATGCAAGCTGATAAAGAATCTTGAAAAAAGTTATAATAAGAGATATCAAGCAAGCCTTATGGAAAATAGTGAGTTTGTACGGCAGCATGAATTAGAGGCGTTTATGGAACAGCAGAAAGGAAAATATACCTGTTTAAAATGTGGCGGCATTATTTCAATTCATGACAGGGAATGCAGCGAGTGCCAAGAAAAGATGGACAATGAAATGTCTGGTTTATAGGATTTGAAGTTGTGAGGATGGATTATGAAAAGATATATTGCTTTATTAAGAGCTATCAATATAAGCGGGAAAAACAAATCCCTATGGCAGAACTGAAATCAGGCTTTATAGAACTTGGCTACATAGATGTTTTTACATATCTCAATAGTGGAAATGTTATTTTTTCGGCTGACGAACAAAGTGAAATTGTTCTTGCAGATAAAATCAAAGCAATGATACAAGAACGGTTTGAACTAGATATTCCAGTCTTTGTTATTACACAAGAAGAATTGAAGGATTTATTAAGCGAAGTACCTGTTTGGTGGGGAACTGATAACAAAGAAATATATGACAATCTGATTTTTGTCATGCCTCCTGCTATTGCTGAAATACTAGCTGAGAAAATAGGTGAGCCAACAAAAGATCTGGAACAGATATGTATCTGCAAGAATACTATTTTCTGGTCTTTTGATAGAAAGAATTATGCGAAAGCAAATTGGTGGAAAAAAACAGCAAATGCAGGAATTGGCGAAATGATTACAATTAGAACAGCCAAAACTTTGAATAAAATAGTTGGAATGTGATTTTTAATAAATTAGAAGAAGGGAAGGATACTATGTTTGATAAAATACCTAATACAGAAGAAATGACAACTTTAGTCGGAAAATCTCTATATGAGATATGGAACAAATTGTGTGAAGTAATTGATGAAAAATACGATATGGACTGCTTGTGGAATAAAGGTGGTAAATCATGGGTATATGAATATAAATATCGTCGAGGGGGCAAAACATTATGCACATTATATGCGAGAGAAAAATGTGTTGGCTTTATGGTTATTTTAGGAAAAGATGAACGTTTAAAATTTGAAGAAGATAGAGAAAATTATTCAAAAGAAGTTCAAAGAATGTATGATGAAGCCAAAACTTATCATGATGGGAAATGGATAATGTTTGAACCGGTGGATACTTCTTTATTTGATGATTTTATGAGACTATTGAGTATCAAAAGAAAACCAAATAGAAAATAATTGATAAAGAGGAAGTTGAAGGTGAAAGAAATTATAGATTTTATTGATAAAAGGCAAGACATTATTTACAAAGGAATTGGTCTATAAATCAGAGAATGATGCGCTGGAAGGGATATATTCTGATCAGATTTCTTTTTCAAATCTCAAATATTCTCAAAGTGGATTTCAGTTAGATATGTTTATAGTAGCAAATGAAAAGATATGGGCGTTGATGGACATCCAACAGAAAAGTGTTTGACTTTTTTCTTGTCGGCAGTTGACAGCCCGAAGCTTTCTAAAAGCTCTGTAATATTAGGAGAATTTCATTTAGAAGATAAATTTTTTGAGGATTTCAATATAGAAATTGGCGATAGTTTTAAATACCCAAAATGTGGAAAGATGGTAGATATGAATCATCTGGCATATGTAAAACAAAAAATTTGTAATCATTGTTTTGAAAAGGTAGTGTTAAGTAATCTATGAAAAATGTCAGCCAAAAAAATAGGCTCAAATGAACCTTGAAAATTGTAGATATTGATTCCGAAAAGCTCTCCGAGGGCTTAGGACGTTGCCCTAAGAACCTGCAAAGGACTTGTCCCTTGACCCATATGCGGGCTCTGCCCGCACCTGCCCTCGCCGGAAGGCAGGAAAAGGCGCAGTTGCCCCTTTTCTGCTGGAACAGGATGAACCGTGAGACTTATGTCAATAGACTTTCGCGGCATATCCTCACCACCTGACGGTGGCCGCGGTATTCCACGTTTCTATTGACAACAGCTCCGCTCCTGTTGGGCAGTGCCATTTTTCTGCATGTTCAGAATACTCTGCCGGCCGAGAAAGATAAGAAGCTGCCCTTTGGAACCATTGTTTTATAGAGGAAATGTTTCGGGGCATCACAGCGCGGGCAGGTACAGCTGTCCTGGATATCACATTCTGACCGGCGTCTGACAGGGTGGATTGTTTTACTATAACGTTTTTCGTAGTAAGGGATCAGTTCCTTGTAAGTCCGGCCCTGACGGAAGTCAGTGATCAGGGGGGGGACTCGTCAATCTTGAACTTCTGGTACTTTGGAGAATGGGAATCATCAAAGACCCATTGTTTCAGAGGGATATATCTACAGATAAAGTTAATCAACCAACAATTCTGCTGGTTAAGATATTGAATTATAGAAAGTAAGTATTGTATAATGTCCATGAGCATTGTCTCCTTTGGTGTTTTGGAATTTTGGTCGAGGACATTATACCAGAAAAGGGAGGTCAATGCTCTTTTTATTGCATATTTCCCTTAAAATCAAGGTTTTTATAAATTTAGATACAAAAAAACAGGTAGCTTTTGACACTACCTATGAAAAAATAGAGGATTAGATTATGAATTTGCAGCAAAAAATGTAACTATAATAGATGCTTTGCGACAAAAGGAGATTGCGTATGAAGAGACTGATTGCAGAAGAATATAAGCGGTTTGAAGATATCAAACAGATTCGTGAGGACGGTTCGGAATTTTGGTGTGCGAGAGAACTTGCGGTTGCTTTAGATTACACCCAGTGGAGAAATTTTACTGGCGTGATAAAAAGAGCAATGATTGCCTGTGAGAATAGTGGATATGATATTTCCCACGATTTTGCTGAGGCCAGCAAAATCGTGGAAGCAGGAGCAACGAATAAGCCTGTAAAAGATTATGAGCTGACGAGATATGCCTGTTATTTGATTGTGCAGAATGGAGATCCACGGAAAGAAGTGATTGCTTTGGGACAGACATATTTTGCGATCCAGACGTATCGTCAAGAGGTAGCAGATCATTTTAATGAGTTAAGCGAGGATAATCGAAGGCTTGTTGTGCGTGGAGATATTAAGCAATGGAATCAAATGCTTGCAGAAACAGCACATAAGGCAGGTGTTATTACAAATGAGGAATTTGCAATTTTTCAAAATGCTGGTTATATGGGATTGTATGGTGGTTTAGATGTAGATGATATTCATACAAAAAAGGGATTGGAAGTTGGACAGAAAATTTTTGATTACATGGGTAGTACGGAATTGATTGCCAATCTGTTTCGTATATCCCAGACCGAAGAAAAATTGCGAAAAGATGAGGTTCATTCCACCATACCTTCACTTACTAAAAACTGTGCGACAGTCATACATTTGGGATGTTCCATTTCAAGGCTTAGAAAGTCTTTATCTCCTGTAAGTATAATATCCACATCAGACACAATGGCAGCATTCAGGATAGGCTGATCCTTTGCGTCACGTATCAGTTTTTCCGCATGGTTTACCGCCGGGACTAGTTCATAAGACATTTCCGCCAGCAGGACTTCTGCATCCGGCAGGAACTTAGGCGCTTTCCGCCCCAGAATATCCCGCAGTTCCGTGATATTGCGGTCACACAGAACCATCTCATGGTTATCGGCTACATGGAGCAGAGCCTGTGCCGGTCTTGACCGTGGGAAAACCAATGCGGAAAAAAGAATGTTTGTATCGACCAATATCCGCATTTTACCGTTCCTTTCCGTAGCGAACTTCGTCTACAAGAGCCTGCACATCCTCTTCACTGGAAATACCCATAGCTTCGGCTGCGCCCGAAAAAGCAGACTGCGCTTTACGGATTGCCTGTGCAGAGGCATTACTTACAACTACCTCTCCGTCCTGCTTTTGGTAGAACAGAATCTTGTCGCCGGATTTCAGGCCAAGCAAACGGCGGATTTCTACCGGCACGGTAATCTGCCCATTTGCAGAGATTTTCGCTAAATTCATAAAAGCCGCCCTTTCTATTCTTGAAATCTAAAGAAAAATTGATGTTCACTTTTATTATACTCATTTAAAGCAAAAAGTAAAGCTGTCCACATGGTAAATTGTGAATTTTTTGTGAAATTTATTAAAAAGTCGAATCTTTCCAAAGTTAGTTGAAATAAGGGATTTTTTCGGATGCGAAAAATGGTATAATCAGTATAGACTTTAAAGTGTATACAGGAGTTTATACCATGGATGAGTTTATTAAAGAACTTGATGCAGACCTTGATTATTTGGAGCATGAAATAACAGAAAATGAAGTCATTATATATGTTGCGTCAAACCGCAGATCATGCAAGTGTTCATACTGTGGACACGCTTGCAGCCGTGTCCACAGCCGTTACGAAAAAAGTTTTCAGGATCTGCCCATCATGGGAAAGAAGACGAAGGTCATCATAGAGAACAGGAAATTCTTCTGTGACAATCCAGACTGTACCTTTACCACTTTTGCATACTTGAATTATACAGGAAGCTCCTTATTCTCTTGATTTTATTATGGAATCCTTGAGAATAAACTGTCAACTTTTTTTGTACCACACCAATAGGGTTACGCCACTTTTTTTAACGACAAAATCCGATTGGAAACCACGATATCCGCCCTACTTCGATTTGATTTCAAAAATATCAAATCGGAGGTAAGGAAAATGGCTTATAACTAAGCAAAAGAAGAATGGAAATATCAATTTCCGGTTTTGGAAATGGGGCTGTTCCTACTGGCGCTGCTTGCAGTGGAACTGCTCCTGTCCGTCTGGATCGTACATAGGCAGAAAAAGGAGTCCCTGATTGAACAGATGCGGGCGCTTTCGTAATTGTGAAGCTAAAGGATGAAAAGCGGCGCATTTTACAGCATCAAGAAAGCATTTCACAGCAATTCAATTGTTTTAGAGTTCCAGACAGACTATAATAAAATGACAGCCTATAGCATTGGCAAATTTTATTCCCGCGAAGCAACGAGCCAAGCAGCCATACCCACGGGCACACCGTAATGCATGCCCTTTGAGCGGGTGGACTTCGTCTAATAAGGTATGCTTGCATGGATATTTGCCGACTGCTGTGGGGGCTTTGACTTGATTTTGCTATGGGCTATTGTGTACGGGGAGGTGGCACATTGATTCATATTGCAATCTGTGATGACGAAAAATATATGTCCGACCATATAAAAACTTTGGTCTCCGATTTTTTCCGTAAAAAGAACAGGGAGATTCGCCTTAGGACATTTTCAGGCGGTGAAGAACTGCTGAATTACGACGGGCAGATAGACATCTGTTTTCTGGATATCCAGATGAAGGGTATGGACGGCATGGAAACCGCAAGGAGACTGAGGGCAGATAAATTTCAGGGATTCCTGATCTTCATCACGGTACTGAAAGAGATGGTATTTTCGTCTTTCGAGGTGCAGGCATACGATTACTTGGTTAAGCCGGTGGAAGAAAAACAGTTTGAGAAAACAATGGAACGTCTATTTTCTTCCATGCAAAATGCCGGCGAAGACAGCCTGCTTGTGCAAAAGGGATATGAGGGACGCATTGTCCAAAAGGACGAGATTATTTTCTGTGAGATCATAGACCGGAAAATATATCTGAACATGGTATCAGGCGAGATTCTTGATTATTATGAGCAGATTGAGAATCTGGAAACGAAGCTAGGCAGCCATTTTTTTCGGTGCCACAGGAGTTATCTCATCAATCTGAGGCATTTAAAAGGATATAAAAACGGAACCGCATATATGGATAATGGCAGAGAGGTTCCCGTATCACGGCTGCGGAACAAAGAGTTTTCCGGAGTTGTTCTGCAGTATATGAAAAATATGTAAATAATAGCTGTGAAGATACGGAACGGTTACAGAGGTTTTGCATATGGGGGCAGGTAACATGGCTGAATATTTGGATTTTTTAATGTATATATTTACGGATGTCATTGAGACGGTTTTCCTGTTATTTTTTTTGGGAAAAATTCTGAAAAAGAAAATATGTCCGCCTTTTTACTTCCTGTTTGCAGTCTGCGCGGTGCTTGTCGGCAATGTTGTGTCGGCACGCACGATCACAGGCTTTGTGGCACTTGTTCTTCTGCTTTCGGCATGCGGGATTTTTGTCTGCCATGCGGATGTGAAGTCTTCCATTCTATATGCGGCTCTGGCGGTTGAAATCATGCTGCTCTGTTACGGAGTTGTGAAATCTCTGCTGGCTCTTCTACGCCCATGGATGCCTGCCGTTTTCCATGATACGGACGGTATTGCGGTCATGCTGGCCAGCGAGGCGATTTCACTGGCGCTGTCCGGTTTTTGCTATTATATCGTTTACCGTTATTTTTCCTGCTATTCTGCGGCGGAGCAGCAGCAAATGTTTCTGGTCATCATTCCAATCCTGATGATATTTATTATGAGTGAGTACATCAATACGATTGAATCTGAGTGTCAGTTTGAAGTTTTAGATGATGGTGGGGGCTCCAGAGACCTGTTCAGCCACTGGCAGCTGCTTGCCATGCATTTTTTGGGGCTTTTAAGCCTGTTCTGTATCCTGTTTTCTTATAAGAAACTGCAGCAGAACTTCCGCCTCAGCACAAAAATTTCTCTGTTGGAGCAGGAGGAACATTCTCTGAACCAGTATGTGGACGAAGCGAAAACCCGTTATGACAGGACAAAGTCCTTCCGTCATGATATCCGAAATCATATCGCAGTGATAAAAGACCTTTTAGAGAGCGGGAAATTTAAAGAAGCTGTAAGCTATATTGAGGATATGGATCATATGGCCGAAAAAATGTCATTTCCCTGCAGTACGAATAACCCTGTAGTGGATATCTTAATGGGAAACAAGCTGGGTATTGCAGAAAGCATGGGAATCAGCGTGGACTGTTCCCTTCTCCTGCCATACCCCTGCGGTCTTAAGGACATGGATATCTGCATTGTCCTGTCGAATGCGCTGGATAATGCAATCCAGGCATGTAATACGGGACGCCCGAATGGGTACATCCATGTGTCCGGGCGTATGCAGGGAGATTTTCTCATGATGGAAGTGGAGAACAGCTTCTGGGGGAAAAGCGCGGTGAAAAAGGGAACGGGGTTGTCTAATATAAAAGCGGTAGCTGAAAAATATAGCGGCGCCATGAGCATAGAGACAAGGGAGGATGTATTTATCCTGCAAGTGCTGCTCGTCATTCCACAGCATCCAGAATACATCCCACAGCAAATGGATTAACCGCCCGCATTTTGCAACCGAAAAACGAGAAGGGAAGCTGTTTTTGTAAATGTAAAAATAGCTGCCTGATAATATCAGATTAAAGGAGGAACATACTTATGGCAATGCAGGTTAGTGGAAATTACGCTCAATCCAAAACGGATTATGCAGAGAAGGTGAAGGAGAAGCAGGCCGCAGAAAGGGCGGAAAAAGCAAAAGAAGCACAGGAAGCTAAGAAGGCTTCCGAGGAAAAAGGAGCAGGCAGACTGTCCGAACCGCAGGATGTTTACATTCATGGTGAAAAATCAGAAAAAGAGCCTGTCGGACTGTATCGGATCGGACAGGATGAGGACGGCAGCCGCAAAATCTTTTTTGATGATCCGGATAAGGCAGACCGTGCGGATAACAAGGAAGAGCCGAAAGCGGATGAGGATGGGAAAAAGCTGAAAGTAGACAGGAATGACCAGGGAAAGCCGACGGAGAAATGTATTACGGATACGGATAAGGTTGACAGAGAAATTAAGAAACTGAAAGAGAAAAAGCAGCAGCTTGAGCAGCAGATCCAGTCAGCTTCCGGGGATGAGAAGAAAATCCGGGAGTTAGAGAAAAAACTGGCACAGGTAGAGAATGAGTTAAGCCAGAAAGACAATGATACATACAGGCGGCAGAACGCTTCTGTATCAAAATAAAGGAGGGATTATTATGCATGTGAAAACAATGGAAGGCCTTACAGGGGCAAGTATGAATATGAAAATGATGAATACGCCGTTCCGTGTCTATGAAGAAGCAGAGAGGAGAGGCGATACAGCCACCATGGCGCGGGCAATGGGG
>CAJTZE010000055.1 GCA_910584265.1 uncultured Dorea sp. | reverse complement strand
ACAGTAACTATGTGGCTTTCAGCCACTTTCACGGCACAGCTGTGAATAATTCAGGTTAAATAATAAATAATAATATGCATGCAGGGATATCCTCTTTTTTAACAGTCAGGTTAAAGAGCAGGATATCCTTTTTTACTATAAAGGTAATTCTGTACTATTGTACCGGAAACGTTTCAATAACCCAATTTAATGCAGGTAAGGCGCAGGGTATTTGGACTTTTTTGTACATTTGACTGGTATTAAAATAGTAGTAGGTGAAGGAGGCATTTATGAACAGACGTAGTAACAAGATATTGAGAGAACTGATTCTTGGGAATCGGCAGAATGTTATAGATCTGGTTGATAAATATAATCTTCAGGAAAGAACGATAAGAGCCGATATTAAGGAACTCAATGAGGCTTTACAGGAATACAGCCTCCCGCTGATCGCGTCTGATAAAAATGGAGAGTTATTTATTGACACAGAGGATAAGCCGGATGTCAGTGCCTATGAAAAGTTTATTCAGGCACATACATTCTATACATATTATATGTCTAAAAATGAACGTTCTACAATACTTGCGATGATCCTCATGAATGCCGACGGTTATGTGACGGTGGAGCAGCTGAGGGATATTATAGGGGCCAGCAGAAACACGCTGCTCCATGATCTGTCCGAGCTGAAGAAGTGGTTTGAGGAAAACAGCATGGAGCTGGTTTCTCAGGTTCGGAGGGGCTATATTGTAAATGCGCCGGAGCTGCAGATCCGGAAAGGGATCCTAAAGCTCTTAGAGGTGAACGGTGATAACAATGACTACGGAACCGGGTATCATCTGGGGGCATTCTGGAATTTCTTGATCAGCCAGGTAGATAAACTGGGACTGTACCATGAGATTAAGAAAGACATTATTGAGCAGGAGGAGAAGCTGCAGGCATTTTTGTCTGATTATTCCTTTTTTGAAACAGCAATTGAGCTGACGCTGACTGTTAACAGAATTGTCAAGAATCAGATACTCCCGGACTATTATGCAGACACCTGCCGGGAGCTTAAGGAAAGTTCAAAATACATTTTCAGCAGGAATCTTCTGGAAACAATAGGAAAGAGATATGGATTTCGGGCGCCGGAGTCTGAGGTGCTGTATTATACGGACTGTCTGAAGGGAAAGAGTTATCTAAAGGATAAGCACCATAAAAGCAATGCCTTGGATCTGCGGCTGATGATAGCGGAGACTTTATATCAGATATCCAGCTGCTTTGGGATAGATTTTTATCTGGATTTTGCCCTGTATGATCTGCTGATCGCACATATGCGCTCGGCGGTGTACCGGCTGCAGACCGGGGAGGTTCTAAGGAACCCGTTAAAGGAGTCTCTTTTGAAGGAATATCCGGAGGTATTTGAGATCATACGTAAGAACATCGGTACGCTGGAGGAATATATCGGCACGGATTTTTCAGAGGATGAGATGTCCTTTATGGTGCTGTACTTTGCATCTGTGATGGAGAAGGAAAAGGCTGAAACCTCAAAAAACAGTAAGGTCCGCGTGGCGCTGGTCTGCGAGACCGGGAGAGGGACGGCGCAGTTTATGCTGGCAAAGCTCTGCACGCTGGATGAGATGATAGAGATCGTGAATGTGTCATCGGTCCACAATACTTCTGAGATTAAAAAGGCAGGGGCCCAGATGATCATATCCACGATACCGCTGGATAATGAAGAACTTCCCTGTATTACCGTGCGTTCTGCCATGCTGAGCCGGGATGATCTCTTTGATATACAGAGAATGGTGATGGAGATTACCGACGGCGATATGGCAGGAGCCGCTGAACCGGGAATTGATATAGTGAATCCGGAGGAGGCGAATATCCAGGGAGCGTTCTGTCAGCTTCTCGCCAGGGAGAGGACGGCTGTGGGATATCAGGCACAGGATTGGAGGGATGCAGTCTGCAAGTCAGGCATGCTCCTATATGAGACCGGTGCGGTAGAGCTCCGTTATATTGATGCAATGATTGAAAATATTGAGAAATACGGGCCATATATCGTGGTATGTCCGGGCACGGCGCTTCCCCACGCAGATACCAGCGAGGGAGTGATCAAAGAGGCGGCATCTCTGGTACGGCTTGCAGAGCCGGTTGAGTTTCAAAATGAAGCTAATGACCCGGTCCGGTATGTGATCGGCATCAGTGTCCAGAGCGCTGAGAGCATCAATCAGGCAATCTATGATCTGATGATGATATTTGGAAATGAGAATATCAGAAAGAGGCTGGATGAAGCAGAGGATGAAGAAGCTATTTTGAAAGCAATAAATAATTTGCATAAAATCAGCGGGACAAAACCTGCAAAAAGGAGGTGAAGGCGGTATGGCAAATGCATTAGGAGAGGTTTATATTGCGCCGGAATTGATACTTATGGATATTGAGGCGGCAACCGATCAGGAAGCGATTGAGATTCTTGCGAAGCATTTATATGAGAAAGGCATCGTAAAAGAGAGCTACGTGGAAGCAGTTAAGGAAAGAGAGAAGGTTTTCAGTACAGGGCTCAACTTTGAAGAAATGGGGATTGCCATTCCTCATACGGATTCAGTCCATGTGAATAAACAGGCAATTGCTGTGGGGATTTTAAACAAGGATGTAAAATTCTGCCACATGGGGATGCCCGAGGAACCTGTGGCCTGTGAGATGATGTTCATGATGGCGATTGAAAAGCCGGAGAGCCAGGTAGATTTCCTGGGCAAGATGATGGATATCTTCCAGACGGAAGGATACCTGAAGGGCTTAAAGGCCTGCAAAACGCCGGAGGAGCTGGCGGAGAAATTCGGGAACTCATTTAAGGAGTAATGCAGCATTATATAATAATCAGAATTTATATGATGTGCAGATAAAAATGATCAAAGGAGGTGTAAAGGGATGAAGAGGATTTTATTGGTATGTGGTTCCGGAATCTGTACTTCAACCGCAGTGAACCAGAAGGTGACAAAGGCTTTGGAGGACAGAGGCTTAAAGGGACAGTTCCAGATTACTCAGGGGAAGGCTTCAGAGGTTGCAGAAAAGTCAAAACAGTTCGATCTTGTAATTTCTACGACTGTGCTTGGCGGAGAATGCCACTGCCCGCTGGTAATCGGTACAGCGTTCCTGTTAGGAAGAGGTACCGAGCCGATCGTGGATCAGATTGTAGAGATTCTGCAGAAATAGCATAGATCCCGGCTTATGATGAAACAATGGTGGATTTACGTGACTGAAAAGGAAGGAGAATAAAGGTATGAGTTATTTTTTGGGTTTTTTCCAATACATAAGTGACTTGGGTGCTACCGTAATGATGCCGATCATTATCTGCATCATGGGGTGTATCTTAGGTGCTGGATTTGGTAAGTCTCTTCGTGCAGGCTTGACCGTAGGTATTGGTTTTATTGGTTTGAATCTTGTAACAGGGCTGATGGGTGATAACCTTGCCCCGGCTGTAACACAGATGGCAGAGCGTTTCGGTTTAAGCCTTTCCGTTATTGACGTAGGCTGGCCGGCGGCGGCGCAGATTGCATTTGCTTCAACGGTTGGTACGATCATTATTCCAGTCTGCCTGGCAGTAAATATTGTCATGCTTCTGACAAATACCACACAGACGGTAGACGTGGATATCTGGGATTATTGGCATTTTGCATTTACCGGTGCCTTGGTTGCAGTTGTAACAGGCAATCAGGTATATGGCGTAATTGCGGCCATTCTGAACATGGTGATTATTATGGTGCTTGGCGACTGGACCGCAGGCGGCGTTGAGGAGACTCTGGGACTTCCGGGTGTATCTCTTCCACACGGATTTACAACAGCTTATGCACCAATTGCTATGCTGTTTGACTGGATCCTGGATAAGATTCCGGGCGTGAACAAGATTAGCTTTGACATTGAGAAGATGCAGAAGAAATTCGGTGTATTCGGCGAGCCGATTCTGGTAGGTACTGTACTTGGTATCGTGATCGGTGCGGTAGCGGGTTATGATATTCCGGCTATCCTGCAGCTTGGCGTAAACCTTGGCGCAGTTCTGGTACTGATCCCGAAGATGGCAGCCCTCCTGATGGAAGGCCTGATCCCGGTATCGGATGCGGCTTCTGAGTTTATCGAGAAGAAGTTCTCCAACCGTGGTAAGATCTACATCGGTCTTGACTCAGCAGTAGGCGTAGGCCATCCAATGACACTTTCCGTAGCATTGGTTCTGGTTCCGATTACCATATTCTTAGCAGTGCTGCTTCCAGGCAATCAGGTAATGCCGTTTGCCGACCTTGCGGTTATCCCATGGATGTTCGTACTGATCACGCCGGTGGTTAAGGGAAATGGTTTCCGTGCGCTGATCATCGGTATCATTACATTGGCAGCCGGTCTGTACATCGCAACAGACCTGTCACAGTGGATCACTCCTGCCGCACAGAAGGCCGGATTTGATATGGGATCTGCAACAGCTATTTCCAGTATCTGTGACGGTGCTAACCCGTTAACATGGGCGATAACCAGACTGAACTGGATCAATCCGTTTGTCGGTATTGCCGTTGTCGGCGTAATTGCTGTAGGCCTGGCGCTGATGAACAGAAAGAAAATCTTGAAGGAAGCGGCAGAGATGCATGCTGCAGGCTAAGTTTTAATTATACCCGTGCCGCAGGCGCGCGTGGAGAAAAGATTATGGTATCCGGCAGGTATTTCATGGAAGAGTGGATATCTGCCGGATATTTCAGTTAGGGATACAGAAGGCATTTGTTGAAAGGAGATTTCCGGTTTGCATACTTATGAATATGATTCCAATGTATTTTTTCGGAAGATAACGATTACGGCAGTATTTTGTGTGTTGATTTTCGCATATTCCATTTATCATCTTATTACGGGAGACAGCCCGGTGTTGTGGATAGGAGCCGCAATTGTTTCCGGCTATTTTGTCTGGGAAACCTTTATTTCAATTGCCAATCCGTCTAAAGTTGAGATCGATGACAAAGGAATTACGTTCTCTGCCTACAAAAAAAACCATCATTATGAATGGTCAGAGATACGGAAATTTAAATGTAAGCCACTGGCATCCGGCACAAAGATGTTTATACGCATCAATGAAGCCGGGATATTCCGGGGCCGGTACTGGGTGAACTGCTATTATTACAGTGAAGGTGAAGAGCTGTTTAAATTCTTATTTCACAAAGAGATTGAGGTTGATCCGAACGGACTGAAGGCCAAGGCTGTACAGGGCAGTAAGGAAGCGCAGAAGATCAAAAAACAGAAATATGACCGTAGACAGCAGGAAAAAGCAAGAAAGCAGCTTGCAAAGCAGATAAGGAAGAATGCGGTAAAAAAGAGATAGGTATCTGGATATTGAAGGAGAAGCGAAGACTATGTATGAACAGGAAAAGAAAGAGATAATTGAAGCAGGAAAGAAGATGGACCGTTACGGCCTGATCGCATTGTCCGGAGGAAATGTAACGCTGCGGATGCCCTCAGGGGAGATCCTGGTAACGCCGTCCGGCATGATTTATGAAGATATGGTACCGGAGGATGTTCTGGTAATGGATATAGATGGCAATATCATCGAGGGAGAGAGGAAACCCTCTGTGGATACCGTGGCTCTGCTTTATATCTTAAAGCATATGCCGGAGGTGAATGCGGTGATCCACACGCATCAGCCCTATGCCACAGGCGTCGGACTCATAACAGATGAGATTCCCTGCAATCTGACTACGCTGGCCAATGCTGCAAGAGGCAGCGTAAAGGTGTGTCCTTATTCGTCCGCGGCAAGCGAGCAGATGGGTATTGAGGTGGTTGAGAATATCGGGGATAAGCTGGCTGTTATTCTGAAACATCACGGAGTGGTAAGTGTGGGAGACAGCTTAAAACAGGCATTGTGCGCATGCGTATATCTGGAGGAAGCAGCGAAGACCTATTCTATCGCATACAGTATGGATAAGAATGTGCCGGAGTTAAATGCCGAGCAGGTTGAGACGGCGGTGGAGGTATTCCGGCATTACGGACAGGGAACTCCGGCAATGCCGGGAAAATAAGAATAGATCTTTTCGTGAGAATAGACAGATGCCGGGGAAGCGTCTGTCTATTTCTGGTTCTGGTTTTTCAGCATGCCTGTGACCATGTTCACCATACTGTCGATCTGATCCTGCTCTTCCTTTGATTTCCCGTCTTTTAAAACATCCAGGATGAGGGTCATTTCTTCGGGAGTGAAGCTGATACCGTTCTTTCTTGCAGAGGTGATCAGCGCCATCATAACAGCGGCCATGCTGTTGCCGCTTTTGCCTTTTGTCTGGGCGGCAGCCGCCTTAAACAGCTCCAGTTTAACAGGGTCGAGGTTTTCCATTGCCGGATGATTCATCCACTCATTCATTGTCTTTCTTTCCTTTCAAAATATTATCAAATATATTCATCATTTCAGACATTTCTTCTGAATTTCCGGAACCGGAAAAATCAGACATATTCATGCCGCTCATCATATTCATAGTATTCATCATCATATCAAAGGATTCCATATCTGCAGGATTCATAAAGGGACGAAGATCCTCTAAGATGTCTGCAGGAGAATGGATGTCCCGGCTTTTTATAACATCTGACGGTGATCTGCCGTCTGAGCCGTTAAACAGCCGGAGCGTATTTTGAAATTCCATAAATTTGAGATAAACTGCCAGCATACCCCGGTAGGAAGAAGGAAAATAAGGAAGCATCAGCTTCATCATCTGCAGCTCCTGGGTGGTGACGAGCATATCCAGTTGTGTCATAGGAAGAGGCGGCCGTTTTTCCATAGATTCCTGCCTGAAAGTAATGTTGTAGTATGTATATGCGGGGATATAAAAAGATATATCCCCGCATATGGTTTTTCAGTGGATGTGTGAGACTAGCAGCAGCCAAATCCGCTTCCGCCGCATCCGCCGCAGAAGATGAGGAGAAGGATGATCCACATGCAGCTGTCATTGCCGCATCCGCAGCCACAGCCACAGTCGCCGCCGCGTCCAAGTCCGCTTCCGCCGCATCCGCCGCAGAAGATAAGGAGAAGGATGATCCACAGACAGCTATTGCCTCCGCAGTCCATGCTGCGGCCACAGCCGCAACCGTTCATGTTAGTTTCACAACCGCATCCACAGTTTGATAAATCACTCATTGAATAACCCTCCGTAAGATTTTGATTACAGTACATCATATGCGGCGTCTGGGAAAGTGTGAGATGAATTTCAAAATATAGATGCTTGTCAAGAAAAAACACTTGACACCCCGGCAGAATTAAGATATGATAACACAGGTGAGAAACGATGGATGATATTTTGAAACAGGCATTGCTGTATGATTTTTACGGCGAGCTTCTTACAAGCCGCCAGAAGGAGATTTACGAACAATTTGTGCTGGAGGATTTATCTCTCGGCGAGATTGCAGGGAATGCCGGTATCAGCAGGCAGGCGGTGCATGATCAGATTAAGCGGTGTAACAGGACGCTTCAGGGGTATGAAGACAGGCTGCATCTGGTATCAAGATTTCTCACGGTGAGGGAGAAGCTTCATGATATCAATGAGATTCTTGACCGGGATACGGAGCCGGATGCGGATACTATGAAGCTGAAGGCGGACATCCGCAGGATAGCGGATGAGATTATTGAGGAGTTGTAGCATGGCATTTGACAGTTTAACAGAAAAGCTTCAGAATGTATTTAAAAACTTAAGGAGCAAGGGACGCCTGACGGAAGCGGATGTGAAGGAAGCTCTGAAGGAGATTAAGCGTGCATTGCTCGCGGCCGATGTCAGCTTCAAGGTGGTTAAGGATTTTATAAAGAATGTTCAGGAACGCGCTGTCGGCCAGGATGTGATGAATGGACTGAATCCGGGCCAGATGGTGATTAAGATTGTAAATGAAGAGCTTGTGAAGCTTATGGGGTCTGAGACAACTGAGATCAAACTTCAGCCGGGAAGCGCTGTCACGGTAATTCTTATGGCGGGCCTTCAGGGCGCCGGCAAGACCACCACGACAGCCAAGCTTGCAGGAAAGTTCAAGCTGAAGGGCAAGAAGCCTCTGCTTGCGGCCTGTGATGTATACCGGCCTGCGGCGATAAAACAGCTCCAGATCAACGGAGAGAAGCAGGGTGTAGAAGTATTCTCCATGGGAGAAAACCATAAGCCGGCAGATATTGCGAAGGCGGCCATAGAGCATGCGAAAAAGAACGGCAATCATATCGTGATCCTGGATACGGCAGGACGCCTGCATATTGATGAGGATATGATGGCGGAGCTTAAGGAGATCAAGGAAGCCGTTGAAGTGCATCAGACAATCCTTGTGATCGATGCCATGACGGGTCAGGACGCTGTGAATGTGGCGGCTGAGTTCGACCAGAAGGCGGGCATTGACGGTGTGATCGTGACAAAATTGGACGGTGATACCAGAGGCGGTGCGGCTCTGTCTGTTAAGGCGGTCACCGGCAAGCCGATCCTCTATGCAGGTATGGGCGAGAAGCTGTCGGATCTGGAACAGTTTCATCCGGACCGGATGGCCTCCAGGATCCTGGGCATGGGTGATGTGCTTTCGCTGATTGAAAAGGCTGAGGCTCAGATCGATGAGGAAAAAGCGAAGCAGATCGGTCAGAAAATGAAGAAGAATCAGTTTGATTATAATGACTATCTGGAGAGTACGAAGCAGATGAGGAATCTGGGCGGGCTTTCCAGCCTCATGGGCATGCTTCCCGGTATGGGGGCGCTGGGCGGAAAGAATATGAAGATCACGGATGAGCAGACAGAAGCGGCTGAAAAGCAGATGGCAAGAATGGAAGCAATGATTTATTCCATGACGCCCGAGGAACGGGCTGATCCGGATCTTATGAACCCGTCAAGAAAGCGCAGAATAGCAAAAGGCGCTGGTGTGGAGGTCAGCGAAGTGAACCGTATGGTGAAGCAGTTTGACGGCATGAAGCAGATGATGAAGGCTGTGACAAGAGGTGGTAAAAAGGGAAAATTCAGATTTCCTTTTTAACATATATCAATGAAACAATAATAAGAAAATACTATGGAGGTGAATGAAGATGGCAGTAAAGATCAGATTAAAGAGAATGGGACAGAAGAAGGCTCCTTTCTATAGAATCGTTGTAGCTGATTCCAGATCCCCAAGGGATGGAAGATTCATTGAGGAGATTGGTACCTATGATCCAAACCTTGATCCAAGCGGATTCTCTATTGATGAGGAAGCAGCAAAAAAGTGGCTTAACAATGGTGCACAGCCGACAGAGGTTGTTGGAAAGCTCTTTAAGGCGGCCGGCATTGAAAAATAGTATTGGCGGAGGTGCACATTCATGAGAGAATTAGTTGAAGTCATTGCAAAAGCATTGGTGGATAATCCTGATGAAGTGGTTGTTACTGAGAAGCAGGAAGGCCGTACAACAGTAGTTGAGGTGCGTGTATCTGAGTCCGATATGGGTAAGGTCATCGGAAAGCAGGGACGTATTGCCAAGGCAATCCGCTCTGTGGTAAAGGCAGCCGCGGCAAAGGAAGACAAGAAAGTGATCGTTGATATCGCTGGTTAATAAAAGAAGTCCCCTGCGCGTAATTTACAGCGTATCATGGGGGCTTTTTTCATTAGGAACGAAATGACTAAGATGCAGATTTGCATTGTGATCGTATAAGGAGAGAAGAATGGAGAAGCAGTTACAGGTCGGAGTGATATCCTCTACACACGGCATACGCGGGGAAGTGAAGGTGTTTCCCACAACGAATGATGCGTCCCGGTTCAAAGAGCTAAAGCAGGTATATCTGGAGACGGGGAAGGAACAGATACCGCTTGAGATCGAACGGGTAAAGTTTTTTAAGCGGTCTGTTATTTTGAAATTTAAAGGGATTGATGATATCAATGATATTGAAAAATACCGGGGGAAAAGCTTGCTGATCGACCGAGAGGATGCCATTGAACTTGAGGAAAACGAATATTATATTGCAGATATGCTGGGAATAGAGGTCTATACAGAGGACGGCGGCCGTTTTGGAAGCTTAAGGGATGTAATGGAGACGGGAGCAAATGACGTGTATATTATAGAAACTGAGGAATATGGGGAAGTGCTGATCCCGGCTATTCAGGACTGCATTCTGGATGTGGATGTGGAAGCAGGCCGGATGACGATCCACTTGATGGAGGGGCTTATTTCATGAATATTCACATTATGACATTGTTTCCGGATATGGTTATGGGAGGACTGAATACCAGTATCATAGGAAGAGCGATGGATAAGGGGATTCTGTCAATTGAAGCAGTGAATATCCGGGATTATGCCTATAATAAGCATCAGAGCGTCGATGACTATCCCTACGGGGGAGGAGCCGGGATGCTGATGCAGGCGGAACCGGTATACCAGTGTTACCGGGCGGTGCTGGAGAGAATAGAGGCTGATAAAAAGCCAAGGGTTCTCTATATGTCTCCTCAGGGGAAGACCTTCAGCCAGAAAATGGCGGGCGAACTTGCAGAGGAGGAAGAGCTTATATTCCTGTGCGGGCATTATGAGGGTATCGACGAACGTGTATTAGAGGAAATCGTTACGGATTATGTGTCTATCGGCGACTACGTGCTGACAGGGGGCGAGCTGCCGGCTATGGTAATGGTAGATGCAGTTTCCAGGATGGTGCCGGGAGTGCTCCACAATGATGTGTCTGCAGAGTTCGAGAGCTTTCAGGATAACCTGCTGGAATATCCGCAGTATTCCAGGCCGGAGGTCTGGCATGAGAAGAGAGTGCCGAAGATCCTGCTGTCCGGACATCATGCCAATATAGAAAAATGGCGGAGGGAACAGTCCGTCATCAGAACAGCTGAGGCGCGGCCGGACCTGCTGGAAAGGGCAGAGCTGACGGAAAAGGAAAGAGAGCTTGCGGAAGCTTATGTGAAAAATTCCTTGCAATCTTTGTCGGAATGTGATAAGATATAGCATGTTGTGAGAAGAATAGAGATGGTCCTCTGGTACGATAAAAGATGAGTGTATTACGAACATCCGAATAATAAGGAGGTCACACAATGAATGATATTATTAAGAGTATTGAAGCAGAACAGCTGAAGGAGAATGTGCCGGTATTCCACGTTGGTGATACAGTGAAGGTTTACGGTAAGATCAAAGAGGGTAACCGTGAGAGAATCCAGATATTCGAGGGTACTGTGCTTAAGAAACAGGGCGGCAGTACAAGAGCTACATTTACTGTGAGGAAGTTTTCTAACGGCGTCGGAGTTGAGAAGACCTGGCCGCTGCATTCGCCGAACGTTGAGAAGGTTGAGGTTGTCCGCAGAGGTAAGGTAAGAAGAGCGAAATTGTATTACCTGAGAGACCGTGTCGGCAAGGCCGCTAAGGTAAAAGAGCTGGTAAGATAACTGGAGATGAGCAAGGGGACAAATACATCTGTACTTGTCCCTGCTTTTTTATAATATAGGAAACGAGTTTCCTATATTATAAAACTCTCCGGGAGGATGCGCAGCTGCGCGTGCGGAACAAAAACTGTGCTGTCAGGAATATAATAACACGAGAGTGTGCGAGACGCACTTTTGTTCTCGTTTGGGGAATTTTTGATGATGACAAGTGGTATCTGATAACTTTATTTTATAAAGGGTGAATCGTATGCCGGGGAAGATAAGAGGCGCAAAGCCTGATAAGATAAAGAAAAGAAAAAAGAAGAAGCTTCCTATGGACCAGATTGAACAGAAGGTGAGGGAGAAGCTGGAGCCAAAACCGCAGGAAAAGGAACCAAAGACCATTCCAAGGAGAAGATCCAGAAGACGTTCCAAGAAGAGATGGAGCCTGAAGGATCTGGATTTGAAGAACTCTATCTCCATGGAGAAGGTAAAGGAGCTGGGAATCTGGCTTTTACAGATTGCGGCAGTTATTCTTGCGGCATTCTTTTTTGTATGGTATTTCGGGCAGCGCGTCAGTACAGTAGGAGATTCGATGAATCCGGTGCTTGGGAACGGAGACGTAGTGCTGGTCAACCGTTTTGTATATAATGCAAGCTCTCCCAAACGCGGAGATATCATCGTATTTAAGCCAAAGGGGAATGAGAATTCCCATTATTATATCAAGCGTGTCATCGGCCTCCCCGGGGAAACGGTGGAGATTATTGAGGGGAGAGTCTATATTGACGGCGAGAAGCTTGAGGAGAAATATGAGACTGTAGAAATCAGCAATGTAGGAATTGTTACAGAAAAAATGAAACTGGGAGAGGATGAATTTTTTGTTCTCGGAGATGAGAGGAACAAGAGCGAGGACAGCCGCATGGCCGATGTGGGAAATGTAAAACGGGCCCATATCTACGGCAGGGTGTGGTTTGTGTTATCTCCTTTTGACCATTTTGGTTTTGTGAAGGATTAACACAAAGAGGAGCAGTGTAGATTTAGAAGAGAGGCAGATACGGAGGAGATTATGCATTTTCAATGGTATCCTGGTCATATGACGAAGGCAAAGCGTATGATGCAGGAGAATATCAAGTTGATTGATCTGGTGATCGAGCTTGTGGATGCCAGAGCGCCGCTTGCAAGCCGGAATCCGGATATTGATGAGCTGGGGAAGAATAAAGCAAGGCTGATCCTTTTAAATAAGGCGGATCTGGCAGAGGATAGATGGAACGAGGAGTGGAAGGCTTATTTTGAGAAGCAGGGGTTCTCCTGCGTGAAGGTAAATTCCAAGAAGGGCGGCGGCTTAAAGTCCATCCAGAATGTGATACAGGAGGCGTGTAAGGAGAAGATCCAGCGGGACCGGAAGAGAGGGATCCTAAACCGTCCGGTACGGGCTATGGCGGCCGGCATTCCCAATGTGGGCAAGTCTACATTCATCAATTCGCTGGCTGGAAAGGCGGCGGCTAAGACCGGCAATAAGCCGGGCGTGACAAAGGGAAAGCAGTGGATACGCCTGAATAAACAGGTGGAGCTTCTGGACACGCCGGGGATTTTGTGGCCGAAATTCGAGGATCAGAGCGTGGGGCTTAAGCTTGCATTTATCGGTTCTATTAAGGATGAGATACTGAATGTGGAAGAACTGGCGACAGAATTTATCCGGTTTGTGAATCAGGCTTACCCGGGAACTTTGGCGGAGAAGTATGGAATTGAGGAAACGGAGGATCCCTATGTATGCTTAAGCGGGATTGCAGAGAGCAGGCACTGTCTGGTTCGTGGAAATGAACTGGATACAGAGAAAACGGCGGGGCTTCTTATGGATGATTTCCGAAACGGAAGGCTTGGGAGACTGACACTGGAATATCCGGAATAGTTGTGTTACACTATGAACTGAAAGGGGACATTTTACATGGGGAAAAATAAAAGAGAAAGAAGCAGATCTCGTGTTGTGCTGGGAGCCCTGTTTGGCTGGATCCTTTATATTGCGATTATCATCGGTCTTGCGTTTCTGATTATTATATTTGTAGGACAGCGGACCAGTGTAAGCGGACATTCTATGGAGACAACGCTTCAGGACGGAGATCAGTTGATCGTGGATAAGATATCCTACCGTTTCCGTGATCCGAAGCGATTTGATATTATTGTGTTTCCATATCAGTATGAGGAGAATGTTTTTTATATTAAGAGGATCATCGGACTGCCGGGAGAGACTGTGCAGATAAAGGATGGTTATACATATATCAACGGGCAGAAGTTAGAGAGCGATGTTTACGGTGCGGAGGTAATGGAGGGCGGCGGCATTGCCGCAGAGCCGGTTGTTCTGGGGGAGGATGAATATTTTGTGCTCGGGGATAACCGGAACCACAGCTCGGACAGCAGGGAACCTAGCGTGGGAGTGCTGAAGAGAAAGGATCTGCTGGGCCGTGCATGGGTGAGGATTTATCCTTTTGATAATATGGGAGTGATCCGGCATGAATAAACGGGAAGAGGAACGGCTGAGAAAACAGCAGGAAAAACTGGAGAAAGAAATTGCCCGCACGGAGGCTATGAGTATTTATGAGAAGAAATATTCGGATTATGAGGCGGTATGCGGCATCGACGAGGCAGGCAGAGGCCCGTTTGCAGGACCGGTGGCCGCGGCGGCGGTGATCCTGCCTAAGGATCATCCGATCCTTTATCTGAATGATTCCAAGAAACTGTCAGAGAAAAAACGGGAAGAGCTGTACGGTGTGATCATGGAGCAGGCGGAAGCCGTGGGAGTCGGAATCGCAGGCCCGGAGCGGATTGATGAGATCAATATCCTGCAGGCATCTTACGAGGCGATGCGCATGGCAATTGCAAAGCTTGCCATAAAGCCGGATATTCTGCTGAATGATGCAGTGACGATACCGGGGGTGGAGATCAGACAGGTTCCGATCATCAAGGGAGATGCCAAGAGCGTGTCCATTGCCGCGGCGAGCATTATTGCAAAGGTTACAAGGGACCGGCTGATGAGAGAGTATGACAGTATATATCCGGGATATGGTTTTGCCAGTAATAAAGGGTATGGCACGAAAGCGCACATCGAGGCATTGAAGGAGCTCGGCCCTGCACCGATCCACCGAAGAAGCTTTATTGGGAAGTATATATGAAAAGGATACATGCATTCTATGGGAAAAAAGAGGAATAACAGGCAGACCGGCGCTAGATATGAACGGGCGGCGGGAGTGTATTTGGAGAGCCTCGGATACCGTATCCTGGAATATAATTACCGCTGCAGGCAGGGTGAGATTGACATTATTGCAAGAGACGGGGAATACCTTGTATTCTGTGAGGTGAAATTCCGGGCCAGTCTGTCCAGCGGGAGGCCGGAGGAAGCGGTGGACATGAGAAAGCAGCGTGTGATATCCAGATGTGCGCTGCAGTATATTACGTCTCACGGTTTGTCTTACATGCCCTGCCGGTTTGATGTGGCGGGGATTCTGGGAAGCGGGGAAGGAGAAGAGGCCGCGTCTTCCACGATCCATTTATATAAAAATGCCTTTGATTACAGGGAGTAGTGAATATGAAGATAAAGTATAAGAATAAAGAGCATGTATTTGATATCAGGGAGAAGGGCGGCGTGCCTTATCTTTCCTGTCCGCTGCTTGAGCGGACCGGGCTGGTAAGACATGGATTTTCCACCAGGCTGGGCGGTGTAAGTACCGGAGTCTGGGCATCTATGAATATCAGCACGACCCGGGGGGATGACCCGGCGGCGATAGCGGAGAACCGGAAGCGGATTGCCTCGGCCATCGGCGTGGATGAGAAAAAGCTGGTATATACCTGTCAGACGCATACCACCAATGTGGCAGTGGTGACGGAGGAGGATTTTGGCGCATCCATTCCAGAGACGGATGGAATGATTACCAATGTGCCGGGCCTGTGTCTGGTAACCTTTTATGCAGACTGCGTTCCCCTGTATTTTCTGGATCCGGTAAAGAAAGTGATTGGGCTCAGCCATTCCGGATGGCGGGGGACCGTAAATAAGATGGCACATGTTACCGTAAATAGAATGCAGGAAGCATTTGGTACAGATCCGGCGGATGTGATTGCGGCCATAGGACCGTCTATCTGCCAGGACTGTTATGAGGTGAGTGAGGATGTCATCAGCCGGTTTCAGGAGAATTACAGGGAAGAATACTGGGAATCCTTGTATTACCGGAAGGAGAACGGAAAATATCAGCTGGATCTCTGGCGGGCGAATGAGATCAATCTGCTGGAGGCCGGAATCAAGAGGGAGCATATGGCGGTTACCAATGTATGCACCTGCTGTAACCCGGAGGTTTTATTTTCCCACAGGATCACAGGAACAGACAGAGGGAATTTGAGTGCATTTCTTGCGCTTGCTGGGGCATAAATAAAGATATTAGATAAAACGGTATGTCTTGAGAGGAGTAAGAGAGATGGAAGAGGTTATTGAGACAACTCAGGAGACGGCGCAGGAGGCGACAGAGGATGTGAGCGCCCTGCTCCTATATGTACAGGAGCATATACCCTCTCTGATCGGATTTGGAATGCGGGTGATTCTGACCATTGTTTTTTTCTTTATTGGAAGGCTGGTGATCAACTGGATCCGCAGGCTGTCACGGGCGATGCTGGAACGCTCCAGCGCAGATAAGGGCGTGGAACAGTTTGTGGACTCTCTGCTGAAATTCGGGCTGAATGCAATTCTGATATTTACAATTGCGACAAAGTTCGGCGTGGATACGGCTTCAGTTGCGGCGATCATTGCATCGGCAGGCGTGGCGTTAGGCCTTGCACTGCAGGGAAGCCTGTCTAATTTTGCAGGAGGCGTCCTGATTCTTCTTCTGAAGCCTTTTGTGGTGGGGGACTATATCATAGAGGATAATCATGGCAATGAGGGAACTGTGAAGGAAATTCAGATGTTTTACACAAAGCTGGTGACCATGGATAACCGTTCTGTGATCATTCCCAATGGGATGCTGACAAATAACAGTCTGACGAACGTAACACAGATGGATGAACGGCGTCTGGAGGTGAAGGTCAGCATATCCTATGAAGCTGATCTGAGAAGGGCGAAGGAAGTCCTCTGGAAGCTTATGGAGCAGGAAACCAGGATCGATCAGGAGAAGGAGCGGAATATATTTGTGTCAGAGCTGGGAATGGACGGGGTTGAAATCGGTATGAGAGGCTGGGTGAAAACAGACGAGTACTGGCCGGTCAAATGGCAGATGCTGGAGGATATTAAGCTTACGCTGGATGAGGAGGGGATCGTGATCCCGTACCATCAGGTGGAAGTTCAGATGAAGTCTAAGTGAACAGGTACAAATTTAGGTTCCGAAATATAAATGAATTAAAAAATACTTGCAATATTTTGTAAAATAGTTATAATAGTAGTTGTGGCTGCGGAATGCAGCCGTTCATGCTGGAATAGCTCAGTCGGTAGAGCACTTCACTCGTAATGAAGGGGTCGTCGGTTCAAGTCCGATTTCCAGCTTGCCAGCAGGAAACATCGCGGCTCTTTGGAGCATGCGGTGTTTTTATCATATTAGGATTAGGAAAGAATCCTCATACAGGAGGTATGGGACATATGGGGATTGTGCCGCGATAGAACAGGTGGAGGAGCTGTATTGATCTGCGGGATCAGCTGTAGAAAACGGCAGGAGGAGAAGTCGGATGATCACAAGAGAAATGTTATTTCCGCTGGCGTTTTATCAAAAAGCCAGATTTCATGGAAGTAAGGGAAAATATAATTACCGGATTGAAAAGTATATGGAGGAAGGGAATGAGAAGGTGCAGTTCCGGCTGGCTGTGTGGGAGGGGCCGGAATGTTATGACGCATCTGAAAAAGAAAAGAAGTTTTCATGCTATTCCTTTGATGAGGAAGGAATGGGGGAAATCCTAAAGGTGCTGAATCAGTTATAGCAGATAAGGCGGCGCGCACGGCAGGCATCCGCGGAATTATATATAAATGGAAAGAAAAGCTTGCTTTTCCGGGTGCGGAGTGTTATAATGAACGAAGATTGCATAAGGTGAAGACGGGAAGAGTGAACGGAAGTTCACTCTTCTTTGTTGAAAAGGATTTGTGCACGGATGCATTATTAGGAAAGAAGGGAAATCATACATTGTCAAAGAGAGAAAGTTACGAACAAAAAACAGAAGCGATTCTGCTCCCGATTCTGGAAAAGAGCGGATTTGAGCTGTGGGATGTGGAATATGTAAAGGAGGGCGGAACGTGGTACTTAAGGGCGTACATCGATAAGCCGGGAGGAATTATGGTGGATGACTGTGAGACAGTCAGCAGAGAGCTGTCCGATATTCTGGACGAGAAGGATTTTATTGACGGGGCCTATATTCTGGAGGTGAGTTCACCCGGACTTGGAAGACCGCTGAAGAAAGAGAGGGATTTCGAGAGGAGTCTTGGTGAAGAGATAGAGATACGTACCTACAGAATGATTGATGGAGAGAAGGAATTCAGGGGTATTTTAAAGGAATATGATAAGGATTCGGTAACGATCGAGACTGACAATGCCCGGATGCAGACGTTTGAAAAGAAAGATACTGCATTGATTCGATTAGCGTTTGATTTTTAAATGTGAACAGGAGGAAATAAGAAATGAACACAGAATTATTGGAAGCATTGACAATCCTGGAGAAGGAAAAGGACATTAGTAAGGAAGTGCTGTTAGATGCCATTGAGGAGTCTCTGATCAAAGCATGTGAGAACCATTTTGGCAAGGCGGATAATATCAGAGTTACCATGGACAGGGAGACTTGTGACTATCAGCTGATCCAGGAGAAAACGGTCGTAGAAGATGTGGAAGATAAGGTAGAGCAGATCAGCATTGAGGACGCAAAAGCCATTGACGGTAAGTATGAGCTTGGCGATATCGTGCAGATTCCGATAGAGTCCAAATCATTTGGACGTATTGCAACCCAGAATGCCAAGAATCAGATCCTGCAGAAGATCCGGGAGGAAGAGCGGGCAATTATTTACGACCAGTATTCGGAGAAGGAGAAGGATATTGTGACTGGTATTGTCCAGCGCTATGTGGGAAGAAATGTGAGCATTAATCTGGGTAAGGCGGATGCGATGCTGACTGAGAATGAACAGGTCAAGGGAGAGGTATTCCAGCCCACGGAGCGGATCAAGCTGTATGTGGTTGAGGTGAAGAAGACGACCAAGGGTCCCAAGATCCTGGTTTCCCGCACACATCCAGAGCTGGTAAAGCGTCTGTTTGAGGCAGAGGTAACGGAGGTCAGGGACGGTATTGTAGAGATTAAGAGCATTGCCAGAGAAGCGGGAAGCAGAACGAAGATTGCTGTGTGGTCGAACGATGCGGATGTGGACCCGGTCGGCGCATGCGTGGGTATGAACGGCGCCAGGGTGAATGCGATCGTGAATGAACTGCGCGGCGAGAAAATCGACATTGTAAATTGGAGTGATAACCCGGGAATTTTAATTGAGAATGCCTTGAGTCCGGCAAAGGTGATTTCGGTAATGGCGGATCCGGATGATAAGACTGCAAGCGTGATCGTACCGGATAATCAGCTGTCTCTTGCAATCGGCAAGGAAGGACAGAATGCAAGGCTGGCGGCAAGGCTGACCGGTTATAAGATTGATATTAAGAGCGAGACCCAGGCAATCGAGTCCGGCGAGCTTCCAGAGAATTATATGGAATTGATGGAAGGCGTCTACGAGGAAGAGATGTACGAGGAAAGCTATGCAGATGAGTATGCAGACGGCTATACTGATGGACCGGAGGAAGGCCTGGCAGAGGCAGACGGGTTTTATGAGGTAACAGGGGATATAGATGAGTTTGTATTTGAAGAAGTAGAAGAATAGAAATCAGGTGATGGTTTGGGAGGCAGTAAAAAGATACCTATGCGTAAATGTGTAGGGTGTCAGGAAATGAAAAGTAAAAAAGAGATGATCCGAGTTATCAAGACACCGGAGAATGCATTTCTTCTGGATGCCGGAGGAAAGAAGAATGGGAGGGGCGCATACGTGTGCCCGGGCGGAGAATGCCTGAAGCTTGCAAGAAAGAATAAGGGACTGGAGCGTTCCTTTAAGCAGGCGATTCCGGAGGAAGTGTATGAGGCACTGGAAAAGGAGATGGGAAAGCTTGAAACAGGATAAGGTACTATCTTTAACCGGGCTTGCAGCCAAAGCAGGAAAGCTTGCAAGCGGAGAGTTCTGTACGGAGGGGGAAGTAAAGTCCGGCAGGGCGTCGCTTGTGATCGTTGCAGAGGATGCATCCGGTAATACGAAGAAAAAGTTTCAGAATATGTGTGAGTTTTATCAGGTGCCGATTCGATTTTACGAGAAGAAAGAAGTACTGGGTCATGCAATAGGAAAGGAATTCCGGGCATCCGTCGCCATATTGGATGAGGGCTTCGCCAGGAGTATCCTGAAGCAGTTAGATACTAGGAGTAATTAGGTCACATAGAGGAGGTTAGTTTGTATGTCAAAGATGAAAGTATATGAGCTTGCAAAAGAGCTTGGGAAGAGCAGTAAAGAGCTTCTTGAGTTTTTGAGCGGGAAAAATATAGAAGTAAAGAGCCACATGAGTTCCATTGAGGATAAAGAGATTGCGCTTGCAAGGAATGCTTTTGGCGGAAAGCATGAGGGAACAGAGACAGAGAAGCCGGCAGCGGTTCCGAAGGCTGAGGCTGAGGCAAAGACGGAGACGGCAGCACCGAAGAAAAAGAACATCGTTCGCGTATTCCGTCCGCAGAATACCAGAGACGGAGGCAGGGGCGGAAACCGGCAGGGAGTCCGGCCGGGAGCAGGAGGCAGGCCGATGCAGAATGCAAGGCCGATGCAGGTACAGAATGGAAGGCCTGCGCCGGGCACCAAGCCGATGCAGAATGCAAAACCGATGCAGGTACAGAACGGAAGGCCTGCACCTGGAAGCAGGCAGGTACAGAGTGAGAAGCTGGATATGCCGAAGGAACAGCCGGAGCGCATTGTAAAGTCTGAGACAAAGCCGCAGCAGGTTCAGCCGGAGTCTGTACAGGAGAATAAGCCTGCGGAAAGTCTTGTAAAGGAGAAGAATGTACAGGAAAGCGGCGCGCAGAGTGCACAGGCTGTGAACAATTCCGCACCACAAAACCATGTCCAGAATGACCGCCCGCAGGGAGAGAGACGCCAGGATAACCGTCCGGGAAGAGGAGACCGTCCGCAGGGAGAGAGACGTCAGGATAACCGTTCTGGAAGAGGAGAC
>CAJTZE010000054.1 GCA_910584265.1 uncultured Dorea sp. | reverse complement strand
CCCTTCCTTTACTTTACACGCTGGTTCTAGCCGAGTCAAGTATTTATGAATAGTTTACGGATTTCTATATTTCATCCAATATTTTCATTGACTTCTTATACGATATATGGTAATGTGAAACAGTATCATATCTATAAAGACTATAGATTTCGTTTACACTTTTTATAGTAATGGAGGTATTGCAATGAGCAAAGGTACAGTAAAATGGTTTAACAATCAGAAAGGCTACGGCTTCATCTCTGACGAAGCCGGCAATGATGTTTTTGTACATTATTCTGGTATTGCCATGGATGGTTTTAAATCATTAGAAGAAGGCCAGACTGTTGAATTTGATGTAACAGACGGCGCAAAAGGACCTCAGGCTGTTAACGTTGTAAGATGTTAGACAGTTTCGCATTCATAACATGGGGAATGTACCTTTTAATTATGTAAATTTTTTTACTTCGTTATTTAAGGATTAATTTAAATATTTAAAAGCATACATTAGAATGCGGGAAAGGGATGTCAGATAACTGACATCCCTTTTTGATTCTATAACTATCTATATGCCCTATGCATTAGCTGTATATGCCTCGTCTGCACTGTATACCTTAAATCCGCTTCCCAGAAGGATATCTACCACTCTTACCGGCTCATCGCTCTTAAGAACCGCAGCCGCATCATCCCCATTTGCAAATGCATACATATACTCAATATTGATCTCACCTTCCACAAGCTGATGCATTGCCTTGCTAAGCGACCCTGTATCATGAGATACGCGGAAAGCAACCACATCGGTCAGCATTGCTGTAATGCCTGCATCCTTCAGCACCACGCGTCCCTTATGCGGATCGGACACGATCATGCGGAGCATTCCATAATCGGAGGTATCTGCAAGGCTTAAGGCCACAATATTCACTCCGCCCTCTGCAAGCACGCTCAGTACCTCATCCAGACGGCCTGCCCTGTTCTCTAAAAATACGGATAACTGTTGTACTGTATTACTTAAACTCATAGTCTCATTCCTCCTCCTACAGATTTCTATTGTCAATCACGCGTTTTGCTTTGCCTTCGCTTCTCTGGATGGTCTTAGGCTCAACCAGCTTCACCTTTACAGAAATACCAAGAGCCTGCTTCAAAACAGCTCCGACCTTTGCCTTCAATGCTTCCATTTTTCGGATCTCATCTGAGAAATATTCCTCTGTAACCTCTACCATAACAGTAAGCACATCCAGATTATTTTCACGGTCTACAATCAGCATATAATGCGGTGCAACCTGACCGCCCATAGACAACAGCGCCGCCTCCACCTGTGTCGGGAATACATTGACACCGCGGATAACCTTCATATCATCCGTTCTGCCTGTGAACTTCTGGATCCTTGGCAGTGTTCTACCGCATGTACAGGGGCTGTGGTCGATGCTGGTCAGATCCTTAGTTCTGTAACGCAGCAAAGGCATACCCTCCTTTGTGAGTGTAGTAAATACCAGCTCTCCGGTCTCCCCGTCCGCACACGCACTCTGATCAGCGGGATTCAAAATCTCCGGGTAGAAATGATCCTCATATACATGAAGTCCCTTGTGATGAATACAATCCATAGCAACGCCGGGTCCTGTGATCTCACACAGTCCGTAAATATCGAAGGTATTAATATTTAAAATTTCCTCAATCTTTAACCGCATCTCATCGGTCCACGGCTCTGCTCCGTTAATACTTGCCTTAATCTGAAGCCGGTCTACAATGCCTGCTTCCGCGGCCGCCTCCGCCAGATACATAGCATAAGAAGGCGTACATCCGAATGCAGTTGCACCGAAATCCTCCATGCACATCAGCTGACGTTTGGTATTTCCAGACGACATCGGAATCGCCATCGCTCCCAGCGCCCTTGCTCCCAGATCCAATCCCATACCGCCGGTGAACAGTCCATAGCCATAGCATACATGAATACGGTCGGCAGAGGTCAGGCCGGCCATCACAAGCCCCCTTGCCACACACTCGCCCCAGGTATCCACATCTTTTTCCGTATATGCGGCCAAAGTAAGCTTTCCGGTGGTTCCCGATGTTCCCTGTACTCTGGCAATCTTTTCCTTCGGAACAGCCAGAAGGCCGAACGGATAGTTATCTCTCAGATCCTCCTTAGTCGTGAATGGGAGCTTATGTATATCCTCGATCCCTTTGATATCGCCGGGCTGTACCCCAAGCTCATCCATCTTCTTACGATAGAACGGAACGTTCTCATACACATTCTTTACCTGTTTAACAAGTCTCTCACTCTGGAGCGAAGACATCTCGTCCCTGCTCATACATTCAATCTTTTCGTCTCTATACTGTTCTTTCCAATCCCGTAACAAAACCTTCGCCATTTTTCTTCTTCTCCTTATTCTTCCCTCATGGTCTGGGGGTTCTACTTTCTACATTATTCCTGCGTATGCAGGCAATGCCAACCAGTTTTTTACCCTCCGCCTCTGTTGGCTTACCGCTTATGCGAGACGAAGGTTCCCAAACATGAAGGTATCCCTCTTATATTTTTTCATAATATATGACACCTCCTTCATCTGTATATCTAACTGCCCCAAGGCAGATACTAGCATTTATATACCTGCTTTACATCTCATATCCTGTATCAAATGCTTTCTTATTGATCTCAATTGTCTTTGGCGGTACGGTATTCTCAATCACCTGATACCACTGTTCCTTTGTAAAATCCATATGCTGCGCCGCCACGCCTAAGACAATCAGATTAAATACCCTTGGATTACCAAGCATTTTGGACTCTTCTGTGGCATTTACCGTATAGACCTTATGCTCTTTTTCAAGATTCTCAATAATATTCTCCGGATATTTGGCCGCCCCGATCACAACCGGCATCGGGTCGATCTTCCAGTCATTTACCACCAGCGCCCCGTCCTTTTTCAGGAAATGAGCATAACGCAGTGCCTCTAATCTCTCAAAGGCAATGATAACATCCGCCTGCCCCTCCTCTACGATCGGCTCCGCCACATCCTGTCCATATCGGACAAATGTGACAACGCTTCCGCCCCGCTGAGCCATACCATGAACCTCAGAAAGCTTCACATCATAGCCTGCAGAAATCGCAAGTCCGCCCAAAATCCGGCTGGTAAGGAGTGTTCCCTGCCCGCCTACGCCAACAATCATGATATTCTTCACTGCCATTACCTATCACCGTCCTTTACTAATTCAATCGCGCCGAATTTACACAGCTTCTCACAGAGTCCGCAGCCGGTACACATGGTATCGTCAATGCGGATGGTTCCGTCTTCATTCCTTGTCATAGCAGGACAGCCTGGCTTCATGCACATACCGCATTTTTTACATTTCTCTTCAAGAGCGGCATACAAAGGCTTCTTTCCCTTGCTTAGCAGCACACATGGCGACTTGGTGATGATCACAGATACCTGATCCCTTGCGGTCTCTTCCTTCACTACCTTCTCCAGTTCATCGATGTCGAAAGCATTCACCACCGTTACATTCAAAACTCCCATTGCACGGCACAGCCCTGGAATATCGATTGCATACGTATCCTCTCCCATCAGTGTCTTTCCGGTGGCCGCATGATCCTGATGACCGGTCATGCCTGTGGTAGAGTTATCCAGGATCATAACCGTTCCGGATGCATGGTTATATACCATATTCATCAAAGAATTCACGCCTGTATGTAAAAATGTTGAATCGCCGATTACTGCGACCCAATTTTTCATATATTCCCTGCCCTTTGCCTTCTCCATGCCGTGAAGCGTCGAAATACTCGAACCCATGCACATAGTAGTATCCACCACGCCAAGAGGCGCTACGGCTCCCAAGGTATAACAGCCGATGTCTCCCGCCGCATGCATTTTCAGCTTATTCAATACATAGTATACACTTCTGTGAGGACATCCCGGACATAAAATCGGAGGTCTTCCCGGCACCTCGGCCGGTGCCTGAAGCTCCAGCTTTTCTCCGAGAACAGCCTGACGGAGCATATTGGCGCTGTATTCGCCCTGTACGGTAAAGATTTCCTTTCCGATACACGGAATCCCCCATGCCCTTACCTGCTCTTCAATTACCGGATCCAGCTCCTCTACAATATAAAGTGTATCCACCTTCGCCGCAAATTCCTCAATCATCTTCTTTGGCAGCGGATTCACCAATCCCAGCTTACAGACAGATGCCTCCGGCAGAGCCTCCTTTACATACTGATAAGGAATACCGCTTGTGATCACGCCGATTCTCGTATCCTTCATCTCCACCCGGTTCATCGGAAGCGTGTTGGCCGCCTCCGCAAGCTCCGCATTACGCTTCTCGATCTCCACATGTCTGAGCTTCGCATTGCCCGGCATCATAACATTCTTACGAATATTCTTCTCATACGGCTTATCCTCCGGAGCCTGACGGTCATGCAGCTCCACGATTCCCTGAGAATGAGCCAGTCTTGTGGTGGTGCGGTAAACAAACGGCCGGTCAAACTGTTCGCTCAGCTCAAACGCCATTTTCAGAAATTCCTTCGCCTCACTGCTGTCAGAGGGCTCCACTACCGGAAGCTTCGCCGCGCGGGCAACCATTCTGGTATCCTGCTCATTTTGGGAGCTGTAAAGTCCCGGATCATCCGCAACTACGATCACCAGACCGCCGTTGACACCCATATAGGAAACACTGTAAGCCGGGTCTGCCGCTACGTTAAAGCCCACATGCTTCATGCAGGACATGGCTCTGGCCCCAGCCAGCGAAGCGCCTACAGCTGCCTCCACTGCAACCTTCTCATTGGGAGACCACTCACAGTATACGTCATCTTTATATTGCACCAGATATTCACTAATCTCAGTACTCGGAGTACCCGGATATGCAGCAGATACCTTCACTCCCGCCTCATACGCGCCTCTGGCAATCGCTTCATTTCCGAGCATAATCACTTTCTTCGATTCTGACATCTCTTTCATCCTTTCTGTACGTGATATTATCCTTATATCCTAATCACGTAGTTAAGTATAACACAACACTTTCACAAATTAAAGCATTAAGTTGCGAAAATTTCAACTTTTTTTCCATATAAATACCGGCATCGGAGGATTATTTTTCCTATTGTAATATTCATTTACAATAACTGTATACTCCTTAGACGGCAGTTTCTTAATATATTCCAGAATCCTTTCTTTCTCCTCAAAGCCTGTATCCCCTCCACTGTAAATGCACAGGCTCATCATTCCTGCGGGCTTTAACAGTGACAAACCTGCATTAATTCCCTGAATGCTGGTATCCGGCCTCGTTGCAATCCGATGATCCCCTCCCGGCAGATAACCAAAATTAAAGCAGATCAAGTCAACAGACTCCGGCTCTGCATATTCTGCCATATGCTCATGCCCGTCCAGAATCAGCTCCGCCCGTCCGCACATTCCCTGTTCTGTAAGAAGGGCTCTTGTACATTCCAGTGCTTCCTCCTGTATGTCAAATGCCGTCACATGTCCTTCTGTCCCTGCAAGCTTACACAGCAGCAGCGTATCATTTCCTTTCCCCATCGTCGCGTCAATACAATTTCCGCCCTCCATGACCTGGGAGCGGATGATTTCATGGCACCAATCGGTAATTTGTGAGTGCTTCATACTCTAATCTCCTTTATCAATCCTCCTGCTTTGCATATGTCCGTTTCTCTATTTTCACCTCAGATGCCACATGCTCATACCGGTAAACGCTGAGCAGGATTCCCATTAATATATAATCGATCATCATTCCTGTCCCTCCATATCCAAGAAACGGGCAGTAGGACACTCCCGGAAGACGGCCGGTATTTCCCAGTATATATAGAAAAAACTCCACCAAAAATACCACACTGCAGCCCATTCCCATAATCATCCCCAGCTGATTTCTCTGCCCAAAAGACATATGGAGAAAATACAGCAGTAATAACAATATGCTTACTACAAGAATTACCGCAGTTAACACTCCATAATATCCGCATATCAGACTCAAGGTATAATCTCCGGTATATGCAATTCCTTCTACATCTCCCGCAAACCCCTCTTTTGTTCCAAAAAGCCGGCTGCCAGAGATGATCGTTTTCATTGCCGACGCTGCATATCCAGCACCCGCGCCATACGGATCCGAAACAGCCTCTATACGCTCCATTTGATAGGGAGCGCCCCAATGCCTGAGATAATATATCCAAAACTCCCATAAAAACACAGCAGCGGCCCACAGAGAAATGATAGTTATCTTTTTAGGAACTACAAACCAGTCTTTCCATATCGTTACAGAAAGCATCACCAAATAGCTGACTCCCATGATAAATGCTGTCAATGCTGCTTTTTCACTCCACATTATGAGCAAAGACGGAAGCATCCACAGAATACCTGCTGCCACGCCCTGATATCCCTGTCCGCGGTATCGGTATAAAACTGCTCCATATAGCGGCGGAAACAGAAACATTACCATCTGGAATGAAATACCCTGCCCTGCAAAAAACCAATAAGCCGCACCATTTACAGATGTCATGGCAGACATTCCCAAAAAAATGATTCCTGCACATCCCAATAGCATAAAACGTACCGCATATTTCCCGATTCTGGTATAGTCCAGATAACAGACCCCGGTCATTACTCCCCAGCCTGCAATCTGAATCAGCAGATAGCGGGGCGCTCCTCCCGGAACCCATGACACCCAGTATACCTTCTCCTCTGGAATGCTGCTCCGCAGAATATACTGCAGGATAAAAACTGCCAGACTGATCGCAATAATCACCCCGATACTCTTCCATGCCATCTTAGGCCGGTGGATCAGATCCATTGCATTCCCGATTTCCACCGGATCGCCCATATCCCGGACAGCCATCTCTTCTGCTTCATAGGCGGCAATTCCCCGCGCCAGGTAACATCCGGCCTGATCCTCAATATGCCCCTCCAGCTCTCTTCTCACACCGTCCCTTGCCAGTTTGCAGCGGATCTGCTCCTGTACAATATCCAGATATTCCTTCTTCCTCATAGCACACCTCCCGGTATCATATCTCCCATATTCAGCACACTCAAAATTGCTTCCGAATATGCCATCCACTCCTCCTTCTTCTCCGCAAGAAGCCTGTGCCCCTCTTTTGTAAGGCTGTAATACTTCCGTATCTTCCCGCCTGCCTCCTTCTCATACACCTTGAGCACATCCTTTTCCTCCAAGCTGTGCAGCAGCGGATACAGGGTTCCGGCTTTCAGCTCGAACACATTCCTTGACCGCTCTCTCAGCGTCTCAATCATCTCATAACCGTACATGTCCTTCTCCGATAACAGGCGGAGAAGCAGCATCGTCGTACTTCCCGACACCAGACTTTTATCAACAGCCATTTTTTCAACCTCCGATCATATATCGATAATCTATATATCTTATCGACAGTATATATCGGCCACCTATATATGTCAAGGTCTTTTGTTACTTTTCGCCTATTGATTTCCCCGGAAAAGTAGTTTATGATGTGTGGAAGGGGAAAGAATATCACTGCGTTTTATACGCAGCTTATTAAGGGGAGTTTTTATGAAAGAATGTACATACTATGATTTACTGGGCGTTCCCATGGATGCCACCGAAGAAGAGATTGTCAGCGCCAAGAATTTTCTTGTCAAGAAGCTGCACCCGGATGCGAACATAGACAGTAACTATGACACAACGAACTATATCCAGAATGTACTGTATGCATACAAAGTTCTAAGCAGCCCGGATCAGCGCAGGATTTATGACCGGCGCATCCGCAATCCGATCCGCAGGGAAACATCCGGCGGACATTCAGGCAGTTCGGAATACAGGGGGCCGCTTTCGCCGAATTTCGCCCCCTTCTGGGAGGCCGCCAATAAATTAAATGAGCTGGTTGCTTCCGGATTCCAGCTCTTGAATGACACCAAGTCCAGCCATAACCCGGTCATTCGGAAGCTTTCCGGCAGAAAGAAACCAGAGGAAGAACACGCCAAGCAGCTTGCCGAGCTGGCGAAAGAAGCGGATACCCACATAAAGGTCTTAGAATCCAGCGGTATTCCAAAGAAATACTGGTGCTCACATGCTATGAACTGGATGCTGTTCCAGTGGAGCCAGAACCGGGAATTTGCCTACGCCATGCTATGTGTCATGTACGATAATTATCTGGATGACAGGAAAACTGCCGCCGAGAAAAAGCAGATCCAAAGTGAAACCGCATTGTTTCTCAACACTCTGGACAGAATATCCGCCTGCCGCGTGCAGGCAGAATAAGTCTGCATTTCACACAATCTCACATAGTATACCATAAGCCGCAGAGCTGCAGGCCTCTCTTCCTTCACAGGAAACTCTTTTCCTAGTAAAAAGAGCAGGAGAACGGTCCAGCATCTGCGGCTTTTATAAATTAAAAAAATATTCCGCCAGTGGATTTCCAATATATACTCCAAACGCCATCCCCAGGCATAAAAAAGGCCCCAGCGGAAAACATGCTTTTCTTTCTATCTCTCCCATGATCAAACATCCGCCTGCCCAGATACCTCCAAGAAAAATTCCTATGACTGCCGAAGCAAGCGCTGCCTTCCATCCGAGAAACACCCCTCCCGCGGCCATCAGCTTAATATCGCCTCCGCCAAAGCTTCCCGGAACCAGCAGTGCCCCTATCAGAAACGGTACACTGACACAAAATAATCCTATAATACGAGATACTGGTACAGGCTCCGGCATAGTCACACAGGAAAGCAGGGCTGTTCCCAGTATAACAGCATTCCATTTATCCGGAATTTTCCTAGATTTCATATCCAGACATCCAGCTTCCGTAATCGTTATAATAAAGAGAAAAACGGTAAATGTTTCCGAGAAACCGCCTTGATATGCACTAAGACAGCTGCCAATGCAAAACACCGACAGCATCAGAACTATATATGCCGCATAATACTTTTTCATGCTTTCCTCTCTGGTTCCCATAATTTTATTATATCAGTATACATAATAAATTGCAAACAGAACATTTGCTATCCATATGTATCCACACTGGATTCTTTCACGCCCTTTTCCTATTATTATACAGAAACATCACTACCGCCATCGTACAGATCACAGCATACCCCAGCCAGCTTAAGCCGTCCGGCATCTGTCCGAATATCACAAACCCCAGTCCCGCCGCAAAGATAACCTGCGAATAATCGTACACGGATATTTCTCTCGCCGGAGCATAGCTGTAGGCCGCGGTAATCGCAAACTGTCCTCCTGCTGCAGACGCCCCTGCTCCCAAAAGCGACAGAAGCTGCAGTACCGTCATCGGATGATAGTCAAACAGAAGAAATGGCAGCGTTGCCAGACAGGAAAATGCAGAGAAGAAGCATACGACAAGCGGCCCCTTCTCTCCATTCAGTGTTGCTTTCCGCACATAGGTATACGCAATTCCTGCTCCCAGTCCGCCCAGCAGTCCGATAAAGGACGGCACCAGTGCCATATTTGCAAAGGTCGGCTTGATTACCAGAAGGCTGCCGAGGAATGCCCCTGCCACACACAATGCCTGCGGAATATCTACTCGTTCCCCCAGAACCAAAAAACCGAAGATTACTGCAAAGAACGGGGACATTTTATTCAGCATCGACGCGTCCGACAGCACCAGATGATCGATGGCATAATAATTGCACAAAATCCCCAATGTGCCACATACCGACCGGATCAGCAGATACCTCAGATTCTTTCTTCTGCACCGGAAGGGAATACTATTTTTCTTCATAATTATAATGGCAAAGGCAAGTGCAACTACATTTCTAAAAAAACTCTTCTGCATAGACGGCAGATCCCCTGCCGCCCTTACAAATACATTCATAAGGGCAAAGCAGAATGCTGAGCAGACAATGCATACAATTCCTTTATACCGGTTCTTTTCCACAGATAAACACCTCTCAGTTAACAATTATAAATCAAACAGGCTAAGCTGATTGCTCTCCGGCAGATTTCCGAATATCCCCAGGTTATTCATCAGATCAATCACCGTCTTACTCACCTTCGTCCGCTGGCGGAAATCATCCCTGGACAAATAAGGACCGTCCACCGCCGCCGCTTCCACCGCCTCGGCGGCAATCGCACCCATACCCTCTATACTCGAAAATGGCGGAAGGAGCTTTCCATCTACAATCTCAAACCGGGATGCCTTGGACTGATACAGGTCGATCGGCAGAAATTCAAAGCCTCTGGCGTACATTTCCTGTACGATCTTCATATCCTTTAAGGTATCCTGCTCTTTCTTGGAAAGCGTTTCTTTATTCTGATACTCCTGAATATGATAATTTAACTGTTCCTTCCCCTGACACATCAGCTCATAGGAAAATGCATCTGCACGGATGCCAAAATAAGCCGCATAATAGGCCAGCGGATAGTTGATCTTACAGTAGGCGATCCGGTAAGCCATCATAACATAGGCCGCCGCATGAGCCTTCGGGAACATATACTTTATCTTCTCACAGGACCAGATATACCAGTCCGGCACTCCGTTTTTCTTCATGTCCTCCTTAAACTGCGGCCATTCCTTGCATTTCCCCTTTGCCACCGCGCCCTTCCTGACCCGCTCCATAATAGTAAAGGATTCCTCACTGTCCATTCCTTTATTGATCAGGTAGGTCATAATATCATCACGGGTACAGATTGCCGTTGAAATCGTCGCCTTCCCGCTTAAGATCAGCTCCTGGGCATTGTTCAGCCACACATCCGTCCCGTGGGACAGCCCGGAAATACGGATCAAATCCGACAGGGTCTGCGGTTTCGTATCCATAACCATCTGGATAACAAACTCTGTACCGAATTCCGGTATTCCCATACAGCCCACCGGACAGCCGCCGATATCCGAAGGTTTGATCCCAAGCGCCTCCGTACTCTGGAACAGAGACATAACCCCCTTATCGTCCAGCGGAATATCCGTTGCCACAAAACGATGATCTGTTTCATTATATTCATTATCCATCGCAGGGGAACTAATATATTCCTCCAGCGTCTTGATCATGGTCGGATCATCGTGTCCCAGAATATCGAGCTTCAACAGGTTATGGTCAATGGAATGGTAATCAAAGTGGGTCGTCACAATATCCGTAGACATATCATTAGCCGGGTGCTGTACCGGGGTAAAGGAATTGATGTCCTCCCCCAGCGGAAGCACAATAATTCCGCCCGGATGCTGCCCGGTGCTCCGCCGGATCCCGGTACAGCCCTGCACAATACGGTCAATCTCGCAGATCCGCTTTCTCTCGTTCCGTTCTTCATAATAATTCTTTACAAATCCAAACGCAGTCTTATCCGCCAGCGTACCGATGGTTCCGGCGCGGTAGGTCTGTCCGTCGCCAAAAATAACCTCCGTATATTTATGAGCGTTACTCTGATAGTCCCCTGAGAAATTCAAGTCAATATCCGGCTCTTTGTTCCCCTTGAATCCAAGGAAGGTCTCAAACGGAATATCAAATCCGGCCTTTATCAGCCTCGCACCGCACTCTGGGCAGTTTTTATCCGGCATATCCATCCCGCATCCGCCCGCGTAGCTTCTGACCTCTTCCGAGTCAAAATCGCTGTAATGGCATTTCTCACAATAATAATGGGGGCTCAAGGGGTTCACCTCCGTAATGCCCGCCATCGTCGCCACAAAGGAAGAGCCTACCGACCCTCGGGAACCCACCAGATACCCGTCCTCATTGGACTTCCACACCAGCTTCTGCGCAATAATATACATTACCGCAAATCCGTTGGAAATAATGGAATTCAGCTCCCGCTCCAGCCGTTCCGTCACCACCTCCGGCAGATGCTCTCCATACATCTCATGGGCCTTCTTATAGCAGATATCCCGCAGCATCTTGTCCGAATCCGGAATCACAGGCGGGCACTTATCCGGCCTGACCGGAGAAATCTTCTCCACCCAGCCGGCGATCCTATTGGGATTGTCAATGACAATCTCATGGGCCTTTTCCGAACCCAGATATTCAAACTCCTCCAGCATCTCCTCCGTCGTGCGCAGATACAAAGGCGCCTGCTCATCCGCATCTGTAAATCCCTTGCCCGCCATAATGATCCGGCGGTACACCTCGTCCTCCGGATTCAGGAAATGTACGTCGCAGGTTGCAACCACCGGCTTATGGAACTTCTCCCCTAGTTCAATGATCTTCCGGTTAATTTCTTTCAAATCTTCCTCATTCTTCACCTTCGTAATACGGTCGCTGGCAATCATAAAACGGTTATTTCCCAAGGGCTGTATCTCCAGATAATCGTAGTAATTCACAATCCTTGCAATCCGTTCCTCGGACTTATCATTTAAAATCGCCTGGTAAAGCTCTCCCGCCTCACAGGCGCTTCCAAGGATCAGCCCTTCTCGGTATTTGGAAAATTCACTTTTCGGAATCCTGGGCCTCCGTGCAAAATACTCCACATGGGACTTAGATACAAGGGTATACAGATTCGTCCTGCCGATATCATTTCTTGCAAGAATAATCGCATGGTAGGTAGGAAGCTTCCGAATCGCATCCCCGTTGCTGGCGCCGAACCGGTTCAGCCCTTTCAGATCATAGATGTCCCTATCCTGCAGCATCTTGATAAATTTAACAAAAATCTCCGCTGTGGCCCCCGCATCATCCACCGCACGGTGATGATTCTCCAGAGAAATATTCAGGGCCTTCGCTACTACATTTAGTTTGAACTTCGCAAGCGTGGGCATAAGGATCCTAGCCATAGCCACCGTATCCACAGAGGTCAGATCCGGCGTCATGTCCTGATACCGCATATTCTGTTCAATAAAGCTCACATCAAAGCCCGCATTGTGGGCAACCAGCACCGCATCCCCCACAAAATCAAGAAACTGCGGCAGAACAGCTTCAATATCCGGTGCATCCATCACCATACTGTCATTGATGCTGGTAAGCTGGGTAATCTTAAATGGAATCGGGATCTTTGGGTTCACAAAGCTGCTGAACCGCTCCGTGATCCTTCCCTGCTCCACCTTTACTGCGCCGATCTCAATAATCCGGTCCGAAATCGGGCTGAAACCGGTCGTCTCCAGATCAAATACCACAAAGGTATCCTCTAAGGTCTGGCCTTTCTCATTCACTGCCACATCCTTCAGGTCATCCACCAGATATGCTTCTACCCCGTAAATAATCTTAAACGGGTCGTCCTTCTCCAGCCGTTCAATATAATGATTCGCATCAGTAAATGCCTGCACAACGCCGTGGTCTGTAATGGCAATGGCCTTGTGTCCCCAGTCATGTGCCCGTTTTACAATATCCGTAACCTCCGAAACTCCGTCCATATCACTCATCTTGGTATGGCAGTGAAGCTCCACTCTTTTCTCCGGATAGGTATCCTTTCTGGACACGGTAAAATCTGTAATTTTACGGACTCCTGCCACCGAGCCGATCGTAAGCTGCCCGTCAAACTTATCAATCGTGGTAACGCCCTTGATCTTTAAAAATGCACCCTCCTTGATCTCTGCCAGAAGATCCGGTAATTGTTCGTTTCTCACAAACATTTTTACCATGATCGTATCAGTAAAATCCGTTACTGCATAGATGAGGATTGTTTTCTCATTTCTGATTTCCCTTGCATCAAAGCTGATCACCTTACCGCGTATGGTAATCTCCCCCATCTCTCCCGCAACCGTATGGAGCGGAATCGGCGCATCGTCAAAATCCCGTCCGAAAACAACATTCGGATCATTGGATTTTCGGAAGCCGCCGCCTGTATTTGGATTCTTTCCGGCCTGTCTGCCATATCCATATTTTTTCCCGCCGGCTTCCTTTTGATTCTGTGCCGCAAAAGGTTTTTTCTGTTTTTTCTCTCTGTCCGTACCGGCTTCGGCATCTGCTTTTGCCTTTTCCGGCTCTTTTTTCTGTTCTTCCGTCTGTTCTTTCTCCTGCCGCTCCTTACTCAGCGCCTGGCCGCGCTCTAAAATTGCCTCCACTTCCTGCTGAAGCTGAAGCTCATTGAACTTCAGCCTGCTCTCCTTCGGCTTTTCATAAGCCACCCGCATCTCAATGGGAACATGGAACCGCTCTTCAAATACAGTCTGGATCGTCTTCACAAGCGAATCTTTCTTTCCCTGTACGACTACCGTATCCAAAAGCTGCAGGCACAAAATATTACCATTTTCAAAGCTGTAGGAGGCCGTCTTAAGCATATTGCACTCGACCCTGCTTTTCCTGCAGACCTCCAGGAGCAGACTGTCATAGTACTCCCGCATCAAATTCTCCGGTGTATACTGCTCCGACAGCTCATAGCTTTCCATAACCGCAATAGAAATCATATTCTTTGCAAACAGCTGCTCCTTTACCGCATTTTCCACCGCATAAATATACCGTTTCTGTATCAAGTGTCTGGAAAAAATGTGGATATTCAGGTAATCCCTCCGGCTGTTTGTAGCAACCTTCTCCACCTCCACGCCCTCAAACTGCAGCCTCAGCTCATCATCCATTTTCAGGGTTGGAAAAACCTCAAAAAAAGTTTTACTCATTCCAGTGTAACAACTCCTGTCTCAATACTGTTAACAACTCTTCTTCCTTAACCTTTTTCACAATCTGTCCTTTTTTGATTAGCAGCCCCTCGCCGATTCCTCCGGCAATTCCAATATCTGCCTCCTTCGCTTCCCCCGGTCCGTTTACAACGCAGCCCATCACAGCCACCTTAATATCCAGAGGAATATCTGCCGTCATATGCTCCACCTGATTAGCAAGGCCGATCAGATCAATCTTTGTACGCCCGCAGGTCGGACAGGATACCACTTCGATTCCGCCCTTCCGAAGGCCAAGCGTCTTTAGGATCAGCTTCGCAGATTTGATCTCCTCCACCGGATCCCCGGTCAATGATACACGTATCGTGTCACCGATGCCCTGATGAAGAATAATTCCAAGCCCCACTGAGGACTTAATATTGCCGGACAGCAGCGTCCCGGCTTCCGTAATCCCCACATGCAGCGGATACGGACATTTCTCTGCCAGCAGTTCATGGGCCTTCACGCACATCAGTACATCCGAGGATTTGATGCTGACAACCAGATTGTCGTATCCAAAATCTTCAATCATATGCATCTTATCAAGGGCGCTCTCCACAAGTCCCTCTGCGGTAACGCCTCCATATTTCTCCACCAGATGCTTTTCCAGAGAACCGCTGTTCACTCCCACGCGGATGGGAACCTCATATTCCTTCGCTTTTTCCACCACAGCCCGCATCTTATCACTGCCGCCGATATTCCCTGGATTAATCCGGATCTTATCTGCTCCATGTTCGATTGCCGCAATAGCAAGGCGGTAATCAAAATGAATATCTGCAACTAAAGGAATATGTATCTGCTTTTTGATTTCTGTCAAAGCTTCTGCCGCCTCCATCACCGGCACCGCACAGCGGATAATCTCGCAGCCTGCCTGCTCCAGCTTCAGGATCTGCGCTGTAACCGCCTCCACATCCTCCGTTCTGGTATTGGTCATTGACTGGATTGCAACCGGGTTCCCGCCGCCGATCCACACATCTCCAATCCGTATTTTCTTTGTATCCTTTCTTGTCATACTATCGTCCCTCCTGATATTAATATCTCCATAACATAAAGAATCCCTCTACCAGTACCAAATGTTCCTGCAGAGGGATACCTGCCTTATTCTTTTATAAACAGCATCTGCTCTCCGTATTCCCGTTCCGTCAGTGTCAATTCCTTCTGATCAACACTGTAGTCAAAGGTCGTCAAAAGCGGACTTACTGCACTCTCCAGCGTATCGCCGGTCAGCTGTCCATCCGAAGCCTTTACCGCTTTCTCCTTTGCCTGCTCATTCATCTTAATGCTGATGGTCTTCTCATCCATATCAATACTATAATCCAGAGTCAGCCTGATGCCTTCTCCCTCCAATGCTTCCGGGATGCTGACAGTCAGAGCACTGCTCCCTTTGATGCTCAGCATCATATCTGAATCCTCGTTCATCCAAGTACCCTCCAGCGGATTAGAGCGGAACATCTTCACCAGGAAAAATGCCGCGATCACAACAATTAAGATAGAAGACACTGTCATTACAATCCGCCACAGCCTGCTTCTTTTTAATTCTTCTTCTTTTGATAACATGTATTCTCCATCCCTCTCAAAATAATTCATTCGACTATCCGTAAAACGGATATATTCCATTATTATGCTTCACATTCCTTTCATAAATTATAAATTTTTTACGGTTTGCTGTCAACCATCAACCAAAACTCCCCCGGCAGATCTCCATAGAAGCACAAAATGTCAGTTATTTCGTGCTGTTTCGACACCTTATCTATGCATACCGCTTATTTTTGTCACAATCACTTCTAATAGAACCTGCACTTGGTAAAATATGGAAAAAGCAGTATTCACAATATTTACAGGAGGTAAAAACATGTCATTTTCACAAAAATTAAAGCTGCTCCGCGCCGAGCACAATATGACACAGGAACAGCTTGCCGCACAGATCAATGTTGCAAGAGCAACCATTTCCGGCTATGAGACAAGAGAACGCCAGCCTTCCCACGAAACACTGACGTCCATTGCTGAAACCTTCCATGTATCTGTCGATTATCTTCTGGATGACAATAATAACGCTTCTCCAACAGAATTTTCCCTCCTGCAGGAGCATCTGCTGGACGAGCAGGTTTTTACCCTGTACAAAGAGCTTTCCCGGTCCTCCAAGGAGGATATCTATAAGCATATCCGTCTGCTGAGGCTATGGGAAAACCAGAGGCCGCCCTATTTTCCCTGACCCGGCCGCGCCGGCTTCCAGAGCGGGTTTATTGATTTCCTCCTACAAACCTCTGATATACGTAAGAATTTGCCTCAATCTCATGACTGTCATCCAGCGGCGATAGGCGGCTCTCCCCATATTTCCTCTCCAGCGCCCTCGCGATCAGCCAGTCGCAGACCTCCGGATTCTTTGGAAGCAGCGGACCGTGCAGATAGGTACCGATCACATTCTTATATACCACGCCCTCATATCCGCTCTCCCCGTCATTTCCTGAGCCGTAAAGCACCTTTCCAAAAGGCTTGTTTCCATTGATATAGGTACGCCCTCCATGGTTCTCAAAGCCCGCCACCGGCATTTTCACCAGGTCGCTTTGCAGCACAATATTGTCAATCAGGCGCCCTTCTCCCTGCTCCGTATATAGATCCACCAGATTAAGACCCTGGATCACTCCTTCCTTGGTCTTGTAATATTTACCCAGAAGCTGATAACCTCCGCACACCGCGATCACCACTCCGTTATCCTCTACATATGCCTGGAAAGCCTCCTGAATCTCCTGGAGCTTCCTGCATACGATCATCTGCTCCCTGTCAGAGCCGCCTCCAAGCAGTACAATGTCAAGTCTGCCAAAATCAATCTCATCGCCCAGATTATATTCAATTGTCTCTGCCTCGATCCCCCTCCATCTGCAGCGCTGCATCATGCAGGCGATATTGCCTCTGTCGCCATAAAGATTCAGAAGGTCAGGGTATAAATGTCCAATCGTAATCTTTCTCTTTCCTTCCATCACTTCTGTCCCTCCATCTTCTTCAGAATCGTACGAGTGCCAAACAGCGCCGTATAATTTACCAGAACATACAGATTCCCGCACCCGTTCTGAATACGCTCACTGACTGCCTCCGCCACATCGCTCTCCAGCATGGAAGGAATATCCACATATTTCAGACGCAGGCGCATATCCTGACAGCGGATACCGCTGACCGTAATAGAATTCGCTTCTGCATCCTTAAAGCGGTCAAAATCCACATCCCAAAGCCAGGAAATGTCCGTTCCGTCCTGCTCATTATCATTGATCACAATGATAACATCCTTCGGCATGTTATCCTGCATGACAGCAGAAATATTCTGATTAAATCCGGCCGGATTCTTGGCAAGATTTAAGGTCACCCTCGTGCCCCGGATATGGAATTCCTCCATACGCCCGTTTTCAGGATTGAAACCAGCCAGCATTTCATTAAAATGCTCCGCCTTCATCCCAGCGCTCCTTACTGCCGCATAGGCGGCAAGGATATTATAGACATTATAAAAGCCCTTATAATCAGCCGAAATCCGCCTGTCCTCTACCGTAAATGACAATCCCTCTTCCACCTGTATCCCAGAAGCGTCAAAGTCAATCGCAGGCCGCTTAAAATCACAGGCTGTACATGCATAATCGCCAAGCTGGCTGTAGTGATAGAAATAATAGTGCATCAGTGCACCGCATTTTTTACAGAAGCGCCCCTCTCTGATCTCATGAGAATCCTGATCGTCCACAACCTTCTCGCTGATTCCATAGGTAATGCAGGGATTACCTGCATCCATAGCAAGAAATGCCGATAATGCATCGTCGCCATTTACGATTACTTTCATGTCCGGCGCTGTCTGCATAACCTCCTTTAAAAGATTCATCGTAATATCAATCTCCCCGTAACGGTCAAGCTGGTCGCGGAACAGATTCGTCAGTACCATATAATCCGGTTTAAAATTAGGAAATACCCGTTTCGTAGACGCCTCATCAATCTCAATACTGGCACAGTCCGCATCCAAGTTACCGCCAAGGCCCGCCGCCAGTGCAAATGCGGCTGCCACGCCGTTTAACATATTAGAGCCGGTATGGTTGCAGACCACCTTCTTTCCCTCCGCCTCCAAAGCCGCACACAGCATATTATTCGTAGTTGTCTTGCCATTGGTTCCGCATACAATAAAAATGTCCTCTCTCACCTGCGACGCCAGCTCAGCCAGGATATCCGGACAGATTCTCAGCGCAATCTTCCCCGCCCATGTTACACCCTGCCTGTGAAATACATGAACGCTTACCTTCTCCGCACATTTGGCAGCCCAGACTGCCAGCATTCTTCGTAACCTCATATTTTTTCCTCTTAATTACAGATACCGCCGGACGGTTCCGGCTGTATCCGGTATTTTTCGCCGCGCCTTTACACCCATATAAAACCACGGCCCTTTCTATCAAATTTTACTTGATTGGAAAGGACAAGTCAACCTGCCTGTTTTGTTATATTTTTCACAAAAAACACGCATAAAATCCCAAAAAAATTGTATTTTATTGATATTTACAAGACCTCCCTGCCATGTTAAAATACTATCAGAAAAGAGATAGATAAATATTTAACGACTTGCTTCGGCGTCCAAGGGCGCATGATTCTGACAGTCAACCATACTACGTGTTGGAATCATTAATCCTTTTATTCATACAATAGAATCCTTTTAAACAGACACTCTGGCCATTCCTCTCGGCCGGAGCGTTTGCTTTATAGGAACTTTTTCAGCAACGCCCCGCAGCCTTCCATCACATCCTCATAGGTCCGGTCAAAATTCCCTGTATACCAGGGGTCGGCAATATCCCTATCCTTCCCCGCAAACTCCAGAAGCTTATAAAGCTTCCCCTCCGGGTCGCCTCCGCAGATCCGGTTCATATTCCGGATATTTGCTGAATCCATGCCGATCAGATAATCAAATCTGTCATAATCCTTTCTGGTCATCTGCCTTGCCCGGTGATGGAGCACTGGAATGCCCTCCGCATTCAGCTTGCGCACAGTCCCATAGTGGGGGCCGTTGCCGATCTCCTCCCGGCTGGTGGCCGCCGAATCAATCTGAAATTCCTGCTGTTTCCCGCATTTGTTCACCATATCCTGAAAAACGAACTGAGACATGGTGCTTCTGCACACATTGCCGTGGCAGACGAAAAGTATCTTAATCATAATAAAAATTCCTCCTAAAATGCGTTGATTTGCCGTGTTTTGGCGCGATTTGCGAAGTTTGCTTTTTCCGTGTAGATTGTTAAAAATGTAAAGAAAATGGCAAATCGAGGCAAAACGGGGCATATTGATTCCGTCAATCGTAGTAAAAACGTAGTAGGAATTGGGAGTGTATACTACTGTGGTATTTTAGCATAAATCAATCCATTACGCTATCAAACTCAAATCGAAAATACATCTATTGCGTCATCTACTAAATTTGCATACCTGTTTTCTCTTTTAAATAATTATCACAGTTTTCATCTAAGACATGTTTATGCTTGCACAAAAAATCTGACACAAATGGCGCCACCCAATATTGTGAATCTTCTGGCGGAGCTGCTCCCACATCCAGATAATCCGTATAATCACATGACATAATAAGTAGTGGACGAATTAATACGACCAAAAACAAAAAAGATATCGTAACAAATACCGCCACTTCACTAAATTCATCACATTTTTCTTTTACCTTTTTCTTTGAATCAGTTGATTAAATGATTCATTATAAAATAGATACCCATTAGAATGAACGTAATTATTGAGCTTATCCGCCAATTTATCAAATGAATCTTTCAAATTATACTTTTGTACAGCCTTCTTAGCTGCCGGATGAGATGCTATGTATTTCAATACAGATCCAATATGCAAATCATTTTGTTGATTATATACCCAATCCCAAATATTTTTTTCATCAACGCTTAAATCATTTATTTCTACGAACTGAGTAAAATCACTTTTATCAGCTACTGCAAATTGATATACATAATAGAACAAATCATCACGAAACTTTCTAAGGAGAGAATAAGCATCTGCAAAATTAGCATTCATACAACAATAACGGATACTTTCCATTGTTCTGGTGGCCAAGTCAAGAATGATACTGCCGCTAACTACTCCAGTTCTTAATTGTTGATGTAAACATATAAATCCTCTTTTCATTTTCGCATCTCTAAAAATAGCTACGGGAATATTTTATCATAAAACCATGCATTATGGTATAGAAACGCAGCACGCCCTCCAACATATGTATTGCACCTATGTTACAGTTTTTAAATGTAGTAAAGTCAATCCCAACATCATTCAGCCTGTTTACGCTTATAAGCTGACAATAATACACTACTCTTACTTCGCAACCAACCTTTCCACCTTTTTCACTAATAACATCCTCTTTGTCCCACAAAAACTATCCAATCATGACAAATCAAATCTTATGTGCTATGTTAATACCAAGAATCGAACTGACTCCATCAACCACAGCACAGATTTTAGATTCCTGATATACAAGCATAACAGCAACGGTTGGTATTGGCAGTGTCTTGTGTTTCCCATTAAACAGAACCCTCAAATCTATGACTGTGCATATTACTTCATCCCCTTTTGTTCTTTCAACCTCAACTTGATTGGCAGTATATCCTACAACCTCTCCTCTCTCTCTTACGCATTCCTCCGGTAATAATCATTTCTTAAACTATGCCAGCTATTCCGATTGGTACAACTCCCGTATTATCCGAACACACAGCTCCTCTCCTAACTCCCCGCTATTAAGCATGGCATGATAATTTTCCGGCGAACCCCAAACCCGGTCAGTGTAATGTGTATAGTAAATCTTGCGACGTGCGTCCTTGTCATCTATCCGTTTTCCTATGGTCTTATCTGTTTCCCCATAGTCTACTTTAAATTCCGTGTCATCATTTAATGTTTTATAGAAAGAAAACCATACTTTTCCCGATAATAACGTACTAATTTTAATTTCTGCATTTTCTTCAAAAGATATAAATTTATACCCTTTCCCATTCTGAATTATATTTTTCAAATATTTTATAAGGTGTAGCCAAATCGTTAAGGTGCATATTGCGGCATCCAACGGCCGATTTTGCGGAGCAAAACGGCCGCAATGCG
>CAJTZE010000053.1 GCA_910584265.1 uncultured Dorea sp. | reverse complement strand
TTTATGAATATGGAATAAGAGGGTAATACCTAAACTAAGGAAGTTACGGTTTAAACAGCACACTTTCGAATACTATAAAAAACAAAACTATGAAGTTGGAATGAGCAGAGAATTTTCCGATATCCTTCAATCCAAATTATATAAAAAGCAGGCAGAAAAAGCCATCACTCTGGGATTGGCTGATAAATCCGAATCTGCCGTATATAAATTTCAGGACTACATTTTAAAAAATATCTATTCATGCATTGACGCTTCCCTTTCCATTGCCGATTATGAGCATCCTGCTATAAATATCCTTAAAAAGCATGATATGAAATTCAAAACAGAGTATTATATTACTCTCAAGGAATATATCTGCTGCTTATGCAGTCATTCAGAGACAATTAATAAACTGAATATTCACCGGAACACTTTACGATACCGGCTTCAGCAGATTCAAAATATTACCGGGATTTCTCTTTCCGATGTTGATACCTGCACGAAATTACTCTTCATATTTAAACTCGCCGAGTATAAACTCAGCCTGCAGATCCAGAAACCGGAAGAAACGGGACTGCCGTCATGACAGTCCCGTACTTCTTATGTTTTCTTACAACTTCTGCTCCCATACCGATAATTAACGATGCCGCCGCCATCGCAAGCATAGAAAGAAATAGGAAAAGCTACTGCCAAATAACGGCGTATATTCATATTTTTTCTCCTTTTATCATTTCAATACACGCGCGGCATGAAATCCTTCATGAACTGCATTTAACACTTTTCTTGGCGCCACGGCATCTCCAACTGTCCGCACATTTGCAACCTGATCCCATATGTCATCCTCTAATCTATTATTAGAACGGAATCCTACCGCCATTACCACTGTATCACATGAAATCTCCATTACGCTTTCTTCTTTTTCATAAGAAATACCATTCTCCGTTATCCTTCTCACCTTTGCAGAGGTAATCGCTTCGATATTGCTAGCTTTCATCATGTCTTTTAATGAATGGTCATTGGAGCCGAAATGTTTTGCTGTTTTTAAAAGTGAATCTAACGCTTCTACAATTACAACCCGTTTTACATTTTCCATTCTATCAAGATGCAGCGCTGTTTCGCAGCCTACCAGTCCTCCCCCGATTACTACAACTTCTTCTCCGATTTCTTTTAAATTCAGCAGACACTCATTACTTGTAATAACCGACACCTTAGAATTATCTGTTTTTTCAAGCGGTATCATAATCGGATCGGATCCTGTTGCCAAAATAACATTATCAACATTTTCCTTGAGAATATCTTCCTTCGAAGCAAATTTATTTAGTTTCACTCTATCATCAGACTGGTTTAAACGATATATCAAATTATCCAGATATCTATGGACATCCGCTTTAAATTCTGGCGCTCCTGCAGCAGCAAGGTTCCCTCCCAGATAGGAATTCCGTTCCCATAAATCAACCTCAATCCCTCTTCCTGCTGCAGTTAATGCAGCATTTATGCCAGCCGGCCCTCCGCCTATAACAAGCAGTCTTTTTGTCTTTTTTGCTCGAGCTGTCGGATACTCAAGTTCATGTCCGCTTAAAGGATTAACTGCGCATGGACGGTTCTTCCCAAGAACAGCCATATACATACATTCATTGCAGCCAATACAGTAATTAATTTCTTTGACCCTTCCTTCTTTTACCTTTTCCGGCCAGTCAGGATCCGCAAGCATCTGATGCCCAAGCGCTACTACCTCTAATGCCCCCTCCTGCAGAACTGCTTCTGCAATGGCAGGATCATTAAGTTTTCCCTGCCCCATAAGGGGAACCGTAACGTTTTGCCTTATCTTTCGTATAACGTCTAATTCCATCCCTTTCTCTTCATATACAGATGGAATTTGGCAATAATATCTCTCGTAGCATCCAGTGTCCACATGAATTGCATCAATTCCCTCTTCTTCGAGAATCTTACACATTTCAATGCCCTCATCAATTGTACGGTATCCCGGTTTTGGTATCCGATGGTCAACTGTTACTTTAGCCGCGATTGTAAAATCTTCACCGCAGGTTTTTCTCGCTTCATGCAGACACTCAATAACAAATCTCATTCTGTTTCTCAACGATCCGCCATATTCATCAGTTCTCCGGTTCCATGTAGATGTCATAAACTGATCAAATAAATATCCTCCATATGCATGCATTTCAATTCCGTCAACCCCAGCTTTCTTTAACAAAAGCGCAGCTTCTCCATAAGCCCTCACAACCTCCGCAATCTGCTCCTTTGTAAATTCTTTTGTATAAATAGAGGGATTCCCCCTTAATGGGTTTTCTGAGGGTCCATAAGGAGCTTCTTCTATACGGTCTGCATATGCCACGCGCCCCAGTCCTACAGTAAGCTGGGACACTACTTTTGCCCCATAGGCGTGGCAGGAATCCACAAGCTGTCCATATTCAGCCATCTGAAAGAAGTTATCCATAGCCCAAGTCGGACGGGTTTCATACTTTTGAATACACATTGCACAGCCTATATTAATCAATCCTGCTCCGCCTTCTGCTATTCTTCTGTAAAATTCTATATTCCGTTTAGATATGTAACCGTCTATATCTGTTTTCATTCCCATCGGTGCAATTGCAATGCGGTTCTTTAATTTAATTTTTCCATAATTTGTTCTACTAAATAGTTTCATTTTTCTTTCTCCTTTATATTCATTTTGGCGTAAGTATGAAAATAATTATGTTATATAGAAAGTTTATCATTGCAGTATACCTGCAACAATGTTAACAATGCACTTTAATATTTTCTTTTTTGTCTTTTTGCACAAACTATAGGCATATTTTTCTAAAAATCTATTCCTGGCATTTTTCTTTACACATAAAACTGCAAAATCAACCTGTATCAATGATAATTTTCCACAAAAAAGGAGAAGCCGCCGCTTTCCTAAGCCATAGCTTCTCCTGAATAAAATATACACATATCATCATATATAATTATTTGTAATTAATTACATATCTGCATATTTCTAACTGCCTTCCTCATCCGACAGCACTCTCTGCAGATGCATTGCTAAATAGCCAATTTCTGCTTCAGTAAATACACAATGCAGCTTTCTGCCCAGTTCATCACATACCGTCCTTGCCATTTCAAATTCCCTTGGAAATTTAAACTCCATATAATCATTCATATTAAGCTTGATATCTTCTCCCTTAAGCCCTCTGGCAACCATATAACGGATGTGGTTCATCAGACGGTTATACGATAGGGACATGATATTCAGCTTTCTACCCAGCACCTTTTCCACATAAGATACACAGTCTCTCACAGCCTGCGCCATCTGCATGGCCTGGGACAGTTCCTCCTTTACGATTGCGGTATGTACATGAAGCGCCACATATCCCACTTCATCTTCATCCATATCAATTCCCATTCTGTTTTTCAGAATGGGAACGATACAGCTTGCAACTCGATATTCTGTATGAAACAACAGCCTGATATCATCCGTCAGGGGATTGCTGATCGCCTCCTGATTACGGATCCGATTGACTGCATATTCAATATGGTCAGCCATCGGGAAAAGTATGTTCCGATCGATCGTCCCAAACACCTTCTCTGCCTCCTGCAGGACGATGTTTGCGATCTCAAGATATTCCGGTCCAATGCTTGCCGCCAGTTCCCTGGCATTTCCTCTTTTCGTGGTCTCTTTCAAGGAATAGACAGATGCCGCTCCCTGTATTTCAATCCGCTCTGTCACCTTCTTACCGAAGCCGATTCCTTTTCCCATGATCAGGTACTCCTGATTATCCTCCACCGACACAGCAATTACCGTATTATGATTTAATACCTTACTGATTCTGTACATACTTTCCCCAACCTCATCCTAAAACTATTTGTAACTATATTATTCGTAAATATCTACTGCGAATAAATTCTCACCCTTCTCAATCTCGCCTTCCTTCAGCAGGCGGATCTTCTGATTATCTGTCAGCTCAGTACACAGAACCGGAGACATCATAGACGGAGCATTTGCATTCAGGTATTCCAGATCCAGCTTCAGGAGCGGATCTCCCTTCTTCACCTTCGCGCCCTGCTCTGTCAGAACCTCAAAGCCCTTTCCTTCCAGCTTCACTGTATCAACGCCCATATGAATCAGAACACTGATTCCGTTATCCATGGAAAATCCGACAGCATGCTTGGTGTCAAATACAAAGATTACTTCGCCGTCCTCCGGTGCGCACACGATCGGATCCGTAGGAGTTACAGCTGCACCGTCGCCCATCAAACGGCCTGCAAATGCCTCATCCGGCACCTTGGACAGATCAGCGGCAACTCCCTTAACAGGACTGCCTACCAGGATGGATTTTACCACCTTTCTGCCTTCCTCTGCCGCCTTAGCCGTTTCCGGCGCCTGTTCCTCTGCCGGTGCGTTCTCTGCAATGTATTCCTCATCCGGGGCAGTCTCAAGATAATCCTCCAGATTCGACTTGATCACCGTTACACGTGGGCCGTAAATAACCTGCACGCCGTTTCCTTTATGAACCACGCCGGATGCTCCGGTGCCCTTAAGCATTCCATCATTTACCAGCTCAGACTTATATACGGTACAGCGAAGTCTGGTTGCACAGCAGTCTACGTCAGAAATATTCTTCTTTCCGCCAAGTCCCATGCAGATCTGTCTGGAAACCTCATCCTCTGCTCCGCCTGAAGCTCCGTCTGAAGCGCCGCCTTTCTTCTTCGCATCCACATCACTTCTGCGGTACAGCTTCACTTCCTCATTATCATCACGTCCCGGTGTCTTCAGATCCATCTTCACGATCAGGAAGCTGAACAGGAAATAGTATACTACAAAATAAACAATACCGACAATTACAATCCAGATCCAGTGTGTCTTTGCGTTACCCTGCAGGATACCGAACAGAAACATATCAATAAATCCGCCGGAGAATGTCATACCAACGCCTACGCCGAAAATATGCATCAGCATATATGCCGCGCCGGCAAGTACGCAGTGGATTCCGTAAAGCAGAGGAGCTACGAAAAGGAATGTAAACTCCAGAGGCTCTGTGATACCGGTTAACATAGAGGTAAGCGCCGCCGACATCAAAAGACCGCCGACAATCTGTCTCTTCTCCGGCTTTGCAACACGGTACATCGCAAGAGCCGCTCCCGGAAGACCAAAAATCATAAGCGGGAACTTACCGGACATAAATCTCGTTGCCGATACAGCAAATTCCGTCGTATTCGAGTCTGCAAGCTGCGCAAAGAAGATATTCTGCGCACCTTCGATCATCTGTCCTGCAACCTCCATGCTGCCGCCAAGACCTGTCTGCCAGAAAGGAAGGTAGAACACATGATGGAGTCCGAACGGGATTAACAGACGCTCCATAAATCCATATACCCATGTTCCTGCGTATCCGGAGTTCAGCACTACATTTCCTACTGCATAGATACCGGTCTGGATCACCGGCCATACAAAGAACATTAAAATGCCCACACCTGTGTAAACAAGCGCTGAAATAATCGGTACAAATCTTGTTCCGCCAAAGAAAGAAAGCACCTGCGGAAGCTGAATCTTATAGAACTTGTTATGAAGCGCCGCAACGCCAAGTCCTACAATGATGCCTCCGAATACACCCATCTGCAGAGAGGTAATACCGCATGCAGATGCAGTCGCACCGTCCAGCATGTTCTCCGTTCCGCCGTTGATGGTGATCATTGCACTGATCGAAGCATGCATGATAAAGAATGAAATCGCAGCAGCAAGAGCCGCAACCTCTTTCTCCTTCTTAGCCATACCGATCGCTACACCCATAGCAAATATGATCGGCAGATTTGAGAACACAATATTTCCCGCATCATTCATTACCAGAAAAACTGCATTAAATACCGTACCCGGTCCCATAACCCCAAGCAGGCCGTAGGTCTCAAGCATCGTCTCATTCGTAAAGGAACCGCCAAGTCCCAGCAGAAGACCTGCCACAGGCAGAATTGCGATCGGAAGCATGAAGCTTCGGCCGACACGCTGTAAAACTCCAAAAATCTTGTCTTTCATCTCTTCTTCTCCTCTTTCCTTTTGATTCTTGAAATTATGCAGGCAGCGATGCGCATTCACTTTTTCCTATACCTTAACGAACGAAATCCGCCAGCCGGCAGGGCATGCATGACCACTACCCGGAGGGTATAAAAAAAGACACTAACCCACATAAATTCATAATAAAACTTACGTATAGTTAATGCCTCGTTCATCACAAGTAACATACTATCTGTTAAAATACTAACACGTCTGCACATCTCCTGTCAAGATATTTTAAACAGATTTACTATGCAATAGAAATCACCTTATAGTCCTGATCCTCCACAGTCTTTTTCAGCACTTCATTTGATACCTCTGCACTCATGGTCACAACCGCGGTGCCTGCCTCATGGCTTACCTCCGCAGAATCCACCTCTGCAAGCGCTTCCAACACCTTCTTCACTCTCGCCTCACAGTGTCCGCACATCATTCCTTCGATTTTCATTGTCTTTGTCATGGTTTCTTTCCCATCCTTTCCTGATTGCTCATTTATAATTGTTATATTTGCAGGCTTAACCTTCCTATCCCTGCCGGCGTCATGCAGCTTACAGAAATTCAGCCTCAGTGCATTCGATACTACACAAAAACTTGAAAGACTCATTGCTGCCGCACCGAACATCGGATTTAAGGTCAGGCCGAAGTGCACAAATACTCCCGCCGCCAGCGGTATGCCAATGATATTATAGATAAATGCCCAGAACAGATTCTCATGGATATTGCGGAGTGCCGCCCGGCTTAAGCGTATTGCGGCCGGAACGCCGCTTAACGTACTCTTCATCAGCACCACATCCGCCGCATCCACTGCCACGTCTGCACCGGCTCCAATCGCAATTCCCATATCCGCTCTTGTCAGTGCAGGGGCATCGTTGATGCCGTCTCCGACCATGGCTGTTTTCCCCTGTTCCTTCAGTTTTCGGATCACGCTTTCCTTGCCGTCCGGCAGCACTCCTGCAATCACTTCATCCACACCGGCCTGTCTGCCGATGGCTCTTGCCGTGCGCTCATTATCCCCGGTCAGCATGACCACATGAATGCCCATGCCCTGAAGCTGCCTTACTGCCCTACTGCTGTCTTCCTTGATTGTATCAGCAACCGCGATAATACCAAGAAGACGGTCATCCTCCGCAAACAAAAGCGGTGTTTTTCCATTCTCCGCCAGCTCCTCTGCTCTGTGCTTCATCTCTTTTGGAAGCGGAAGCTTCTCTCCGATAAATGACATGCTGCCGCCAAGCAGACGCTTTCCGCCCAGAGCCGCTGACAGGCCGTTTCCCGGAAGCGCTGTAAAATCCGAAACCTCATCCATTTTCAAGGACAGTTCCTTTCCCTTCTTCAAAACTGCTCTTGCAAGAGGATGCTCACTCTTTGCCTCCAGGGCAAGAGCCATCTCCAATAACTCCTTCTCGCTGATGCCTTCCGCCGGCACCAGATCCGTTACCACTGGTTCCCCGCTGGTGATGGTTCCGGTCTTATCCAGCGCCACGATCTGAACCTTTCCCGCCTCTTCCAGCGAAGCCGCTGTCTTAAACAGGATTCCATTTCTCGCGCCGAGGCCGTTCCCCACCATAATGGCAACCGGAGTTGCAAGCCCCAGTGCGCAGGGACAGCTGATGACCAGAATGGAAATTCCTCTGGCCAGCGCATAGGCAAATTCTCTTCCAAGCAGAAGCCAGACGATTGTTGTAACCACTGCAATGGAAATTACGATCGGCACAAATACTCCCGACACCTTATCCGCAATCTTGGCAATCGGCGCTTTGGTAGCCGCCGCATCGCTCACCATCTTAATAATCTGGGACAGTGTGGTATCCTCTCCCACTCTGGATGCCTCACACCTTAAGAACCCTGACTGGTTCATGGTCGCGGCAGAAACCATATCCCCTGCCGACTTATCCACCGGGATGCTCTCTCCGGTCAGAGCCGCCTCATTGACTGCACTGATCCCCTCTAATACTATACCATCCACGGGTATATTCTCTCCGGGCCGGACTACAAAAATATCTCCTTTTCTCACCTGTTCGATCGGCACGGTAACCTCTGCGCCCTCCCGCACCAGCACCGCTGTCTTCGGCGCCAGCTTCATCAGGCTCTTTAATGCATCTGTGGTCTTCCCCTTCGATCTTGCCTCCAGCATCTTGCCCACAGTGATCAGCGTCAGGATCATAGCCGCTGATTCAAAGTAAAACTCGTGCATATATTTCATAACGCCGTCCATATCTCCATGAAGCTGGGCATCCGTCATCATAAACAACGCAAAAATACTCCACACATACGAAGCCATAGAGCCAAGAGCCACCAGTGTATCCATATTCGGCGCCCTGTGCCAGAGGCTCTTAAATCCGCTGATAAAAAACTTCTGATTGATGACCATAATGATTCCGGCCAGAAGAAGCTGCAGAATCCCCATGGCTATATGATTATGTTCAAACCATGCCGGCACCGGCCAGGACCACATCATATGCCCCATGGAAAAATACATAAGCACGACCAAAAATCCGAGAGAAGAAACCAGCCTTCTTTTTAATATAGGAGTCTCTCTGTCTTTCAGCGCATCCTCCGATACCGACTGCCCGGCCTTTTCCGCCTCTGCCCCCTTTGGCGAAGCTCCGTATCCGGCCTCCTCCACTGCAGAAATAATATTCTGGGCAGAGGCATCTCCTTCCACGCCCATCGTATTAGTCAGCAGGCTGACAGAGCAGGACGTAACTCCGGACACCTTCGAAACCGCCTTTTCCACGCGGGCGCTGCAGGCGGCACAGCTCATCCCCGTAACTGTATATTGCTCCATATTCTATTCCTCCAATTATCTCATAAGCTTCTGTATCGTTGCCACAAGCTCATCTACTACCTCATCCTTCCCTTCCCTGATGTCTCTGAGTACACAGGTATGGATGTGATTCGCCAGAAGCTCCTTATTAAAAGCATTCATTGCCGCGTTCACCGCCGACGACTGAATCAGGATATCATTACAATAAACGTCATTCTCTATCATCGTCTGAAGTCCCCGCACCTGGCCTTCTATTCTCCGAAGACGATTCAGAAGCTTCCTTCTCTGCTCCTCGGAGCGCTCTGTTTTCTTTTGCTGACAGCATCTCTTCTCTTCTTCCATAATTATAAATTCTCCTTATACTTTAGGATTATACATCTTCTAATGGTCAAATCCCTCTCTGTCCAGACACTAAATACCCCTGATAGGTATATGGATACTATATACCTATCAGGGGTATTTGTCAATGTTTTCTTTAAAAAATTCTTGGATTTAGAATTGGGAAATAAAAACAGAATCCAGAATACAGACTTCTAAAAAACTAAGGAAGCGCTAATTAAATCAGCACTTCCCTAGAATCTCCGACGGATGCACATTGCCGCTTACTACAGTTCAGCCATGGTAACCCCTTCTCCGGCCAGCTTCTCAAAATCCTTGACAAATACATCTACCGCCGCCGTAATCGCCGCGTTATTGACGAATTTATCCATTACAAAAGGCGCAGCCGTCACACCACCCACGCCATATTTACATAGCTCCAGCACCTGCTGGGAATTTTTAAAGCTTGCAGCCAGAACCATGGTATCAAACTGGTTCACCTCAAAGATATCCTGGATCTCCTTCGTCACATGGATACCGTCATACCCCATATCATCAATCCTGTTAATGTAAGGCGCTGTATAAGAAGCACCGCTTTTTGCCGCCAGATAAGCCTGCATCGGAGTATAGATTGCTGTTCCTGTTGTGCGGATCCCATCCTTTTTCAGAAGTTTCATTGCCTTAAAGCCCTCCGGGATACACGGAATCTTTACAAAGGTTGCCCCGCCGAGAACCTGAACGATCGCATGGGCGTCCTTCACCATCCCTGCCGCATCCTTCGCGATTGCCTGTACATGCAGGTCAGCTTCCTTTCCGATGAATTCCCGGATCTCTTTCAGAACCTCATAAGGCTTCCTTCCGGTTTTCGCAAGTATTGACGGATTTGTTGTCACTCCGTCAATGGGATACAAGTCATACAGCCGTCTGATTTCCCTCATATCCGCATCATCAATTAATAATCTCATGTTCATCACTTCCCTGACTAAAAATATTTGACCATAAATAAGTATTTGCTATACAAGAATGTTATGCTCTGTACACCATTGTAGCATGTTTCCATTTTCATTTCTACATGCACTTATCATCCTTTTATCTCTTTACCCCCGCCTTGTCTCTGCTTTTTAATAACGCTCCTGCCAGCAGGATAAAGATCAGATAAACCACAATTGAAATACAGGATGCTTCTACGCCGAAATCACCGCCGGAAATCAGGAAAGAATCCGTATCCAGCACGTAACTAAAGATTGAATTTTCCGATGCTTCCATGCTGATATATAAAATCCCGCTTCCCATACATATATTCCAGATACTATGTATAAATGCGTTTGACCAGATGTTCCCGCTCTCATATGTAACAAGGGAAAACCAAATCCCCACAGCGCTTCCTGCAATCACAAGCTGAAGAAAGCTTAAGAAATCCATACTCGTCCCTATCACATGAAGCGCTCCAAACATCACAGACGGAACAAGCACCGCTATAACTCTGTTCCACCTCATTTCCAATACCTTCATGATCACTCCGCGGAACACTGCCTCCTCCACAAATCCAACAGCAAATCCTGTAAATAAAACCGATCCAGTCAGTGCATCCGCCGCTTCCCAAGGCTCCATAGCAGAATTCTCCCAATGCCCGGGCACGAAAAGGAAAGCGATTATGACAATTGTCGGCATACAGATTGCGCAGATTCCCCAAACAGGCTTGATCTTACACTTTGAGATGCCGCAGTCCGCCAATGAGCACCTTAAAATCTTGTTACACAGCACGCGCAGTCCAAGCACTGTCAGCAGGGGATACAAACCTGCCGCGGCCACATTGCCAAACGCCGCCTGCGCGGTAAGAGAAGCTATTCCAGTACCAGCCGATACGGAAACCAACTGTGCTGCTATCAGTACCAAAATGGATAATACAATCGCACTGACCGCGCGTTTTGTGCTGGTTTTTACAGTCACATCCATATCATCAGCCCCTTTCCTCATCCACATTCCTTACAAATCCAACATAGGTGACTGCAAAATACACCACATAAATTCCGAAAAACAGCGCGATGCTTTTTGCAAAAAACGAGCCGGAGCTAACCGGAACTCCTGTCAGCATCACAAACCCCTTGCTCATAGTCAGTATCATTTTTCCGCTGATAATAATAGCAAGCACTGCCGGACACAAATAATATGCTCCAAGCTGCTTCCTTATCAAACTGTGGAGCTGTGCCCGCTCCAATCCGAGCTTCGCCAGCACATCGTACCGGAATTTATATTTGGCCGAATCAGAAAGCTGCTGTACGGACAGCACCGTCACCGCCACGCATACGAATACCAGCCCGATATAAAACAGCGGAATGATCAGGGATGCCAGCATGAACTTCACTTCCGGGATCAGATTATCCCTCACCAGATTGACTGCCGCATAGTTAATAATATTATCTGAACCGCTGCAGCTATTGCCCTCCAGATCCGGCATCTTATGCCCGCCAAAATCATGTTCCTCGTCATCCGTCAGCCCGTCCAGCTTCTGGTTCAGATCCCGCGGCGCGGCTCCCTTGATATCTGCTGCCAGCTCTGAATAATAGGGCTTCATCCTGTTTAAAACCTTATCCGGCACTACCACCACATAATCACCGCCGTTATGGCCGTCCTGAGAGAACGGTTCCCCATAAATGCCTGCGCAGCTAAGATACCCGTTTCCCGATGCATCCGCAATCTTAAGCTCCTCCCCGATCCCCTGTACTTCCTCATAAAGCCTCGGCTTAATATGCACCAGATATTCTCCGTCACTGATCTCTGCCCTGTCATACCCCAGCATATCCCGCAGATAATTATAATCCGTGATACCCATATAGGTATCGCAGGTGCAGTAGACCCCCTCCTCTTTCAGCATGCTTTTAACCTTATCCATATCCGGGCTTCCATCCTTCTTTTGATACATGGTTCCCCATGCCCTCAAATGGGTCAGCATCCAGGTATTCACCTGATCTGCATGATCTGTATAAATGCGGTAGGTATATAGCTTCAGAGGCTCGGTATTTTCCTGCAGCACTTCCAGCTCATCTGTAAAATCATCCTCCGGATCGCCGCTGTACACCTGTACATCAAACGGAAATTTCTCCTCCAGCACCGTATTTTCGTAGCCGCTGAACATAAGCGCGACAGACGCCCCCATAAGGGCAAGGGTAAACAGAGCCGTTAATGTTCCCATGGTAAACTGCATTGTCCTTATTTTAGATGCAAACTGCCGCAGCAGAAACAGATTCTGTCCCTTATAGATCCCATTTCCTTTCTTCCTGACATAACAGATGATCCATGCCGAAAGCCCCATATAAAAAAGATAGATGGTAATCACCAGCCCGGTCAGAAACAGTGCAATCTCCCCCACATCAGAAAGCATGGAAAACACCGCCCAGAAGGCAAGGATAAACAAAACAGATACCGGCAGAAGGAGCTGTTTCAGCCCCTCCTTCTTCTCTTTTATCTCCTCATTCCTCCGCTTCGCATCCATCAGGTCATGGATATTCATTTTCTTAAATTTCCGCCTGCACCTAAATAACGCAAGGAGATAACATCCCGCATAGCAGAGCACCGTCATAAGTACCGTCCATTTATTGAAAGAAATGTGGATGCGATATTCCACTCTTATCATGGAAAACATTACCGCTAAAAGAACCTGCCTGAGAAGAATTCCAAAAAGAATACCGATCAGGAAAGAGATGCCGCCAAGCAGAATATTCTCCCTCATGTAAATTCTGGATATCATTTTCTTCTTCATACCCAGAAGCAGATAGATTCCAAATTCACTGCTCCGCTTTTCCAGCATAAACCGGACCATATAATTGATCAGCCAGGCAACGATCAGCACAATAAAAAAGGTTGCAAGCCCGATCATCACCTCCATCAGAGCCTCCAGTTCAAAATACTGGTTTATGTCATTTTGAAAAATCAAGCTGTTAAACGCATACATCAGCGCAGTTACCACCGCCATGGTAAGCATATAGACCAGATAGTCCTTTGCGGAACGCTTCATGTTCCGGAATGCAAGCTTACTGAGCATCGGAAAGCTCACCTCCCGTCAGTGACAATACATCCAGAATCTTCTGTAGAAACACCTTTCTAGGCTTCTCTCCCCTCACAAGCTCATGGAAAATCTTCCCATCCTTCAAAAACAGAATCCGGCCGCAGTAGCTTGAAGAAAATGCATCATGGGTCACCATCAGAATCGTCGCGCCCATAGTCCGGTTCAGGTCCGTAAATGTCTCAAGCAGTGTCTGAGCCGAGCGGGAGTCCAGCGCCCCAGTGGGCTCGTCTGCCAGAAGAAGCCTTGGATGGTTCACCATCGCCCTTGCACAGGCACACCGCTGCTTCTGCCCGCCGGATACCTGATAGGGAAATTTCTCCCGGATATCCGCAATCCCAAGAAGTCTTAACATTTGCTCACACACTCCCTGAATCTGCTGTTTCTTTCCCCCCTGCAGGGTCAGCGCCAGAATAATATTTTCTTCAATAGTCAGCGTATCCAGAAGATTATACTCTTGAAATACAAATCCTAGATTCCTCTTGCGGAACTCCGAAAGGGCATCCTCCTTAAGCTCGGTAATGTCCGTGTTTTCATAATAAATATGCCCCGCAGTCACCCGGTCAATGGTAGCAAGCATATTTAAAAGTGTCGTCTTACCGGAGCCGGAAGCACCCATCACGCCTACAAACTCCCCTTTCTCCACGGTAAAGCTGACCCGGTCCACCGCCTTTGTTACATTCGATTTGTTCCCGTAGTATTTTTCCACATCACATACCCGGATATAGTCATTCATCAAAATCACTCCTAACCTGTAGAATCAATGATTACAGTTCCCGCTCAGGCAGAGCAGGGCGGGAACCGTAATTTCCTTACGCCACAATTCTACCTTACTTATCCAATTCTTTATATAAAGATAGATTGAAGTTATCTTAAGAAAATGTAAGATAACCCCAATCTCTGTCTCATCTGCTTATATAATTACTGATCGGAAACTCCAGAAACATCTTCGTTCCTTTTCCATATTCCGACTCTGCCCGGATGCCGATTCCAAGTCTGCCGCACAGCTTCCGGCACAAATACAGTCCCATCCCGGTAGACCGCTCATGGCTCCGCCCGTTGCTTCCGGTAAATCCTTTCTCAAAAATCCGCGGAATCTCCTCCTGACGGATCCCCGCTCCGTTATCCTCCAGCACCAGAACAACTCCGTTCTTCCCCCGTTCCGTATATATATAAAATACCGGCTGCTCACTGCGGTATTTTACACTGTTAAGCAGCATCTGATTCAAAATAAATGCAATCCATTTCCGGTCCGTATACACCAGCTCCTCTGCCGCCGCCTCTACCCTTACCTGATTCTGGATCATCAGCAGACGGTTCTTCTCCAATACCTCATAAACAACCTCCCAAAGCTTTGTTTCCTGTATCAGGTAATCTTTGTATACCTCCTCCGATCTGGCATAATACAGAACCATATCCACATAATTTTCCAGCCTTTGGTTCTCAAGGCTCACCGTACCAAAGGCTTCTCTCACATCCACAGCTGTCCTCTCTGTATCTGCTTTTCTCCGTCCATTCTCACAGACCAGCGCAATGCCGGTAATCGGAGCCTTCACCTCGTGGACCCAGCTCTCAATATATTCCTTATATTCCTTCTGTTCCTCCTCAACCCGGCGTATTCTCTCGATAACTGATTTGTTAGAACGGCAGATCATTTCCCGGTACAATTTATCCTCCAGCCGGAAGGAATCCGGCAGAAGCTCTCCTAAGAGATACCTCTTATCAATCCTTTCCAATATCTGCTCTGCCTCCCGGAAATAGGACCGTCTCTGTATATAAGCTGTTCCCATCCATGCGGCGAGTATCAGCGCCCAGAATATCAGGACAAGACCGATATTCGCCGTACCATAGCCTGTCAGCCTCAAAAAAACAGCCAGCAGGCACATACATACCCCATGCAGGATCAGAAGCAGGCATCTGTCCTTCAAAAAGCTTCTTACCGTCATACCCGGTACCCCATCCCTCTCTTTGTCTCAATAAAATCCTGAATGCCTATGTCCTTCATCTTTTCACGGATCCTGGCCACATGCACACTCAGCGTATTATCATCTATAAAAATCTGATTTTCCCACAGATATTCAATCAGATCCATTCTTGCAACAAACTCTCCGGCACGCAAGAATAAGAGATGAAGAAGCTTCATCTCATTCTTTGTAAGCTCTATATTCTGTCCCTGAAAGGATAAACTACAGCTGGAAATATCAAGCACTGCTCCCTTATGGAGCAGCCTGACGGCTTCCTTGTCCTTCGCACCTGCCGTCCGTTTCAGCACCGCGCCGATCCTTGCAAGAAGCAGGGGAGCCTGATAGGGCTTCGTAATATAATCATCCCCGCCCTTTAGGATTCCCGTCAGCTCATCCATCGCATCTGTCCTGCTGGTGAGGAATATCACCGGCACCTCCATCTCCATGCGGAGCTGGGTACATACATCAAAGCCGGATACTCCCGGAAGATTCACATCCAGAAGCACCAGATCCGGCCGGGCCTCCTGGATCTTCCGGGAAACCGCATCAAAGGTCTCAGGCGCGGTTACCTGATACATGGCATTCTCTAATAATATTTTCAGCTCTCTCCGGATAACCGGTTCATCCTCTACTACAAATATGTGCATTCCTTTTCTCCTATACGCTCACCCGGAACCCTTTCCCAATGGTCTCACTGCTCTTTGTGACCATGATAAATGCCCCGGCTTCCTCCCTGCGGATATACCTCTGCAGAAGGACTGCCTCCTTCGGATGCAGGGCACACAGGATTACCGTTTTATTCTCATGTGTATAGCCTCCCTGCGCGTTATAGAGAGTCGCGCTCCGTTTCAGTACATCCCGGATAAAATCACAGATCGGCTCCGGATTGCTGCAGATGATCGTAAAATACTTACACAGCCTCATCCGCTCCATGGTCCTGTCCACGAAAATAGACTTGGCCGCCAGCCCGCACACAGAAAACAGTCCAGTCCGGACATCAAAGGCTGCGAATGACAAGCAGACAATTGCCGCATCCGTAAGCAGCAAAGCCGTTCCAATGTCTATGGTAGTATATTTTTTCAATACCATTGCAATAATATCGGTCCCACCGCCTGACGCATCAGCATGAAACAATATCCCTGATGCGGCCGCCGGAAGGGCAATCGCATAAACCAGCTCCAGCACCGGCTGATTCGTAAGCGGCGCCGAAATAGGCATAGTCTTTTCCATCACATCCAAAACCAGAGATGAAAGAATTGTCACATAAGCAGTCCGGATTCCAAATCCCCTGCCTAATACAGCAAATCCAAAGATAAGCAGCGCTGTATTGATAACCAGATTAATCTGGGACGCGGAAAATCCAAGCATCTGGTGCAAGACAACCGCCAGACCGGATACCCCTCCAAAGGAAAAATGATTGGGAAACTTGAATAAGTAGATTCCAAGATCCATCAAAATCACTGCAAGTGTAATAATGCCGTAATCTACGATGCCTGCTTTTGTAATTCTCTGTTTCATCTCTGCCCCGTCTCCATATTTGCTATAGTAGTATCTACTATCAAGGTAATACACCTTGGGTACAATGTGAAACAGTTTTCTTCTGGTTAGTTCCACAACCTTTTTATTGTGGGACAATTTCTCCTGACGGCACGATCACATCCCGCATGATCCGGATCATCTCCCGCATGGCCGATGTAAGATAATGGTTCCTCGGATATGCAATGGAAAGATTCATATGAGTGCAGGGATAAGCAAGCTTAAAAAATTTCAGCCCGCCTGCACTGTCCTCTGTCATAAATTCCTGTAGAAGCGAGGTCGGATAAAATGCCGCCCCGATTCCGCCGCCGCACATCTCTCCCAGAGTTTCTATATTCTCCGTCTCGATCAGAGTGTGGGGTTTCATTCCTTCTTCCTCAAATATCGCATCCGCAATCTCTCTGGATATATTTCCCTTCTTATTCAGCAGAAATGGGATCTCCCTGAGACTGGTAATCCTCCCGGTCTCTGACAATTCCTTCTTCATCTTGTCCTGTTCTTTGCCGCCATACCGCGCGAAAAGCTCCTCTGACACCGCCAGCACGATATCCTCAGTGAGAAGCCGGATATAATTTATATCCGGATGCTCCTGGGGACAGGGACCCACCGTCATATCCACATCACCGTTTAGAAGCGCTTCTGCAAGCTCTCTGGTATTTCCCTCCAGCACACTTACCTCAACCAGCGGATAGGCCTCCATCAGGGCCGGAAGCACCTTCGGCAGGATCAGCCGTCCTCTGGTATGGGAAATCCCTACCGCAAACTTCCCCCGCTTCTCATCCTTCACATCGGAAAGCTCCTGCATCATTGCATGATAGCTTTCCTCCATCTGCAGCGCATATTTATAGAAAATCTCCCCGCCAAGAGTCAGCTTCATAGGCGCTTTCCGCTCAATCAGCGTCAGCCCGGCCTCCTTCTCCAGAGAAGCAATATGATTGCTGAGCGCCTGCTGGCTGATATAGAGCTTCTCCGCCGCCCGCGTAAAATTCAGCTCTCTGGCCGCAGTAATAAAATAGGTCAGATTCAAGTGATTAATCATTTATTACTAAATCCCTTTCTTTAACTTCCATCTCACCATTATACTCTACAATCACGCCTCTGTGAAATATTATTTTGAGGAAATCCTTGCATTTCCCACAGCCGGATTATCAATCAAACCGCCACCCGCATCAAATCGGGAACCATGGCAGGGGCAATCCCATGTATGCTCATGGGGATTCCATTTCAGAGCACATCCCATGTGAGGACACCTTTTTCCCGTAAACGTAAGAAGATTTACTGCCGCCTCCGCCCCATTCAATAGAAGCTGCGGCTTTAACATACTCCGGCTGGGTGAAAATACTGCCTCCCACGGATTCTTCTTTTCTGTTACCATATCCCGCAGCAGCATAGCGGAAACCATTGCCGATGTCATCCCCCACTTATTAAATCCAGATGCCGCATACAAATCCGGCGTACGGGCAGAATACTGCCCGATATAAGGAATCCCGTCCAGACTCATACAATCCTGTGCCGCCCATGCATAGGCTTCCTCTGCCTCTGGATAATTAAGATCTGCAAACCTCCTAAGCTCCTGCCAGTTCCCTCCATTCTTTCCGGTACGGTGGCTTCCTCCGCCAATCAGAAGGAAATTCTGATAATTCCGGAAGGATAAACCAGTCCGCGCCTCGTCCACATACATTCCATGGACGTCCGGCGCTCCACACAGGGCAATAACATACGATCGGTGCTGATACAGCTTCAAAAAATAACTTCCATGCTTATTTAAGAAAGGAAAATGACTTGTTACTATGATCTTATCCGCTGTAATCTCTCCATGTTCACTGCCCGCTTTATGAGGCGCAAGTTCACGGATCATAGTATGCTCATACACCGGAAGCCCCTCTGCAATGGCCGCCAGAAATTTCAGCGGATGAAACTGCGCCTGATTCGGAAAGCGGACTGCCCCTTCCACTGGAAAAGGAAGCGGCAGCTCCTCCATAAAATCCGCCGGAAATCCAAGGTCATTGACCGCCCTTACCTCCCGCTCTATCTTCTCTCTGTCAGAGCAGGAATATACAAATGCGTCTTTTTCTTCAAAATCACAGTCTATTTCGCCTGCCAGCCTCCGGTATTCTGCCAGCGCACATTCATTAGCCTTGAGATATCCTGCGGCAATCTCTTTTCTCCGGGATTTCATAAGCTTATCATAGATCAGCCCATGCTGGGATGTAAGCTTAGCCGTAGTATTACAGGTCATGCCGCTTCCGATGTTCTCTGCCTCGGCCAGCACACAATCCACCCCTGCTTTCCGCAGAAAATAGGTGCACAGTATTCCGCATAAGCCTCCCCCGATAACCAACACATCTGTTTTCACACTGCCAGTCAGCTTCCCGAATTTTGGAAGCTTCTGGCCATCCATCCAAACTGAATTCGACATACCAATCTCTCCTAACCGTATTTTTTCTAGTATGACCGTAAATAAAAATTGTATGCCCTTTCTATACCCTCATTTCTCATATTTAAATCCCTTACATTTTTGTTATACTTTTTGTAAGCCTTTTGTAATTATGATCTGTTATTCTGAACATATAGAAATACCACAGCAGTATATCTGTTATAATTTAAGATACAGGAGGAACTGAATATGAGTGTGATCGTTGAGGTACAAGACCTAGTAAAATATTACGGCTCAGGGGAAAATCTGGTGAAGGCAGTTGACCACACCAGCCTGAATATAGAACATGGAAAATTCACGGCAATCGTCGGTCGTTCCGGCTCCGGCAAATCCACCCTTCTTCATATGATCGGCGGACTGGACAGACCAGATTCCGGCAAAGTATTCATCGGCGGAAAGGACATATTTGCCCTGAAGGATAACCGTCTCGCCCAGTTCCGCAGAAAGAAGATTGGTTTTATCTTTCAGGATTTTAATTTAATCCCCTCCTTAAACGTATGGGAAAACATTGTCCTGCCGCTGGGCTTAGACGGCAGGAAGGTACGGCAGGAGGACATCGAGAAGCTGCTTGTGCAGCTTGGGCTGCAGGATAAAAGGCGGGCAATGCCCGGAACCTTATCCGGCGGACAGAAGCAGCGCACGGCTATCGCAAGGGCAGTTGCCGCAAATCCTGCAATCATCTGCGCCGACGAGCCAACCGGAAATCTGGATTCCCAGTCAGAGCTTGAGGTGGTAAACTTGTTAAAAAAATGTGTGGCCGATTACGGACAGACTCTGGTCATGATTACCCACGACGAGGGCATCGCCCAAATGGCGGACTACATGATCATAATCGAAGACGGTAAGGTGGTGAGCCGCTCATGAAAATGGTTACCAGAACAGCAATTGCTAATATGAAATATCACAAAAGCAAGAATATCCTGACGGGAATCGCAATTTTCCTGACCACCATCCTCCTCTTTATCGTACCCTCTATCGGAATGGACAGCGTAGATATCCAATTTGCCATGGTTAATCAGACCTACCCTACATGGCACGCACTGTTCCGCTCTGTGGACGCCGATACCGCCGCCGGACTGATGGCTCATCACGACATTGAAACCGGAGGTTTGAGGTGCGACGCGGGCACATTTTATCACGACGATGCTGATATTACCGTAACCTGGATGGATTCTGCCGCACAAAAGCTATACCGGGCGGAGCTTTCCGAAGGGACATTTCCGGAGAAAGCTGACGAGCTTGTTATTTCGGAAGGAATGCTGAAGGAATTCGGTATTTCCGGCGGCATCGGCACCCGGATTACTCTGCCTTTCCAGAAATATCTGCCGGACGGCGTAGATTTTGCAGCTGACAGGGAATTTACAATCTGCGGATTTCTGCCGGACAATGAAGCCAATTTAACAAGTCATACGTATATGGCGCTGGTTTCCGAAGCATTTCTAAACCGGGAAATCCCGGAAGCCGCTCGTGAATACCGGTTCCTGTTCCGCATTGCAGATACCGTCCAGCCCGATATCAACCTGAATACAGCGGAGGAAATAATCCTTGCAATAGGAAAGAGCTTTGATATCCCGGAAACAGATACCAACATCAATATGGACTATCTTCTGGCGAATTATGTGGATTCGTCCCTGTTTATGGCAATTGTAATCATTATTCTGGTCATTATTGCGGCGGGAACCATTACCATTTACAGTATTTATTATGTATCTATGGCACAGCGGGTACAGGAATTCGGCTGTCTCACGGCTGTCGGCGCCACAAAACGGCAGATCCGGCAGATCGTGCTGAGAGAAGGCTTGTGTACGGCATGCATTGCCATTCCATTGGGACTGGCGGTATCTACCTTATTAATCAAACCAATACTGATTCTTGTGGAACCGTCGCAGGATCCCCTCTCTGCCCGGCTTTACTGCGATATTATCGGAAGTCATGAAATTGCCCTGTATAAATGGCAGTTTTACCTGCTCGCAATTGTAATAACCTTCCTAACGGTATACCTGTCTCTGTTCCTGCCTATGCGCAGGGCGCAGAACATATCCGCCGTAGAAGCTATGCGTTATCAGAGTACATCCGTAAAACAGTCTGACCGGAAAGGCCAGACAGAGCTGTCCATCGGGCGGCTTGCCAGAACCAATCTGACCGGAAATAAAAAAAGAAGCCTCATTACCATCCTTTCCATGAGTATTACCGGAATATTGGTGATTACCGCGGCTACGGTGCTGTCCTGTGCAGATCCAAAGGAAAGCGCTGACAGTGATATTTACGGCCAATATCAATTATCCCTTAATGACGAAAGCGGAAACCGGGAACACCCGGAACGGGAATGGACGCGCCTGATCCAGGATAATCCTCTGTCTGAGGAATTAAAAGAGCAGATTGATGAGCTGGACGGTGTAGAACAGGTCGTTGAATCTACCCTCTTAAATATAAATACAGATTTAGAAAACGTGGAACAGACAGGCGTGGACAGCCTTCTGGGGCTTCCAAAAAGCTGTTTCCCAGAGCTGAAAAAAGGGATTATGGAAGGGGACGCCTCCTGGGAGGAGCTGGTAAGCGGAGATAACATCATTCTTCATCAGGCCATGCTCCGATGGTATCCTGATCTAAAGGTGGGCGATACCATCCAGATTCAAGTTCAGGACGGAGAACAAGAGCTTTCCCGCACTCTGAAAATCATAGCCATCGGCGACTATCCCTTTGGATTAACCGGTCTCAATTTCCTGCTCACGTCAAAGGATGCCGCAGACCGGCTTACCAATAAAAACTGCACTGGATATTTCCATATTATTGCAGACAAAAGCTATGACGAAGCCTTGGAAAACAGCCTGCGGGAGCTGATGGGAACCGAAGACCTCTTAGAACTGGATACGTGGAAAAGAGTATACGACGACTGGGAAAGAACCTTGGAGGTGTTACGGAATATCTGCTTTGCATTTTTGGGAATCCTAAGCTTCATCTGTATTATGAACCTGATCAATACCATGATCAACAGTATCCATATAAGGAAAAAAGAACTGGGCATCATGCAGGCAATTGGGATGACCAATGTACAGATGTCAAAAATGCTCCGGCTGGAGGGACTGTTCTATATCCTCGGCACACTTTTTATCTCCGTCGCCGGCGGCAGCCTTTTGGGATATGCTGTGTATCTATGGGCAAAGCAGAACCATATGTTCAGTATAACCAGATACCATTTTCCGGCGGCAGCCGTGAGCATTATGATTGCGGTTATGATTCTGGTACAATTGATTTTGACAGCGCTGCTTGTACATTCTGTGAAGAAAGAATCCCTGATTGAACGGATACGCTTCAGCGAATAGTGATATTGTCATTGTAACCGGGACGGGGACTTTCCCACGCCTCTGGCTTAGCGGCCGCACACACCTA
>CAJTZE010000052.1 GCA_910584265.1 uncultured Dorea sp. | reverse complement strand
TCAACAAAAAGATAAATCAAAAAGAAAGTTGCCAACGATTACTTGACAGTAACCAGACTCTCTTCTCTCTAAAAATTTCATTGATATTTTTCCTTAACTGTTCTATAATAAAAGCATAAAGGAACAACCGCCCACAAGGTGGGTTGACCTGATTAAATTGTAGACATAGAAATGCCACCCTTAACCGGTCAAAGTTATGAGGGTGGTTTTTCTATGAAACCTTACTTACGAAACGTAAAAACGAATGTAAGCAATGCCAGAATAAAAAGACCAAAAGTCATTAAATCCTTAAAATCAAAATAATTTTTCATAGCATCACCCCCATTCTATGTAGAATGAAGGCCAAGCCACCCTGCAACACGGCTGTTCTTGTCTTTTATTTTATCATGCTTCGACAATTCCTGCAATGCAGAAAAGGACGGTATCACCCGCCTGCATGTTGATCAGGATATTGACCAGGCAGCCCCGCACAGCGCCGCGAGGCCGCTGAAAAACATCCTATTATTCAGTTTTGAATTGTAGATATTCATAAAAAATCCACCAGGTTTGAATTGACTGATGGATTTTTGTGATACGAATAAAAATTTCTTTTATTTCAAGGGATATATTCTCTTATCTTTCGTTTATCAGCTTAATGATCCGTTTAAGGTTTACTGCAAATATAGCCATTGCTCCCTGATCAGCATGTCTAACAGGTTCATATCTTTTAGGCGCAGCTTACGGAATTTTGTCAGGGAACTTGGATTGATCACTGTTTCTTCCGGCGCCATATCAAGAAAGTATTTATCAATAAGCTCTTCATGAATAAATCCGAAGTCTACCAGTTCTTTAATCTGCCGGAGTAGATTGTCTTTGGGAATGACTAATTCATATATGTCCATATATGGACTTAATACTAACTTCTGCGCGGGTTACTGCATATACAGACCCATTAACTAATTTAATCTCCATAGTTTCCTCCTTTCTGTGCGGTGCCCACAGAAAATAAGAGCCTTTCAGCTCCAGTTATCAAGTTTCCCATTAATTACTTTCTCTATCCCTTACTGTACTAAATAATTATACTAGAGTCCATGCCAGCGATACAGTGCCGTCCATGTTATGACGCATGAAATATATTTTACCGCCAAAAGTAAAAGCATATTTCATCGTTCCAACAGGTAACCGCAACGAAAAAATTACACCAGCCCAATCATCAGGCGCGCCTGTTGAGTATCCGCAATATTTGCCGCGGCCTGCAGCGTTCCTGCTTCGGTATCTCCTGCGGAATCCTCTGCATCCGTATATGTACCGGCTATGATATCGTCAATGTCCTAATCCGTCCCGGATTCAAAGAGGCTTCCTTCATAATCTTCATCTACATATGTCCCAGCTATAATGCGGTCAACATCCGTATCCGATGCCTGCCGGTACATATCATTCAGCAGTTTATTGACTTCAAGAAGCAGTTCGCCGTTTTCAGTAGAATTGATAATGTCCTTAATGCCGCCAAACTCCCCTTCTATTTTCAGCATTGCCTGTCGGATGGCAAGCAGTGCGGTTTCAGTCTGGGAACTGGCAAATGCCCCCTGCTCCTTCGCATAATCTCCCTGATCCCTGGCATAATCCCCCTGCCCTTCTGCGTAGTTTCCCTGCTCCGCTGCATGGTCAAGCGCCTTCAGATTGGCCGGGACAGTCACATCCTGCCATTCATTGGTTCCAGTAATCCTTCCATATAAAGCGGCGGCCTCTGTGTCCTCCAGATAATCCAGATACCTTATCCCGTCCTCTTTCCTGACCCTCAGATAACTGACAATATCAAATTTTACCCCTGGCTTCATTATGGCCTTACATACTTTCGGCAGGGATCTCAAATGGAATCCTCACATTCACTGTCTCATTTCTGAAGGCGGGTTTAGTGACGATGGTTTCTGGCTCAATGTAAAACATTTTAATTACACCTATCTGCGCAATGCTTTTCGTACTGCCCTTCTTAATGAACTGGAGTCCAAGATCGGGGCTTCCTTTAAAAAAGTAAAGGCCAAATGTTACTATGACCACAAACAGGGATTCTATGTTTATGCCAAACCCAATCTGTGTGACCCCAAAACAGTTATCAAATATATCGGACGTTATCTTGGCCGGCCACCCATTGCCACCTCCAGAATCGACAGCTACGATGGCAGTATGGTTACTTTCCACTACAACCGTCACGAAGATGAAAAATATGTGCAAGAAACCATCCCGGCTATGGATTTCATCAAACGTCTGATCCGACATATCCCGGAAAAACACTTTAAAATAATCCGCTATGGCGGCCTATATGCAAGACATCGCGCCATTGATTCAAAACTCTATCTGGCTATATCCAAAAGCAAACATCCTATATACCGCAGTTTTAACCAATGGTGCACCGCCATTCTTTCTTCCTTCGGCTAAGATCCTCTCGAATGCCCTGACTGCAAACACAAAATGACGGTTCTTGAACTCTATTATAACCACAAGCGCGTATCCCTCAAAGAATTGTACGAGAAAGCAATGTCCAAATCTCGTGGGAAGCGTTCCTCTGCATGATTTATTTTTCTGCAATCTGTGATATAATCCTCTAAAAGGAGGGGGGCTTACCATGAAACCAGATGTTGGGGAGTTGCACAAAAAATACATCGAAAATCCTCCAGAAGGAATGACATCTACGGACATTCGCCGTATGAGCGAAGATGAACTTCTGGATATGGATTATTTCTTAAATGATGACGACTTGTTTGCTGACGAGGCTGGCGTTGAAGGTTTTTATATCTTCTAAGCCGTATCGTCTCATCGTCATACCCAGACAGAAGTTTATCAAACATATGTTCGATGAACTTTTGTTCTTTTTTATTGCTCAAAAATCGCATTTTCCTATAAAGTAAAAAAGGTGTATAGCCGTTGACAATTCAGCAAGACTATACACCTTAATTTTATGCCTTCACAACCGGTATCCACACTTCATACCTTGCATTCTCTGGATCCGGATTCAGATACAACTCGATATCTGGCGCACTGCCATATTCGTAGCCTGATGAAGGCAGCCACTCTGTAATGATTCTCTGCTCCAGCTCCTGAATCGATTGATTCGTCCCTTCCCCGGTAAATACGGCCCATGTTGCCGCAGGTACTGTATATTCCTCAAATTCCCCGCCGTTCTTTGTACTAGACACCGCGATAAAGTATTTCCAGTTTTCCTCCTCGCCACAGGCACTCACGCCCAAAAGGCCCATCGGCGGCGAATCCATAAGACCCGCCAGCCTTTGGATCGTTCCATCCATGGCGGCCCTCTGCCACATTTCCGGCACCACCTTAAAGTTATTTTCTATCTGCTTATCTAACGGTGCAGACACGCCGATAATACGGAACGCATCCTTTGTCTCAATCCGGTAATTCATTTCTTCCGCTCCTTTTACTGAAATTTTAAATACAATGGGAGGAAAGGACTTAACTTCTACCCCCTCTCCCCTGACAGCAGACGGCGCGATTCCATGAATCGACTGAAATGCCCGGTTAAATGCCGTAGGCGAGCTGTAGCCGTACTTCTCTGCAATCTCGATTACCTTCGAGGTGCTGCCCTGTAAATCCACCGCGGCCAGCGACATTTTCCTTCTCCGTATATATTCAGACAATGGAATCCCCGCCATGTAAGCAAACATCCTCTGGAAGTGATACGTAGAACAGCAGGCAGTTTTGGCAAGCTGTCCATAATCGATCTCATCCGTCAAATGCTCCTCAATGTAATTCATACTCTGGTTTAACCTTTCAACCCACTCCATTAAAACCTCCTTCTCTACGCTCTCTGCAAGCGTTGTATAAACCTGCATTTACATTGTAATATGATTTCACTTTATTATCCTCTCAATCCGTGCACAAAAAAGAGAGTATTCCCATCCGCCGCTAGGATAGCAGGGTAAGCTCATCTATCCAAGCCTCCAGCGACTGTACCAGTGCATACTGCTGCCCCAGAACCTGCTTCCCGATTTCCGGAATCTCCTTAAGCTCCTCCTTCTCCCTGAGATTCTCTTCAATATAGGCTTTGAGCTGCCGGATGTTCTGCCTGATATCGGACAGGCACAGCATCTGCTCTTCGAGAGGAAGACCCTCCGGATTTACGATGACTCAAATCAATTGCCGCCATAATATTCTCCCTTTTTCAATATCTATTGCTGTATTAGCTGTTTCCGAAATTCTCATACTATAATTTATACTATTATAAACCACGGAATACTGTCAAGAGAACAGACAAATATTTATATCATAGGTCTTCTCAAAAATGGTCAATGGTTTATAATAGTAAATATAATTAACCAATCCGGTCAGCGAGGTATTCCCATGAACGAAAAATTCCACGCTCTTCCAATTGAAAAACAGCAGAAGATCATCAATGCAGGATTTCGTGTATTTTCCCGAAATTCATACCGGAAAAGCCCTATGCAGGAGATTGCAGACGAGGCAGGCATAAGCAAATCCCTTCTATTCCATTATTTTTGTAACAAGAAGGAACTCTATCTATTCCTGTGGGACAGGGCTGCGGATCTTACGATTGAACATCTCACCCGTAACCACTGTTATGAATCAGAAGATTTATTTGAAATGATGGAACGGTGCATGCATGCCAAAATCCAAATGCTGTGCCATTACCCAGACATGGCCGCCTTTGCCATGAAGGCATTTTACGAAAAAGATACCGCCATCTGCGGAGCTATTCAGGCAAGCTACAAACAGCACTTTAATAGAAAAGCGGCAGATGCTTTAGCCCGTCTGGATCCCGATAATTTTATCCCCGGTCTGGATCTGGAAATGATGCACCGGCAGATTTACCTGATGTCCGTCGGCTATCTCTGGGAAATCTCACAGCGCGGCAGTACATTAGATGCCGGAGCCTTGAAAAAAGATTTTTCGGAAATGCTGGCATTTTGGAAGAATGTATATCTGAAGAAGGAGGACTGACCATAAATGTACGCTGTAAAAACCACTTCTCTTACAAAATATTATGGAAAAGCAAGAGGGATCATTGACATGAACCTGACGGTAGAGCAGGGCGACTTCTTTGGCTTTATCGGTCCGAACGGCGCCGGAAAAAGCACCACCATACGGACGCTTCTGGGACTTATTTCTCCTACAAGCGGAAGTGCAGAGATTCTTGGGATGGATATTCTCCGGCAAAGGGATGCCCTTCTGTCCCATATCGGCTATATGCCTTCGGAGGCTTCCTTTTATCCGAATATGCGGGTAAAGGATGTGATAAGATTTTCTGCAGACCTGCGCCGCCGGGACTGCCGTATGGAGTCTAAAATTCTTTGTGAACGTCTGGCGCTGGATACAAATAAGAAAATCCGCGAGCTGTCACTTGGAAACCGCAAGAAGGTATCCATTGTCTGCGCACTGCAGCATATGCCTGCGCTTTATATTCTGGATGAGCCTACCAGCGGACTGGATCCTTTGATGCAGCGGGAGTTCTTTACTATTCTGGAGGAACGCAGTGCCGGAGGAAGCACCATTTTCCTATCCTCCCATGTCCTTTCGGAGATTCAAAAGCACTGCAGGCATGCCGCCATTATCCGCGGAGGCCGTCTGCTTGCCACAGGCAGTACCAAGCAGCTGGGACATACCGATGCAAAGCGTGTCCGCCTAAGAGGCTTGTCCGAGCCGCCTGCTCTGGAGCATATGAAGGACATACAGACAGACGGTGATTCCGTCAGCTTTTTATATGACGGAAATCTAAATCCTCTTCTACAGACCCTGGCCGTACTGCCACTGACAGATGTATCCATTTCTGAACCGGACCTGGAAGAAATCTTTTTACATTATTACACTTAAGGAGGGAAACTAACATGACTCTGGTGAAACATGAATTAAAGCAAGGGAAACCTGCCCTTCTTATCTGGACAGCCGTTATCGCTTTTATGCTGGCGGTCTGCATTCTGATCTATCCGGAAATGGAAACCCAGATGAACGGCGTCAGCGCCATGTTTGCCGAGATGGGAAGCTTCTCAGCCGCCTTTGGCATGGATCGGCTGAATTTCGGTGAATTTATGGGCTTTTTTGGTGTTGAATGCGGTAATGTCCTGGGGCTTGGAGGTGCATTCTTCGCCGCCCTGACCGGCATTTCCATTTTGGCAAAAGAGGAAAAAGAACAGACCGCAGAGTTTCTCCTCACCCACCCTGTCAGCCGGAAGCAGATCCTCATCCAGAAGCTTATTTCCATGCTGCTGCAGATTGTCATATTGAATCTTATTATCATTGCCGCCGCAATACTCTCTATCTATGCAATCGGAGAAAAGCCGGATGTCCGCTCCCTCTCCCTTCTGTTTCTAGCCTACTTTCTTCTTCAGGTTGAAACCGCTGCCGTCTGCTTTGGGATCTCTGCCTTCTTAAGCCGCGGAAGTCTCGGCATCGGACTGGGCATGGCCGCGCTCTTCTATTTTCTTAATATCATTGCCAACCTGACGGATAAGGCAGGATTTCTCAAATACATTACACCCTTCGGCTACACCGAAAGTGCAGACATCATTGCCGATAAATGCCTGAATACCGGGTATCTCTCAGCAGGCCTTGTTTTCACGGTAATTGGAATAGGCACCGGATTCTTCCGGTATTGTAAAAAGGATATACTCTAAAGGGAGGCTCCGCCTTTACGAAGCCTCCCTGTTCATACATCCTATTATGGTGAAAATACTTCCTCAACCGGATAGTTGTCTCCGTCCTCAAAATGCCACCATTCACCGGAATAGGGAACAAATCCGTTTCTCTGCATCGCTTCCTCTAAATACCTTGCGTTTCCCGCCGCCTCTTCTGTACAGTCGCCATAATCCCGGTCTGCCTTATCCGAAAAATCATCAAAGCCTGTAGGAAGCTCTATCTCCGACCCTTCCCGGTTTACCAATGTAATGTCAACCGTATTTCCCTTGCTGTGGGAGGAATATCCCCCGTAAGGATTTGCGACATATTTGGGAATCGGACAGATTTCCCACAGCTTAAACTGAGCGGAAACCGGACGGAATGCATCCCATATTTTCAGGGAATATCCATACTGCACGACCTCCTCCTGCACATGCTTCAATTTCTCAATTGTCCCATAGCGCAGATAGGCATCTGTAAAATCATAGATAACCGCTCCGGTAAAATTATCATTTCCCGCATATTTAAGCTCCACAATAATATCCGGAATATAATCCTTTACCCGGGCAAAATCCTCCTTTGGAAGGGGGGCGCGCATTTCTGCCGTATAGGTGGTAAATATCTTTCCCGCTCCTTCACAGACAGGCTGCAGAAATCCCCGTCCAATTACCTGGCAGGACATCTCTTCTCTCTGCCCTGCACATCCAAAAAGAAATGCAGATACAAGAAACAGCAGGAAAACGCCTGCCTTCCTGCACATTTTTCTAAACCCTTTCATAGTTCCATTCCTTCCGCCGGCTTTCGTCTCCGCATGCGCTGATACAGGAACATGCCCGGCCGCTGTCACAGCATATCGGAATCAAGCACAATTGTAAAGGGGCCGTCATTTGTCAGGCTGACCTTCATATCAGCGCCGAATCTTCCCCTCTCTACAATATCCACCGATTCCTTACATTTCTCAATAATATACTCGTACATCTCCTCCGCGGCCTTTGGCTTTCCGGCCCGGATAAAGCTCGGACGGTTTCCCTTCTTACAATCCGCATACAAAGTAAATTGGGAAATCAAAAGCAGTCCTCCCCCTACTGATTCCAGAGACAGATTCGTCTTTCCCTGCTCATCCTCAAAAATCCGGAGACCAATCATCTTCTTAACCATCTTATCCGCGACAGCCTTCGTATCAGAATCTGACACACCTATCAATACCATAAAACCTTTTCCAATTGCCCCGGCAGTCTCGCCGTCTATCTTCACATCTGCATTCAACACACGCTGTATTACAAATCTCATTTCTTTGCTCCGCCAATCTTATCCATAATGTACTTCTCCACGTCACCCTTGGCAATATCTAATGAAATCGCCAGTTCCCCGTACAGATTATCCTCTGCCGCACGCAGGAACCTTTCATCGCTTGCCGTCACCTTTTTCCCCTTGGCAAGCCGTATCTTTTTTCTCTCATATAAGGTCTTGATTATCTTAACCCATTCTCTGGAATCACAGGTTCTGAAAGCCTGCTTAAATATCTCCTCTTTCCGTTTCTCATTATCAATCTGCAACAGGTCAATCTCTCTCATATGCCCGATCAGCTCTTCTGCCTCCTCTTTTGAGATTACCGGCCGCATCACAATCTTCTCACTGTCCGCCGGAACATACAATACCCCGCCTTTAGAATATACCTTTGATAATGTATAATAATCTTTGTCCCCGGATGCCTCTGTCAACTGTAACTTTCCTACGCCTTCTACCCTGCACACGCCGTGCTGTCCGCACACAATATACGTTCCTGCTTTGAACATTCCTATTCTCCTTTCCTCTGAAACTTGGCAACCTTCCCAATACTCCCGTCAAGGTCAATCTATACTGACATCCCTACTGTGAATATGATAGAAAAATCCGCTCGGCCTGTAAGTCAGCAGTGCGGATTTCCATTCCTATCTATCATTGTAGCAGAAATTTCTGCTCTTTGTAAGATATTCCTTCAATTTTGTTACAGTTTTTCAAAATCCGCGAAATTGTCAATCACTTCTTCGCCCTATCTGGAATCTGTGCCAGAATAATTGCCGCAAACATCATAACACAACCGGCTCCTTCACGCGCTGACAGATTCTGCCCCAGCATTACCCAGCCTGCAAGCACGGATATACTGGATTCCAGACTGAGGATCAGGGAAGCCACCGCCGGATTCATATTCTTCTGCCCGATAATCTGCAGCGTATATGCCACACCGCTGGACATAACACCTGCATATAGAATCGGTCCCAGACTCTTTAACACAACCTCAAATGTAGTAGTCTCAAGCAGAAGCATAAACGGGAGCGACAATATCCCGACCACAAAAAACTGGATACAGGACATCTTTACCCCGTCTGTCTTCGGAGCAAAATAATCAATAACTAAAATATGCATAGAAAAAATCAGTGCACATAGGAATACGTAAATATCCCCTTTCCCGATAGCAAATGTTTCTGTAATACATAAGAAGTACAGTCCCGCAATGGAAAGCAGGACCGCCGCCCATACCTTCCAGCCAACCCGCTTCTTCAGGAAAATCCCAAGAACCGGAACCAGCACAATATAAAAGGCTGTAATAAATCCGGCTTTTCCTACCGTTGTATATTGAATACCAATCTGCTGCAGGCTGCTGGCCGCAAATAAACACAGGCCGCAGCAGATGCCTCCTGTAATCAATGTTCTTCTGTTTCCCCCGGAGTCCTCGTTCTTCTCTCCCTCTGTTTTTTTTCCTATGATATTCAGCAGTGCAAAACAGGGAAGCAGTGTGATGCCTCCCACAAAGCTCCGTATTCCGTTAAACGCAAAAGGCCCCAGATAATCCATTCCCATACTCTGTGCCACAAATGCTGTTCCCCATATAAATGCCGCCAAAAAAAGTATCAATCCGTTCTTCGTTTTCATATCCTTCACCCTTCTTCTTTTGTCCTTGAATATCTTATCATATCTGTATAAAAATACAAGCTGGTTTTGTATTGACACTGCACCTTCTGATTCCTATAATAAAATGACAACAATTTAACTATGGAGGAAATATTATGCAAATCATATTTCATGAAAAGACCAAAACATTTCATCTTTATAACCATGAAATCAGCTATATTATGACCGTACTTCCCGGCGGACAGCTGGGACAGCTTTATTTTGGAAAAGCTGTCCGGGACAGAGAGGACTTCTCCCATCTGGCAGAATACAGCTTTCGGAATATGGCTTCCTATTTGTCCGAAGACCAGGATACTGTATCACTGGAGCATTTAAAGCAGGAATACCCCGTCTATGGGACTACCGATTACCGGGAGCCGGCAGTAGAAGTGATCCAGACAAATGGAAGCCGTCTGTCAGACCTTTCGTATGCAGGTTTTCTGATCATACAGGGAAAACCGCAGCTTCCCGGACTGCCGGCAGTTTATGTGGAAAAAGAAGACGAGGCGGCGACTCTGATTATTACCTTGAAGGATTCTGTCACCGGACTCTCAGTCCAGCTTTTCTATACGATATTTGAAGAAAGGCCGGTTATCACAAGAAGTGTATGCTTTACCAATCAGGGCTGCGAAGCTCTTCATCTGGGAAGAGCCATGAGCCTGTCCATGGATTTCCCGGACTGTGATTATGAATGGCTGCAGTTTTCCGGCGTATGGGCAAGGGAACGCCATTTAAAAACCAGAAATCTGGAACCGGGAATCGTTTCTGTGGGAAGCATGCGGGGAAGCTCCTCCCATGAGCACAATCCATTCATCATATTAAAGCGCCCGCACACAGATGAAAGCCAGGGCGAGGCTGTGGGCTTCAGCCTGATCTACAGCGGAAATTTCCTTGCACAGGCCGAGGTAGACAACCAGAACGTGACCCGGATACTTCTGGGAATCCACCCGGATACTTTTGACTGGAAGCTGGAGCCGGGAGCAGATTTCCAAACTCCGGAAGCCGTCATGGCATATACCTGCCGAGGGCTGAACGAATTGAGCCAGTCTTTCCACAGCCTGTATCAGAAACGGCTTGCCAGAGGATACTGGAGAGACCGCCCCCGTCCGATCCTCCTTAATAACTGGGAGGCAACCTATTTTGACTTCAACGAAGACCTCCTTGTGGAAATCGCGGACAGGGCAAAGAAATGCGGTGTGGAGCTCTTCGTTCTGGATGACGGCTGGTTCGGTGCCAGAAGAAATGACCGGGCAGGCCTCGGTGACTGGACCGCCAACAAAGAATTACTGCCGGACGGCATCTCAGGACTTTCCAAGCGGATTGAAGCTCTCGGCATGAAATTCGGACTCTGGTTTGAACCGGAAATGGTCAATGCAGATTCTGATCTGTACCGCGCGCATCCAGACTGGATCTTGCAGATGCCGGGACGCAGAGCCTCCCTCGGACGCCATCAGCATGTGCTGGATTTTTCCCGGAAGGAGGTTGTTGACTGCATTTACAATATGATGGCCGCCCTTTTAAGGGAAGCTAAGATTTCTTATATTAAATGGGATATGAACCGTTATATTACCGAATGCTATTGTGCCGCCCTTCCTGCTGACCAGCAGGGCGAGGTATTCCACCGGTATATCCTTGGCGTTTATGACCTGTATGAACGGCTGACCAGCGAATTTCCTCATGTGCTGTTCGAGTCCTGCGCCAGTGGCGGCGCCCGCTTTGACCCGGGAATGCTCTATTACGCACCGCAGGCTTGGACCAGTGACGATACGGATGCCATTGAACGCCTGAAGATCCAATACGGTACCTCCTACTGCTACCCGGTAAGCAGCATGGGAAGCCACGTATCTGCCGTTCCGAACCATCAGCTGCACCGGAACACTCCGCTTTATACCCGTGCAAATACGGCTTATTTCGGAACCTTCGGCTATGAGCTGGATTTGAACAAATTGACAGAGGACGAACGGGAAGAGGTCAAGAAGCAGATTGCATTTATGAAGGAATACCGCGGACTGATCCAGTTCGGAACATTTTACCGCCTGTGCAGTCCATTTGAGGGAAATATTACCGCATGGATGGTGGTAAGTCCGGATAAAAAGACGGCAATTATAGGCTGGTACAAAACGCTGAATCAAGTAAATGCACCATTTAGCCGTATCCGGCTTCAGGGACTTGATCCAGAGCTCTGCTATCACTTAGAAGGCTGCAGCCAGACCTTCTACGGGGATGAGCTGATGAATGCAGGACTGATCACTTCTGATTCCATGTGCGGTGAATATAAAAATAGACGGCCGGGCTGTGATTTTGATTCAAGGCTGTTTATATTCAAGGCATAGAATACAGGCAGTGATTGATTGACAGAACGCCAAAAAAACGCAGCGATACCTTCCGCACAGCCGGGGCGGCATTCCAATGAAAACGTCCCTAAACCGGCTTCGCAGAAAGTATCGCTGCGTTCCTGTGTTATATTGCTTTATTTTTTATCGTATTGTTTTACTTCTACTGTCTTATTATCAAAATCCAAAAAGAGCTGAAATGCGTATCCTTCTTCGCTGGTGTCCCATATTTCCACATACTTCGGAGACACTTCCACAAGTATCTCGGTGTCCTCATGGCTGTATTTGTTATAGCTCTGCCACAGGTATTTCTTATAACCTTCCTCAAATCTCCGTCCCGGTTCCTCTACCACCAGTCCTTTATTCTCCGCAAGCCCTTCAACCTGAATACCGCTCCAGCACATAGCCACGCGCGGGTTCTCCAATAACTGCTTCGTCTTACGGAAGTTCTTATCTGTCTTAAAATAAATCTTCTCATCGTAAAACAGACAGCTTACATTCCGTACCATAACATAATCATCCTTGCTCGATGCCAGCGCCATGATCTTATCCGTCCCCAGCATCTCAAACATCCGCCCTACGGCCGCTTCGTATGTAATTGCCTTATCCAGCGTAAATTTCATTTTCCTGTCTCCTTTTCATTTCAATACATAGCTTTTCTCTATCCTATTATTTCTCTATAATACCCTTAATAAACCGGCTCAGTCTCTTATACAGAATAAATGTCAGTATAGAGGTTGCGCCGTATTTAATCAGATTAAACGGAACAATCCCGAACAGCGCCATAGTCATAGCGTCCTTCATCGCCGGATTGACTGCCGTACACATTGCGATGATATCGTCCATCGTCATTCCGAACAGATTCACATAGAACGGAATGATCATATACAGATTCGTAAAGACTGCGACTACCGCCACAAGCACAGTGCTCACTGCCATGCCTGCCGCCGCCGTCTTTTTCGTCTTTTTTCTGTGATAAATAAAGATTGCCGGAAGTACATAACAGCTGCTTAAGATAATTCCCTGGAGCTCTCCTGTTCCCAAAGAAAATGACCCCTGAATCACAAGCTGCAACAGTATCTTCACCACAATAATGCAGAATGCCGCTACCGGCCCAAACATATACCCTCCCAGCATCTCCATCACGCCGGACAGATCAAAGGACATAAATGGCGGCATAAATGGAATCGGAAAACGAAACAGCATAAGCACCGCACTCACTGCTCCCATCAGTCCTACAAAAGCAATGGTTTTCACCCGGATCCCTGCTCTGCTTCCTATCGCTGCGTTTTGTCTCATTGTTTCATTTGTCTGGTTCATCTCACCAATCCTCCTAACAAAAAGTTTTATATTGCTTTTTATATGACAGAAAACTTCTGTCAATCGAGCAGGGAAGATTTGTCTTCCCCTACTCGCCGCGCCGGTGCGGGCAGCTTATGCCGCATCCTTCCCATCCGCACTCGTGTGCATATAAAAACCCGGAACAAAAGAGTCCCGGGCATATCTGCAGAAAATGTCTTTTCTCATCCGGACTATACCGTCGGTTCTGGAATTCCTCTCCTGAGGTCACCAGATCAGCCGCTTGCGCGGGTCATGGACTATACCATCGGTAGGGACTTGCACCCTGCCACAAAGACTTCCATATTCTTTTTTCAGAATTCGGTGATTGCAGTAACATCATCTGCTGGTTATTATTATAGTCCTGCAATACATATTTGTAAATAGATATTTTTATCCTCTTCTCATCGGTTCAATCTCTATAACGGCTCCGTCCTTCAATCTGGATTCCTCCGCCGCCAGGGCACAGTAATGGCTTTCCACCGAACGCTCCACAGATGTCATCCTGTCATCCGGCACTCTTCCTTCAATAATCATATCCAGAAAATCCTCTACCATGCGGTTATCACCGCCTCCATGCCTTGAAAAGTCCTCCGATTTCCGGATCTTTATGACTTTGGCTTCTCTTCCAAATTCAGTAAGCTGTATGGTATTTGCCGCCATATCCGCAATAATCTCACCCTTCGTCCCCATAAATTTGGTATACCGGCTGATATCCGCCGTAAACCCACACATGGTAAGGCTGAAGGTCGAACCGTCTGTCATATTGAGATTAACTACCTGATGGTCTACCACATTGTTATCACAGTAATATACGCAGCGTCCGTAGGGGCCTGACCGCAGCGCCTCCTCAATGCTTTTCCTTGACGGATGCAGGGCAAGTACGTCCAGCGGCCACCCGCGGTTCCCATGGAGAATACCGTACTCCTCGTGGTCCATATAAATCTTTTCCGCGTCAAACGGACAGCCTGCCCTTGCTTTACAACCATCCACACACCTTCCTGCCGCGCCCTCCGGCGCCCGCTCCCTGCGGAATAAGTAGAGATCTCCAAAGGAACTGACGGATTTACAGGTCTTGCCTGTAAGCCACAGCAGTATATCCATATCGTGGCAGCATTTCTGCAGGATCATCGGACTCGTTGTGTCCGAATTTCTCCAATTTCCTCTCACAAAGCTGTGCGCATGGTGCCACCAGCCCACATTTTCAACCGCCATAACAGAGGCAATCTCTCCAATCACACCCGAATCGATGATTTCTTTCAGCTTCATATAAAAGGGCGCATACCGGAGCACATGACAGACAACAACCTGACGGCCGCACTCCCCGGCAGCTCTGACCAGCTCTCTGCATTCCTCCAGATCCGGCGAAACAGGCTTCTCCAGCAACAGGTGATACCCTTTCCTAAGCGCTGGAAGTGCATGCTTCACATGCTGCCTGTCCTGAGTTGCAATAATCATAACATCCGCCAGCCTATCCTGCGCAAGCATCTCCTCTGCGCTGGCAAAACAGGTTTCCTCCGGCACATGATATTCTCTGGCTGTTTCCAGGACCTTAGCCGGATCCGTATCCGCAATCGCTGCAATCTCCATTTTATCTGGAAATAATCTGGCCGCAGCAGCATAGGCATCCTTTCCCCTGCTCCCAAGACCGGCTATCGCCGCTTTTAATTTTCTGCCCATAAAATCCTCCCTGTTTTCTCCCTATACGCCATACCTGCCTGTGTCCCTGCCGTCCTTCAGAACAATCAGGCGCTGATTCCTGCTGCCCCGGAATAAGAGTGTAATATCCTTCTCTTCTTCCACAAACTCACCGTCCACCAGCACATCAATGCAAGAAAGCATCTCCTCTGTCACATCCGTATAGACGCATCCTCCCTCCTGCATATCCACATCATAGAGGTATCCAGAATAGCACCAGATGTCCTTCTTCGGATAAGTCTCCTTTACTCTCTTAAGGAGCCGTGCCACCTCCGGCTGATTTTCCGGCTCGAAAGGCTCTCCTCCTAACACTGTAAGCCCTTGAATATAGTTATCTCCTAGCAGACAGATAATCTCATCCTCCGTCTCCCTGGTATACGGCCTGCCATATTCAAAATCCCAGGTCTCCGCATTAAAGCATCCTTTACAGTGATGCCTGCAGCCGGACACAAATAAGCTGACCCGTACACCCGGGCCGTCTGCAATATCATATCTCTTTATACTTCCATAATACATGCCTCTACCTCTTTATTCTATATAGTATCCCTGCACAATGATCCTACTTTCATTATAAATTACAAATCTCTCCTGCGCCATCCCTATTTCAAGAAGATTGCCGCAATTTTTCTCCCCTTTTTCTGCTTTCTGTGGTAAACTGAGTAAAGCTGTGCATAATATCTTTACTTTATTAAAAAATATTTCAAAGGACTACACTATGGCTAAATTATATTTTCGACACGGAGCAATGGGAAGCTCCAAAACCGCAAATGCCCTAATGGCCGCCTATAATTATTATGAGCGCGGCAAGGAGGCTCTTCTGGCCAAGCCAAAGCTGGACACCCGCGACAAGGGTGTGATCCGGAGCCGTATGGGCTTGGAGCATGCATGTAAATATGTAGAGGACGTTACTGCAATGGAGGACTTTGAGCTGCGCAGATACGACTGCGTCATCATTGATGAAGCACAATTCTGCAGGAAATCTGACATCGAATTTTTTGAACACATTGTAGATGACTTAGAAATCCCTGTGATCTGTTACGGCCTCCGCACCGATTTCCGCCGGGAGCTGTTTGAAGGAAGCATGTGGCTTCTCGCATGGGCAGATGTCATTGAGGAATTAAAAACTGTCTGCTGGTGCGGGGAAGGCGCAAGCTGCAACACCCGCTTTACCGAGGACGGAGAGATCATCCGCACCGGCTCACAAATCGTAGTAGGCGGCAACGACTGCTACACAGCGCTGTGCCGGAAGCATTTCAAAGAAGGAAAGCTCGGTCCCCGGACGCGCATATAGCTTTCAAATTTTTATCTGACGGGCGGACAAAATGAATAGTAATTACAAGGGCGCGCTGCCGAAGCAGCGCGCCCTTCCCTCTCTCATTCTATCTACAAGTGTAATACTCTGTCTTTTATCTCCTGTGTCCTGCCCTGATTCCAGAACTGCGTCCCGATATATCCGCAGGTCCTTCTGGCCACAGCCATCTTATTCTGATCCTGATTACCGCAATTCGGGCACTCCCAGATCAGTTTTCCGGACTCATCCTCTTTGATCTGGATCTCTCCGTCGTATCCGCAGCATTCGCAGAAATCGCTCTTAGTGTTCAGTTCCGCATACATAATATTATCATAGATAAACTTCATAACGGAAAGCACCGCCGGAATGTTCTGCTGCATATTGGGAACCTCCACATAACTGATCGCTCCGCCCGGCGACAGCTTCTGGAACTCCGCCTCAAATTTCAGCTTATCAAATGCGTTGATTTCCTCCGTCACATGTACGTGATAGCTGTTGGTAATATAGTTCTTGTCGGTTACTCCCGGAATAATCCCAAACCGCTTCTGAAGGCACTTTGCAAACTTATAAGTAGTAGACTCCATCGGTGTTCCATATACCGAATAGCTGATATTCTCCGCTTCCCTCCACTCTCTGCATTTATCGTTCAGATGCTGCATAACCTGCAGGGCAAATTCCCTTGCCTCCGGATCCGTGTGGGATTTCCCCAGCATTCTCACGCACATCTCATAGAGGCCTGCATACCCCAGGGAAATCGTTGAATACCCATTATATAACAGCTTATCAATCTTCTCGCCCTTCTTCAGCCTTGCAAGCGCCCCGTACTGCCACAGAATCGGCGCCACATCTGAAATCGTTCCAAGCAGTCTCTCATGACGGCATCTGAGCGCCCTGTGGCACAGCTCCAGCCTCTCATCCAAAATCTTCCAGAACCGTTCCATATTACCCTTTGCCGAACATGCCGCATCAACCAGATTGATAGTCACAACACCCTGATTGAACCGTCCGTAGAACTTATGGCTTCCATCCGGGTTCCTCTGGGAATCCTCCACCGTCAGAAAAGACCGGCAGCCCATACAGGTATATACGTTGCCCTGCTTTAACTCCCGCATCATCTTCGCAGAAATATAATCCGGAACCATGCGTTTAGCAGTGCACTCTGCCGCAAGCTTCGTCAGCTCCCAGTATTTGGACTCTTCTGTGATATTATCCTCATCCAGTACATAGATCAGCTTTGGAAATGCAGGTGTGATCCACACGCCCTTCTCATTCTTAACGCCCTGCATCCTCTGCCTGAGCACTTCCTCGATGATCATAGCAAGGTCATCCCGCTCCTGTCCTTCCGGAACCTCATCCAGATACATAAACATGGTCACAAAGGGCGCCTGTCCATTACAGGTCATCAGCGTGATCAGTTGATACTGGATTGTCTGGATACCACTCTTTACCTCGTCTCTCAAACGTTTCTCAGTAATCTTACTAATAATCTCTTCGTCCATGCTCTCGCCGCACTCCCGGCGCTCTTCGATGACACCCTTCTTCAGTTTCTGCCTGCTTATATCTACAAAAGGCGCAAGATGCGCAAGCGTAAAGGACTGTCCCCCATACTGGTTACTTGCAACCTGTGCCACAATCTGCGTCGTCACATTGCAGGCTGTAAAAAAACTGTGGGGCTTCTCGATCAGTGTTTCGCTGATAACTGTGCCGTTCTGCAGCATGTCCTCCAGATTGATCAGGTCACAGTTATGCTCCTTCTGCGCAAAATAATCCGAATCATGGAAATGAATGATCCCCTCCTCATGCGCCTGTACAATCTCCTCTGGAAGCAGTACGCGTTTGGTCAGGTCCTTACTCACCTCGCCTGCCATATAATCTCTCTGCGTAGAATTGATCACCGGGTTCTTATTGGAATTTTCCTGATTCACTTCTTCATTCAAATGCTCAATGAGAGCAAGGATCCCGTTATCCGTCGTATTCGACTTGCGGGCAAGCTCTCTCTTATAACGGTAACGCACATACTTCTGCGCAACCTCATATCCCCGCATTCCCATAATGCTGGTCTCTACCATATCTTGAATATCCTCAACGTGGACAGCATGGGACATGCGCTGCACCTGCTGTGCAATATCATCCGCGATCGCCCGCACCTGATATTTATTCATCTTATAAATATTCTCTACCTCTTGATTCGCCGCATTAATTGCATTAACAATCTTCGATATATCGAAGGAAACTTCTTCGCCGTTTCTCTTAATTACTTTGTTCCTGACTACTGTTTTCACCTTAATACTCTCCTCTCAGACCATTTTCTGATTATACCGCTTATCTGGAAGCAATCCGCCCCCAGACACCATCACCACAATATATAGTGTGTGTAAAAGTAATGTTACCACAAAATATCCAGAATGAAAAGCATTATTTTTAATTATTTCCAAAAAACTTCCTGCCATATCAAGTTAAGGCACCGCAAATGCCCAAAATATGGTATTGTTATAAAAAAGACGGTTATACTAATTTATAACCGCTGCAAGGAGGTACAATCTATGCTAGAACAGCTGCTTACACTTCCGGGATTTCTTTATGATCTCGGCGGAACTTATTATTTTCTCGGGAAATGGATATGCAGAAAGTGCTCCGACATTGATGCGTCGGACTGTGTCCACATGTACGGCATGTGCCGGAATGCAGGAGAAGAACAGGAAACGTCCTTCTATTTCAATAAGCTGCGCGCATACAGCGATCTTGCTTTGGAAATTCCTTACAATCCGGGGCTTATCCGCAGAAATATGGAAGGGCTTTTATCATCCCTGCCGGAATCTGCCTCTGACGGACTGAAAACACAAATTTCAGCATTCCAGGAAGATTTACCAAAGTATTCCTAGCCGGAATCAGTGCAGGGGCACAAAAAGCCTTTGAAACATGCCTGTCTGGGAATGGAGGGATATCACATGGCGCTTTCCAATCATTTTTATACCATAACGCACAGCATCCGCCCGAAAGGCGGGTGCTTTCCGGCGTCCCGAAATGGTTACGCCTTCTGCGGCATATTGATGCTGATCAGCGAAATATGGAAACAGTGGACGCTTACCTTTACAATAAACCATGGCACCTACAGCTGGTGGCATTTTCCCTTCCAGCTGTGCAGCATCCCTATGTATGTCTGTCTGGCCATCGGCTTTTTATCCTCTGCCCGCATACGGAAACATATTCCATTTCTCCAGACCCGTGCGGACAGGCTCTGCTCCTTACTAAAGGCATTTCTGATGGATTTCGGAATGCTTGGCGGAATCTTTGTATTCTTTGATACCAGCGGCATGCACTATGGATACCTGCCGCTGACACTCCATTCCTATATATGGCATATTCTGCTGATCATCCTTGGCTGTGTCAGCGGATTAAGCAGCAACAGCTGCCATTCATGGAAAGGCTGGCAGTTCAGCGTAACACTATATCTTGTATGCTGCACAGCCGCGACCATCTTCAACCTGACATTCCACCGGTATGGGATTATTAATATGTTCTATATCAGCCCGCATTACTATATGCACCAGAAGGTATTCTGCCATATAACGGATGCACTGGGCAATGGCTGCGGAATCGCCGCCTATATAACCTCATCCATAATTGGCGCAGGCCTGTTTCATCTGATGTGGAACAAAATAAACCGTCTGCGCATCCAAAAAGAAACACCGAATAAGTTCCAAAAACTCTAAATGGCGGTCCTTGAACTTCAGGTTTCTATCTCCTCCTCTGCAGTCCTCCGGGCGCTCCTATCCGTAACAGACTTATTAATCCTTTTTCCACCTGTTTAAAACATTACCATTTTTATCAACTTCCAACAATATATTTCCGCCACAAGACTGCATAACTGTAGCGGCACATTTTTCAAATATGCAATATTATATGAATAATAGGCGGTACTGCATATGGCATTTCAATTATAACCGAATAAAAAAGAAAGCGAAAATAAAACTATCCGGTTTCCCTTACCTTTAGCGGAGAAGATAAATGAAGCAATAGAAAGTCAGGAAGTCACCTTTTCGGGTTTTGTAATTCAAGCCTGTGAATATGCATTGGAACATATGGAATCCGAAGACCGCAGATAAAATAAGAACATCCCAGAGCGTATCAATAAAACCTTCATATATCTCCTGACAGAAAAAAACCGCCGGAATACGACGGTTTTAACAGGGGATGAGAGAATCGAATACCGGATTAACATTTCATACAATTCTAAAATCCCTTGTATTTACAACACTTTCAGAACTTTAAGATGTCTATATAAAATGTTCTATTGTGTTCTGATGTGTTCTGTTAAATTAACAAAAGATTGGAGGAAACGCATATCATCCAAAAAATTCAAAATATGATATTGGACATTTTGTATACGAATGTTTCATGAATTATAATAGCAATATATGTAGGACTATAAAAAGAGCTTGTCAATCCCTTTACCGTAGGCACTCGAAGAGTGGGGATTTACAAGCGGAAATATAACAATTGTAAATCCCCAAAATTGAAAAAGGGATATTCCAATACAGTCTTTTGGAATATCCCTTGATTATATCTAAGATTCTACTCTAAAGCTAGATAAAATCTTTATGAGTTCTTGTTCTTCATTTGCTGAAAATTGACCATTTGGCGATTCTGCTACAAACGAAATATATCCACTATACCAGAATGCGAATTGCACGATATTAGGATGTCTTACATCATCATCAATTCCCTGTCGGGATTCGGGAAGAACAGCATATGAGATAGCTCCATCAACATCTTTAAAATCAGAATCTAATAACATATCCAGTTGACCAGTTACTTTCTGTTGTGCTACCATAAACTTTCCTAGATTGGAATAATCACTTCCTTGCACATATGAAGGCGTAAATTTTGAATCTGCAACTTTACTGATGTTTACCCGTCTCATGTCTGTAGTAGAACCTCCGAGTTCTAATTCGCCCTCTGCAACACCGCCTATATGTGAAAAGGTAATCGTAACACCACGCTCATTTGTTAGAATTACAGTTTCTCCATTTTGTGTAACTTCCTCTTGAGAGATTGTCCATCCGTCCAAATAATCAAATGCAAATTGAGGATATGTAATCATATTTACATCACCGAATTTCGTATGATATGTGTAGTCTAATTCTTCAGTATTTTCTGTGGTATCAGCATTTTCCAAATCTAGTTCCCAGTTTTCACTGGAAGTCCAATGCTTTTCCCAAAATGGTTTTAAGCTAATACGAAAAAGAGGTTGTTCAATTAATTTTTTATCAATAACTGGAACTGATACTGCTAAAGTTCCTTGAAGTTTTGGCTTAATTGCCAACTCAATACTTCCGGCATAATTTAAACCATCTATACTTTCATTCGGACTAAAACAAACTTCTCCATTTGCTTCACCAGAAATTCCAACTGCAATATCTGTACCAGTACAATCATAAAGTTTTGACACAATATGTAATAACGCGCTTGCCGAGCTTTCGCCGGACATTTTAGCTTCTGTACTCCACTCCAGACCATTAGAAAAATATTCTTTCTTTGTTATGTCGTCCACTTTATTATTTTTGCTGTTATATAAAAAACCACTGGTATTTTCAGATTCAAGTCCAATAGAAGTTCCGAATGCGCCTTCCATTTTTGCATTTCCTTTAATGTCTAAAAGAAGTTCATTTGTTACTACAAAAGGAATACCGCTTATCATAAATTCAAAATCTGGCAATTGTTTTTTTAAAATTTCTTTTTGGTATTTTTTTCTTCTATTATATCATCATTGTAACCAACAAAGAGTTCTCCGTTTGTTTCATTGTGTAAAGCCATTCCAAAGATAATATCATTATGGCTGATATCAAATGTCATTTCTTCCCAAACATTAAATCCAACAGAACCCGTTAAGGAGATGTTACCTTTAATTTCTTCTTCAAATTCTTTATAGAATAGATAATCTGTATTGGTATCGTCAGTAGTGGATACTTTTGAAATCATGGATGAATCTATCGTCTGCCTATCTAAATATGCTTTGGCTTGTGTGACATTACGAAAATTCGCTGACGTTCCAATTTGACCGTTAGAATCTGTTTCGTTGATACCATCGGGAGTAAATAAAAAATTTTTTGTTAAATGCAGTTCTTCAAAAACATCTGTCAATACGGCGTATTCTGTATGTACGATATATTGTGAATCATCCTTTTCAACACTTAAAACTTTACGAATAAATCCCTTTGGTGCAACATCAAGTATACCGGCAACAATGACGTCTTCTTTGGCATAATGAGGATTATTACTAAATATGAGCTCATCATCAGTTACTTTTATAGGTTGCCTTTCGGGTTCTGTTTCGTTTGTTATGACTTTAACATTCTTTTTAATAATAATATCGTTATTACTATCTTTGTCATTTTTATTTATAAACTCAAACTTCGCACTTGAATAAGTACCTATGCACCTTGAAAATTCAATAATAACTGACATAAAAATAGCATGAAACCGTCTGGTTTTGATATAATTGAGTTGTTCAGAAACA
>CAJTZE010000051.1 GCA_910584265.1 uncultured Dorea sp. | reverse complement strand
AAGTATTGATTTTTCAAGGTTCAGCACACCAAAATGGTGTGGGAAGTTTGAGTTAGCTAATAATATCATGGCGATAAATAATGTCAAAAGTATAGCTCCTATTAAACTTACAATATTGATAATTTTTATCCAATACTTGTTTGATATTTTAGAAATTCCAATAGCAAGGACTATCCCTAGAAATCCACCTAATGAATTTGTAATAATATCTGTAATATCAGTTCCACCAATAGCAAAGATAAATTGCACTATTTCAAATAGAAAACTGGTACATACAATAGGTAGAAATTGTTTTAATATAGGCTTTTCCTTCCACAAAATATGGATAAATAAACCGTATGGTACAAATGCCAACACGTTCTGAATAATTTCACTAAAATCTATTGTTCCATTTACAATCACAGAATCAGCAAATGGAATCAAGTTAATATTTCTTAAATGAGGTAAGTCTGCAATAGAAAACTGAAACTTAAACAAAATAATCCATGTCAATGCCACTAGATAAAATATCAATAAACCCAACGTACACTTTTTTGATTTCATAATAATCACTCCTTTTAATTTCTGATAGTAGCATAAAAATGTTAAAATTATGCTTTGTCATTTATTAATATTTAATGAATTTCATTCCAAAACATCAGATTATTATACTTGCATTATAACATTTTTGTATATCTACTACAATAAAAAGAGTATAGCCGTATTATTTCTTCGGCTGTCCCTGCGGTGCATGGTTCTGTGGGTTACCTGCGTTCTGATTGCCCTTATTCTTCAATACAATATCCTCTGCCTTTACATACCAGTCCAACTCTGTACCACAACAAAAATCATCATACCCTTGCCATTTTTCTAATCTTTAAAAATGTACACTTTGCCTTTCTTCCTCTTGATTATCCAACACAGAAAAGAAAAAGCCCTGTCAAGAGCCTTGCCACCATTGGTGGTGCTTTGCACTCTTTACTGGGCTTTTTGTTTGCGGTATCTTTTCACAAGAGGAAAAATCAAAGTCCTCTGTTCCATTTGTCTTTCAGATAATCGTCATAGTCCATTTCATTAAAATCTAATTGGGGCGAAGTGTCTGGAATGTTATTTTGTCTGTCTATGTCCGCAAGTTGACGGAATATCCAATCATCATAAGGGTTGTGATACTTATATTCTTTCGGCTGTTCTCTGTATCGGTCTAAGCCACGCATTTCTTTATGCACTTTCATAATACGTTCCAATTTCTGACGCTGTATCAACTGTTTGATTTCCATAAGTTCTTCCAACTCCACGACCTCATTGGTAATGTAATTATGGATATACTGCATGAGTTTGGTTAACTTGTAAAATCTACATTCATTCTCGTTATCAAAAAATTCATTTTCAGACAGATAGTCTAAGGAAACATTGAAGTCCTGTTCCCGTTTGATAATATCCATGATGTATGGCTCGGTGTGGTCAATATACTTCCATTCCCCCGACAATAATTCATTGGGTGTTACACCCAGCACGTCCATTATCTTTTCCAGCGTATCAAAGGTAGGGTAATTCACGCCACGTTCAATCTTGGAAAGGCTCTGCATATTGATACCGATTTTGTCCGCAAGTTCCTGTTGTTTCATTCCTCTGTGTTTTCTTATGGTCTGTATGTTCTCTCCTAAGAAACTGATTTTCTTTATATAACCCTCCATAACTTAGTATAACCGCTCCTTTCATTTCTTTTCTTGGTATTTATAAGCATATCATACTTAATGTTTATTGAAAAGTCAACAAAAACTTCTTGACAAGTAATTCTAATGGCGTTATTATCGTATCAAATGAAGTGATTAAGCACGCTAGGGTCAATCACACGCTTGAGTAAGCATACAAAAGACATATTTTCACTTTGACAGCATGAATAAGCATGGACTATCAGACTGAAAATCGGGTTTCCAAAAGGGCTGGCTGGACGGGGCACGTCCCCCAGACGTGTTTCGGACAGACAGTTCCTTTTGGAAAGGGAACGCCTTTCGGCGTTCGCAGAGGGCGTATATGTAACACCGCCCTGCGTATACATGTCATAGTACCTAGAAACTGTGATAAATAAAGGAAAAAATGCAATTTATACCCCGCAAAAAATCGGGGCATACGAAAGGAGTAATGAAGTATCGCAACACACGAAAATTTATCCGTTAAGATTGATTACATCAGCATTGTATTTGAAACCGCAACCGCAGAAGATGTAATCACACACATTTTAGAGTTACCGACTGACATTTTCAATGTTTATCCGGCAACCGTTAAATTCAAGACTTATCAGATACGCTGGGAGATTGGAGATATTTATGTATCGGGGGACGCAAGAAAGACAGAGGACAACCCACAAGGGTTAGGCTGTTATCTTGTTATGACTGGCAGAGGTTGTGATGATATTTTCCGTATTCTCAACAGCAGAAACTATACCTTTGGGGATATGTTCAAACATTGTGAAAGAAGATACGGACTGGATAATTTCCACTTCACAAGGCTTGATATTGCCATTGATGATAAGAACGATAAGCCATTCTTTACCATAGAGCAGATAAAGAAGAAATGCGAAAAAGAGGAATTTATTTCCAATAGTGAGGGCTACCACTTTGATGAAAGCAAGTTTGACGATTTCGACACCGCAAAAACGGTTTATATCGGTGCTGGAAAATCGGGATTGTCCTACCGCTTTTATGACAAGGATAAGGAAGTCTGTTCAAAATATAATAAGACGCTTGATGAAGTCGGCAGTTGGAAACGGACAGAAATGCAACTGCGTGATGATAAGGCTCATGCCTTTGCCATGACATTCAAGGACAGACCGCTGGAACTTGGGGAACTGGCTTTCGGGCTATTGGCAAACAACCTACGCTTTGTCGTAGCGAACAGAAATGAAAGTAATAAGAGCAGGTGGAAAACGTGTCGGTTTTGGGAACGCTTTTTAGGGGCTGTGGAAGTCTTGAAACTGCAAGTACCCAAACCACATAATTCCCTTGAAGAAACACAGCAATGGCTCACAGAGGGTGGCGTGATTTCTGCTGTGTAAGTTTCTATTTCTTGGAAGAACATGACGCATTAGGTGGACTGGAAAAAGTGGGAACTATGCTTGATAAGGCAAGATACAGCACTTCCCTTTCCAGTAAACTAACCGCCCACTTACAGAGGATAGACCGCACCGACCTTATCCCCTATATCCAGTATGATACGAAACATGGGAAAGGGGGTATCTGATGAATAGCAACGATATTCCTGTATGGGAAAAATACACCCTTACCATTGAAGAAGCGTCAAAGTATTTCCGTATCGGAGAAAACAAGTTAAGACGCTTGGCAGAGGAAAACAAGGACGCTGGCTGGCTCATTATGAATGGCAACCGCATACAGATTAAACGCCGACAGTTTGAAAAGGTCATTGATAAATTGGACGCTATCTAGTGCAAATGAGCCTTGTATGTGTTATGATGAACACAAGTCATATCAAGGCTCTTTCCAACAAGGAAAGGAGCAGACACCATGAAAGAAAAAAGACGGGATAGCAAAGGACGTATCCTGCATACTGGAGAGAGCCAACGAACAGACGGGAAATACTTATATAAATATGTGGACGCATTTGGAAACACAAAATATGTGTATGCTTGGAGATTGACACCCACAGACCCGACACCAAAGGGAAAACGGGAGAAACCCTCACTTCGTGAACTGGAACAGCAGATAAGACGGGATATAGAGGACGGTATCGACAGCACAGGTAAGAAAATGACGCTTTGCCAACTCTACGCCAAACAGAACGCACAGAGGGCAAACGTGAAGAAAAGCACACAGAAACAACGGGAACAACTCATGCGGTTATTGAAAGAGGACAAGTTAGGTGCTAGGAGCATTGATACGATAAAACCCCCTGACGCTAAGGAATGGGCGTTACGCATGAAAGACAAAGGTTTTTCCTATAACACCATTAACAACCATAAACGCTCGTTAAAAGCGTCATTCTATATCGCCATACAAGACGACTGTGTAAGGAAAAACCCTTTTGATTTCAAGTTGAGTGAAGTCTTAGAAAATGATACCAAAGAGAAAGTCGCATTGACAGAAGAACAGGAACAAGCACTACTGTCATTCATCAAGACGGACAACGTGTATCACAAGTATTACGATGATGTACTGATACTGTTAAAGACAGGACTTCGTATCTCGGAACTGTGCGGACTGACAATCATGGACGTTGATTTTATCCATGAGGTTGTGATTATCGACCACCAGTTACTAAAGAGCAAGGAACAGGGCTATTACATTGAAACGCCTAAGACAAAAAGCGGAACAAGGCAAGTACCACTCAGTAAAGAAACGATACAGGCATTTCAACGGGTTATGAAGAAACGCCCAAAGGCAGAACCATTTGTGATAGACGGACGAAGCAATTTCCTATTTGTCAATCACAAAGGCAAGCCGAAAGTTGCGATTGATTACAACGCTTTATTTGTCCGTATGGTAAAGAAATACAATAAGCACCATAAGGATAACCCCTTGCCACATATCACACCGCATACGCTACGCCATACGTTCTGCACAAGGCTGGCAAGCAAAAACATGAACCCGAAAGATTTACAGTATATCATGGGGCATTCAAACATCAGTATCACAATGAACTGGTACGCTCATGCGTCCATAGATACCGCAAAATCAGAGGTTCAGCGTCTAATCGCATAAGAAGTATTTACCACGATTTTAACCACGATCGACAGGGAAAATATAAGAAGATAAGCCTAGATATGTGAGGTTTACCACAAAAGCAAAATGCCCGTAGAGCCGATAAAATAAGACTTTGCGGACATTTAAGAAGATATAAAAAGATAGTCAAAAAGACATATATAATTTAAGAATGAATTTATAGCTTTACTCAATTATTCAACAGAAATTATTGAGCCGGAAAAACCTGAACCATATATTTTTGATAAAATAGGGAACGAGTCGGAAGATGGCAGCTTAAAAGAAAAACTGCTACAAATCAAATCGGGAACAGAACAGTGGCATCAATATGAGGGTGTTTGTATTGAAATTTTAAAATATACTCTGGGAGATTATCTGACATTGTGGTATGAACAGGAAAATACAGCTAATGGAATGTACAGATTTGATTTGTGCTGTAAAATCAAGGATGGAGCAAATCAGGATTTTTTCAATACGATTCAGCAATATTTCAATACAAAATATATTGTTTTTGAATTTAAAAATTATAGTGAAAAAATTACACAAAAAGAAATATATACAACAGAAAAATATTTATATGAAAAGGCATTACGCAGAGTGGCGATTATTATTTCAAGGAAAGGGGCAGATGAGAATGCTCTCGCCGCTGTACGAGGAAGCCTTCGAGAAACTGGGAAATTGATTCTATGTTTGTCAGATAAAGATATTTTAGGGTTGATAGATATTAAACAACGGAACGAACAGCCTACAGGAGCATTTTTAGGAGCAATGTTAGATGATTTGCTGATTCATTTAGAAAAATAATTGAGTAAGATATGTGTTGCCATTTGATATAGCGGAAGATTTTTTGGGTTCAACGAATGGATTCTTTTATCAAGATTCTTTCTGAGCTAGAGATGAGAAACAGGTGATTGAGGGGATGGTTCTGTGTTGTATGGAAACTTGAAAACAGATGATTAGTAATGAGGTGCGATATTATGATAAACTTGAGATGCCTATTCCAAGGAACCGAGATAAAATTCTGGAAGATCTGCAACATGAAAAATTTATTGTAAAAAATGATGCTGGAAACTGGAATATTACGAACATAGGCGCACTTATGATAGCAAAAGATTTGAAGAAATTTGAAAATTTGCACCGGCGTTCTGTTCGGGTAATCTGGTATAAAGAAAAATCCAGATTAAATGCAATTCGGGAAAAAGAATTTACCGGTGGATATGCGTTTTCTCATGAAGATATTGTACAGTATATCATGACTATTATTCCGCAGGAAGAAATTATTGTTGAAGCTACGCGTAAGTCTATAGTCAGCTTTCCAGAAATAGCTATCAGAGAATTACTGGCGAATGCTATGATCCACCAGGATCTGCAGCAGCGTGGTACAAATCCAATGGTAGAAGTATTTCAAAACCGAATTGAGTTTTCCAATGCAGGTGCGCCATTAGTAGCTATTGATCGTATTGTGGATTCAGTGCCAGTTTCAAGAAATGAAAATATTGCCGGATTTATGCATAAATGCGGTATTTGTGAAGAACGAGGCAGCGGTTACGATAAGATAATTGAAGTTACAGGAAAGAATGAATTGTTAGCACCGAGAATTGAGAATCAGAATAATCAATTTACAAAAGCGGTATTATTTGCAAAGATACCATTTAATATGACGACGAAAGAAGATCGAATCAGAACTTGTTATATGCAGGCGTGTTTGGCGTATGTTAATTATGAGGCAATCAATAATACTGATATCCGTAATTTATTTGGTTTGTCCATAAAAGAAAGTTATAAAGCATCCAGAATTATTAAAGATACTATAGAAGCGAGGTTATTGCGTCCGCTTGATGATACAACGGCGCCCCGATATATGAAATATATTCCTTATTGGGCATGATTTAACTTGCTTTAACTTGCAAAAATAAGAAATGATTACAGAGGAAATGATGAAATACCTTTATTTTTGGAAGATATTTAGCTATTTTCTCTGTATTTTATATTTTTGGGAAGCATTTTCTTAAAAATTTAACTTGCGTTAATTTGCATAGTTTTTGTTATGAATTTCAATTAGCGATTGTGGTTTGATGCAATTTATAAAGAAAAATAAAGAAATCTAAAAAAAGTATAAAAATTGTTAGTCCTTACTTGACAGCGCCATATGGGGAGAAGGTGAAAGCTTATTTGAGGCGCGGGGCGAGGGCGCTGCCGGGGTTTACGGAGTATCCGAATCCGCAGGCGGGGTATAGGGCGCTTTGTGTTGAGAATAGTCTGCCAGTATGAGAGCATAGGAACACTTTATTAAAACTGAATTGAAAAAGGAAATTCCAGTGAGTGAACGTTTCAGGATGGAATATAGTTTTGTTTGATGTTTTTTAATCAATTCAGGAGTAATTATATATAGTAAACAGATGATTTTATGGCAAAATATTTATATTGAATAAATAAGATTATCAAGCTGTGAACACCAGTTAAAAGAAAGCCGCGCAGAGTAATGCAGACTTTAAAGTGACGGATAAAGTTGGAAGCGTATGGAAGAAGATACGAATGAGTTATGAGGAATTAAATTTAAAAGGATTTATATATGAAATGAAAGAAGTGCCAAGTGGTTCTCACCCAAGAAAATTTTGTTTTGAACTTGGGGTAGGTGCATCGCTCTCTTCTGGAATAAAATCTGGGCAGGAACTGGTTACAATATGGGACGCAGAGCTTCAGCTAAGAAATGAAAAAGCGCATATAGAGTGGAAAAAAGATTTAAGTATAACGGAAGAGAATAAGTACAGTTTTTACAGTAAATTTTATGAAAGACGTTTTCGAAGGCAGCCAGTGGATGGGTATAATTATCTGGAAAAACTGATGGAACATGCCAGACCCAGTATCGGATATGTTATGCTTTCTCATTTATTGACGAAGACCCGGCATAATGTTGTGATAACAACTAAGTCAATCATCTGAATATTGTTTTGTATGCGATGAAGAAGAAAGTGTGAGAGTCTGAGAAAGATGATAAAAGATTCAGTGTTTTTGTATTTTCATTCTATTCAGGAACAAAATTATTTTGCGGGAGTCCTTGAACGTTGGGCGGACTGTTTGCTTGATAGTATCGGTGACGAAGATTAAAATAATGAAAAAGGATATGCTTTACGAAAGAGGTGCGCTGATATGAAACTATAGAACTGGCGTAGACTGTACGGAAAAATAAAAATATTGAAGGTTCCGGAAACAGATAAGCCAATGCGCTTCTGCTGCTGCGAGGCGGCGCCCTCTCGTATTGCAAATAGCTTTTAGAAATGATATAATATCCGAAGAAAAAGCGGGAACATAAAGGACGGAATATATATGAAAAGAACAATATACGGATTGCTTCTGGGTATTCTATGTACCGCGGCGCTTACAGGATGCAATTCGGAAGGAAAAACGGATTTTGATAATGTAGAATCCCCTAAAGTTGAGCTGGTTGTCTGGGGAGCAGAGGAAGACACGGAGCTGATGAACCAGATTATTGAGAGCTTTCAGACAAAATATCAGGGAGAGGCGGATTTTCAGATTTCATTTGAGGTGCAGGGAGAATCCCAGTGTAAAGATGCATTGATTGGAGGATTGGAGGACGGCGCGGATGTATTTACCTTTGCGGACGACCAGTTAAAGGCTCTAGCGGCCGCCGGCGCCTTGGATCCGATCGAGAATGCGGAGGAAATCAGGAGCAGAAATCTTTCAAGTGCAGTAGATGCAGCTACGGTAAACGATCAGTTATATGCGTATCCGTTGACCGCGGATAACGGATATTTCTTATATTATAACAAGCAGTATATCACAGAAGAGCAGGTTAAGACGCTGGACGGCATATTAGAAGCCGCGGCCGCAAACGGCAGATTATTTACCATGGACTGGTCTTCGGCATGGTATGTATATTCTTTCTTTGGAAATACGGGGCTTCAGGTCGGACTTAACGATGACGGGATTACGAATTACTGCACATGGAATCAGGCAGATGGGGAAATCCGGGGCGTGGATGTGGCTCAGGCAATGCTCCGGATTGCAGGAAATCCGGGTTTTTCCAGCTATACAGATGAAGAATTCCTTGACGGAGTAAGGAACGGTTCTGTGATTGCGGGCGTCAGCGGCGTGTGGAATTCTGTTGCAGTAAAGGAGGCATGGGGCGAGAATGCCGGAGCTTCTAAGCTGCCGGTCTATAGTTGCGGCGGCCGTCAGATACAGATGGCTTCTTTTTCCGGCTGTAAGCTGATTGGTGTAAATGCTTATTCCAAATATCCGGAATGGGCGGCCAGACTTGCCGAATGGATCACGAATGAAGAGAACCAGCAGCTCCGTTTCAAAATGCGCGGCCAGGGTCCGTCTAATATTGCGGCCGCAGATTCGGAAGAGGTCAGGCAGTCGCCGGCGATTGCTGCTCTCTTAGAGCAGTCTGAATTTTCACAGCTTCAGCGGGTAGGCGGCAAGTTCTGGGATCCTGTTTCAAAATTTGCAGGGAATATGGCGGCAGGAAATCCTTCCGGCCAGAGCTTGCAGGAGCAGTTAGATGAGATGGCAGAAGGCATTTCTGCAAGATAGATACATATTTTGAAAGGATTTGTTAATGTAACATGAAGAAAAAACTCACTATACAGCAGCGTCTGATCCTTCCAATCATTCTTTTGGGGGTTGTGGCATTGATTTCAAATGTCCTGTCGGTTTTCAGTATTAACAACGTAAATTCCAATGCTTCAAAAATCGTAGATAACTATATGGTAGGCTCGGAAACGCTGCAGAATATCCGCCATACTACCACAAATATCCATAAAATGGCGTTGTCCCATATCGTTGCTACGGACTATAATACCATGATTGACGTTGTGGCACAGATCAAGGCAGAAGAGGAAACATTAGAAACGTATTTAAAAGAATATAAAAACTATGTCACGGAAGATGAAGAAGCGGTTTATGCGCAGCTTTTGGATAATTATGATTCCTTTAAGCATGCTCTGGTCTATCTTGTATGTGCGAGTGCGGACAGTAAGACCCAGGATGCCTATGCTTACGCCAATGGCGATGTTGCTGATTTCGGAACTGCCATAGCAGACAATACAGATGAATTATATAATGCCGTAAGTGCAAGGACGGCCAGTGCCAGACACAAACTTTTGATTGTCTATATTATTTCGCTGATCATCGCTGTGGCATCTATTGCGGCATGCATGGCATTGGTACTTGCGGCTATCCGGATTATCAAAAAATATGTGATAGCACCGATCAAAGATACGGTGGGTACGCTTCAGGAAAGCTCGCAGAAGCTTGACGAGGTGACAGGCGAGGTTTTGAAACACACCCGTACATCGGGAAAAAGCGCCGGAGTCCTTTCCTCTCTTGCAGATTCTCTGTCTATGGCAATTCAGAAGGTGGCAAATAATGCGGCGATTATTAACAGCAGCGCGGCGGACATCAAAGGGGATGTCCGTGATATGGCGGAAGAATGCAGCGCCATCACGGACTATTCCTCTGCGATGAAGAAGCGTGCAAATGAGATGGAGGCGGCTGCACAGACAAACACAGAAGTAATTCAGAAAAAGGCGGCAGATATTCTGGAGGTGCTTGAAGAAGCGATTGAAAATAGTAAGAGTGTAAATCAGGTAAACAGCCTGACCAAAGATATCGTAGCAATTTCATCATCTACTACCCTGATTGCCCTTAATGCTTCTGTAGAGGCTATGCGTGCCGGCGAGGCAGGAAAAGGCTTTTCTGTAGTTGCAAGGGAAATAAAATCCTTAGCAAACTCTTGTAGTGAAACAGCCGGGCGTATTCAGGAGGTAAATCAGATTGTTACAAACGCAGTACATAACTTATCAAAGCATTCTCAGGACATGGCAGACTATCTGAGCGAGACTGTTTTGACGGAGTTTCAGGAAATTGTCCGTTCCGGACGGCAGTACAAAGAGGATGCGGATTATGTAAAAGAAATGATTGACGCATTTAACAGCAGGACTGACCGTCTCAGGAATTCTATGATCGATATAGCCGATTCTATAGAGAGCATTACAAAGGCGATTGATGACGGTGCCGGCGGGATCACCGGAGTTGCAGACAGTACGAAGAGCCTAGCCGGAGATATGGCAGATATTACGGACCGTATGGATACGAACCGGGAGATCGTAGAAGAATTGAAAAAACAGATGGAAGTATTTGCAGATTTTTAAAAAAGAATAATAATATCCAAAGTGGATGATTATGTAGATTTAGAGCGACAACACGGTAATTTCTGGGAACGGGTTTTCCCAGCGGTACTGGTTACAATTATTCCTATCTTTATTTTGTGTATTTTTGCTCAGAAATATATAGCGGCCGGTGTGGCGGATGGGGCGGTAAAACAGTAAAAATATAATAAAATGTGGAGGCTGCTTTGGAGCGGCCTCTTTGTAATACATTGTCGAAATGAAGAAGGTTAAAAATGTGAAAGGAGAAAGAAGAAAGAAGATGAATAGAAGAGCGATGTGCGCAGTTCCGCCTATGGGGTGGAACTCATGGAATACATTTACAGGGAATATCAATGAGGATTTGATCAAGGAAACGGTAGATGTGATGAAAGAACAGGGGGATCGGGAGGCAGGATATGAATATGTGGTGATGGAAGGACTTTGTATCGGAGAATGGGGATGGCGCTGGCAAATTCGGGGAGAGACATTGTTTTCTCGGCATGCCAGTGGGGAACAGATTCGGTAAATGAATGGATTCGCACGTCAGGAGCACATTTATTTAGATCTACCGCTGATATCAAGGATTCCTGGGAATCCATCAAAGAAATTGCCCTTTCCCAATTAGATAAACAGGCATTTTCCGGGCCATATTGTCATAATGACATGGATATAATGGTTGTCGGTATGCATGGAAGAGGCGGAGATGAGTATATTGCCGCCGGAGGGTGTACAGATGAAGAATACCAGACGCATTTTTCCTTGTGGGTAATGATGAATTCGCCGCTTATGATTGGCTGCGATATTAGGAAACTCACAGATGAAACGAAAAAAATTCTGTTGAGTCGGGATTTGATTGCAATTAATCAGGATATTGAGTGCAGGTCTCCATTTCAGTTAAACTGTGAATCAAACAGCCCGGATGCATTTACATTAGTGAAGTTTTTATCAGACGGAGATCTTGCAATCGGCATGTTTAATATGGGAGATGTTCCGGCCGTGACGGCGATTGATTTTTGGGATATAGGCCTTACAGCCGGTGCCGGTACATGGATCCAAAGTTTATCGATGCAGAGTGGTGGAAAACCCTGATATTGACATAGTTTCTTATGCTTGTTAAAATGATACTATAAGCGGATTGTCAGTCTGGCAGGCGGGGCACAGGGAGGAAAGATAGATGTATCATTGTCATATTCAGTTTTATTTGGCAGGTTCACATTGCAGAGTATTTGATATTATTCGGAGAATATCTCCGCTGGAGCATTTTACGCATGAGTTTATGGAAAGTCAGAAGCTGGATAAAGCATTGGCCGCTAAGGCGGATGTGATCCTGCTTCACTTGCAGGATATGGATGTGAAGGAATCTCTGCGGATGCTTGCCTCATGCAGGGGCAGGGAGACGGAGCTTATTCTGCTTGCTGGCAAGGATCAGCTTCAGCTTTTGCCGGAGGAGTGGGCAGAGATTCAGGACATATGGACGATGCCGATATCGGATGATGAGACCCGGTTTCGTTTTATGCGATGGCAGCAGACCTGCAGAATGAGTAAAGATTATTGGCAGACCAGCCAGTATCTGGATGCGACGATCAATAATGTTCCGAATCTTATCTGGTATAAGGATAAGGACGGCGTACATGAGAAAGTGAATGACAGCTTCTGTAAGACGGTTAATAAGACTAAAAAACAGGTGGAGGGACAGAGACATGCCTATATCTGGGATGTGGAGCAGGATGATCCCGCCTGTATTGAGTCTGAACGGGAGGTTATGAGCCGGAAGCGGACCTGCGTATCTGAGGAGATGGTAAAAAGCGGGGAAGGTATGCGGCTTCTTACTACATATAAGTCCCCTCTGTATAATCTGGATGGAACGGTGATGGGAACCGTGGGTGTTGCGATCGACGTGACTCAAGAGCGTGCCTATGAGCAGGAGATCATACAGAAGAACCGGACGCTTGAGACGATTTTTACAACTATGGACTGCGGAGTTATGTGCCATTCGGTAGACGGAGAGCATATACTCAGCGTTAACCAGGCGGCGCTCAGGATTCTTGGATACGAGTCGAAGGAAGAGCTGATGACCTATGGATTTGATATGGTCGCTGAGTCCGTCTTAGAGGAAGATAAAGAGAGGCTTAAAAAGCGGATCAGGGAGCTGAACAAAGAGGGCGACACAGTCAGTGTAGAGTACCGTGTGCGGCATAAGAACGGCGAGATACGTCACGTCATGGGTAATGTGAAGCTTCTGAAGGAAGAGGGAGAACTATTCTATCAGAGGTTTCTTCTGGACTGTACGGCTCAGAAGCTTCAGGAAGAAAAGAACAAAAGACATCAGATGGAATTGATTTATGCACTAAGTGTTGATTATAATCTGGTATGCTTTGTTGATCTGGATACAGGGAAGGGTGCGGTGCTTCAGGCGGAGGATACGGAAGAGACCTCATTCGGCGGTATTTTTGCCGGGGATATTCTGCTGGAAGAGTGCATGGATTTGTATATAAAGCAGATTGTTTACGAAGAGGATCAGGAAATGCTCATGGAGGCATCCTCCTGTGACAGTTTGAGGGAAAAGCTAAAAGAGAGCAGGCAGTTTCATGTGAATTACCGCGTCCGGGGAGAAAAGGGAATGAAATATTTCCAAATGAAGGGAGTGCGCGCAGGAGAGTGGGACGAGAGCCATGGCGTTGTCTTGGGATTCCGCAGTGTGGATGAGGAAATCCGCAGTGAGATGGAGAAGAAGAGTCTTTTAGAAGATGCTCTTCAGCAGGCAAACAGGGCGAATAAAGCCAAGAGTGTATTTCTCTCTAATATGTCCCATGATATCCGGACTCCGATGAATGCGATCGTAGGCTTTACAGCGCTTGCGATCACGCATATAGAACGCCGGGAACAGGTGGAGGAATATCTGAAGAAGATTATGACATCAGGGAATCATCTGTTGAGTCTGATCAATGATATTCTGGATATGAGCCGGATTGAGAGCGGGAAGATCTATCTGGAGGAAAAGCCCTGCCGGCTTCCGGATATTCTGCACAGCCTGCGCAACATTGTACAGGCGGATGTTCATGCTAAGCAGCTGGAGTTGTATATTGATACGGTGGATGTGATAAATGAGCAGATTTTCTGCGATAAGCTGCGTTTGAATCAGGTGCTATTGAATCTGCTCAGCAATGCAATTAAGTATACGGGCGCCGGCGGGATCATCAGCGTGAGGATTACCGAGAAAGCCGGGGCGCCGGCGGGCTATGCCAGCTATGAATTTGACATTAAGGATACCGGCATCGGCATGAGCGAGGAATTTGTGGCACACATATTTGAGCCTTTTGAGAGAGAGAATAATACTACGACCAGCGGCATCCAGGGAACCGGCCTCGGTATGGCAATCACCAAGAATATTGTAGAGTTGATGGACGGAACGATAGAGGTAAAGAGTGAGCAGGGAGTGGGGACGGAGATTAGATTGTCCGTTACATTCATGGTGGATAAGGATTCCAGAGAACCAAAGGAGATACCGCAGCTGAAAAACTGCAGGGCTTTGGTGGTGGATGATGATTTTAATACCTGCGACAGCGTGTCTTATATGTTGCAGCAGATCGGACTCCGCGCAGAGTGGACCCTTTCGGGAAAGGAAGCGGTGCTCAGGGCTCATCAGGCAGTTGCAAGAAAAGACCAGTTCAGCGTATACATTATTGACTGGCTGCTACCGGATATGAACGGCGTTGAAGTGGCGCGCAGGATCCGGAAGGAGATAGACGGCGATGTGCCGATTATTGTGCTCACGGCTTACGACTGGACGGAAATCGAAGATGAGGCAAAAGAAGCCGGAGTGACAGGTTTCTGCAGTAAGCCGTTATTCCTGTCAGAACTGAGGGAGTGTCTGTACTCTGTTGTAAATGCAGAGACAGAAGAAGAGCAGGAGGATAGCGGCAGGAAGATTGATTTTTCGCCGGGGCATATTCTGCTGGCTGAGGATAATGAATTGAATCAGGAAATCGCGGAAGCGATTCTGGAGGAAGCAGGATTTTCTATAGAGATAGCGAGTAACGGACAGATTGCGGTGGATATGCTGAAGGCATCCGAACCGGGATACTATCAGCTTGTGCTGATGGATGTCCAGATGCCGGTTATGAATGGATATGATGCGGTGAAGGCTATCCGCAGGCTGGAGAATAGGGAGCTGGCATCCATACCTGTGCTGGCTATGACTGCCAATGCATTTGAGGAGGATAGGCAGCAGGCATTGAGATGCGGAATGAACGGGCATATTGCGAAACCAATTGATATAGATAAATTGTTTGAGACTCTGAGTGAAGTGCTGAATTAAAGTCTGTACACGCGGTGTCAGAGTGGCTGCAGGATAGGAATAGTGAAGGTTATAGCGGCAGATTCATCGTGTGATGTAAGAGGATTGCAGATGAATCTGCCGCTGTTTGCAGGAGAGGCTGAAAGGTGATTTGAAAGATATGAAACGGATTTTTTTAGTGGAGGATGATACAGGCATTTCCAGAAATCTGGCGCTGCTGCTTCGTTCAGAGGGATTTGCAGTTACGCATGCCGGGACCCAGAGGGAAGCGGCATTGCTGCTGACAGAACAAAAATTTGATCTGGCGCTGGTGGATCTTTCGCTTCCGGACGGAAACGGATTTGCAGTCTGTACGGAGATCCGGCAGGCACAGGATATTCCGGTGATCTTTCTGACAGCCTCCGGGGACGAGGCAAGTGTTGTTACCGGACTGAATATGGGAGCGGAGGATTATATTATCAAGCCCTTCCGCCCCCGTGAGCTGATTGCGCGGATTGGGGCGGCTTTAAGGAAATCAGGCCGTTCTTCTGCCGTCTTTGAAGCCGGCGGGCTTTGTGTAGATACTGCCAGCGGTATCGTGAAAAAGAATGGGAAAGAGGTATTTCTGTCTGCACTGGAGTACCGCCTGCTGCTGGTGTTTGCCGCCAATCCTAAAAGTATTATTACAAGAGACAGGCTGCTGGACGAACTTTGGGATGCGTCAGGGGAATTTGTAAGCAATAATACATTGACGGTTTACATTAAACGTCTGCGTGAAAAGATTGAGGATGACCCGGCGTCTCCGCAGATTATCCTGACGGTCCGAGGAATGGGGTACCGGCTGGGAGGCAGTCATGTTTCGGAATAAAGAGATCCGGCAGTTTACGGTTTTATGTGCCATGCTTACGGCCTGTCTGGCGGGGGCGGGATTTTTTGTCAGCCCGGAGACGGGAATCCTGTGCCTGATATCTGCGGGAGTTTTCTTTGCCGTATTTTTGGCTTTTACGAAAGCAAGGTATAACAGAATTGCCGGAATTTCAGAACAGATAGATGAGATTCTCCACAATGAGGAGCATCTGTATATCAATGATTCGGAAGAGGGGGAATTATCGATTCTGCAGAGCGAGGTAACGAAGATGACGCTACGTATCAGGGAGCAGAATATGCGTCTGCAGAGAGAAAAGGAGCATCTGGCAGATTCTCTGGCAGATGTTGCCCACCAGCTGAGGACCCCGCTTACATCCGTGAATCTGACGCTGACGCTGCTGAAAAACAACCCGGATGAAAAGGAGTGCAGGAATCTGGTCCGGGAGGCAGAAGAACTGCTTATGCGGATGGACTGGCTGATTACCTCGCTGTTAAAGCTGTCCCGTCTGGATGCAGGCATTGTGGCTTTTCGGAAAGAAAAAATAGACGTAAGAGACTTAATTTCTAGCGCGCTCCGGCCGTTTCAGATTTCTATAGAGCTGCATGATATTGAGGTAAAGGCTGATGTGCCGGAGGGAATTTCGCTTACCGGTGATTCGGACTGGCTTACGGAGGCGGTTCAGAATATCCTGAAAAACTGCATGGAAAGTTCAGGAGACCATGGACGGATAGAGATTGTATGCGCGGACACCCCGCTTTTTGTTGAAATTACATTCCGTGACAGCGGGGATGGATTTGAGCAGGAGGACTTGGCAAATCTGTTTGAGCGGTTTTACCGTGGAAAAAATTCAAAGGCGGCAGGGTATGGAATCGGCCTTGCCCTCTGCAGGACGATCATTACCAGACAGGGCGGTACAATCCGGGCAGGGAATCATCCCCAGGGCGGTGCGGTATTCGACATCCGGTTTCCAAAGTGACGAATCTCTCACCAGAAAGTCACAGAGATGTAAGTGTATAGAGCTATTATATGAGTAAATTCACAAAAAGGAGGAGATTCATATAATGGAGTTTCTAAAGATTGAAAATCTATATAAGGTCTATGGAAAAGGTGAGAATCAGGTAATTGCTCTGGACAATATTTCGCTTACGATCGATAAGGGAGAGTTTGTGGCGATTGTAGGTTCCTCCGGCTCTGGAAAATCTACGCTGCTTCATGCGATTGCCGGCGTAGATATGCCTACAGGCGGGAAGATTTATCTGAACGGACAGGATATTTATGCGGGGAGTAATGAAAGGCTTGCTGTTTTCCGCAGGCGTCAGGTCGGGCTGATTTACCAGTTTCATAATTTGATACCTACGTTGAATGTGGAAGAGAATATCACGCTGCCGATTCTGATGGATCGAAGGAAGGTGAATCAGGAACGGCTGGAGGAGCTTTTGGATATGCTTAAGCTGAAGGATCGGAGGAACCACCTTCCGAACCAGCTGTCCGGCGGGCAGCAGCAGAGAGTGGCCATCGGGCGTGCATTGATGAATGCACCGCAGGTAATGCTTGCCGATGAGCCTACTGGAAGTCTGGACAGCAGGAACGGGCATGAGATTGTCCGGCTTTTGAAGGAAAGCAATCGAAAATACAGGCAGACCCTGCTCCTGGTTACCCATGATGAAAATATTGCCCTGCAGGCAGACCGTATTATCCGTATCACCGACGGGAAGGTGGTGCGGGATGAGAGGCAGGCGGTGTTATCATGAAGGGAAGGGTGAAAAAGATACGGATTCTCCTCTTGTGTCTGGCGGCTGTTTTTGCTTTGCGGGCGGCCAGATCTATGTACAAGAGAGCGCATGGAGGCACGATCATATTATAGAGGTACGAAAAGATGAGAAGCAGACATTGGATAGGGAAAATACTGCTGAGGCTGTTTGCAATTCTATGTTGCTTTGCCATATTGTTTGGGGCTTTTTACGGAATCAAAGGATATAGGTTGTACCGGGAGGCGTCAGCAGAGAAAACAATTGAAGAGACGATGGAGGAAATCCGCGGTATGGAACATTTTACTAGATATTCGGAACTGCCGCAGCTCTATATTGATGCGGTAATTTCCGTGGAGGACCACCGGTTTGAGAGTCATCCGGGCATTGATCCTATCGCAGTCTGCCGAGCCGCATGGGTGGATATACGGGCCTGTTCCTTTAAAGAGGGCGGGAGCACTATCACACAGCAGCTTGTGAAAAACCAGCTTTTTACACAGGAAAAGCTGATAGAACGCAAGGCGGCGGAGGTATTTGCCGTATTTGATGTGGAGGGAAGATATAGCAAAGAGGAAATATTTGAATTATACGTGAATACGATTTATTTTGGCAGCGGGTATTATGGAATTTATGAAGCTTCTATCGGGTATTTCGACAAAGAGCCGTCGGAGCTGACGGACTATGAATCCGTGATGCTTGCCGGGCTGCCGAATGCACCATCCTCTTATTCTCCGGATGAGAATATGGAGCTGGCATTCCAGCGGGTGGAACAGGTGCTTTACAGTATGGTCAGAAATAAAATCCTCACACAGGAGGAGGCTGATGCAATAGAAGCAGAGCGGTATCCATAAGAGCTTTTGAATGTCTTTTTTCATTTCTTCTTTCGCGGATAAATGATTCCGCCGCTCCGCTCTTATGCTTAATTGTTGATCGTATGATTTCTTTTATTATTATATAGGACAACAATAAATGGCAAGTATAATACGGGATGAACAGATGAATAATAGAAAATAATAAGCTAACATAAGTAAAAATAAAAACCGGGTATTTTCAAGAAAAATATAAAAAATCTGCTTATCTAAGATGTTGTAACTATATTTTGGGTATGCTATACTAAGTTTCATGGAATCAAAATTTGGGAGGTAATTTCAGATGGAAAGAAAGAATGTATGGCCTGCATATGATCAGAATCAGCTTACGGAATTAGACCGCATTAATGTGCTGTACAAAGCCTGTCTGGATGAGGGCAAGACCGAGCGTGAATGTGTGAAGACGGCAGTGCGCATGGCACAGGAGAAGGGTTATCGGGACATCCGTGAGCTGATCCGGAATCAGGCGCAGGTGAAGACCGGAGACAAGGTGTATGCTGTATGCATGGACAAGAGTATTGTACTTTTTAATATTGGGACCAGACCCTTGGAAGAAGGCATGAATATTCTGGGGGCGCATATTGACTCTCCGCGTATTGATGTGAAGCAGAATCCATTGTATGAGAGTGATGAGTTTGCATATCTGGATACGCATTATTATGGAGGAATTAAGAAATATCAGTGGGTAACGCTTCCGCTGGCCATTCACGGGGTCATCGCGAAGAAGGACGGGGAAGTGGTAACGGTAAACATCGGAGAGAAGGATGACGATCCGGTATTTGCGGTGACAGATCTTCTGGTCCATCTGGCATCAAAGCAGATGGAAAAGAAAGCAAGCGTGGTCATAGAAGGAGAGAAGCTGGATCTTCTGATCGGCAGCCGTCCGCTCGATAAGCTGGAAGGCGTGGAGAAAGAAGAGAAGGAAGCGGTAAAGCAGAATGTATTGGAACTTTTAAAAGATTATTATGACATGGAAGAGGAAGACTTTGTGTCAGCGGAGCTTGAGATTGTTCCGGCAGGAAAATCAAGGGACTGCGGACTGGACAGAAGCATGGTGATCGGCTATGGACAGGATGACAGAGTGTGTGCATTTACTTCACTGTTTGCGATGCTGGATACAGAAGCTGTAGAAAAGACATCCTGCTGTATTCTGGTGGACAAGGAAGAGATTGGAAGCGTAGGCGCCACAGGAATGCATTCCAGGTTCTTTGAAAATACAGTGGCAGAGCTTCTGAACCTTATGGGCGGATACTCTGACCTTAAAGTGAGAAGGGCGCTGCAGTATTCTAAGATGCTTTCCTCGGACGTAAGCGCGGCCTATGATCCGATGTTTGCAGAGGTGTTTGAGAAAAGAAGCTCTGCATTCTTCTCGAAGGGACTGGTATTTAATAAATTTACCGGAAGCCGTGGAAAGAGCGGTTCTAATGATGCTAATGCAGAGTATCTGGCTGAAATCCGCAAGGCTTTGGATAAAGATGAGGTGGCGTATCAGTTTGCCGAGCTGGGCAGGGTAGACGCGGGCGGCGGCGGAACCATCGCGTATATTATGGCAAATTACGGTATGGAAGTAATTGACAGCGGCGTGGCTGTATTGTGCATGCATGCACCGTGGGAGATTACCAGCAAGGCGGATGTGTACGAAGCCTATAAGGGATATAAAGCATTTATTAAATATATGTAAAAATCAGGGAGTGTGTCAAAGAGCATACTCCCTGATTTTTTTCTTCACGGGTGATGGGAATGCTGCTGGTTATGAACGGAGAAAATAACGTGCTGGGAAATGCCCGGCGGGAGCTCTGCCAGTACGCCTGGCGCCTAAGTTCCAAAGCTGTCCAGGTCTGCATTATTTACAAAGCAAACGGTACTTTTTAGGAGTCACTCCTTTATATTCCCGAAATTTCCGGATAAAATAACTAAAATTATCAAATCCTACAGAAAGTGAAATGTCCGAAACCGGCAGATCTGATCCGGATAACATTTCACAGGCTTTTTCAATTCTGTATTCATTAATGAACATGATCGGCGTCTTTCCGATTTCCTGTTTAAAATAATGGCAGAAATAGTTTGGACTCATGAAGCATATCTTGGCCAGCGTCTGCAGGGATATGGGCTGTGCGAGGTTTTCGTGGATGTATTCAATCACCTGCTTTAACTTATCTAACGAATCTTTTCCTTTCGGAGACAGTGTATTTTCCAAAAAGCAGTCTTTTTGAAACAGTAATTCTATCATATGCAAAATATGGATTTTGATGCTTAAAAGCGCACAGGAAGGGAGTGTGTGATAAAGTTTTATGATTTCCTGCATATGAAAAAGAATCTGCTCCCGGCCTTCTGGCGGGAATGCAGAACAAAAGGTTGGAAACAGAAGACGGCCCTTGGTTACAGGACGTATAAAATTATGCTGGCAGGCATCATATAATGCAAAATCTAAAAAGTCCGGATTAAATACGACGGCATGGTGCAGAGATTCTCCGGTTGACCGGATTTCATGAAGTTCACCGGAATTGATGAAACAGAATTCTCCAGGGTTCAGGGTAAAGGATCTGCCGTGTACGGTCAGATGAAGGATACCATATTCTGCATATACCCATTCCAATTCTTCATGCCAGTGTTGGGAAACAAAATAGAAACCGTCCTTGTCATGGTGTGAGTATACCTGTAAATGAAAAACGGATGTTCCATGGGTTCGGTCTTCGTGGTAGGCGCGGGTCATATTGCTCAACTCCTAAATCGTAAAATTGTGTTATTATGCAGTAAGATTATGCAAGCCTTTAAATTCTTTTTACAGTATACTGGATTCAGTTAAAAAAAACAAGAATTGAGGGAAGAACAATGAAAGAAAAATGGTGGAAACGCAGTACTGTATACCAGATATATCCGCGCAGCTTTTGTGACAGTAATGGCGATGGGATCGGAGATATCAACGGTATCCGCTCAAAGCTGTGGTATTTGGAACGGTTGGGGATTGATGTGATCTGGTTAAGCCCCGTATATCCGTCTCCGAATGCGGACAATGGTTACGACATTTCTGATTACTATGGCGTGGCGCCGGAATCCGGAACCATAGAGGATATGAAAGCGCTGATTAAAGAATGTGAAAATTGTGGTATTAAGATTATGATGGATCTGGTTGTAAGCCATACTTCGGACGAACATCCTTGGTTTGTGGAGGCGAAAAGCTCACCAGACAATCCATACAGGGATTATTATATCTGGAGGAAAGGAAAGGCGGATCAGGCACCCAATGACATGGAGTCCTGCTTTGGGGGAAACGCATGGGAATATTCCGAAGAGACGGGAGAATACTATCTCCATTTTTATCATAAAAAGCAGCCGGATCTGAACTGGGAAAATGATGCTGTGCGTAAGGAAATCTGGAAGATGATGAATTACTGGATCGATATGGGGGTTAAGGGCTTTCGGATGGATGTGATTGATGTGATCGGGAAAGTCCCGGATCAGAAGATAAAAGAAAACGGTCCAAGGCTTCATGAGTATCTGCAGGAAATGAACAGGGAAACATTTGGCGGCAGGGATATGATGACAGTAGGCGAGTGCTGGGGAGCGGATACAGAGATTGGGAAACTATATTCTGATCCGGAACGCAGGGAACTGGATATGATCTTCCAATTTGAACAAATGCAGGCAGACCAGGTTCCAGGAAAGAACAAATGGGATTTGAAGCCGCTTGATTTGGTTTACCTAAAGCAGACATTTGCAAAGTGGCAGCAGGAACTGGATGGTAAGGGATGGAACAGCTTGTTCTGGAACAGCCATGATCTGCCAAGGATTGTTTCCAGATGGGGGAACGACAGGAAATACCGTGTGGAATCTGCGAAGATGCTGGCAACGGTGCTGCATGGAATGAAAGGAACTCCTTATATTTATCAGGGAGAAGAAATAGGGATGACAAATTATCCGTTTTCTGGAATTGAGGATTTCGCAGACGTAGAGGCTGTCAATATGTACCGGGAGCGGGAAAGGGCGGGATATTCCAGAGATGAGATCATGAAATCTCTTTGTGAGAAAGCCAGAGATAATGCCAGAACTTCTATGCAGTGGGATTCGGGACACGAAGCAGGATTTACAGAAGGAACTCCCTGGTATCATGTAAATCCCAACTATATAGAGATCAATGCAGAAATGGCATTAGAAGATAAAAATTCTATTTTCTATTATTATCAGAAGCTGATCAGACTTCGGAAAGAGGAGGCGGTCCTGACTTATGGGACGTTTAAACTGCTCTGTCCGGATGATGAACACATCTTTGCATATGTCAGGGAATGGGATGAAAAGAAATGGCTGGTCATCGGTAATTTTTATGAAGAACCGGCAGAATTTAGTTATCCGGAAAGCGGAAGGGTGATTCTGTCCAATTATGAGCAGGAAACAGAAATCCTGCCGGGTCAAATAAGTCTGCGGCCGTATGAGACATTGATCTGTGAAATGATAACAATATCAAAGTCCAGCTAAGAAATGTCAATAGGTAAAGTGAAAAATGTTAAAAAAGTTTTT
>CAJTZE010000050.1 GCA_910584265.1 uncultured Dorea sp. | reverse complement strand
CTCGGGAAATGGACGTCTGGATGCAGTGAGCAATGCGATTAAGCAGTATTTTAACATCAGCTATGAACTGAGATATTATGAAGAGCATTCTCTGACCAGAGGATCCTCATCTAAGGCGGCTGCCTATGTTGGAATCGTGTGTCAGGGAAAAGCCTGCTGGGGTGTCGGCATTGATGCAGATATTATCAAGGCGTCTATTGAAGCGCTGATCGTAGCGGTAAATAAATTGGACGGGATTAAGACGGCAAATGCCTGCAATGATGCACGGATGATAGAGATCATGAATTATATTCAGGCAAATTATATCGATGTGACGCTGGATGACCTGTCTGAAAAATTCTATCTGTCAAAACCGTATTTATCCAAATATATTAAGGAAAAATCCGGAATGACCTTCGGCGAGCTGGTAAAGAAGGTGCGCATGAAGAAAGCCCGCGCAATGTTAAAGAGCAGCAGCATGACGGTGGAGAATATTGCTTTGACGGTGGGATATCAGAATGTGGAGCATTTTAACAGATTGTTTAAGAAGGCATATAATATGACGCCGGTACAGTTCAGAAATCAAAAATAATATCAGTAAGAGAGGATGCGGCACATGGTGCAGGCATCCTCTTTTAAAGCCAGGGAAGCGCTTTGATCAGCGTTTCCCTATATGTCCAGGATTGCACCTGCTAACGGCGACAGGAGTCCAAAAAGAAGAAAGGATGGCGCGATAATGCCCAGCACAGGAATGACAAATAATCCCGAGAATCCGGTTATGCTGTAAAATGCGCAGACTGCAAGAATATGGCGGATACGAAAATTCTTCTCCTTGGTGAGCAGGTCTGTCAGATATGCTTTTGCAAGCTCCTTTGAGCTTCCAAGCCTGTTCAAGATCTGTTCCTCCGACAGTCCGTCCTGTTCCATTTCCAGTATGCTTCCCTTGATTTCCTTCACGATGTCGATCCGCTCGGATATGGGAAGAGGTTTTAATTTTCTGCTGACTGTATCTAAGTATTCTTCTAATGCTGGGTTCATGACTGTTCTCCTTTCAAATTTGTGATTGCCTCCGTTAAATGACTCCATTCCTGCGACATAGCTTCCAGATATTCCCTGCCGTCAGATGTCAGTGAATAATACTTTCTGGGGGGCAGGCCCTGTGCAGAATTCTTCCAGACCGATTCCAGATAATTCTCCTTCTGCAGCCTTCTGAGAAGCGGGTAGATCGTGCTCTCGTGTTTGTCAATAACTAATAGCGTTTTTAAGGTGAAGGGGTTCATTGCAATCTTGCGTAGAATATTTGAATATGGTAGGATGAATGCATCGAAAATGTATTTGAAAGGGAGACAGCAATGAAGAAAAAAAGAAACCGGATTCCGGTTATAGTGTGCATCCTTTTCGTGGTATTTGGCATTTCAGGATGCACAGATGGAAAAAACCAGGAAGAGCAGAGGGCGGATCAACCGGAGAAGGCTGGGGTGCAGGAGATTGAGGAAGGGCAGGATGCAGAGCGGCAGACAGAAGACACAGCGGCACCTTCCACTGCAGGCGCACTGCATGTGGAGGGAACCAGACTCTGTGGCAGCGACGGGACTTTGGTGCAGCTTAAGGGGATCAGCACCCACGGCCTTGCATGGTTTCCGGACTATGTGAACGAGGATTGTTTCCGTCAGCTGCGTGAGGAATGGAAGGTGAATGTAATCCGTCTTGCCATGTATACGGCAGAATCCGGCGGCTATTGTACGGATGGAGACAGGGAGGCATTAAAGAAGCTGATCCGTGACGGCGTGTCCTATGCGGAAAGTCAGGATATGTATGTTATCATTGACTGGCATATCCTGTCGGACTCTAACCCCAATACATATCTTGCGGAAGCAAAGGAGTTTTTTTCCGAAATGTCTGCGGAATATGCGGATGCAGAGCATGTACTATATGAAATCTGCAACGAGCCGAATGGCGGTACCAGCTGGGATGAGATTAAATCTTATGCCGAAGAGGTGATAAGCGTTATCCGCGGCAATGATGAGAACGGGGTGGTTCTTGTGGGGACACCTAATTGGTCGCAGTTTGTGGAAGAAGCGGCGGTGGATCCGATTACAGGATATGATAATCTGATGTATACGCTCCACTTTTACGCGGCAACCCATACAGATGACCTGAGAAGCAGGATGACGGCGGCATTAGATGCGGGACTTCCCATTTTTGTATCGGAATATGGAATCTGTGATGCCAGCGGAAGCGGCGCAGTTGATGAAGGACAGGCAGAACAGTGGATGAAGCTGTTAGATGAGCGGAGTGTAAGCTGTGCGGCATGGAATCTGTCTAATAAGGAGGAAACATCCGCATTATTGAAATCGTCCTGCGGAAAAACCAGCGGATTTGAGGAAGGAGACTTGAGCGATTCTGGGAAATGGCTTTATCATATGCTGACTGGAGAGCGCGGGCAGGCATCTTCCAACGAGAAGAAAGCTGTGGAGGGAGATTTATCACAATCTGAGAGTGAGGATGTTCTGACCGATGGCGTGATAGAGATCCGGGCCGGCATAAAAAATAATTGGGAAGCAGAAGGAAGGCAGGTATATCAGTATGATCTTGTTTTGAAAAATATATCAGATAAGGAATGTACGGAATGGGAGATTGAAATTCCGTTTCACAGTGAGATTACATTATCAGACGGCTGGAACGGGGATTATGCGGTACAGGGAAGTACCCTGCATATTACATCCAAGAACTATAATGGAACGATCCCGGCAGGCGGAACGGTGTCGGATATCGGTTTTATTGTGAGCGGCGGAGATGGAATTGTTTTTCAATAACCATCTCCGGTACTTATGATTGCGCTGGCGGCAGCTTGATAACGGATTGTTGCAGCTCATTGATAAACGGGGTCTGGAACTTCCCGGTCACAACGGATTCGTACAGATCCGCCGCATAGATATCCGTATCCATCATGGAGCTGCCGGCAGAGTCCGGCAGCTTCTTTTGCGATAATCTAGTGATGACCGGAATCTGCGACGATTGTTTTAGCAGCCGGAGCAGGGCGGAATCCTGTTCCCGAAAGCCCAGTATCCGTGCATAGAAAACGCTTCCGGCATTCCGGTAATCCTCCATATCCTGTTTGGTAATGTTAAGCAGGATATGGAAAAGAGCCCGGCTGATCCGGCTGTAGGTAAGCTCTTTTGTTTTCAGGAGTCCGCAGAACTGCTCCAGATTCAGAAAATCATTCCGCATATTGATAATCCGGTTAGCAAGTCCGCGGTTTATGTCCAAATAGCGGACAAGACTGTCCGGGGTCTCGGACAGAAGCGCTGTCTTTAGCAGCAGGGAGAAATCGCCGCTCTGTATGGGAAATCTTCTGTGGTAAGCTTCCTGTATGACGGCATGGCAGTTTTCCGGGATCTGATTTCTGATTTCCGGAAAGCTGTCAATGCATGTCCGGATAGCCGAGGCAGAGCTAAAGCCCCCGCTTATCACTATATCATGGTATCCGGCCCCGGCTCTGCGGATGGTGAATGCTTTCATAGGGCTGTTCAGCCGTTTTAAGGCTTTCAGGTATTCAATTCCCAGTATATTATTCGGCTCAGAAAGAATAGTCTCATACTGCATCAACGCATGCTGTCTTGCAAGCGGGAAGGATAATCCTGTTTTTAGTGCTTCTTTTAATAAAGCTCTGTATTCTTCCGGCTCTTCTTCAACAATATCTGCAATTTCTTCCAAAATCTTAATATCACCGCATTCGCTTCCGAAGCAGACCGAATCCACGCAGCCGAGCCTGTCCAGCAGGGAGACTGCGCCCAGTGCAAAATATTCGGCGCTTGCGGCCGCATAACAAACAGGAAGCTCTATAACTGCGGATGCCCCGCAGAGCAGGGCACACCTTGCCCGCAGATGCTTTGGCATAACAGCCGGAGCCCCCCGCTGAACGAAATTGCCGCTCATTACGGCGATGATAGTATCGGCTCCGGTAACCTCCTTTGTTTTTTCAATATGGTATAAATGTCCTTTGTGAAATGGATTGTATTCTACGATCAGCCCTGCGGTTTTCATGAGAATCTCCTTGTATAATGTATTGAAATTGATTATACTATAATAAGGAAGTTATCGCAAATACTGTATTTCAGTGGGAAGGAGGGGTACAAATGGGTATGAAGAACAATATGGATCATGTAACCGCAGAAGAGTGGGGACAGGCCGTTGCAACCAGTGAATTTGACTATGATTACCCGGATGAACGTGAGGAATTGACGATCGAGCGCATCCAGATGATGTTGGAACTCCGGCAATTCAAGGAACTGAAGGACGAACTGGAACATAATATGTACCCCGTTGACCTTGCAGATATATTAGAGGAGGTAGACGAAAAGCAGCTGGTGCTGGTATTCCGCCTTCTTACGAAGGAAGAGGCGGCTGAGACATTTGCATATATGAACAGCGACCTAAGGGAAGTGCTGATCAATGCGCTGACAGATTCCGAGCTTGAGGAAGTTATGGAAGAGATGTATCTGGACGATACGGTTGACGTGCTAGAGGAGATGCCTGCCAATGTGGTCGACCGTCTTCTGATGGCGACCGACGAGGAGAAGCGGGTACAGATCAATCAGCTTCTGCAGTATCCGGAGGACAGCGCCGGAAGCGTGATGAACGTGGACTATATTGCCCTGTCCATGGATATGACGGTGGAGGATGCTATCTTAAAAATCCGGCAGGTGGGACTGAACCGGGAAACCATTTATACCTGCTATGTAACGCAGAAGCGGAAGCTGATCGGCATGGTAGATATCAAGGATCTTCTGACTACCGGCGAGTCAAGGATGATTGAAGAGATCATGGATACCAACATTCTGTATGCCCATACCACAGACGACCAGGAAGATGTGGCAAGGACGATTATGAAATATGGACTGATCGCCCTTCCGATCGTGGATCATGAGATGTGCATGGTGGGTATTGTAACGGTTGACGATGCGATGCTGGTACTGCAGGAAGAGGAAACGGAGGATATCAGCAGGATGGCTGGTGTCAACCCCAATGATGATTCCTATTTCGGGACAACAGTGTTTGAGCATGTAAAAAGCAGGCTTCCCTGGCTTTTGTTTCTGATGCTGTCTGCCACTGTAACCCAGATGATCATGAACAGCTATGAGGCGGCGCTTGCACTGATGCCGCAGATAGCCGGATTTGTGCCGATGCTGACCGGAACCGGAGGGAACTGCGGCTCGCAGAGTTCCACGCTGGTCATCCGCGGGCTTGCAGTGGGCGAGATTGAATTTGTGGATCTGTTTAAGGTTATCTGGAAGGAAGTAAGGGTAGCTATTTGTATCAGCCTGATTCTTGCAACAGTTAACGGCGTGCGTATTATGCTGATGGGGCAGGGGGATGTGCTGATGGCATTTACCATAGGCGTGACTATGGCATGTACCGTTGTGATTGCGAAGGTGGTGGGCTGCACTCTGCCGCTGGCGGCTAAGAAGGTGGGGCTGGATCCGGCGATTATGGCAACGCCCCTGATTTCTACACTGGTGGATATCAGTACCATCAGTGTGTATTTTGCGATCGTAAGCTATGTATTTTCACTGGGATAATACAGGGGACTATTTATAAAAGATTTGCATGGGAAATAATACAATTTGATATGAATTTAACATAAAAGAAACCTTGTCCGCAGGGTTTCTTTGTATTATAATAAATATATCTGAGAAAAAATGGAAAGGAGTCTTTAAATCATGGGATTTATAGATGAAATTAAAGCAAAAGCAAAAGCGAATGTTAAGACAATTGTTCTTCCAGAGACAGAAGACGCAAGAACCTATGAGGCGGCGGAGAAGATTTTAAAGGAAGGGACTGCGAAGCTGGTTCTGATCGGAAGCGAGGAAGAGATCGCAAAGAATAAGGGTTCTTTCGATATTTCAGGAGCAGAGATCGTAGATCCAGCAGTAAGTGATAAGACAGAGGGCTATATCGCGAAGCTGGTTGAGCTGCGCCAGAAGAAAGGCATGACAGAGGAGCAGGCAAGGGAGCTTCTGTTAGGGAGCTATACCTACTATGGTGTTATGATGGTTAAGATGGGCGATGCAGACGGCATGGTATCCGGAGCATGCCATTCTACAGCTGATACCTTAAGGCCGTGTCTTCAGATCCTTAAGACCAAGCCGGGAACCAAGCTGGTATCCTCCTTCTTTGTAATGGTAGTGCCGGATTGTGATATGGGTGAGAATGGAACATTTGTGTTCTCTGACTGCGGACTGGAGCAGAACCCGGATTCTGAGAAGCTTGCAGCGATCGCACTGTCTGCGGCAGAGTCCTTTAAGCTTCTGGTGGGAGATGAGCCGAGAGTTGCCATGCTGTCACATTCCTCTATGGGAAGTGCAAAGCATGCGGATGTGGATAAGGTTGTAGAGGCAGTGAAGATCGCGAAGGAGAACGCGCCGGAGGGTGTTATGGTAGACGGCGAGCTTCAGCTTGATGCGGCGATCGTTCCTTCTGTCGGCGCTTCCAAGGCACCAAACAGCCCGGTTGCAGGTAAGGCTAACGTACTGGTATTCCCGGATCTGGATGCAGGAAATATCGGCTACAAGCTGGTTCAGAGGCTTGCTAAGGCAGAGGCCTACGGTCCGATGACTCAGGGAATTGCGGCTCCGGTAAATGATCTGTCCCGCGGATGCAGTGCAGATGATATTGTAGGCGTAGTTGCAATTACGGCAGTACAGGCTCAGGCTGCTGACAAATAATAGAAGATTTAAGAGAAGAGGTAGATACCAATGAATGTATTAGTTATCAATTGTGGAAGTTCATCTTTAAAATTCCAGTTAATTAATTCGGAATCCGAGCAGGTGCTTGCAAAGGGACTCTGCGAGAGGATCGGAATTGACGGCCGCCTTACCTATCAGCCGGAGGGCGGCGAGAAGGCAGTTTCCGAGAAGGCTATGCCGACGCATACAGAGGCGATCCAGTTTGTGATCGATGCTTTGACAGATGAGAAGACGGGTGTGGTGAATAGCTTGGATGAGATCGGCGCTGTGGGACACCGTGTGGTACACGGCGGAGAGAAATTTACCAAGTCTGTGGTGATCACAGATGAGGTGAAGGCTGCGATCGAGGAGTGCAACGACCTTGCGCCGCTTCATAATCCGGCTAACCTGATCGGAATCAACGCGTGCCAGTCCTTGATGCCAAAGACTCCTATGGTAGCAGTATTTGACACCGCATTCCACCAGACCATGCCGGAGAAGGCATATATGTATGGACTGCCGTATGAGTATTATGATAAATATAAGGTAAGACGCTACGGCTTCCATGGTACAAGCCACAGCTTTGTATCTAAGAGAGCGGCCGAGCTTGTGGGAAAGCCGTATGATCAGGTGAAAACTGTCGTGTGCCATCTTGGCAACGGCGCGAGCATCTGTGCAGTGGAGAATGGTAAGTCTGTGGATACCTCCATGGGTCTGACGCCTTTGGAGGGTCTGGTAATGGGAACCCGCTCCGGCGACATTGACCCGGCAATTATGGAATTTATTGCTAAGAAGGAGGGTCTTGATATCGCAGGCCTGATGAACGTACTGAATAAGAAATCCGGCGTGGAGGGCATTTCCGGCGTGTCCAGTGATTTCCGTGATCTGGATAACGCGGCCGCAGAGGGGAATGATCAAGCTAAGATCGCGCTGGAGGTATTTATTTACCGTGTTGCAAAATATGTGGGCGCTTATGTGACAGCCATGAACGGTGTTGACGTGATCGCATTTACGGCAGGCATCGGCGAGAATGCAGGCAATGTAAGAGCAGGCGTATGTAAGTATCTTGGATATCTGGGAATTGAGATCGACGAGGAAGCTAACGGAAAACGCGGAGAAGAGATTACCATTTCTACAGCAGATTCCAGGGTTAAGGTAATGGTAGTTCCGACTAACGAGGAGCTTGCAATCGCCAGAGATACGGTTGCGCTGGTGTAGGAAAAATCTTTGGAAATTGGGTTGACAAAACACATTTACATGATATAATTATCTAGGTGTGGGTAGGGGTGATTTTATGTTATTAAACCTATCAGAGGTTCTGGGTGAGCAGCATAAGACCATCGAGAAGGAGATTCCGGTGGAGATGGACTCTTTTCAGTATGAGGCATTTTCCTATCCGGTTCTCTCAAAGGAGCCGCTTTCTCTGAAAATTGAGCATGTGAAGGGCAGAGAATTATTGATTACCGGGAAGAGCAGATTGTCACTGGAGATTCCCTGCGACAGATGTCTGGAGCCGGTAGAGACAGAAGTAGTGCTTGACTTTTCAAAGACTGTGGACTTGGATGTGCCGGATGGTGAACAGCCGGAAGAGTTAGATGAAACCAATTATATTGACGGGTATGAACTTGATGCAGAGCAGCTTCTCCGCAACGAGGTACTAATAGGGTGGCCGACAAAGATTCTGTGCAGCAATGACTGTAAAGGCATTTGTAATGTATATGGTCAGAACTTGAATCAGGGCGTTTGCAGCTGTGAGGATACAAGCCTTGACCCTAGAATGTCAGTTATCCGCGACGTATTTAAGAATTTTAAGGAGGTGTAACCTATGTCAATTTGTCCAAAGAATAAATCTTCTAAAGCGAGAAGAGACAAGAGAAGAGCAAACTGGAAGATGAGCGCACCGAATCTGGTGAAGTGCAGCAAGTGCGGCGAGTTAATGATGCCTCACAGAGTCTGCAAGGCTTGCGGTTCTTATAACAAAAAAGAAATCATTGCGATGGATTAATTGCGGAACTGACCGGATACCTGGAGAATCAAAGGTATCCGGTTTTCTTTATTATCTTATTTTTTACGATCAAGAGCCGATATTCTATTATAAGAGAGCGATGCAGAATGAAGAACAGCGGGGTGTATCATGAGAATTAACATGCAGAATCTATCCTTTTTACAGAAATCCGGTCGAAATACGGCGAGTCCGCTTCTGCCTGGTTCTATAAAGAAACGTATTATCCAGAAGGCAGATTGGCAGCAGGAGCTTCACCAAAAAGTGTCTGCACTGGCCCGTCGGAGCCATACTGGTGAGGCAGAGGAGCAAATTGACGTTCAAATGGAGCGGCCTTCAGCCATGTTCCCGATCAGCGGAAAGGATATTCCAGGGGGAATAGCCGGTGAGATGGAGCGTTACTATCAATCAGCAGGTAATGCTGTAGACAATCTTACCTGTATGGAAGAGCAGATTAAATATATGCAGGCAGAATACGATAAGGCCGGAGCTGGAAAAGATGACGGAAAGGCAGAGGTTCTGGAAAACTGGATGAACAAGCAGTTAGAGGACATGTCGTGGACGGTGAGTTCTGTCATGGGCATCTCTCATTTCCGGATAGAGCATGCAGGCAGACTGTACGGAGAAGCCTTCGGAAAAGAGGCAGAAGAACAGCTGAGTGATCTGCATGCAAATACAAATGCCCTGCTTCAGATGCTAAGAGGAGCCGGGAGCGCAGAAGAGGCTCTGCGGAGGATTGCCGGTGTGAAGGAAGAGCTGATGCGGCAGGCAGATGCTGCTGCCAGCCGGTATGAGGCATACACCGGAGAACAGCTGTCTCCCTATACATATAAAGGGGCGGAGGACTACGCTGGGATAAAGTGGGATTCGCATTTGATTTACAACAAAACCTTAGGTGAAGTGGAGGGACCGGGATTGTCAGTCAATCTGGGTGAATATGGGAAGATTGATCTGAGTCAGATGGAAGAGGCACAAAATCTGGTAAATGTGCGTGCCTAAAAGAAATAAAATAAAGGATGATTGAAATTTATAGGCTTCCTGTGCGGGCGGAGGCCTATTTTTTAATATCTTATTGATTTTTTGTGCAATGTTTAGTAGAATTATCCATATAATACCGGGAGGAAGCAGAATGTCAGAGATTACAGGAGTGGTGCTTGACGCCATGGGCGGGGATCATGCCCCGGCAGAGATGGTGAAGGGCGCTGTAGACGCGATAAACAGGAGCAGGCAGGTTAAGGTATTTTTAGTAGGAAGGGAAGAGACCGTTAAGCATGAGCTCGAGAAGTATACCTATGATAAGAACCGTATCCAGGTAGTGAATGCCTCGGAAGTGATTGAAACCGCGGAGCCGCCAGTCAATGCAATCCGGCGTAAGAAGGATTCCTCGATTGTAGTGGGGATGAAGCTGGTAAAGAGCGGGGAGGCAGATGCATTTGTATCAGCGGGAAGCTCAGGGGCTATACTGGTAGGAGGGCAGACTCTGATCGGCCGTATCAAGGGAATCGAGAGACCGCCGCTTGCGCCGCTTATTCCGACTGCAAAAGGAGCATCCCTTTTGATTGACTGCGGAGCCAATGTTGATGCAAGGCCTTCTCATCTGGTTCAGTTTGCAAGGATGGGTTCCATTTATATGGAGCATGTGATCGGCATCAAGAACCCGAAGGCTGCGATCGTGAATATTGGCGCTGAGGAAGAGAAGGGCAATGCGCTTGTGAAGGAGACATTCCCTCTGCTGAAAAAGCTTACTGATATCAATTTCATCGGGAGCATTGAAGCGAGAGACATTCCTTACGGTAAAGCAGATGTGATCGTTTCAGAAGCATTTGCCGGTAATGTGATACTGAAGTTATACGAGGGTCTGGGGGCTGTGCTGATCGGCAAGATTAAGGAGGGCATGATGTCAACGCTCCGCAGCAAGATTGGCGCGTTTCTTGTAAAACCGGCGTTGAAAGAAACGGTGAAGCAGTTTGATGCGGCCGAATATGGCGGGGCACCGCTTCTGGGACTTAAGGGACTGGTAGTGAAGACCCATGGAAGTGCGAAGGCGAAAGAAATTTCCAATTCAATTATTCAGTGTATTACATTCAAGGAACAGCGGATCAACGAAAAAATTATGGCATGTATTCAGGCGGACTCTGGTTCCGATGAATAGATTAATTTGAAAAAAGGAGAAATGGATATGGAATTTGAAAAATTGCGTGAGATTATTGCTGATGTGATGAGTATTGAACCGGATGAGATTACGGAGGATGTATCATTCGAGAATGATCTGGGAGCAGATTCATTGGATATTTTTCAGATTATTATGGGAATTGAGGATGCGTTTGATATTGAAATTGATAATGAGGAAGCAGAAAAGATTGTCACTGTAGGCGATGCAGTAGAACAGATTAAAAATGCGATAAATTAGGGAACATGGAAAAGCCCGGTTACGGGCTTTTTCTGTTGTATATATGAGGCAGTAGACATGAGTAAGGATTTAAAATTATTAGAAAAACAGATAGGCTATGAATTTTCAGATTTCAGCCTTCTTCAGCGGGCAGTGTCGCATAGCTCTTATGTGAATGAAAAGCATCTGCCGAAATATGAGTGTAATGAGAGGCTGGAATTTCTGGGGGATGCGGTGCTGGAGATTGTTTCCAGCGAATTTCTTTTTTATGAACATGAAAAGATGCCGGAAGGGGATCTGACCAAGATCCGCGCAAGCATCGTGTGTGAGCCGAGCCTTGCATTTTGTGCGAGACAGATCGGGCTTGGAGATTACCTGCTGCTTGGCAGAGGGGAAGAGGCCACCGGAGGACGAAAGAGGGAATCAATTACTTCCGATGCGCTGGAGGCGATGATCGGGGCAATTTATATTGATGGTGGTTTTGCTAATGCAAAAGAGTTTATCCAGCAGTTTGTGCTGAATGATATGGAGAATAAGAAGCTCTTTTATGATAGCAAGACTATCCTGCAGGAACTAGTACAGGCGAATTTTACAGAGGCAGTTTCCTATCAGCTGCTGGCGGAGGAAGGGCCTGACCATAATAAGTCATTTCTGACTGCTGTTTATATTGGAAAGAAGGAGTATGGACAGGGCAGGGGGAGGACTAAGAAATCAGCGGAGCAGGAGGCGGCATATCAGACGATCCTGCAGCTGCATAAGAATAATGTGAAGTAGGTGCTGTATGTATTTAAAGAGCATAGAGGTGCAGGGGTTTAAATCCTTTGCACATAAAATTGTATTTGACTTCCATAACGGGATTACGGGAATCGTAGGGCCTAATGGGAGCGGCAAGAGCAATGTGGCGGACGCAGTGCGGTGGGTTCTCGGCGAGCAGCGTATCAAGCAGCTCCGGGGAGGGACCATGCAGGACGTTATATTTTCGGGAACGGAGAACAGGAGACCGCTCAGCTATGCATATGTGGCGATCACGCTGGATAATTCGGATCATCAGCTTGCTATTGATTATGAGGAGGTTACCATAGCAAGGAAGTTGTACCGCTCCGGGGAGAGCGAGTATCTGATCAATGGCAGCGCCTGCAGGCTGAAGGATGTAAACGAGCTGTTCTATGACACGGGAATTGGAAAAGAAGGATATTCTATCATCGGACAGGGACAAATTGACCGTATCCTAAGCGGCAAGCCGGAAGAAAGAAGAGAGCTCTTTGACGAGGCGGCAGGAATTGTGAAGTTTAAACGGCGTAAGAACATGTCATTGAAGAAGCTGGAGGATGAGAGACAGAATCTAATCCGCGTCAATGATATTCTGGCAGAGCTAGAGAAGCAGAGAGCGCCGTTAGAACGTCAGGCTGAGACAGCAAAGGAGTATCTGAAGAAGAAGGAAGAGCTGAAAACCTATGATATCAATATGTTTCTTTTGGAGACAGCAAGGCTGAAAGATCAGATTAAGGATATCCAGGAAAAGCTTGCTGTGACAAAGGAAGAGCTCGAGAAGGCATCTTTGGATTACGGCAGTATGAAGAATGAGTATAATGCAGTGGAAGAACAGATGGATAGCATTGATGATTCCATTGAGCATTATAAGTCCAAACTAAATGAGACGAACCTGTTAAAGCAGCAGCTGGAAAATGAGATTGCCCTTTTGAAGGAGCAGATCAACAGTGCCCATAATGCGGACAGGCATTTTGCAAAGCGTGCAGATGCGATCCATGAAGAAATCAGAACCAGAGAAGAGAGTCTTAAGCAGCTGAATGCAGAAACCAGCGGATTGCAGGAGCAGCTTGCTGTTAAACAGAAAGAAGAGGCCGGGGCGAAGGAGCAGCTGATCGATACACAGACCAGGATTGCTGCACTTACCGCCGACATAGAAACCCACAAGAATAATATTATTGAGCTTTTGAATAACCGGGCTTCTACCCGTGCAAAGATTCAGCGTTATGATACGATGATGGAACAGATCCAGGCACGGAAGGCAGAGATGCAGAAACAACTTGCAGATTCCCAGAGCGGCCTGCAGACGGAAAATGAGAATCTGAGGGGGTACGAGGAGAGGCTGAAAGAGGTTTCAGAAAAAATCATTTCCCTGACAGAGCAGAGCGGGTCCTATGAATCAAAGATTGAAGAACTACAGAAGAAAATAGAAGAGAGAGCGGAGGAACTGAGGAAAAGCCAGACCTCCTATCACCGAGAACAGTCGAGGCTGGAGTCTCTGCGGAATATTACGGAGCGCTATGACGGTTATGGAAATAGTATCCGGAGAGTGATGGAGCATAAGAACCAGGAGCCTGGACTATTAGGAGTTGTAGCTGATATTATCAAGGTGGATAAGGAATATGAGACAGCCATTGAGACAGCATTGGGAGGAAGTATCCAGAATATTGTAACGGATACAGAGGATACGGCAAAGCGGATGATTGCTTTCTTAAAGAAGAACAAATACGGACGTGCCACCTTCCTGCCGCTTACCAGTACCGGCGGAAGAAGGGGAATGAACAGACCGGAGGTGTTAAAGGAGCCGGGAGTGATCGGCGTTGCAGATACGCTGGTGCAGGTGGACGAGAAATATAAGAGCCTGGCAGAGAATCTCCTTGGAAGAACGATTGTGGTGGATCATATTGAACATGGAATTGCAATCGCCAGAAAATATAACCAGTCCCTCAGACTGGTAACTATCGAAGGAGATCTTCTGAATCCCGGCGGTTCTATGACAGGCGGAGCATTTAAGAATTCCAGCAATCTGCTGAGCAGACGGAGAGAGATTGAAGACTTAGATAAGCTTGTCCGCCAGTGGAAGCAGAGGATGGAGGAGTCCCAGAAGGAGGCGGACAGCCTGCGGAATGAGCGTGCCGGGTATTATGGGGTGATCGATGATATCCAGAAACAGCTTCAGGAGGCCTATGTAATTCAGAATACAGCCAAGATGAATGCAGATCAGTCAAAGGAACGGATTGCGGCCGCCATGGAAACGGCAGGCCATGTGAGAAGAGAGACGGAAGAGCTGGATCATCAGATTACGGATATCAGTGACAATCAGGAATCTATCGCACTGGAGCTTGATACCTCTGAGAGCCTGGAGCAGGAGCTTACAGTGAGTGTGACAGAATCGCAGACAGAGCTGGATAAACTGCGGATACTGGAGGGAGAGCATCAGAAGCTTCTGGAAGAGGCACATCTCGCCTGCGCAGGTTTGGAACAGCAGAATTTCTTTGCAAAGGAAAATAGAGAACGTATTGAAGAAGAAATAGTCAAGTACAGGAGTGAATTAGAGAATCTGGAATCCGGTAAGGATAATGTATCTCAGGAAATCCAGGGGAAGGAAGAGCAGATTCAGGAAATCCGGCAGACAGTTGAGAACTCAAAGGAGCTGTTTGAGGAAATCGAGTCAGAGATTGAAAAATCCGTGAAGGAGCGGGAAGAACTGAACCGGCAGCATAAGTCTTTCCTGCAGAAGCGGGAGGATATGTCCAGACATATGTCGGATCTAGACAAAGAGATTTTCCGTCTGGAAAGCAGACAGGAAAGCTATGAGGAGGCGGAGGACAAGCAGATCAACTATATGTGGGAGGAGTATGAGCTGACCTATGGCCGTGCACTAGAGCTGCGCAACGAGAATCTGACGGATCTGGCGGCCATGAAAAAACAAATCCAGACCTTGAAGAGTGAGATCAAAGAACTTGGTTCTGTCAACGTGAATGCAATCGAAGACTTTAAGAATCTGTCTGAGCGGTATGAATTCCTAAAGGGACAGCATGATGATCTGGTGGAGGCGGAGGCAACGCTGGAGAAGATCATTGAAGAGCTTGATGAGGCTATGCGTAAGCAGTTCGCAGAGCAGTTTGCAAGGATCTGGAATGAATTTGACCATGTATTTAAAGAATTGTTCGGAGGCGGAAAGGGAACGCTGGAGCTGATGGAGGATGAGGATATTTTAGAGGCAGGAATCCGGATCATTGCACAGCCGCCGGGGAAAAAGCTGCAGAATATGATGCAGCTTTCCGGAGGCGAGAAGGCGCTGACGGCGATTTCCCTGCTGTTTGCAATTCAGAATCTAAAACCATCGCCTTTCTGTCTTCTGGACGAGATTGAGGCGGCACTGGATGATTCCAATGTAACCAGATTCGCAAAGTATCTGCATAAGCTGACAAAGAATACCCAGTTTATCGTGATTACCCACAGACGGGGAACTATGACAGCGGCGGACCGGCTGTATGGTATTACTATGCAGGAAAAGGGTGTGTCTGCGCTGGTATCTGTCAGTCTTCTTGAGGACGAACTGGATGAATAAGGAGGGAGATTATGGAAGCAGGAAATGGTTTTTTTGACCGGCTTGTGTCAGGGTTAAATAAGACAAGAGATAATATTGTGTCCGGAATGGACAGTGTATTTGGAGGATTCTCCAGCATAGATGAGGACTTCTATGAGGAACTGGAGGAGGTTATGATCATGGGCGACTTAGGCGTAAAAGCTGTCTATGATATTCTGGATCACTTAAGGGAGCAGGTGAAGGAACAGCATATTAAGGATCCGGCAGCCTGCCGGGAAATCCTGATTGACAGTATAAGAGATCAGATGAGTGTGGGAGCGGTCCAATATGAATTTGAGGAAATGTATCCGGTAATTCTTATTGTCGGTGTTAACGGCGTAGGAAAGACCACGACCATAGGAAAGCTTGCCGGACAATACAGCGCTCAGGGAAAACGGGTGATCATTGCCGCAGCGGATACCTTCCGGGCCGCCGCGGGAGAGCAGCTGAAGGAGTGGGCGGACCGCGCCCATGCAGAACTGATCGGAGGCCAGGAAGGGTCTGACCCGGCGGCAGTTGTGTATGACGCAGTTGCGGCGGCGAAGGCAAGACATGCGGATATCCTTCTCTGCGATACGGCCGGCCGCCTGCACAATAAGAAGAACCTGATGGAAGAGCTGCGCAAGATGAACCGGATCATTGACAGGGAATATCCGGAGGCCTGCCGGGAAACCTTTGTTGTATTGGATGCAACCACCGGACAGAATGCACTGCAGCAGGCGAGAGAATTCAAAGAGGCGGCGGACATTACCGGAATTATTCTTACTAAGATGGATGGTACCGCAAAGGGAGGTATTGCAGTTGCAGTACAGGCAGAGCTTGGCATTCCGGTGAAATATATCGGTGTGGGCGAGAAGATGGAGGATCTGCAGAGATTTGACCCGGATGCATTTGTAAATGCATTGTTCTCGCCGGAAGGAAGAAATGAGCAGGAATAATTCGGAAATAGACGTGTCCGGCTAAGAGCCGGATATGAGCCGGAAATGGATTAGGGGGAAGCAAGATGCTGACATTAGAGAAATTTGAGGAAGCCAGTGAGCTGGTGAAAAGGGTAACCAATCCCACGAAGCTGTTATACAGTGAATACCTGAGTGAGCAGACAGGCGGCAAGGTATATCTGAAGCCTGAGAATATGCAGTTCACAGGAGCATACAAGGTACGCGGCGCCTACTATAAGATTAGTACCCTTACGGATGAGGAGAGGGAGCGCGGACTAATCACCGCCTCCGCGGGAAACCATGCCCAGGGCGTGGCTTATGCGGCACAGAAGTATGGCTGCAAGGCAGTGGTGGTTATGCCCACCGTTACGCCTCTTATCAAGGTGAACCGCACCAAGAGCTATGGGGCGGAGGTGATCCTGCACGGGGATGTGTATGATGATGCCTGCGCTTATGCCATGAAGCTTGCCGGGGAAAAGGGCTACACATTTGTACATCCGTTTAATGACCTGGATGTGGCAACAGGACAGGGAACCATTGCCATGGAGATCGTTCAGGAGCTTCCAACGGTAGATTATATTCTGGTACCGATCGGAGGAGGCGGACTGATCACTGGTGTTTCTACACTGGCGAAGATGCTGAATCCGAAGATTAAAGTAATCGGTGTAGAGCCGTCTCAGGCGGCAAGCATGACGGCAGCCATTGAGGCAGGAGAGCCGGTGGAGCTTCCAAGCGCAGATACTATTGCAGACGGAACGGCGGTGAAGAAGGTTGGAGACAAGAATCTTCCTTATGTGCAGGAAAATGTGGATGATATTCTGCTGGTGGATGACGATGATCTGATCGGAGCCTTTCTGGATCTGGTGGAGAACCATAAGATGATCGTGGAAAATTCCGGCCTGCTTACGGTGGCGGCATTAAAACAGATGGATCTGAAAGGAAAGAAAGCCGTTGCAGTCTTAAGCGGAGGCAATATGGATGTGATAACCATGTCCTCCATTGTCCAGCATGGACTGATCCAGAGAGACCGGATCTTCTCAGTATCCGTGCTGCTCCCTGACAAGCCGGGCGAGCTGGTGAAAGTGGCATCTGCAATAGCTGATGCCAAGGGTAACGTCATTAAGCTGGAGCACAACCAGTTTGTGAGCACCAACCGGCATGCGGCAGTAGAGCTGCGCATTACCATGGAGGCATTTGGTACGGAACACAAGAAGGAAATCATGGCAGGCTTGAGAAAGGCAGGATTCTCGCCGGAGGAAATTGGAGCAAAGCTGTATTAAATTGTGAAATGAAATATCCTGTGCAGATAAGACTGTATGCGTCATTGTCTGTACGGGATATTTTTATTTTGATGAAACAGGGTTGACAGATAATGCATAAGTGTATACAATTATACACGTTAAAGATTTAACACTGCATTCTGTGTTGATAAAGGAGAGAGTAAGATGGATAACAGAAAAGTATATTTGAATGAACACTCAAACCTCCTGCAGTTAGAGGAGCATATGTATCCGCTGGTGGATGTAAAGAGGCCGAATGTATTCCGCAATCTTTTTCATTATGATGAGATACCGAAGATTGCATTTAACGACCGTATTGTACCGCATCATATGCCGGACAATATTTGGATCACAGATACGACGTTCCGGGACGGACAGCAGTCCAGAGCACCCTATAGTACAGAACAGATTGTAGCAATTTATGATTACTTTCATAAGCTGGGCGGACCGAAGGGGAAGATCAAGCAGAGCGAATTTTTCCTGTACAGTAAAAAGAACCGGGATGCGGTGTATAAGTGCATGGAGAGGGGATATAAATTTCCGGAGGTGACAAGCTGGATCCGCGCTAGTAAGAAGGATTTTGAATTGGTGAAGGAAATCGGAATGCCGGAGACAGGAATCCTCGTAAGCTGTTCGGATTACCATATTTTTTATAAATTGAAGATGACAAGAAGAGAGTGTATGGAGCATTACTTATCGGTGGTAAGAGAATGCTTAGAGACCGGGGTGAGTCCCAGATGCCATTTGGAGGACATCACAAGGTCTGACATTTACGGCTTTGTAATTCCCTTCTGCCTGGAGCTTATGAACCTGATGGAGGAATACCGGATTCCGGTAAAAATCCGGGTGTGTGATACCATGGGATATGGCGTTAATTATCCGGGTGCAGTGATACCAAGGTCTATTCCGGGCATTATCTATGGAATCCGGGTTCATGCAGGGGTTCCATGTGAACTGATGGAGTTCCACGGACATAATGATTTCTATAAGGCGGTCAGTAATTCCTCGACGGCATGGCTGTATGGGGCCTGCGGCGTGAACTGCTCTTTGTTTGGAATCGGGGAACGCACAGGAAATACGCCGTTGGAAGCGATGGTTTTTGAATATGCGCAGCTGCGGGGAACCTTAGACGGCATGGATACCACAGTGATCACAGAGCTTGCGGAATATTTTGAAAAAGAGATCGGATACCGGGTACCGTCGAGAACTCCGTTTGTAGGAAAGAATTTTAATGTGACCAGAGCAGGAATCCATGCGGACGGCCTCTTGAAAAATGAGGAGATTTATAATATATTTGACACAGAGAAGTTTCTGAACCGGGCCCCTTTAGTAGCAGTGTCCAACACATCCGGCCTTGCGGGGATTGCCCACTGGATCAACACGTATTTCCATCTGCCGGAGGAGAAACAGGTGGATAAGGGCTGTGAACTGACCGCCATGGTGAAGGCATGGGTAGATGGAGAGTATGAAAGCGGGCGTGTGACGGTACTTACGGACGAGGAGCTTCTGAAGGTGATTGATGATGCCTGTGGAAAGCTTGGCATTGCGTTGGTGCAGCAGGAAGTGTAGATAGTTGAGGAAGGCTGTAGAATGCCTCGAATGTATCATAAGCCGGGGAGATAAAAGGCGATGGAAGAATATCAGGACAGGTCTCTGAGAGGAAGGGTTTTTCAGAGAATCAGAGAGGACATCTTAACAGGGGTATATCGAGATGGAGAGGAGCTCCGGGAGATTCCTCTTGGAGAAAAACTCGGGGTCAGCAGAACTCCGGTCAGGGAGGCGCTCAGACAGCTGGAGCTGGAAGGGCTGGTTGCGGTCGTGCCGAATAAGGGGGCTTATGTGACCGCGATCACCCAGAAGGATGTGAGGGATATTTATAAGATCCGTTCTCTTTTAGAGGGCTTATGCGCCAGATGGGCCGCCAGGAATATAACCGAACAGCAGATTGAGGAGCTGGAGGAGACGGTGCTTCTCTCAGAGTTTCATCTGCACCGGGACGGGGCGGGTAGAGCCAGACAGGTATCGGAGCTTGACGGGAGATTCCACCAGGTGCTTTATGAGGCTTCGGACAGCCGGATCCTTGAGCATGTCTTGAAGGATTTCCACAAATATGTTAAGATGGCAAGACAGCTGTCGGTAGGGAGTTCTGACCGGGCGGAGCAGTCCATCGCAGAGCATAAGGAGATCCTGGAAGCGGTCAAATGCAAAGATGAAGACTTGGCGGAGAAGCTGGCAGATAAGCATATCATGAATGTGATGAAAAACCTTCATATAGAAATGTAATGGCTATCGGAGATGCATTGACTTTTCATGCAGAGAAGTATATACTATGTATAAACATATGCGGGAGGTGTTTTTGGTGGTTGCACAGGTGAAAACATGGGGAAATAGTCAGGGCATCAGGCTTCCAAAGGATTTGATGGAATCGCTGGGAATTAAGTTAAATGATTTTTTAAATCTGGAAGTGCAGGGGGATCATATCATATTGACAAAGACATTTAAGCATAAGACTCTGGAGCAGCGGGCAGAGGAATTTGATGGAAAGCTGGGACCGTATGAAGAATTTGAATGGGACAAGCCGGTAGGAAGGGAGCAGTGGTAATATGACAGTTCCTTTTGAACAGGGAGATATCTTGTCGCTGGAAAAGATAAAAAGACCAGTACTGGTGGTCAGCAAGAATTTTTTTAATCAGTCTGAGCAGGCAGTTGTCTGTCCGATTTTGCCGAATTCCGCGGGCGATCCCTTACATATTGAGATTACGACGGAGGAGCTGTGCGGTTTTGTACTGTGTGAGCAGCTGAAGCTGGTGGATCTGCGTTACAGAGGATATAAATTGCTTTCAAGAATCAAATATGCGGATGTTATGAATATTACGGATGCGATACAGTCCATTTTTGACTATTAAAAGGCGGCAAAGAGTTAGAAAGGCTAATCATTTTAGGGTTGATATAATTAGGAATCTTACATTTATATATTAGGAGGAGTAGAAACAATGGCAAAAATTAAGATGGCGGCACCGATTGTTGAGATGGATGGAGACGAGATGACGAGGATTCTCTGGAAGATGATAAAGGATCACCTTCTGGAGCCGTATATTGAACTGAATACGGAGTATTACGATCTGGGACTTGAGCACCGGAATGAGACGGATGACCAGGTAACCATCGATTCCGCCAATGCTACAAAGAAATATAAGGTTGCAGTAAAATGTGCTACGATCACGCCGAATGCTGCCCGCATGACAGAGTATGACCTAAAGGAAATGTGGAAGAGCCCGAACGGCACGATCCGCGCAATTCTGGATGGTACGGTATTCCGCGCTCCGATCGTGGTAAAGGGCATTGAGCCTTATGTGAGAAATTGGAAGAAGCCGATTACCATTGCAAGACATGCCTACGGAGATGTGTACAAGGCTTCCGAGTTAAAGATTCCGGGAGCAGGGAAGGCAGAGCTTGTCTACACCTCGGAGGACGGAAGCGAGACGAGAGAGCTGATCCATGATTTTGAAGGGCCGGGAATCATCCAGGGAATGCACAATATTAATAAATCCATCGAAAGCTTTGCGAGAAGCTGCTTCAATTATGCATTGGATACAAAGCAGGATCTTTGGTTTGCATCTAAGGATACCATTTCCAAGAAATACGACCATACCTTCAAGGATATTTTTCAGGATATCTTTGACGCCGAGTATAAGGAGAAATTTGAGAAAGCAGGTATTGTGTACTTCTATACATTAATCGACGATGCGGTGGCACGGGTGATGAAATCCGAGGGCGGATATATCTGGGCATGCAAGAACTATGACGGCGACGTGATGAGCGATATGGTATCCTCTGCCTTTGGTTCGCTGGCTATGATGACTTCCGTGCTGGTATCGCCGGATGGATATTATGAGTATGAGGCGGCTCATGGAACGGTACAGCGCCACTATTATAAGCATCTGAAGGGCGAGGAGACCTCCACAAACTCTGTGGCAACCATCTTTGCATGGACAGGGGCTCTCAGGAAGCGTGGAGAGCTGGATAACAATCAGGAACTGATGGAATTTGCGGACAGGCTGGAGAAGGCGACCGTGGATACTATTGAGAGTGGAGAGATGACGAAGGATCTGGCGCTGATTACGTCGATTCAGAATCCGACGGTGCTAAACAGTGAAGAGTTTATTAAGGCGGTTGCAAAAAGATTATAGTATGGTTTAGATTAGTAAAGAGCAGTAAACACCAAAGTGTGGTTACCGCTCTTTGTATTCTTTAACGGTAAGGCGTAATATATAGGGGAATCAGTAATGAGTGAAACCAGATGAGGAAATAGAAAATGGCAAAATCATTATTTGAGGAACTGGGCGGCAGATACGAAAGGCAAGGCGACAGAGGGGAAAAGCTCTGTCGCTTTTCTTTCGGGAAGCATCTGATCTAATAGTGATTTTTCATCATCACGCATAATTTGATTGCCGCAAACCGATTTAAGGATTATTTAATAACTTCTATGCTACAATCGAATCACAAAGCGAAAGGAGCAGCGGAAATGTATTTACAAATACTGAAAAAAGACCTTAAGCGTAAAAGGGCAATGAATGTGATATTGCTGGTATTTATTATACTCGCGTCGATGTTCATGTCCTCCGGCGTGAGCAACATCATCACTGTGACGACTGCGCTGGACAGCTATCTTGAAATGGCAGACGTGCCCGATTACTTCGCGATGAGCGAAAACAAATCTGACCACAAGGATATTTGCGGGACACTTGAAAACGCCTCTGCGATAGACGAGTTCCGTATTGAGGAGTTCGTCTCGATGTCCCAGTCAAATATTACGCGGGTCGGCGAACCGCTTAACGCTTCCAAACTCAGTCAGAAATTAATATTACAGAGTGGCAGAGATATGGGGATAAATTATTTTCTGGACGACGAAAGTATTCTTAAAAGCGTACCGAAAGGGAAAATTTACGCTACCCGTTTCACGGAGAAAAACATGGGACTTAAAGCAGGCGACAAAATTACTGTTGAAATAGAGGGTGTAAGCCGTGAATTTACCTTTGCGGGCGGCTTCAAGGACGCTGTCCTCGGTTCGGAATTGATGGGCATTAAAAGGTTTATCATAAACGGCGAGGACTTTGACGAATATATGTCCGATGAGACGATAAAAAACATGTACGGCGGAAAATTCTTATACATACACACCGAAGACCTTGACAAGACCCTGTCCCAGATAGCGGATATATCTGACAGCTTTACCATTGCGAACGGCACGGAGGTACTGGATCAGACCTATATTTTTGATATGATAATCATGGGGCTTATCCTTTCGGTGAGCATGATTCTTATAATCATATCCTTTGCGGTGCTTCGGTTTACCATAGCCTTTACCATCTCTGAAGAATTCAGTGAGATAGGCGTTATGAAAGCAATAGGCATACGAAACATAAAAATTCGGGGACTGTACCTTACAAAATACTTCGCTATTTCCGTTGTCGGCGCAGCGCTCGGCTTGATACTCAGCTACCCGTTCGGGAAAATGCTTATAAATTATTCCTCGGAGTCTATTATAATAGACAGCGGCAATAACGGATTTATAAACGCTGCCTGCGCGGTTCTGGTAGCGGCTGTAATTCTCCTGTTCTGTCTCGGCTGTACGGGCATGGTGGGAAAAATGTCTCCGATCGACGCTGTAAGAAACGGGCAGACAGGGGAACGCTTCCGCAAAAAGAGCGTTATGAGCCTTGGAAGATCGCGGCTTGGCACGACGGCTTTCCTTGCCGCAAACGATATTGTAAGCAGTCCCAAACGCTACGCTGTCATTATCCTTACCTTTTTTCTGTGTATGTCGCTGCTGATAATGCTTTCTAACGTCACGGCGTCCCTTAAAAGCGGAAAGCTGGTGAAATATTTCGGTATGGCGGACTGCCACGCCGTTATGGACATCGGCGGCGAAGCTATGAAATTTATGGCCGGGGACGGACATGAAAAGGTTAAAAAATATCTTGATGATATGGAGCAGACCCTTGCG
>CAJTZE010000049.1 GCA_910584265.1 uncultured Dorea sp. | reverse complement strand
GGCAGCGTCCTTGTGGAGAGCTGGGGAGAAAAGGGGATTTTTTATAATCCCGGACGTGTGCTGAAAAGGGGCGTGTACATATTGACGGTTAAGGAGAAGGACGGGGATAACGATTATGGTATTAAAGTCTATAAACAATAATAAGGCGGCATATTTGTTTGAAGGATGGCAGGAAACGTTGATCTGGTCGTGCCTCCAGAATGTGATGGGATGTGTCTATGTGGACTCTGTGGATAACCCGGAATCTGCGATGGCTCTAATAGGAGATTTTTGTTTTCTGGCGGGGAGACCTGATAAGGAGATGGTTCTCTTTTTGCCGGAGGAGCGTCAAAGAGATTTTCAAATAATGGTTCCGTCAGACAGGGAATGGGGAGAGCTGATCAAAGCATGCTGTGGGGAACGGGCACAGAAAGTAACCAGATATGCAACGAAGAAAGAACTGGATGTTTTTGACAAAATAAAACTAAAGAGAGCAGTAGACATGTTGCCGGAGGGGTATACACTGAAAATGATGGACAAGGAATTATTCCGGTACTGCCGGGAAACTGCATGGTGCAGGGACTGGGTATCTCAATATGATGATTATGCAGTGTATCAGAAATATGGGCTGGGCGCTGTTATATTAAAAGACGGAGAACCGGTTTCCGGTGCGTCTTCTTATTCTGGCTATAACGGTGGTATTGAGATCGAAATTGATACAAGAAAGGATTGCCGAAGGAAGGGGCTTGCCTATATTTGCGGGGCGAAGCTGATTCTGGAATGCTTAGAGCGGGGATGGTATCCGAGCTGGGATGCACAGAATACAGGGTCGCTTGCGCTGGCAGAGAAGCTGGGGTATCATTTTGACCATGAATATACGGCTTATGAAATCTGGCTGTAACTCTACAGCAATTTTTATAGATCCTCTAAATTAATCCCCCTTGGCGTGTTCATATGCTGAAGTGTATTTTCATAGACCTGCTCCATATTCCCGGCATACAAAGCATCCAGAATTGCTGTATGTTCTCTACAGGTGTTTTCCATGCGGCCCCTGTGGGCAAGGGAAAGCGCGGCTAGTCTCTTCATCCGGTACATGTAGGATGCAAAAATAGAAGAGAACTGGCTGTTTCCGATATAGTTTATGATTTTATGGTGGAATTGAAAATCATATTCAATAAATTCTTCAATGGAATGGCTGGTCTGCATGATATGCTCCATGCTGTCCGTCAGCTTTGTAAGCTCGGCAAGAAGCTTCCCAGCTTTTGCGGTGGAAGCATTTTTGGCAATTTCTACAGTACAGTAGCCCTCCAGAGCAGAACGGATCTGGAAGGTTTCAGTTACATCCTTTTTGGTAAGCTGATGGAGTTGAAACCCCTTGCTTGGGATGATGTCGATATAGCCTTCCTGCACCAGCCTGTGAATGGCATCACGGAAGGGAGTGCGGGAGATTCCAAGTTCTCTGGATAATTTTGTCTCAGAATAAATCCTGTTATAGGTAAGCTGCTGGTTTGCAATCAGATTTTTTAAGTGTTCATAAGCCTGTTCATTGAGAGAAACCATATCTTCACGCTCCTTTGCCGTTTATCTTATCATATCTTCATGTAAATTCCTATACAAACTGAACAAATTCTTCTTCGGTTTTATCTTTTTTTGCTTTGAGTGTTTTTATAAACATTTTCATCATAAGTCTGGACGCCGCAGACATTTTTTCATAATTGAATCCTCCCGGACAAAAAATGTGTTTACCTTTTTCCACTCTGATTCGTTAAAATTCTGCTTAAGGGATGTTTCTATTTCTGGATTGTCTATCGGACTTGCGCCAACACAAAATGCAATCAGCTTCTTATCCGCCCCGGCCTCTTCCGCTATCCACTTGGCATAACGCTTTGTAAACTCTGTTTGTGAATTATAAATTACGATTGTTTTCATCTGTCTGACGCTCCTTATCGTTTCTCTGTTCCAGATTTTCTATTCCTGTATACAGCTTTTATTCTTGTATCATGCGGGCTTTTCTGAATAGCGATATGTTATATTTTGTGAAATATATAAAAATAGAATGATAATAAAAACAGTGTAAAACGGCTTAAAAAAAGAGAATCAGGAACGTGAGGAACGGGAATGGAAGATGTTAGTTAAATAACTAACAAACCCAGTGTTTATATGTATTTTCACCAATTTTCAGTGTCTGGTTTTAGTAAAAACAGAGAAAGAGTTTTTAGGGATTGACCGGTATACCGGTATGCAGTAAAATAGAATCAATAAGAAACAAGTAAACTCAAAATAACAAGGTGAACGAACTATTTGGAACAGGAATTAGTGCTCACCGTTGTTAAAAAGAAAAAAGGAGACGAGAAGTATGAAGTTAGGATTTATTGGACTGGGTATCATGGGAAGACCGATGGCGAAGAATCTGCTGAAGGCAGGCGAGGAGCTTCTGGTTGCGGATTTGAACAAGGAAGCAGTTGCAGACGTGACAGCTGCCGGGGCAAAGGAAGCCTCCTACACCGAGATCGGCGAGCAGTGTGAGAGAATTATCATCATGGTTCCAAGCGGAGCTATTTCCAAGGCTATTCTTTTCGGCGAGGGCGGCGTTGCTTCCACAGTAAAGAAGGGCACGGTTGTATGCGATATGAGTTCTGTAACTCCGGTTGAGTCTCAGGAGTGCTATGAGGGCTTAAAGAAGCTGGGGGTTGGATTTGTGGATGCGCCGGTATCAGGCGGAGAACCGGGAGCGGTTGCAGGTTCACTTGCAATTATGGCGGGGGGAGATCAGAAAGATTTCGATGCTATGAAGAAGTATTTTGATATCCTTGGAAATTCTGCCCTGTTGATCGGACCGTCCGGAAGCGGAAGCGTGACCAAGCTTGCAAATCAGATTATTGTAAATAACAATATCGCGGTAGTATCTGAAGCATTTGTACTTGCAGCAAAGGCAGGAGCAGATCCGGAGAAGGTATATCAGGCAATCCGCGGCGGACTTGCAGGAAGCGCCGTGCTTGATGCGAAGGTTCCAATGATCATTGAGCGTAACTTCAAGCCGGGCGGACCAATCCGCATCAACCACAAGGACATTAAGAATGTTGTAAATACCGCACATGCCATTGACGTACCGATTCCTTATACCGCACAGCTTTATGAGATTCTCCAGACCTTGAAGGTCCACGGCCATATGGAAGACGACCACGGCGGAATCGTACAGTATTTTGAGAAGCTTGCTGACGTAGAGGTGAAGAAAGCGGAGTAGTAAGAAGGAGGAAAGAGAATATGGCATTGAAAGCAGATGTCTTAGCTTCATACAAGAAGATTGATGAGACATATATCGATGAGCTGCTGAATAAAGAGATAGCAGCGAATAATAAAAAAATTGTGGTTCTGGATGATGATCCGACAGGGGTTCAGACCGTGCATGACATTTCCGTATACACCAACTGGGAAAAGGACAGCATCCGTCAGGGCTTTGAGGAGGAGAACAACCTGTTCTACGTATTGACCAATTCCAGAGGATTTACGGTGGAACAGACCACAAAAGTCCACAATGAGATTGCCGCAGTAGTGGATGGAGCAGCAAAAGAGGACGGAAAAGAATATATTTTCATCAGCAGAAGCGACAGCACGCTCCGGGGACATTTTCCGCTGGAGACAGAGCTTTTGAAAGAGAATTATGAGAAGAATACAGGGAAAACCATTGACGGCGAGATCCTGTGCCCGTTCTTCAAGGAAGGCGGACGCTTTACCATCGATAATGTACACTATGTAAAGTACGGCAATGAGCTGGTGCCTGCAAATGAGACCGAATTTGCAAAGGATAAGACCTTTGGCTACAGTGCAGAGACGATGCCGGGGTATGTGGAGGAAAAGACGAAGGGAGCGTATCAGGCGGCTGATGTTATCTGTATTTCTTTAGAGGATATCCACAATATGGACATTGACAAGATTGAAGGCCAGCTGATGTCTGTGAAGGGTTTTAATAAGATTATTGTAAATGCAGTGGACTATGTGGATGTAAAGGTATTCTGCGTTGCCCTGTACCGTGCTATGGCAAAAGGAAAGGTATTTATGTTCCGCACTGCCGCCGCGATCGTAAAGGTGATGGGCGGCGTATCCGACCAGCCGCTGCTTACCAAGGAGCAGATGGTAGTCAAGGAGACTGCAAACGGCGGAATCGTTGTAGTCGGCTCCCATACGGACAAGACCACCAAACAGGTGGAATGCTTAAAGGAGCTTACCGATATTGAATTTATCGAGCTGGATGCAACGCTGGTGAAGGATGACGCGGCATTCGAGGCGGAGGTGCAGAGATGTCTCGCGGCGGAAGAGGCGTGTATCAAGGCTGGCAAGACGGTATGCTGTTATACGACGAGAGCGCTGATTACGGCCGATACAGGCGATAAGGAAGATGAACTGAGGCTTTCCGTTAAGATTTCCGACGCTGTGCAGTCTCTGGTAGGGCGCTTAAGCATTACGCCCAGCTTTGTCATTGCAAAGGGCGGGATTACCTCCAGTGATGTCGGGACGAAGGCGCTTGCAGTAAAGAAGGCAAATGTGTTAGGCCAGATCAGGCCGGGCATCCCGGTATGGCAGACCGGGGAGGAGAGCAAATTCCCGATGACGCCGTATATTATCTTTCCGGGGAATGTGGGAGAGATTACCACGCTAAAAGAGGCAGTACAGGTATTGACGAATAAATAATTACTGATTTTAACAAAATCAAACAAAAGTCTTCCTTTTTTAATTAATAAAGAGCAGATTAAATTGACAAAAACGAACAATAGGAGTACAATAAAAACAGAAACGAACAAAACGTGTTTTTTAGTGAAAGGAGCTTTAACCATGCCGCAGTGTGTAGTGATTGCAGACGACCTGACGGGGGCTAATGCGACGGGTGTACTTCTGAAGAAGATGGATTACAAAGCGTATACGGTGATGAATTCAGAGCGGATTGAACTGTCTGCCCTCTCGGATTGTGATTGCGTATTGTATCCTACGGACAGCAGGGGCGTTGATCCGGAGATTGCTTACAACCGGGTACAGAATGTATGTAACCTGTTAAAGAATGATGAAGTAAAGGTATATTCCAAGAGGATTGACAGTACGCTCCGGGGGAATCTGGGAAGAGAGACGGACGCCATGCTGGACGCTCTGGGTGAAGACTATGTGGCGATAGCGGCGCCGTGCTTTCCCTCATCCGGAAGGATTGTGATCGGCGGCTATATGCTGGTAAACGGTCTGCCTCTCCACAAGACGGATATTGCCATTGACCCGAAGACGCCGGTGAAGGTGTCGGAAGCGGCCGTTCTGTTCCGGGAGCAGAGTAAGTATCCGGTATCCTCTATTTTGATGAAGGATATGATGCACGGAGCAGAATATCTGTCTTATCTGCTGAATACTCATGTTGCAGAGGGGAGCAGGATCATCGTCTGTGACTGTGTGACACAGGAGGATCTGGATCTGATCGCGGATGCGGTCATTGCAAGCAGACGGAAGATTGTCGCAGTGGATCCCGGTGTATTTACGGCCGCGCTGGCCAGAAAGCTGATCGTTCCCGCAGAGCGGGAGCAGAAGAGCCGGATCCTGGCGGTGGTGGGAAGTGTGAATCCGCATACAAGAAAGCAGATGGAGGAGCTGTGGCTGTCCCAGAAAACCTATAATGTATTTGTTAACACCAGGGAGCTTCTGGAGGATGAGGACCGCAGGCAGGCGGAGATTGGGCGTGTGGCGGAGGAAATCCTAAGCAAGTGTCGCCGCAATGCAGTTTCCACGGTTACCGGGGACGGCATTTATCCTGAGAACCGGATTGATTTCGGACCTTATATGGAGCGCTATGATGCGACGATGGATGAGGTCACAGGGCTGATCAACACCGGGCTTGCAGAGATTACCTACCGGATTTTTAAGAAGGAGCCTTCCTTTAGGGGCTTATATACCAGCGGCGGGGACGTGACGGTATCCGTATGCGAGAGATTCCAGACGGCGGGCTTAAGCCTTGCGGACGAGGTGCTTCCGCTGGCGGCCTACGGGCAGTTCCTGAAGGGTGAATTTGAGGGCGTACATATCATTACCAAGGGCGGAAGCCAGGGCGGGAATGATGCGGTCAACCGCTGCATTACCTATCTGAAGGAGAAGCTGTATATCTAAGAAAACGCTGATCGTAAAGCACAATTGTTCTTTATCAGAGGAAAGGATGGAAGATTATGAAAAAACCACTTATCGCAGTACCTATTGGAGACCCGGCCGGAGTAGGGCCGGAGATTGTAGCAAAATCAGCCGCCGCGGAGGAAGTATTCCAGGCGGCGGGCTGTATTGTTGTCGGAGATAAGACCATCATGGAAAACGCGATTAAAATCAGCGGCGTTTCCCTTACCGTTCATGTTATTAACGGGCCTGAAGAGGGAGATTTCCGTGAGGGTGTCTTGAATCTCATTGATTTAGGCAATGTTGACATGGCTGAATTTGAATTTGGCAAGGTCAATGGGATGTGCGGCCAGGCTGCATATCAATATATTGCAAAGAGTATTGAGCTTGCGAATGAAGGCAGGGTTGATGCTGTGGCAACCACACCGATCAACAAGGAGTCATTAAGGGCAGGAAACATTAATTTTATCGGGCATACGGAGATCTTTGGTGCGCTCACGGACACAGAGGATCCGCTTACGATGTTTGAGACAAATGGAATGCGGGTGTTCTTTTTGACCAGGCATGTGTCTCTGCGCGAAATGCTGGGCATGATCACCAAAGAGAGGATCATCGATTATGTGAAGCGGTGCACGGAGGCTCTTGAAAAGCTTGGTGTAAAGGATGGAACGATGGCGATTGCGGGACTTAATCCTCATAGCGGCGAGCATGGTCTGTTTGGCTGGGAGGAAGTCAATGAGATCACACCGGCAATCGAGGAATTACAGAAGCAGGGATATAAGGTTGTGGGACCGATCGGGGCAGATTCCGTTTTCCACCAGGCGGCGATCGGCAGATATAACAGCGTCCTGTCTCTGTATCATGACCAGGGGCATATCGCAACAAAGACGCTCGATTTTGAGAAAACGATTGCGATTACCAACGGCATGCCGATCTTACGTACATCGGTTGACCACGGCACTGCATTTGATATTGCCGGTAAGGGCATTGTCAGTGCGGTCAGTATGATCGAAGCCATCCTTCTGGCGGCGAAATACGCACCGAATTTTGTGTCATAGGAAGCCTTACCGGTTTCTGGTGTACATGAAATGCATCCTTGGGATGCGTGAACTGTAAAACAGTAGTTTTAAGAGAGGAAGAGGAGGTCTATTAGTATGGTAAACGGGCTTAGTGGACAGAGAATGCTGATTGGTCTTGCGATAGGTATTATCGTATTGGTATTCTTGGTGTTGAAGACAAAGGTGCAGGCATTCCTTGCGCTGATCATCTGCACAGTCATTGTGGGAGTAGTCGGCGGAATGCCGCTTGTGAACATTACGCTTGAGGACGGAAAAACCTTTGGCATTGTTAATTCGATCACTTCCGGCTTTGGTGGAACACTTGGAAGTATCGGTATTATCATTGGCTTCGGTGTTATGATGGGACAGTTGTTTGAGGTGACGGGAGCGGCCAAGACGATGGCTCATACGTTCCTGAAGCTGTTCGGCAGGAAGAGGGAAGAGGAAGCGCTTGCGCTTACCGGTTTCCTTGTATCCATTCCGATTTTCTGTGATTCTGGTTTCGTAGTGCTTGCACCGATCGCAAAGGCGATATCCAAGGCAACGAAGAAATCTGTGATCGGGCTTGGCGTAGCGCTTGCGGCCGGTCTTGTAATTACGCACTCTATGGTTCCGCCGACACCGGGTCCTCTTGGTGTATGCGGTATCTTCGGAGTAGATGTTGGTAAGTACATCCTGCTTTCCATCGTGCTTTCCATTCCAATGGCGATCGGATGTATCGCATATGCGAGAATGTTTCTTTCTAAGAAATATTACCGCATTGAGAATCAAGAGGGCGAGATTGTAGAGATGCCGTATCAGGAGCCGGATTATGAGAATGCATTTGCAATGGATACAGAGGGACTTCCGGGTGCGCTTGTTTCCTTCATGCCGCTGATCGTGCCGATCATCCTGATCCTAATCAATACCGTTGCAACGGCGCTTGGACAGACAGAAGGCTTTATGCAGATCCTGATTTTCCTTGGACAGCCGATTGTTGCCGTAGGCCTGGGACTGATCGTTGCCATCTTTACCCTGGGCAGCGGCCTTGACAGGCAGACGGTTGTAGGCGAGATGGAAAAGGGCATGATGTCGGCAGGTATCATCATGCTGGTAACCGGCGGAGGCGGCGCCCTCGGCCAGATTATTAAGGATTCCGGCCTTGGAACCTATATGGCAGAAGGGCTTGCAAAGACTGCGATCCCGATTATCATCCTGCCGTTAGTAATCTCAACGGCAATGAGATTTATCCAGGGTTCCGGCACGGTAGCGATGACAACAGCGGCAAGTATTTCTGCTCCGATCCTGATCGCGGCAGGCACAAGCCCGCTTCTTGGAACGGTTGCATGCTGTGTCGGCTCTCTGTTCTTCGGATACTTTAACGACAGCTACTTCTGGGTGGTAAACCGGACGCTGGGCGTTCAGGAAGCAAAAGATCAGCTTACAATCTGGTCCGTGACCTCCACCGTTGCATGGGCGATTGGTGTAGTAGAGGTACTGGTACTTAGCATTTTCATGTAGTATGGGGAAAAAGCAGCGGGAGAGAGACTTCCGCCGCTTTTTTTTCTCTTTTGGATAATGTGATTGCGCGCGGTGCATTTTTGTTATATATTGTGGGTGTTGGGAGGGATGGATATGCTGGCGGCAGAGAGACAGGCGAAGATTATTGAATTGATACAGGAAAACGGCAGTGTACAGGTGGAGGAGCTTGCAAAGGAGCTGAATGTGAGCGCAATGACGATCCGCAGGGATCTGCTGAAGCTTGAGGAAAGCGGGAGGATCGAGCGGTGCCACGGCGGAGCGGTAGCCAAGCAGGAGGTGTCCTATGCGGATAAGCAGATCCGCAATAAACGAGAGAAGAATAGGATTGCGGAGAGATGCGCGGAACTGGTTTCTACGGGGGATACGATATTTCTGGATGCGGGGACTACGACCTATGAGATTGCCAAAAGGATCTGCAATGTACCGGGAGTCACTGTTGTTACCAATGATCTGGAGATTGCTCAGATTGTAAAACAGGGAGGCGCGGAGCTGTTTGTGTGCGGAGGCCGGGTACAGAAGTCTACGGGAAGCATGCTTGGGTATTATGCCACCGGGCTTCTAATGGATTTCTGGTTTGATGCAGGATTCTTCGGCGCGGCGTCTATCAGTGACCGGCTGGAGGTTATGACGCCGACGGTGGACAAGGCTTTTCTGAAAAGGGAGACGGCCCTTCGGTGTGAGAAGTCTTATCTTGCGGTGGATAATTCTAAATTCGGCAGGCAGTCTATGGTGAAGATTAACGGATTAGGTGATTATACGGCGGTTGTGACCGACAGGGAGTTTACGCCGGAGGAAAAAGAGATTATCGTACGTGATAGAATTAAGATTATATATATAGAATCCTGTTGATATTTATGATGGTGTCATGATATATTAATATCAAAAATACGAAGGGGAACATGGAAGAAAGGAGAGGAGTATGAAGCGGATTATTTCATGTCTGCTTGCTCTTGTTCTTGTTTTCACTCCGTGTCTTCCGTCATCTGCCGAAGAGATAGAGGCAGGCGCAGCAGACAGCACAGAGGGGAGCAGTGTGTCTGCGGCGGGACAGGAAGAGCTGGAGAAAACAGAAGGGGAGAGCCCTGACGGGCAGGCGGATTCTGCTGCAGGCGCAGAAGCGGCGGCAGAGCTGGATAAGAAGGAAGATGAGAAACCACAGACAGAGGAGGATACGGGCAGTAACGGCCAGATTGATGTATCGATCTGCCAGGCGGTGGTTTTGGATAAGGAAACAGTATTTACGGTTTCGCTTACTGGACAGGAGGATCAGAGGATTGTACTGGAGGCAGATTCTAAGGAGTCTGCGGAGCAGGGTGCGGTTTCTTTTGAAAATCTGCCTGCGGGAACCTATACGCTGACAGTGTCAGCCCCTGGATTTGCCGGATATACGCAGGAAATTGCGGTAGACGGATGGGCATACGGGGTATCGCTTACCACAGGATTTGTCAGCGGTTATTCTTATGAAGAGGAACAGATCCACCCAGGCGTCCTGCTTGTGGGAGATGTGGATGGAAATGGTGTGATTGATGATGCAGATAAGCATAAGCTGATAGATGATATTGAGGCAGGAAAACAGCAGTCACCCAATTCGGATTTGAATGGCGACGGAATTGTAGATATTGTAGATTTAGAGTATTTTGTAAAAGGTTATCAGATTAGTCAGGACATCAGTTCCTCGATTGAAGTCAGTGTGCCGGCGTCAGTGATCGGAATGAAGCCAGATGACGATACTTCTGTGGACGGCAGTTTAAGCTCCCTGTTAAAAGAAGAAGACAATGTAATATTATCGAGGAAGGACGGAAAGGAAATCTCGCAGGATCATCCGGTATTTGTGGAATTTGAATTTCCGGAAGAGAAAAGCTACGAAGCGGATGGGATCGTTATTGAACCCACCGGGGACAATGGGATTACTGCGGCTGAGCTTCAGATTACCTACACGGAAGAGGGGACGGAGCATACAGCCATAGTTCCGGTGAGAAAGGGCGTGGATTTCCTTCTTGACACCAGTGCCGTAACAGTGGTGCAGGATGCGGGCGGTGCAGTCTGCATTAACCTTGGCCCGCAGATTGCAGTAAAGAAAGTATCCCTGAAAATCATGGGCATGGAGAAGAATAACAATCTTGCTGAGATTTCAAAGGTTACGTTTGTGAATGGGATGGAGAAGAGGATTTCTGAGCCGGATATGGATATTCCCCAGAATCTTGCCGCAGTCAGCGGAAATAAAAGCTTTACGGTAACCTGGGACGGCTGCAGGAATGTAACAGGCTATGAAGTGCTGATTGCCTGTGAAGGAAAGCAGGAAATAAGGTTTGTGAAGGGTAACAGCCTTCTGGTTTCTTCTTTTGATAAAGATAAGCTTGTGAATAAAAAGAATTATGAGGTAAAGGTCCAGTCGGTAAATGGTACCTGGAGGAGCGGATACAGTGAGCCTGTGACTGCGGTGCCAAAGACGGATAAGAAACCGGATGCACCGGATAATCTGAAGCTTACAGGACAGTTTAAGGCTGTGGACGCCTCATGGAAGAACATGAAGGATACCGACTCCTATAATCTGTATTACAGGGAATCAGGTGCGGAGGAATTTACGAAAATTGAGGGAATTACGGCGTCAGGCTATACGATTTCCAATTTGAAAAACCATCAGGCGTACGAGGCTTACGTGACAGGAGTGAATGACCTTGGCGAGAGCGGACCGTCTATCACTGCTGTGGCGGAGACGGTTAATCCAGACCCGGCAGAAATGCCGAAATATAAGCGGATCAATGCGGCCGGAGACGGTGAGGTCAGCAGCCATATCATAAGTGCGCAGGCGGCAAAGGGAAGCATGGAGGAAAGCCCGAAGGATACAGAGGCCGGAACGGTATGGGGAACGGTAGATAATGATCCGGTATCCTATCACTATCATGGGAGCTGGGATTCCGGTGGTTTTAATTCCTTAGACGGAGATGACGGACTGATCTATGAATTTGATCAGGCGTATGAGACGGAGGCATTTGCACTGCAGGAGGCTTCTGTCCAGAATATAAGCTACGGCTACATACAGGTGCGTTACTGGGATGAGAACGGGGCGGAGCATTTCTTAGGCAGTGTTTCGATCCAGAAAAAGACAGATACTCAGGGAAGAACCTACTACATGGTTAAGCTGCCGGAGAAAATATGTGCTAAGAAGCTTCAGTTCGGTCTTGCCAGGACTGTTGCGTCTGGAACAAATACCGTTTCAGAGATTTATTTCTATCATTATGATCCGCTGGAGGACGATATTATGGCGCTTTATGCGGATCCGCTCCATACAAAGCTTAAGGATGATGTGACGCAGGAAACCATTGACGGACTCAGGACCAGGCTTGAGACGAAGGATGAGGTGAGCGGAGAATACCATCCGGATAAAGAAGCCTTGGAAAGAGAGCTTAAAACTGCGGAGGAAATTCTAAGTGCCAGCCTTGCCGAGCCGGTCGAGATTTACAGCAGTATTACGACCAGTGATGCAGGCAGGGGCTTTGGCGGCCTGAATGCATGGCAGCCGCTTGGAGTTACGGCGGCTGCAGGAGAGGAAATTACGATCTATGTGGGCCATAGCAGCAAGAGAACCGGGGAGAGCACGAATCTTCAGCTTGTGGCATCCCAGTATCATGCAGAATCAGGCTCCATGTTCCAGACGGTACAGACACCGCTTAAGATAGGCCGGAACACGATCACGATTCCGAAGCTGTCTACGATGAAGGCTGAGGCCGGCGGCGCATTGTATATTCAGTATACAGGTAAGGCCGGAGCAGGAAATTATGCAGTCCGCGTGAGCGGAGGCGTACAGGTTCCCGTTCTGGATCTTTATAGAGTCACAGACCCGGCGGAGCGTACAAGAAGGGCAGAACGCTATATTACAGAGCTTGACAGTTATATGGAGCAGATCAGAGAGCTGCATGAGAAGTATCACGCAGAGTCTGAGAATAAGCTGGTCAAATATGATTATGATGCGACGAATTGTATTCTGGGAGCGTCGGATATTATGCTGGATACGATGATGCTTTCTCTGCCGGCCCAGCAGATCTGGACAGGAGCCGGAACCGGCAGTGTGCAGGAACGCGCTGGAAAGCTTATAAGATCCATGGATGCGGTGGAAGATATGATGTATCTGTTTTACCAGCATAAGGGGCTGAATAATAATGCGGAGGCAGAGCGGGACAGATTTCCTTCCCGGCATCTGAATATCCGGTATCAGAGGATGTTCGCCGGTGCATTTATGTATGCATCGGGCAATCATATCGGTATTGAATGGAATGAAACGGCCGGCATGATAGGCGGTGTTCCGGTACAGGCTGACGAAAGCGGAAGGTATCAGAGCGGACAGTATTTTGGCTGGGGAATCGCCCATGAGATCGGACATTGTATCAATCAGGGGGCTTATGCTGTTGCGGAGATCACCAACAATTATTTTTCCGTGCTTGCACAGGCGAGGGATACCAACGACAGCGTCAGATTCCAATATAAGAATGTGTATCAGAAGGTTACCTCCGGCACAAAAGGACAGTCCTCCAATGTGTTTACGCAGCTCGGCATGTACTGGCAGCTGCATCTGGCTTATGACAATGGATACAATTATAAAACCTATGAAGACCACGCGGAACAGCTTCGCAGTTTGTTTTTTGCAAGGGTTGACAGCTATGCAAGGAATCCGGTTTCTGCACCGGCGCCGGGCGGCATACCGCTTACTCTGTCAGGTAATACAGATCAGATTCTTATGAGGTTATCCTGTGCGTCGGCAGAGAAGGATCTGCTGGAATTCTTTGAGCGCTGGGGCATGACGCCGGATGAGGCCACCCAGAGCTATGCCGGCCAGTTTGAGAAGGAGACAAGAGCAATTTATTACGTAAATGATGATTCCCGGGTTTACCGGCTGGAGCATGGAGGCAGCATGCTCGATGCGGCTGGAACCGTGGATGCAGTGGGAGATGACACGTCTGCATCGGTGAATCAGAAATCTGCAAATCAGGTTGATTTTGTATTAACCGCAAAACAGATACCGGAAGAGGATGTGCTTGGATACGAGATTGTGCGGTGTACCACTTCTGGAGGTAAGACAGAGGAAGAGACGGCCGGGTTTGTAACGAGAGAAGAGGCTTTGGCAGGAACCTTCAGTGATATTGTGACGACAATGAACAACCGGGTAGTAACCTACAAGGTCACGGTAGTAGATAAATATCTGAACCGCTCCGCACCGAAGCTTTTGGAGCCTGTTAAGATTGAGCATGCAGGATGCATGGAAAAGACAAACTGGACGGTTGCTGCAGACGGCATACTGGCATTGGATGACGGAGTTAAGGGGGAAAAGGATACGGATACCTCCTGTGGAACGGAACCGGCAAGGCCGGAGGAAAAGACCATTGACGGCAGCAATAACACCACTTATACAGGAACGGCAGGAGAAGATGCGGAAGTGGTGCTTGATTTTCATAAGGAGCTTACGGTTACAGGCTTTAAGTACACGGTTATGGAAGGAACTAAGATTAGTGATTACGGCATCTGGCTCCGTGACGAAGAAGGTGAATGGATTAAGGCTGCGGAAGGGAAATTCGATGAGAATGAAACCCAGAGCATCTATTTTACCGAGGAAGGAAGTAAGAATATTGCTTCTTATAAGACATCGGCCCTGAAGCTGGAAATTAGGGGACAGAAGGATAAGGAAATCTCCATTTCTGAGCTGGATGTGCTGGGGGTAACCGGAGATAATGTGGACTTTAGGCGTACGGAGGAAGGAACGGCGGCAATCGGACGGCTCTCCGAGGATTATGTATATGGAGACGGAACAGAGGATGTGATTCCGGCAGGCTCCATTGTATTTACCGGTATTTATAAGGGAAATCCTGCCTACAACGTAGTCATGCTGTATGACCAGAACGGAAATATCGTCGGCGGCAGGGGCGCCGGGGGAGAACTGAACGCATATCAGACCATTCTTGCAGAGGTACCGGATACCGGCAATGTCAGGGATGTTGCCGCCGGAACATGGATTTATTGGATCCAGCCGGAGGATACCGTGGATCTGCAGTCACTGGAAAAAGTCAGGGCAGAGCTGTACCGGGTAGACAATGCCGAAACGAATGAAGGACAGAGGATGGTCAGCGACTCTCTGTTTGAATGGATGCCGGAGGAACTGCCGGATATTCAGATCAGCGGCGGAAAGTAGTACAAAAAAGGCGTCGGTCCGGCGGGGAAGCCGGGCTGCCGCCGGTAAAGGAGCAGGACATGAGAAAATATATGACAGGGATGCTGATGGCGGTGTTTGCATTTGTTGTGATGCTGCCGCTGCAGGTGCGGGCCGGTGAACAGGAAGCTCTCTATTTGGAAACGGATGGGGAAGGTGTAAGAGTAAGGCTCACCCTTCCGGGTGCGGACGGGGAGCTGCTGTCTTCTCTGAGCCTCAGCCTGCATGTGACATCGGATGCGGCCGGAAATCTGGAGGCATCGTTCCAGTTTGATCCTGGACTTTCTGGAAAGGCAGTGGTCCAAGAGGCAAGATATCAGGCAGAAACAGGAAATCTTAATCTGTATATTGCAGGAAGAGAGCCTTTGTTTGCAAAAGGAGAGGAGACGATCACACTTGGAAAGGTTACCGCGTCAGGCGGGGCATTTACGGTGGAAGCAGAAGAAGATTCTCTGACATTTGCAGAAGGCTCATCCAAACGGATCGTGAAATTGGACCGGCTTCCGGAGCCGGCATTGGCAGGAGGCATGGAGGCACCGGGGACAGCGGTTCCAGAGGGCGGAACCGGAGAGACGGCGGCTCCGGCAGATACAGAAAACCTCCGGCAGTTCGTAAATACAGTGAAAGGGTATTCTAAGAAGAATTATACAGCTGAGAGCTGGGCGGCTCTGGAAGAGGCCGTAAAGAATGCAGAAGGGATTTTAAATAATCCGAATGCATCGAATGAGGAGAGGGATGCCGCACTGCAGGCCCTTCAGAATGCTGCAGGAGCACTGGAAGATCAGACTCCTGACAGCGCACAATTAAAAGCAGAGCAGAACCAGAGCCCGCGGGAAAAGGGGCTGTTCAAGGAGCCCGTTCCGGTGATCCTTTATGTGATGTCTGCACTGCTGCTTTTGGTTGTTATAGGAATTACCGTTTATGGAATCAAATATAAAAAGGAAACGGAGATTATTTATAAATAATTTCCTGTAGATACATTCCTTTTGGATCGCAGGGGGCGCTGGGTTCAGCTTCCCCTGCAAATATAGCTTTGATAACTTCTGCCGGCCTGTTTCCGATTCCGATATCCAGCAGTGTGCCTGTGATCAGCCGCTGCATGTTGTGCAGGAAGTCATCCGCCACAAGGGTAATCTGCATCTCTTCCATATCTTCGTAAATCTCTACTTTAAAGAGTTCTTTGACGGTTGATTTACTCTGCTTTGAAGAGGAAAAATTCTTAAAATCATGCTCCCCTGTAAGATAACGGGAGGCCTTTTCCATTAGAGACTTATCCGGGCGCCGGAAGCTGTGGAAGGCGTATTTGCGGTCAAATACGCTGGGGACAGAATTGATAGTGACACGGTATACATAAATCTTGGCCCGGGCGTTCAGCTGCGCATGAAAACGCTCAGGGACCAGCCTTACATCCGTAATGGCAATGTCCATGGGAAGGTAGCGGTTTAAGTAACGCTGAATCTCCACAACATCCATATCGCTGTCGGTTTTGAAATTCGCGATCTGGCCGTACGCATGAACCCCGGCTTCGGTGCGCATGCCGCAACATAATTCCGGCTCCTCATCGGTCATCTTCCGGATAACGTCTATGATTTTGTTTGAAATCGTATTGGTAGATTCGTCTTTGCCGAGACGGGACCAGCCCTGATACCGGCTTCCGTCATATTCTATAGTTAATCGGATATTTCTCATATTCTACACCTCTGAAAGTTTCTTATTATATTTTTTTGTGCTCTGTGATATGATATACAGTATAGCAGACAGGGATTGCAGATGTCTAGTGGAATAAGGAGAGATACGTATGAATAGGAATGAAGTGATAGAGTTAGTGCGGGGCAGGCTGTTTGAGCTGCAGGATTTGGCGTACCGGGATTTTCATGCGAAGCTGATACCGACGGTGGATCAGGAGAAGGTTATCGGGGTGCGCACGCCGGCGCTCAGGAAATTTGCCAAAGAGTTTGGAAAATCGGAGGAGGCCGGGGAATTTATGAAGGTGCTTCCCCATGATTACTATGAGGAGAATAATCTGCACGGGTTTCTGATAGAAGGGTTCAAGGATTATGAGCAGTGTATCTGCGCACTGGATGCATTTCTGCCCTATGTGGATAACTGGGCGACCTGCGATATGATGGCGCCGAAGGTGTTTAAGAAGCATTTACCGGAGCTGGAGCATAAGATTGATGAGTGGATGGTATCGGAACATGCCTACACAGTCCGGTATGGGATCGGGATGCTGATGCGGTTCTATCTGGATGAGGAATTTCGGGTAGAATATCTTGCAAAGGCGGCGGCAGTGGAGTCTGAGGAGTATTATGTGAAAATGATGATTGCCTGGTATTTTGCGACGGCGCTGGCGAAGCAGTATGAGGCGGCGCTTCCCTTTATAGAGGAGAGGCGGCTGGAGAAATGGACCCATAACAAGGCAATCCAGAAGGCAGTGGAGAGTAACCGGATTACGGCAGAACAAAAAAAGTATCTTAGAACATGGAAGATAAAATGACATAAGAGAGCTTGAGATGAAGAAAGAGGAGGGAGTGCAAGATGCAGCTGATCGATCTGCACTGTGATACGCTGGGGAAGCTTCTGAGATGTGACAGGGAGCAGGCGGAGCATGTGGATATCAAGGAAAATGATTTTTGTATTAGTATTCCGGGGATGCAGAGGGCAGGAACCTTAGCTCAGTTTTTTGCCTGTTTTACCTATCTGCCTTTTGCAAAGGGCGGATATGAGGAGTGTTATGAGGATGCCCTTGCGATGATACGGATTCTAAAGGAACAGTGCGGGCGGTACCAGAAAGAGCTTGCAGCCGCCTGTTCCTATGAGGATATCCGGAAAAATGAGGCGGCCGGAAGGATATCGGCAGTTCTGACGGTGGAAGAGGGCGGCATTATTAATGGAAAGATGGAGCGTTTAAGAGAACTGTATCAGAAAGGCGTACGGCTGCTGACGCCCATCTGGAATTTTGATAATTGCTTCGGGTATCCGAACAGCAGGGATGAAAGGGTTATGAAACGGGGGCTGACGCCGTTTGGGAAGGAGGCGGCGGCATATGCCGGGGAGCTGGGGATGATCCTGGATGTATCCCATGCTTCGGACGGGAGCTTCTGGGATATTTTGGACTGCGCGGAGGGACCTGTTATTGCTTCCCACTCTAACTGCCGGGCGCTCTGTGACCATCCGAGAAACCTGACGGATGAGATGATACGGCGTCTTTCGGAGGCAGGCGGCATAGCAGGACTCAATTTTTACGGAACATTTCTTTCCGGGGGAAAGGAATCCAGGCTTGATGCGATGACGGCTCATATCAAGCATATGATCCAGATCGGAGGAAGTGGATTTCCGGCTGTCGGAACGGATTTTGACGGATTTGACGGAATGGAATATGAGGATATCCCTAAGGCGGAGAATATGGAACGGCTGTGGGATGCCTTGAAGCGGGCGGGCATCCGGGAAAGCCAGCTGGAGGGAATATGGAGAAAGAATGCGGAGCGGGTTCTAAAGAGGCTGCCATCATCATAGAATGTGAAGAATATTTGAAAAGGGGGAGCGTATATGAAGCTTCCACAAGAGCCGGATGCCTGTGCAGTGCTTGCCGGAAATGAGAATTATCCGGATCTACAGGGAACCGTGAAGTTCTATGATACCTATGGAGGAAGTATTGTTGCGGCGGAAGTTACAGGAATCAGAAATAGAAACGGAGAGACAGGAGAAGGTTTTTTTGGATTCCATATCCATGAAGGAACGGCCTGCGGCGGAACAGGAGAGGACTCTTTTGCGGATGCAGGGGCACACTATAACCCTGAGGACAAGCCGCACCCGGAGCATGCAGGAGACCTTCCGCCGCTTCTTGTATGTGACGGAGAGGCGTGGATGATGTTTTTTACCGGACGTTTCTTCCCGGAGGATGTGGCAGGAAGGACGGTCGTGATCCATGAAATGCCGGATGATTTCCGCTCGCAGCCGTCAGGAGATTCAGGAGCCAGGATCGCCTGCGGAAAGATAAAGGAAATAGAGGCATAAGTTCATGTGGATTTTTATGATGTCCGATGCTATAATAGGCATATAAGAGTTAACCTTTACATGTTAGGGAGGAGGTTCGATATGCCGGCAAACGCAGAAGTTATTGAGAATCTGGCGCGGAAACTGGAGAGGGCAAGGATTCTGAATGATTTGAAGGAGTACAGAACACTGGAGGATTTTCAGGAAGTTACTAAGAAATATGAAGCATCATATAATGATGATAAAAATAATACTGGTAATAGAAGGACTTCCTTTTGGTAAGTCCTTTTTTACGTGGCCGCGTATACGGAAGCAGGCGCCGGTGGAGCGCCGGAGAAGAGGAGGGTTAGTGTTGAAGTATGTGAGAAGGATTGTCTGCGGGATTTTGATTACTCTGACGGCGAATATACCGTTTCTACAGGTGCGTGATACAGGGGTCTTATATATTGTGCTGTGTCTGCTCTGTTATCTGGGAATTCATGTGATGCCGGCGCCCGGCGGCAGGAAGTTTCCGAAGCGCCGGCTCAGGATCTGTGCGGACGGGTGCGAGCTTTTGATTTATTTTCTGATTTCCGTTTCCTGCTCTGTCATATGGCTTGCGGCTGAGTTTCCGGCTATGTTTTTCAGCCGGAGGGGCATGTGGTTTGCGGATCTGCTGTGTGTGATCCTGGCGGAGGCCGCGGTATTCTGGAACGGTATTCTGCGGGTATATCTGACTTCGGCGCAGATAGGGGTGAAGTGGCGCGCCATCGGCATTATCTGCGGATGGATCCCTATTGCGAATCTGATCGTGCTGGTGCATATCATCCGTCTGGCTTCGGAGGAGTGCAGATTTGAGAGTGAGAAGATCTGGAGCATGCAGGAACGGGCGCAGGAGAAGCTGTGTGAGACAAGGTATCCGATTTTGATGGTGCACGGTGTGTTTTTCCGGGATTATAAGTATTTCAATTACTGGGGGCGGATCCCGAAGGAGCTGGAGGCTCATGGGGCGCAGATTTTCTACGGAAACCATCAGTCGGCGGCCTCCGTGGCAGACAGCGGAGCGGAACTGTCAGCTCGGATCCGTGAGATCGTAGAAGAGACAGGCTGTGGGAAGGTGAATATCATCGCCCACTCCAAAGGAGGGCTGGATTCCAGATATGCCCTTGCTATGCTGGGGATGGCTGCCTATACAGCATCCCTGACGACGATCAATACGCCGCACCGGGGCTGTGTCTTCGCGGATTATCTGTTGGATAAGATCCCGCAGGCGGTGAAGGATAAGGTATCGGGAGCCTATAATACGGCGCTTCGGAAGGCGGGGGACGAGAACCCGGATTTCATGGCGGCGGTCACAGACCTTACCGCATCTGCATGTGCACATTTCAATGAAGAAGTAAAGGATGTGCCGGATGTATATTATCAGAGTGTCGGGTCTAAATTAAATATAGCTTCAGGCGGACGATTCCCTCTGAATTTTTCCCACCATCTGGTGCAGTACTTTGACGGGCCCAATGACGGCCTGGTGTCAGAAACCTCATTTCCGTGGGGAGCGGATTATAAATTTATTACAACCAGCGGGAAGAGAGGCATTTCTCATGGAGATATGATTGATTTGAACAGGGAAAATATCCGGGACTTTGATGTGCGGGAATTTTATGTGGAGCTGGTAAACGGCCTGAAAAGAAAAGGGCTGTAATCCCATATGGAAGCATACAAAAAGGAGGTAACAGATGATGAAACTATATCTGACAAGCAGTCCCGCCGGTTCCTACCGGAGTGACGGGGCGGAGGAGTTTAGGGGCTTGAATCCGGCAAATCATATGGTGGAGAATCTAAAAGAAGACTGGAGGGATTTTTCCAGATGCCTGATTATTGCGGCGGACCCGGATGCCTGGATGGGAAATGATGAAATGCGCTTTTATTTTGAAACCGTGTTAAGGGATACCGGTCTTTCCATCAGCGGTCTCGACATTTGTGACGGCAGAAACGGAAAGGAAACGGTAAGAAGGCTTCAGGAATATGATATGATCATCCTCGGCGGAGGCCATGTGCCGACCCAGAATGCATTTTTCTGGAGCATCGGACTGCCTGAGAAAATCAGGGAATATGACGGGATCGTGATGGGCATCAGCGCCGGAAGCATGAACTGTGCAGAGGTTGTTTATGCTCAGCCGGAGCTTCCGGGAGAGAGCATCAGTAACACCTATCAGAGATATTTGAAGGGCTTAGGGCTTACCCAGTGTAATGTTCTGCCCCACTATCAGGCGGTGAAACATGACATGCTGGACGGAAAGCGTCTGATGGAGGATATTACCTATCCGGACAGTATAGGACGTAAGTTCTATGTCCTGCCGGACGGAAGCTACATAGTACAAAGGGAAGAAGTGCCTGTGATTTGTGGAGAGGCTTATCTGATGACAGAGGGAGAGCTGCATCCGATCTGTGAAAACGGCAGGACTTTTCTGATATAGAAGGAGCGTTGGAGAATATGGAGGAAGGAAGACGGATTGCTGACTCGAAGGTAGAAAGCGTACATCTTGTGCGGATGACCCATTTGAACGGTGCCGGACGGCTGTTTGGAGGAATGCTGATGCAGTGGATTGACGAGGTGGCGGCGCTTGCCGCTAAGAAGCATTCGCGGATGAATATAACAACGGCATCGATCGACCACCTTCAGTTTTTGAAGGGCGCTTATCTGGATGATGCGGTCGTGCTCCAGGGGAAACTGACCTATGTGGGGCGCACCTCTATGGAGGTGAAGGTGGAAACCTATGTGGAGGACAGAAGCGGACTGCGGACTCTGATCAACTGCGCATATATTACAGAGGTTGCATTGGGCGCAGATGGAAAACCGGCCAAAGTTCCGGGGCTGATCCTTGAAACCGAAGAGGATAAAACTGAATGGGCAAAGGGAGAGAAGCGCAGGGAAATGCGTATCCTTCACAAGAATCTTTAATAACACGAGAAAACCGGAAGGAGGCAGTATGAGTATTGTAACATTGATCGGGGCAGGGCAGATGGCATCGGCATTAACCTTTCCCCTGTTTGAGAACGGACATGAGGTCCGGCTTGTGGGAAGTCCTTTGGATGATGGGGTTATTGACAGGCTCAGGCAGGACAACTATCATGTGAATCTCCTGCGGACTCTGCATGAGGGAATACACTACTATAAAAACGCAGAGAGAGGGCAGGCATTAGAAGGTGCAGAGCTGGTAGTATGCGGAGTTTCGAGCTTTGGCGTGGACTGGTTTGGGGACGAGGTCCTGCCTGCGCTGGATGAACGGGTTCCGGTTATTTCCGTCACAAAGGGAATGCTGGATCTGGAGGACGGAACCATGCTGACCTATCCAGAATATTGGAAGAAAAAGCTTCCAGAGGAAAGCAGGCTCAAGCTGTATGCAATCGGCGGGCCCTGTACCGCAAGGGATCTGGCAGACCATGACCCCTCTTTTGTAGGATACTGCGGTCCTGATATGGATATTTTAAGGTGGATCAGAAGCCTTTTTGCCACGGATTACTACATCATCAGCCTGACAAAGGATGTGGCCGGACTGGAGTGTGCTGTAGCTTTGAAGAACGGCTATGCTCTGGGGACTGCGCTGGCAGTGGGAATGGCAGAGAAGGCAGGAGATGACGGGATTGACCATCATAATTCTGAGGCGGCATTATTCCAGCAGAGCGTGAAAGAGATGCTTGAGCTGCTCCGGATTGTGGGAGGCGGAATGGATAATATTATGTATGCGGCCGGGGATCTGAATGTGACGGTTGCGGCCGGCAGAAGCAGGACAGTGGGGCTGCTTCTTGGAAAGGGACTGCCGATGGAAGAGGTATTGCGGCGGCTAAAGGGGCAGACCCTTGAAGCAGTGGTCATTGCAACCAGAACCGCACGTGCGGTTAAGGCGCTTGCAAAAGCAGGGAAGGTGCAGGAATCCGATTTTCCGCTGCTGATGCATGTGAATGCACTGCTGAATGAGGGAGCGGAGCTGAATATACCATGGAAAGAATTTCAGAAGGAAATGTAAAAGAGGGAGCAGAAGATGAAAGACTATAAGCTGATCGCATTTGATATGGACGGTACTCTTTTAACCAGTAAGAATACCATATCCGTTCCGGTCCGGGAAGCGCTGGACGAGGCAGTCGATAAAGGAAAGACGGTTATTATATGCACCGGACGCTCGTACCGGGAGCTGATGGATTATGACCAGCAGGAGTTTAAGAAGATCCGGTATTACATCTGTGAAAATGGAGCGTTGATCTTCGATTCGATCAAGCGGGAAGTGATTGCAAAGACCTGTATTCCAGAAGAGCTGGTGCTCCGTATTCTTGATCTTGCAGAGCTGGAGGATGTGATGGTATATCTTGCTGTTGAAGGACAGAATCTGGTAAACCAGAAAGATGCCCTGCGGATGGAATATTTTCATGCGGAGCGGTATAAGGATATTGAACTCCGGTCAGCCGTTCTCTGTGATGATATTATCCAGAGATATCGGGAGTATCCGGTTCCTGTTGAAAAGATGAACCTGTACTCCGCATCCGTCGGGCTCAGGGATAAGTTCTCCGGCCTTCTGGAGAAACTGCCCCTGTCTCTTGTGCATGCAGAGGAAACGGGATTGGAGATCATGGCTCCTGATATGTCGAAGGCGGCTGGGTTCCTGAAGCTGTGTGATTATTTGAAGATTCCCATAGAAGAAACCATTGCGGTGGGAGATTCGGACAATGATGTGGACATGATAAAGGCGGCAGGCCTTGGAATAGCGATGGGAAACGCCCGTCCTTGTGTGAAAGAAGTTTGTGATATAATGGTTTCCGACAACGATCACGATGGCTGCGCCGAGGCGGTAAAACAATATTTATTAATCCTGAATTATTCATGAGCATGTAGAAATGCTTGATACTATAAAACCTTGAACC
>CAJTZE010000048.1 GCA_910584265.1 uncultured Dorea sp. | reverse complement strand
CAGACGGGATTGAGAAACGCTCTGCCCATATCGACAACTGCTTAGACCAAATCCATGATACGATTGAAAAACAGCGTCCAAGCCGACAGAAACAGACCGTTAAAACAGAACGTAGGAGAGAGGAATTATTGCGATGAGCAGACTGTCCGAGGAAGAAATACAGGCGATTATGGAGAAATACAAGGACGTCCCTATGGTAAATCCCGACAAAATATATCCCCCTCTGCCGCCTGTCCAGAACGTCACGCCCCTTGTCCGCATCCCAGAGCCGATGAGCATTACCGAGAAAATCGGCGGCACGGAATACACTGTCAACGCCCATTTCCGAAAAGATGGACGGGATTTGCTTGTAATGCTTACGGACATTTTTCGGCGTAGCGCACAGGGATATAGATTTTTTAATAATGGGAATTGGGGTGATGATAACGGGGAATAACAGGCAGCGGAAGAATTATCGCTTTAAAGCGTTGAAGTTTGAGGACAGATGTGGTACACTGTACCTACACTTCACAATACCGTGTCTGCTGTCAGAAAGGAGAGCTTTATGAAAAGACAGCAGGAAGATTTTACGGCATTATATTGTAGGTTAAGCCAAGACGATGGGCGGGAAGGCGAAAGCAACAGCATTGTAAACCAGAAAGAATATCTGATGAAATATGCGAAAGAACACGGTTTCCCTAACCCGAAATTCTATGTGGACGACGGCTATACGGGTACGAATTTTGACCGCCCAAGCTTTAAGGAAATGTCGGCGGACATTGAAAAAGGGCTTGTAAAGACCGTCATTGTCAAAGACTTATCACGCTTCGGCAGGAACTATATCGAGGTCGGCTCTTACTCCGAAATTATCTACCCCGAAGCGGGCGTGAGGTTCATCGCCATCATGGACAACGTGGACACGGGCAGCCTTGAGAGCAACGAATTTGCCGCCTTTACCAACCTTTTCAACGAATGGTATCCCAAAAGCACGAGCAAAAAGGTAAAGGAAGTCAAGAAAGCGAAAGGGCTTGCAGGCGAGCATTTGGGTGCACCACCCTACGGGTATTTGCGTAATCCAGATGACAAGACCCGTTGGCTCGTAGACGAGGAAGCGGCGGCAGTCGTCCGCAGGATATTCTCACTCTGTTTGCAGGGGAAAGGCGTGTCAGCCATTGCCACAGCCCTCTGGGAGGACAAGGTGCTTACCCCGTCAGCCTATAAGGTGTCAAAGGGAATCGGCGTTGCAAAAAAATCGGAACATCCCTATAACTGGGAGCCAGCCACGATTGCATCCATTCTGGAAAATGTGGCATATATCGGCGTGACGGAGAGCTTTAAATCCACCCGTTTAGGCTTTAAGAGCAGGAAACGCATCCCCACCGCAAAGGACAGGCGGACGTATATCGAGGACGCCCATACACCCATCATTGACAGGGATATGTGGGAAAAAGTGCAGATGATACGGGAGAACAAACGCAGACCGACCAAAAGCGGATTGACAAGTATCTTTTCAGGGCTGCTCTATTGTGCGGATTGCGGGGCAAAATTAAGTTTAGCCACCGCCAACGGGAATACGCATTTCCGCTGTTCCATGTATAAAAGGACGAGCAGGGCAAAGGAATGTACGCAGCACTATATCCGAGAGGACGCATTAAAACAGTTGGTGCTGAAACAGCTTCAGCAGTTCCTGTCCTATTTACAGCAGTTTGAGCGTGTGTTTATCCGACAGCAGATTGACGCCACCCTTGCGGAACGCCGATACGAGTTATCCGCAAAGCAGAAACAGATAGAAAAGGACGAAAAGCGGATAAAGGAGCTTGACCGCCTGTTCCGTAAAATCTATGAGGATAATGTCAACGGAAAGCTGAATGACGAACGCTTTTACAAGCTGTCGGACGGATATGAAGCCGAGCAGGAACAGCTAAAGCAGGAAATTGAAGCCTTGACAGCCGAGGTCAGCGAAGCCGACACGGAAGCGACCAATGTCGCCAAGCTGATAGCCGTCACCAAGAAATACACCCGCATCGACGAGCTAACGCCCGAAGTCCTAAACGCATTTGTGGATAAAATCGTAGTCCATGAGCGTGAGAAAAAGGACGGGAAACGGACACAGAAAATCGACATCTACTATTCCTATGTCGGGATTGTGGACATCCCCACGGACGAGGAAATGCGGGAAATGGAACGTGAATACGGAAAACGTACCAAACGTCAAACCGCCTAAATATAGGCGTGGCAGGAGAAAATCTATGCTCCTGCCGATACATATCTATTTTTATCCCTATCTGGTTTAACCCATATTTGATACACTTACATTTTTCTTTGATTATAACAGACTTTTACTATTTTCACAATTTATATTAGTATACTATCCCTAACACAAACCGCCCCATATCCCACCTGGGGATTGGGATACTCCGTAAACCCTGGAAGCGCCCTCGCCCCTCTTCTCAAATACGCTTTCACCTTCTCCCCATATGGTGCTGTCAAGTAAGGACTAATATAATTTTATATTTTTTTAATATTTTTTATCATTACTTTATAATCTTCAAAAGCATCAGACACATTTCTTGTATCTGATGCTTTTCATCTACACACATACTCCTGCAACCAATAAGGATTTCAAGGCATTAGGAATTGTTCCATTTTCTACAAGATCCGCATGATGAACAAAAAAATCTAAACTGATATGCTCAACATTTGGTTCAATTGCTTTCACAACATCAAATGAACGTCTGTTAACAATTCCATTTTCAAATGATGCTGATATATATCGATTACTGCTGGTTCCATTAATCAATGTTAAATCAAAAATAATTTTTCCCGCTTTATCTGTAAGTTCGTTTTGTACATCAGTCAATGTTGATACCGGACTGATATACGTGGTAGCAATTACCAGATAATCATATTTACTGTTATTGAGCTTAATTAATTCAAAGTTCTTCATACTACCACCTTTCATTATAATTGAATATCTTAATTTATTATCTTTTTATATGTACGCTCTATAAGAGCAGCGACATCATTAATAATTGAGATAGCTTCCTGCTTATTCTCAATTACTTTTGTATCAATTAGGATTTGATTAACATGGAAAATCACATGACGATTCTCTTTAAAATAATTATATACATCTTCTAATGCTTCAACATAATCGGAATCTGCAATATCCTTTACATGCTTTTGAATAACAGTTGCTCTACCATTAGAGCCTTTGTTGAATACAGTACCGAAATTGTGTGCTTCATCAATAACAATATTCTTTTCAGCAAGTAGATATTTTAAATATCCTTCTAAAGCTCTTAGAGATGGGAACGTAAAACAAGAATAATCTTCTAATTCCTTCTTATCATCACATAATGTTACTGAAGGAGAAAACAATTTCCATATTACAGGATCAACAGTACCTGCATATGCCACAGGCATCATTTTTGACATTTTATTACGAGCTTCATCCACATCTGTATTCGTATCAACAAATTCATTTGTTACTTTTATAATGTCATTCATTTCAACTTTAGGTGAATATGATACATATGACAAAAATTCATTGTACAAGTATAAAGGTTTTCCCTGTACCATAATTCTATGATTGGAATACACATGTAATGTCAATTTATCCCCAATATCACTTACAAATACATATCGATCATGTCCCTCTTCTTCATACTTTTCAACATTGCCATCACACAAACCAGATAAATACTGAACTGTTTTTTCAATCCAATCTTCTCCTACAAACATTGTGTACTGTTTTTGTTCCGATGTTGTTTTATACCCTTTTAATTCAACTGCCTCTTTCAATTTAGCTGCATTTTCGAAATTTGAACCTGTTGGTCTTAATGTTGTTTGTCCGTCTCCTCTTTGATAAATATCTAAAAAGAAATTAGCCCCATCTACTTCAAAAGTATACCTCTTATGTTGTCCTACCTCTTTAATCCCTTTTCCAATTGCATCAGGCCAAATACTTTTTGCAGTCTCATCTAACAATTGTTCTAATTTCGTAATATCTCTAATAATATACAAACTCTTTGATGTAGCCATTTCTGAGTTTCCTTTCTCGTTTGAGATTTCAATAGCATGTTTTTCTTTTACAATTCCAAGTGCCTGTTTTGCCAATTCATCCGCAATGTCATTGTATTTATTATTAGAATGTCCAGTTACTTTTATAAATGAAATAGATACTTTATCTTTTATACTCTCATAATATTCCTTATAAGCTTTTGTACCTTCTTTATTTGCTTTCCATTCACCTAAACACCATTTTGCAATGCCTTCATAATCATGGTAAATAATTATACTTTCCAGTAAATTTTCAACTGCATATCTCATTGCTGCTTCAGCACCCTTTATTTCGCCAGCTACATTATGCATAACAGCAAGTTCTTTATCATTATATTTCTCAGCAAACTTTAACTCTTCACCATTTTGAAGAACAATCATCCCATATGAGAACTCATTCGTTCCAGAATTATAACTTCCGTCCACATAGGCTTTAACACATGAAGTATTTACATTTTCAACAGATTTATTCATAATCTCCTGTTCAACACTATCGCCAATATAATCCCGTGCTTCCTGCTCAGATTTAAAACTTTTATATTCTGCACCTGAAACCCCATCAATTTGTGCTTTGCACTCATCCCATGAATTATATATCCCTGGTGTCTTTCCCTTTTTTACTGCATAATATTTATTCGCCATGGTACCTCCTTTAAATGACAGATTTATTATAATAACAAACTATCTATCAAAAATCAACACTTTTTAAGTTTTCATTTTTATTATAACTCATGCAGTCAAAAATCTGTCACTTTTCTAATAGTCGCATTTTATTTTTTCAGTCTGCCATTTTCGCCATCTCCCAGATCTGCGAACTTGAACCAATATCTCTATCCCTACTTAATCTGGGAACATAACATTTTGTCACAAAGGGTGTTACTTCACCTTAACAAACCGTCCCCCTCCAAACGCATAATATCCAAAGAAGTCAAGTCATTGCCACAATATTTTATGCTGTCCCCCCCATCAAACTACTTTCCACAAAATATCCGCCCTCCCATCATAAATACACATATACCACATCCAGATTCTTCTCCAGCGTTTTTCTCTCAATTTTTCTATATCTCAAAACTTTACCTTTCCTTTGAAAAATACTGTTTTTTCAATAATTCATGCTTTTCAACCATTCGCCTCTTGATCTCCTGAATCTCTTCCTAAATCCTTTCCCACTCATTCTCCACCTCTTTACAGGTATTTAAAAATTCTTCCTTACTGATAAATTCTTTACTACAATGCAATTGTCTCTTCCCTAACGAACTGATTATTATATGTTATTACAACCATTCGTATTATGTCTTTCATAATAAATTCAGTATACCATTATTCTTCAGAATTGAGAAGATTATGTTTTTCATTTACTTAATCACATTTTTACTATATAATGAAAAAATACGATTCAAACTGGCAGACTATCCCTCACGCAAAGCGCCCCATACCCCACCTGCGGATTCGGATACTCTGTAAACCCAGGCAACGGCTTTGCTCCTCTCCTTAAATATGCCTTCACCTTCTCCCCATATGGTGCTGTCAAGTAAGGACTAACAATTTTTTATACCTTATTGAACATTAGTAGTTCAATAAGTATACTTTTTTAGATTCCTTTATTTTTTCTTTATAAGCTATGTCGAACTGCGATTTCATGTATACAATAGCTATGCACAGTTTATGCCTGCAACTCCTATCAATTTATGATAATACACAATTAATTTTACAGTCTTGTTTAGTTTTTTCAATTTCTCATGCACTTTATCCTATTTTATTGCCTTAATATCCTCCAGCATCATACCAATCAAATGCTCCTGATATCCTGCTTTTTTCTCTACTTTCAAAATTTCCGCAAGTTCCCTTAATTGGACATTCGTAATTTTATCCAACCGCTTCAATCGTCTCTTTGTAAGTATCTCATCCGATATTGAACGATAGTAGTCTTCTGTCATCATTCTCCATGGAAAAATCTGTCCGGAGCCTCTTACAAGCACTCTGTCCGCAATCTCAATTCCTTCCGGGTCAATATCACCGCAGTAATATAATTTGCATCCGGACTTTAGCAACAAATCTATTAAAAATAAAGAAGCAGTTCTCAACTGTCCGGAAGTACACACAACCGAATATTCTTCCCCACCTATTTCATCACACACCTGAGAAAAAACCATCTGGTTTTCGATGATGAAAACTTTCTTCCTGCTGCTATCTGCCCTTGTCAACCTACTCAAATTGGAAAGTGTCAAAACATACTTTTCACCTTTTTCAATAAAATATCGATATGCTTCATGTTCACTATCTCCCTCATAGAAATGGATTCCATAACACGTAGTATAGCTGGAGATGTCATCAGGCATAATACCCGCCATATAATATAACGCCAAAACATCCTCCTGTACTTTTGGTTCCTCTACTCTATAGATAAAGCTTAAAGCGCTAAGCAACAAACGTCCCGCGGCATTCTGCCTGTCAAAGTAGTGGGGATTCTTTGTTATTTCTGCTCCCAGTACAGCCAGTCTAACATTTTTATTTCCATTTCCATCTCCCCTCGACAAGTATGCCAATGCGCTACATACTTCCATAATCACTTCCTTTATACCATCATTCGATTTCTCTCTTTCCCTTACAATCAGCTGATAGCCGTATTTTCGCTGTTCCTGCACTTCATTTAGCCAAAGAATTCCCGAGGCATCCTTTTCAAACCGGCTTCTTGCTTCACGCAGCAAGGCCTCCCAAAATCGATTATTTAACTCCATCTTTTCTTCTTTTCTTTGGCTGTTTGACAGTATCTTTTCATCAAAATATCTTTCTACAAGCGCCTCCACTTCGACACCACAGTACTTCGTCTCATCCAATGCCGCCTGCAGCCGGGAAACAGAAAATGCAAAATCGCCAGGCAGCAGACTTGTTCCCAAAACCGCCCCCAATGCGCTGCATTCTGCCTCAGACAAATTTTTAAGTAAAATTTGTCCTGTGAGCCTCCCATACTTTATGTATTTTTTCTTCATCTCCGTAAACATACGGGTATACGCTTTATTCCTTCTGAAATAAAGAGCGCATTCCTCCAGCATTTTTTCTTCCACTTTACTGCTCCTCAATGATTCTCTGTTTCCCATTCCACAAATAATAGATAACTGTAACTACCTGAGAATTAGCCGGTCTAAGTAATTCTGCGATCCGCAGAAAAGGCACGGAAGCATAACATCCCCACAGCACCTGTGAATTCATAATATAATCAAAATCAAATTTTTTTACAAGGTCAAACATACTGCTGATATTTTTATCATCCACACCCGCAAAAGCTTCATCCAACGCAATCATTCTTGGAAAATCGTCATATTCCGCCTTTTTATATTGTGCATTCACTGCGGCAAACAGCGGGACATACATAGCCATTGCCTTTTCCCCACCGCTAAAGCGGTTAAAGGCTCCATTTGTTAATTCTTTTTTGTTCTCGTCATTTCGGTAGTAAAACATCTTAAATTCAAACCACTTCCGGTAATCCAATGCTTCTCTCACCAAATCCGAATAACTTAAAACTCCGCCGTTTTCCTCCGCCATCCGTTTTACCGTATAAATCTTATTCCTGAAATGTGCAGAAATTTTTTCAATATCCTCCGCAGTCATCAATTCCCTGTCACGGTTTAGCATCTTCTCCAACTCCACCGTATCCAGTTCTCCCTCCCCCTCTGCGGTCTTAGCCCTCCAGTCCAGTGAAAAAGTCAGCGACATGGAAGTATCCATCTTTCGCATAAGAGAAGACATATCCTGAATCCATCTCCTGCTTTCTGCAATACGGACATTTAACTTCCTGCTCAACGTATCCGACAGGATATTCTCAAACAATTCCCTGTCTTTCTGACGGATCAACAGTTCAGTTTCCTCAATTCTTTCTTTGATCACCTGATAAAATTCTTCAAAATATAGCTTCCGCCCCTGCATATAAGAAACAATTCTATGACGTTTACGCAGCACCATCGCATCTGTTGTCTCTTCTGCGAAACACTCCTCCATAAACGTCCCGTAAATTACCAGATTTCCGATATGAGCATGAAAAATCCTGTCCAGATTCGACACAATCTCTGCCACAGACTTATTTCTATCCGCTTCTCTGATTACAGCTTTCGCCTGCTGTGCTGCTTCCGGTATTGTTTTGCTTTCTCTCGCAAATACGAGCCCCAGAGATAATTCTTCATCAAAATATTTCCTGAGCCGGGCTTCTTTCTCCATTCTATTCATCACGTTATTTTTCTGTATCTCAATATCAGGCTCCAATCTTTTCACCGTATCTTCCCATACAGCCTGCTTTTGACCTAATTTCGTTTCTTCCTTGCTTTTTACATAAAGCTCATCCTGAATTATTTTCAGTCGTTGTGCTTTCTCCCTATTCTCAGGTGCATTCAAAAATTCTTCCAGTTTTTCTATCTGCAGCTTCTGCTCCCGTACTTCCCGCTCTGCTTTCTTTTTATGAAAATCTTCTGTATCGATTGCGTCCTCCTCTTTCTCAATCAACTGTTTCTGCGTATTCTCTCTGTCTTGCTCCATCATAAGGCTCCCCACCGCTACCTGAAAAGATCCTAACTGACTTTTATACTCGTCAAGCGCTCCCAGTATCTCCTCATAACTCTCAATGTTTCTTTCATAGGGCAACTCCCGGCATTTGCTTATGACCCGCTGTGCGGATTGCTTTTTCTGCGTTTCACAGCCTTCTTTTTCTTTCTGTTTCTCCCTACACTCTTCACTGCGCTTTTCAAATGTCCAGTTTAAATCTTTCTTCATCCCAATTGCCTCGTCCAGTTCGTCAAATGTGGGCAATCTGCGATATTCTTCCTGTAAAATTTCAATTCTTTTCTTCAATCTGCCGATTTCCTGCTCCAACACCTCCAGTTCCTGCTGCAAAAGCCGCAATTCTTCTTTTTTTCTTTTAATTTGTTCCTCCCTCTTCTCCTTTCTTATCGCTTCCCCGATGTAACAAGCTTCCTTTTCCGGCCTACTGTACCCTTCCAATGCACCATGTCTGAAATAGCCGCCTGGTCTTAACACGATCTGGCAATCGTCTTCCTCCCCGATATTTGATAAAATCCGTTCTGTCATCTTCCGCAGCTCCATATCTCCCGCAACCGCTGCCAGTTTACCGTATCTCTTTTTCCCGGAATCTTCTAAGCTAATAACCTTATCTGACCATTCCCCCAAAATCTGCATTGCCCGCACATAATCTTTCTCCGCCACCACCAGGGCATCCAAAAGTCCTGCATCCTCCAACTGACATTCCAATAAATCCCTTTCCTGCATAGAAACATATTCTGTAAAATCCACAGCTTCATAAAAGGACAAAAAGGAAATATGATTCTCTAACAGTTTTTCCCTCGTCCTGCACAGAATTTCCCTGCGTACCGGTGCTATCTCCGGCGCTTTTTCCAATTCCTCCAATTCTTCCCCACAGACTCTCACAACCTCCGCCTGTTTTTCTTTCCGTACTTCCAAATCGTAAAGCCCACTTCCCAGCGTTTGGTTTTTCATCTCCCATATGTTCCCGACCAGATTGCGTATATTACCATAGTCCGCCATACCCTGGTATTTCTGAATATATACCGTTATCTGTTCCAGTTCCCTTTTGGATAAATAAAATTCCTGGTTAAGCTTCTCCATGCCATAGTACGCTTCAATCAAATCATCCCTCAGCTCGTCCTCCATCTGCTCCGCATCATTTACCTGCTGCCATGCCTGTGCTTTCTTTTCCTCCAGGTCACTGCACTCTTCCGACAGCCTATCCCATTGTATCTGTATTTCCCTGAACCTTTTCATTTCCTCCAATGCCGCTTCCACATTTTTACATAACTTTTCAATTTCATTTTTGATATTTTTATATGTCCCATAGCTATCCAAATCCTTCCACAAACTTAAGATTTGTTCATGCCCGGAAAAACGGATGGTCTCCTGCAGTTCATTCATGTCACTCACAAGCTGCTCTGTCTCCATCTGGCAAAGGTCAATCTTCTTCCTGATCTCACGTATTGCAGCATCATACTCCCGTATCGCATTTCTATGACGTTCCATATTTTGGCTGTACCGCGTAATTTCTTTCTTTGCATCCTCCTGACGTTTCCGGCACTGCCTTAATTTTTCATCCGCCTCTTCCAAATCTGTTGTCCCGATGGCTTCCCTTTCTCGTTCCAGCAGGCTTTTTTCCGCTTCAAGCGCTTCGGCTCGTCTGTAAGATTCTTCCAGTTTTTCCTTTGTCTCCTCCAACTCGTCTATCTCCGCTTCCAGTTTTCCCCTGACCGCGTCAACCATCTCCTTTTCTTCCAAATAAGCGGTCGCTTTCTGCCCAAGCATATACCGATTATACCTGATATACTCATTCCGTATAATCTGCAAATCTTTATAAGCTCTTTTTAATCCATTCAGCTTATCCTGTATATCATCCATTTTCTCCATAGCTTCTACCATGGCACGCAAATCCTCGTCAGACAAAGTCTGCAAAGAATCGTTCAGTATCTCATATACTTTTCTGGGCGTAAATTCTTTGGAAAGTTTGGGCGCCCTGACCTTGATGAGCAGGCGTATAAACTGTTCATACTGTTCCAGCCTCGGAAACCCAAATATATGTTTATTAACAAAACGCATATAATCTTTCTGTGTTTCCGTAAACAGATTGTTTTCTCCCAGTTCCTTTTTCATCTCCTGTTTCGTATATGCAATCTTCGTATTTCCCACTTCCCGGTACAGGTTAAAATCAAATCCAATTCTCCTCCCATCCAAAACGACAAATCCCCAGAAGCCCATAGCTTTCCCCTTTTGAGCATGCTGGCCAATTCCAATCGTCCGATAGCGGTTCCCTTTCTTAAACTCCAAATACAGATAGCCGGTGGCTTCCTCTTTCTCCCCGTCGTTCAGAAAATAATATTCCATCCTCCTGTCATTGGAACCAAAAGGATCCAATCGGCTGGGAGTTCTATCGCCATCCAGTATGAAAGGAATAAAACTCTGTGTTGTGATAGATTTTCCCGAGCCATTCTGTCCGCGGAGAAGCAATTTGCCATCTGCAAAAGAAAACACTTCATCATCGTACATCCAGAAATTTACAAATCCTATTCGGTTCATATGCCAACGTTTACTCATCTATTCTTCTCCTTAAACTCAAACTCGGTCGGATAACTCCCAATCATTTTTCCTACCGCCGGGTAGAGGACAATTTCTCCGTCGCACACGTCAATCATCATCCATGATTTCATATAAGAAATAACTGCTGCCAATAGCTTAGCGTCTTCCATCTCCCTGTATTCCTTGCTCCATGCCGGACTGTATCTATGGCGGCAATCATAAAGTTCCTCCTGAAACTCTTTTTTTGAAACAACAATACACCCGTCCTGCCTTTTCATCCAAACACCTTCGTCCACTTTTTCCCTGATCAGTCCGCACAAGAGCAAAACAAGTTCCGGAAGCATAGCCTCCCTTGGATGCCTTTCTCCAAAAGAATCCTCTTCATCCATTATCAGAAAAGCAGCATTTTTATGAATATGAAGCTGTCCTCCCAAATATTCACTGAAGTTTTTCTGTATCCACTGCCTCTGGTTTTTCAAATAGATACTGTCCGGATCATCGGACTGGCTCCAGTAAAGAGCAGGCGCTGCGGTCATCTGCCTGTATACACGATTAATACGGTAATGGCCTCTGTCCGCTTCCCTTTCCTCATTCTGCTGCATCTCAAAATCTTCCCATGATTGGAAATCAGCTATGCTATATGCGATATTTACCGCCATATATCTGGAAAGCCCTGTATTCTCATACAAAATCTCCTTTCCTATACTGCTGACAATATTATCGCTGCTCTCTTCATATGCTTCTAACAGCCTCATGTTCTCACAAAACTGCAAGACTCTTACAAGAGACTTTCTCTGCGTAAAAGAAGTCCAATCCACATCCATCACATCTTTTAGCTGCAATTCCAGCATATCTACTAATTCTGATAACAGAAATTGTTCCTGCTCTTCCTTATCTTCCAGAAATGCTAGAACAGCACAAAAAAGACAGTAATCCCGGCTTTCCATAAAGTCTGTGATGCCCATATAGCTTTCCGCATGGGCAGGAATTTTCTCCACTTTCAGTATCTGTTCATTATTGAGCACCGTCCATCCCAGCTGCTCCCGAAAAAATTTCTGACATTTTTGTAATTCCCTGCGGACCTTCCTATATAATTCTTTATCCTTTTTCTTATCAATCCAGCAATTTTCTATTAATGCCTTTACCGCTTCCATTTTTTCTACTCCGCAAACTGAAATATATATCTGGGAATCACCAATTCCCCATCCTCACATTTCAGAGTGTGGCTCCCTTCCTGTTTTATTAAATGAAATGCCTGCCCATACTCAGTCCGTCCGCTTTTGGAAACAGTCAGATTTGCCTGCGCAATCCATCGCAGAAGAGTTTCCCTTGTATCCACAGAAATACAGTCATCAATCCGACTGATATCCAGTTGATTGCCCTGGATATATTTCATAACCAGTTCTCTGTCTTCCTCAAGCTTTTTCAAATATTGGTTACGCTGTGCAAGTTTCTCCAACGCTTTACTTTCAAACCCAGATTTATGTATTCTTGGTTTATAAGTTCTGGTATGGGGCTTCAGTTCATATTCCGATGGCAGTTCATCAAACACGCTGCTGTTTATACTATCCGTAGAACGCGAACAGTTTACTTTAAAATGCCGCACATGCTGTATTCCAAATATATGTGCCGAAAGTTTATGTGCCTCTTCCACATTTTTGCACTGTACAAACATCTGAATAAATTTCTTATAATCTTCCTTACGGCTGATTCCCCAATTTTGTATCTGTACGATTAAGGCGGCATTCTGTATAATTTTCCGTATAACATCGTCAGTAATATCCATTACTTTCTGACTTTCGCTTGGATGCTTATCCGTCGGAACAAACCAATCTGACAGGCTCTGCCATTTTCCGTAAATATTTTCTCTTATCGCATTCACTCTTAAATCCTGGATTTCCGAATCTGGATGTGGGATTGCCAGTTCACTGTCAATAACCCTCTCCAATACCCCGTCTACCATCTGTTGCGGCAAATTCTTAATTATATTTTCGATACGTATGGATTTATTCTGAAGCTGTTGCACAAACTCTTGTAAGTAAGAAATAAACCGATCCTTATGTACGACAAATTCAATGGATTTGAGCACCTTATCTGATTTACCTGAATAAAATTCTCTCAAATAATCCTGATAATTCCGGTTTAATCTCTTAAAATCTTCCTGTAGATTGCTCCACCACTCATTCACCACTTTCAGTTCCTGGCGGTCTATCTGTTCCATTTTATTCAAGGCATTTTCAATCCTCACAAAATAATTCATGGACAGATTACCACTGTCCATAAAAAGATTTTCAAGCTTTACCGTCATTCTCTCTATCTCTACTGCATATTCTGACATCGTATAACGGTACTGCTTATTTTTATATTCCGCAATCGTATAAACCCTTTTCGGGTCTTGGAGCGGAGTAAGATTTTTCCATCCAACCAACGCCTCCAAATCTGCTTTCAACTGCTCCATATTATAATCTGAAAACTCCGGGTACTCCTTAAGCAACTCTAACACATCTTCCTTATATAATTGAAAGTGCATTTTTTCGTACTCTATAAAAAAAATCCGCATTATGCGCCTGTATTGCGGAGCATTACCGGCAGACAAGTATACGGTTTCCTGGATTGATTCCAAATATTTCAAATTGTAATCCCCCTCCATCCTCTCAAACGGACGCATCCGTATCACTTCATTCATCCTGTGTCCGCAAATTCAATCTTGTAAAATATCTACATTCTTTCACGCTGTCTGAAACTCAGTAAACAACTCTGCTTCTTCAATGTTATCTTTGTTTAAATTTCAAACATATGAACAATATCACTTACACGGTTGTATACCTCAATAAAATCCGGTTTATTTTTTATGCCCTTCATTTTACCATAAGCTTCTTCCAATTCAAAAAATCGTATTTTATATTCCTTAAAATCTCCAAGTACTCTGCCCGACTCTTTCCATATTCGATGCAATTCATCCGCATCAATTTTCATAATAAAAGACATCACATATATATCTAAAACATCTTTTGTTCTTCTACACACATTTCCACTTGAAATTGCATAAATTTTATCCGACAGCATTTTTGATAAGCTGGCTCCTTTAATAGCCACTCCATTCACATAAGAAATATATGATTTACAAAATCGGTTTTGTCTAATGCTCAAATCAATACTTGCAATCTTTTCTCCTCTCTCATTGCTAATTTTGAATCCTGCTGACTTCCTTTCCCCAAACACTCTGACGACTTGAACATTTAAAGAAGAATCCACTTTATTTACAGCATTTTGCAACGCTTTTTCTATTTCCTTCATTGTCGGTAATTCTCCGACCCAGTCTCCATCAATATCTCTGGTTGCCCGTTCTACCTTTGATGGATTGTTATTTTTAATTGCAAGATTAAGAACCATTGCTCCTTTGAAGACAATTGGTACACCTGCATTTCCCAGCTCTTCCATAACTCTATATAGAAAATCCATCAACTCCAAATATGTCACCTACTCTTCATAATATTCTATTGCCCACACTCTGTACTTTTCAAATCTTGATTGCAAACGCGCTGGTATCACTAGTCCTTCAAAACTTTCATTATTCTCTTCATAATAATTTGCCAGACTTTCTGTAATAATCTGTTCATCACCATTTTGTTCAAGAAGATCTATAATTGTCTGGCTTACTGTTGTACATTTCAACCCATTGCGTTCTTCATACTTAAGAGTCTCTAAAGAAGGCACCAAAGTCTGTTCAGTTCCTTCAATATTTTGTTTTTTATCAACAAAAATCTGCACTACAGATCTATATCCACCATTCGTTAATCCCAAAAAGTCTGCCGCTGTATCAAATGCCAGTACGCATCTCACATTAGCTAATAACCTTCTCAACTGGTCATTATACGTTATAACAGCCATTCTCGATACCTCCCTAATGGTTTTAGTATATCATTATTTTATAAAACTGAGAAGAATATGTTTTCATTTTCTTAATTTCAATAAAATTTTTCAAACTGGCAGACTATCCCTCACACAAAGCGCCCCATACCCCACCTGAGGATTTGGATACATGTCAAACCCCGGCAGCGGCTTCGCCCCGCGCCTAAAATACGCTTTCACCTTCTCCCCATACAAATAAGGGTCATTATTTCTTACAATCCCCCATTCCATCAGCAGTGCCACACTCCCCGTAACAAAGGGTGTCGCAAAAGAAGTTCCCGTAAATTCCTCATACCCGCCGCCTGCCGCTACCGTCCTCACGTTTACTCCCGGCGCCGCCAGATCCGGTTTTACTACCTCCCAGAAATCCGGTTCAACCATCGGTCCCCTCCCGGAAAAATCCGCATAGGTAAGCGTTAGCGCATCATATGCCCCTACCGTAATAACTCTGGAAGCCGTAGACGGTATTGTAATGGTCACATCCGGGTTCGGATAGGTGAATCCAGTTCCCTGATTCAATGCACTGGCTCCCGGAAGCCACAGATCATATCTTCCGCTCACCACATGTCCGGCATTCAGTACAACCTGCCAGATTCCCGGCGCAACATAAGTCTCTCTGGGAAGAAAATCAATAAAAATCTCCTGTCTGGTACTGTATGGACTGGGCTTCCCATAATACAGCAAGATCTCCGTCTGTCCAACCGTAAATCTCTGGGGACCTAATATTTCCTGAAATGGTCCTATTCGTACACCAGACGGATTAATCAGGGAAATCTGCATTTCATCCGTATAAGCTTTCCATACCTGCACATTCAGCCCTGTCTCCCGCTCCTGCACCGCCAGCTCTACTCTCTGCTCTTCTCCTGATTCCAGCACTCCTGATGTATGGCCCGCGCCCCTGCCTTCGTTTCCCGATCCTACACAGATACAGATACGCCCTAATCCAGCCACACTGTCCAGATACCGTTCTAGCAGCGACTGCCCGTTATGTGCCCCATAAGAATTTCCAAAACTGATATTGACAGCCATCGGCATTCCCAGCTCAATTGCCTTTCGCACAGCATAATCCACTCCCAGCATCAGCTCGGTAGTACGCGGGAATCCCTCCTGTCTCGGTGTTCCCAGCTTCACCACAATCAACTCGCTTTCAGGAGCAACACCCGCATAGGTTCCAAACCGCTGTCTTTCGGTATCTGTTCCAATAAGGCTGCCCCGCCCATTTCCGGCCGCAATTCCCGCCACTGCCGTCCCATGCCCGGAGGTATCCACACTCGGCACCAATTCACGCCGCAGTTCCGGAGTCTGCGCCTGCAGGGCTTCGTTAATCTGTTCTGCCGAGTATTCTGCCCCCAGCGCCTCACCCGGTATAGATTGATCCCATAGATACCGGATCCTGGTGCTTCCATCTGCATTTCGGAAATCAGGCAGTGTGTAATCGATCCCCGAATCGATCACTGCTACGAGTGTTCCTTGTCCATATAATTCAAAACGAGTTCCCTGTACACTATCGATACAGGAAACCCGTCTTCCATTTGCAGCTTGAAAATACAGCCGTTTCGGCTTCTCCACATATTCTACCTGCGGAAGCTCTGCCAGCCGGTCAATCAATGACTCCCGGATTGTAATGACTGCATATTCACTTAATAATTCCGTCGCCCGCGAGGCCAGTTCGCGCACCTCTTCCAGATTACCGGAATATTTAATAATCAGATCCCACTCTCTGTCAATAGGATTATACCCGACCTCAAGAATCTGGGACCTTTCTCTTTCTTCTTCTGATGCGTCTATTGCGAGATTTAAGAGATTCTCCAGCTTCTGATTCTCCATATAAATACTCTTCTTTCCTGCTCTTTCTATTATCTTACTTGATCTCCCGCAATTTCAGAACAACGGTTCCAAAACAAAATTCTAATTAAACTCCGGCAATTTCAGAACAGGTATATGGCGCAATCTCTAATGGAATAAAATATCCCTTATCATGACTGCACACCGGGCAGACTGCCGGCACCTTGCCGCCCTCGTGGATATACCCGCAGTTCAGGCACATCCATGTACCATTTCCCGGCTTTTCAAAATACTCCTTCTTTTCCAACAGTTCTTTAATATAGCGGAAACGTTCTGCATGCACATGCTCTACCTTCGCAATCTGATAAAATGCAGATGCCGCTTCATAGAATCCCTCTTCCTTCGCAGTATCCCCGAATGCCTGATACACATCCTCATATTCCTCTGTCTCATTATGCTCTGCCGCTTTCACAAGCTCCAGCAGAGAATCAAATGTATCTACCGGAAATCCGCCGCAGATATCGATATTGGTTCCTTCTGATTTCTTCAAAAGATTATAATAGATCTCTGCATGCGCCCGCTCCTGCTCCGCAGTAAACAAAAACAGCTTCTCAACTGCCTGCAATCCCTGTTTCCTTGCTGTCTCTGCCGCAATCGTATATCGGTTTCTAGCCTGGCTCTCTCCTGCAAATGCCTTCATTAGATTCTCTTTTGTCTTACTTGTGTTAAAATCAACTGCCATGCTGCACACTCCTCTTTTTTGATTAGTATACCGCATGACAGATAAAATATACATGTTAGTTAAATCCAATAATTTTCCTTGCCATCAGATATGCCAGCGATGACATCCTGCGCCCGGACCTGCCTGGCAGATTCATGCTCTGTCCAAGAATCCCGTAGCGGATATGGAAAAATGTCTTGCGGTCCTTCTGCTTTAGATATTTCCACAACTCTTTTTTCTTTTCCAGATTCTCCGCATCCTTAGAACGGATACATAAAATAGAAGAGACAGTCATCATGATCGCCAGATATTTCTGCATGTAAGAGCGCAGCTTTTTATTATTGATCTCCCGCATCTGATACATATCAATCATCCGTTTCGTCACGAATATCTGCTGGTCAACCCGTTTGATCATCACCTTCTCATTTACCGATTGGTCCTCCCGCCCTATATAATAGCGGTAAAAATCTTCATCCATATAATACAGCTTCCTCACATGAGGGAGCGGATAATATACATAAATATTATCCACATAGAAGGTATGCTTTGGAAGCTCCAGCTGGCACAGCTTCAGCAGATCCGTCCGATAGATCACCGAATGCATCAATATATACTGATCCAGATGAAAATGTCCCACATCCGACCACCTAAATATAGTATCCTGAGGAAGCGCATTGCGGTAATGGATAACCTTCTTATGGGACGCCCCCTCTTTCTCATAGACATAATTCGCGATAAGCATGTCCACTTCCTGCTCATTGTTTTCCATATCCTTAAAAACCTCAAGAATATGATACAGGGACTGCTCCCTCACCCAGTCGTCGCTGTCTACAACCTTAAAATATTTTCCGGAGGCCTTCTTAAGCCCGGCATTTACTGCATCTCCGTGTCCTCCGTTTTCCTTATCAATCACACAGATGATCTCTGGATACTTCTTCTCATATTCCCTCGCAATCTTTAACGTATCATCTCTCGAACCGTCATTTACGATAATAATTTCCACATCCTCGCCGCCGGGAAGGATACTCTCAATAGCATGAGCCATATATTCCTGTGAATTATAACATGGAATTGCAAACGAAATGTACTTCATACCTTTTCCTCCTGCTGTGCAGAATATTCTGCCTCGTCTTCGTCACGTTATTCACTAGTATATATCATTCCATTTTATTTTCCAACTTAAAATTTATAAAAGGTTTTTTTAACAAATTCTAAAGACTTCCGTTTCCATTGTATCGTTCACAATTTGTTCATTTTATTTTTAAAAATCTTTCATTTATTCAACATTTTTTCTTCACAGGTATGACGTATACTAATATCATCAAAGGAAACAACAAATATTACCATTGACGTTAAGTATTTCATACTTTAGAATAAGCTTTTTCATAATACGTGCCGGGTGCTGCGAAAGCGGTAACCCGGCATCCTCCCTTTTATACACTAATCTAACAAGCTTCTAATCCCCATTTCCTGCGAATATCCCACCAAATCCTGATATTCCGGCCTCGGCATAAACAATCCCTGCTCTGCCAGCCCCAGTGTCGTTCCATGCTCTTTATAATAGGTATATAACTCCGTCAGCGCACGGGCCTCAAACAACACAGAGGCCAGCGGATGAATCACCAGCTTATAGCCCATTGCAAGCAGTTCTTCATCACTGTAGATCTGTCCGGTAGTAAATTCACACACATCAGCCAGAATCGGACAATTCTTAATTCCATTTGTGACCTTCAGCATATCCTCCTTAAGGATCAGATTCTCCGGCATGACCATATCAGCTCCTGCATCTGCCATCATATTGCAGCGCCGGATCACCTCGTCTGTCCCCAGAGTCCGGAAGCAGTCCGTCCTGGCAATGATCATGAAATTGGGATCCTTTCTTGCCTTTACGGCAATCGCAATTTTGTCACAGATCTCCTCTGCCGGAACCACCGTCACTCCTTCCATGGCTCCGCATTTCTTAGGCATGGTCTGATCCTCTATATGGATTCCGCTGACTCCCGCCGCCTCATAATCACGCACTGTCCTCCATACGTTGTTCAGATTACCATAGCCTGTATCTGCGTCGCAGATCAGAGGTATATCAATACATTCCGCCAGATAACGGGCTCTTGTGATCATCTCTGTTGCTGTCCCAAGACCGATATCCGGTCTTCCTAAATAACTGCTCATGGTACCGTTGCCTCCCATATAGCAGACATCAAACCCAAGCTTCTGTATGATCCGGGCACCGATTCCGTCATGACAGCCCGGTGCCGCGATCAATCCTGGCCGCTCCATCAGTTCCCGTAAGCGGGCATTCTTTTTCACATCCATTTCCTTCTCATCTCCTGTCTTCTACTAATCTCTCTCTGCCGCTTCGATCAAAGGTTTTAAATAGGCCATAGAATCTCTTGCGCCTTTTTCGTAGTCACAGAAATCAAATGCCACCTCCAAAGCAATCCAGCCCTGATATCCCAGCGCAGCCAAAACTTTCACCGCATCTGCAAAATCAATATTTCCACTTCCCGGCACACCGTTATTGCTGTCTCGGAAATGCACATGCGCCAGCATGTTCTGGCTGCGGATGAACGCCGCCGCAATGGAGTCATCCTCCAATGCCATGTGGTAAATGTCCATCAAAAGCCCTACTTTATGTATGAGTCCCTCATTAATCTCATTTACAAAGGCCGCCATCTCCTTTGTCGTATGATTATAGTCCATTTCAAACCGGTTGATCGGCTCATATGCGATCACTGTTCCCGATTTTGCCGCATACTCAGCAGTCCGGCGCATACAATCCTTGATCCTTTGCTTTGCTTCACATACCTTTTCACCCGGCTCTAAAAGCCCCTGGATCCGGCCCATGAGGATTGGGCAGTCAAATTCCTCACACAAGTCTATCACTGCCTTCATCATCTCTACCGCTTTATCCCGCACCGCCTTATCAGGGCTTGAGAACCGCGCTCCTGTCATATCGTAGACGGCGCCGGAACGGAATCCTGAAAAGCACATCCCATGCTTATCCAGCTTTTCTTTAAGCATCTGCCTGTCTATTTTGGCCGCATTGCAGACCGATGCTTCCACTCCCTCGTAGCCGATGTCTTTCAAAAGAATCAGATACTCCTCAAATTTTTCCGGTGTCAATGTATCCAACAGAGGAATTCCATAGGATAGTTTCATATTCTGTCTCCTTTTTTCTATATTATAACGTTTTCTATTCCTCGATAATCTTCATCATCTCATCCAGCAGATCTGTATAGCCGTTTTCTTCGGCGCTTTCATACCAGTAATCATGGAAAATATCCTGGAATTCTTTCTCATCCTTAGTATAAGTAACCTCAGCGCCTGCCTCCTCAAACTGCTTTTCATAATCTGCATCCCGGTTCTTTTCATCCTGATTGAACCACTCTGTCACCTCACTCCAGCAGTCGAAAATAGCGTCCTGATACTCCTGAGGCATCCCGGCCAGCACATCATTGTTCATAACGATACCCGCCGTTGAAAACATGTGGTTGGAATTCCAGACATATTTGCCGATCTCGGGGAAGCCGTAGCTCAAAATGGAGGATTTGATGGTATCCACTCCGTCCACTACACCTGACTGCATTGCTGTATACGCTTCCGTCCATGTGATAACCGATGGCGAAAATCCCATCATGGAAAATGTATCCAGATAAATCTCTGTCTCAGGAGAGCGCATCTTCACTCCCTCACAGTCAGCTTTACAGGTCAGAGGCACCGTCGTACAAAATGCACGGAATCCCTGATATACCCAGCCGATACTGCTTATGTTTGTTTTTTCGCTCAGCTTCTCATCCAGCTTATCCACAATATCACTTTCATAGAAAATCTTGTCGGCAGTATCAAAGGACGTGATCAGCCAGGGCAGGCTGGTCAGTGTATACTCCGGCACATAAGTCACCAGCATGGAAGTGTCCGCATAGCACATATCCAAAGAACCCTGCATAACGGATTCCAGATTCTCGGTCTGTGTTCCCAGAGAGCCCGCCGGATAAGTGGTAATCTCCACATTTCCGTCAGTCGCCTCGGACACATCCTTGGCAAACTGCTCAAATGCCAGGCTCAGATCATGATCGGTAGCTAATGTATAGGCAAATTTCAAATTATAGGAGGCCTCCTTTGACGTATTCTCCTGCTCCTTCTGTGCCGGATCTGAGCCGCCTCCGCCGGAGCATCCCGCCAGAATGCCGATACTCAGCACTACACATAACATCATTGCTGCACGTTTCCTTAAGTTTCTCATTTTCTTTTTCTCCTTTCATAAATGAATGTGGGTTTATATACCTCTCACTGAAACATGGTTTCAATAAAGAAGACTCGGAAAAAATAAAGCGATCTGCGGCACAAAGATCACCAGCATTACACCCGCTGTAAAGATTAATACAAACGGCCAGATATGGCGGATGATCCTGGACAGATCTGTTTTTGTCACGCTGGATACCACATACATGACAATCCCTACCGGCGGTGAGATTCCTCCCAGTACCAGAGAGACAATGCATACAATGGCAAAGTGCAGCGGATCAAAGTTAAACAGCGGTATCAGCGGCGAAAACACCGGCACCAGGATCAGCAGGATCGCCGTGGATTCAATAAACATGCCTGCGATGTAAATAATGGCAAATATCAGCAGCAGTACGATATACTTATTTGTAGTAATAGACATCATAAAGTTTCCTACCAGACTGCCTAAGCCGTAATAAGTCAGCACATAGCCGAACAAAGATGCAAACGCTATGATGATCATCGGCTGTGCAGAGCTGCCGACCGCATCGTGTACACACTCTTTCAGCTTTTTCACCGTCAGATTCTTAGTAAAAAATCCGTAGATTATACCATAGATTACTGCCAGAATACCGGATTCTGTGGCTGTTACAATACCGGATATGATTCCGCCCAGAATGATAAACGGCATAACCAGCGCTCCGGCACATTTTAGGAATGTACGGCCGATATTCTCAACACCCGCAAACTTTGTCTGTGGAATCTGATGCTTCTTCGCATAAAAATAATTGTAGATCATCATTCCGATCCCAAGCAGAATACCCGGTACAAGTCCTGCCATAAACAGCTTTCCAATGGAAATTGACACTACGCCGGAATACACGATCATAATAATGCTCGGCGGAATAATCGGCCCCAGCGACCCGGCAGATGATATCAGGGCGCAGGCAAAGCCTCTGTCATACCCTTCCTTTTCCAGAGAAGGAACCATCACGGTAGCAATAGCCGAACTGTCCGCTACGGAAGAACCGGACACGCCTGCCATCAGCATTCCAGTAATGACCGTCGCATGTGCCAGGCCGCCCTTTAGGTGCCCTACCAGCGCCCGGCAGAATTCAATCAGCTTCTCTGTGATACCGGATGCATTCATCAGCGAACCCGCCATCATAAACAGCGGAATTGCAATAAATGAAAAGGAATCCAGCGAAGTAAATATTTTCTGTGCCATAATCGTACTGGGCAGAGCCGGATCGGCAACGATCACCACAATAGATGAAACAGCCATGCTATAGGCCACCGGAACTCCCAGTACCAGCAGAATACAGAATAAAACTACAACCAGTAAAATCATGCTTCCGCCCCCTTTCTCAAAATATCCTGAATATGGCATAGGATCAGCTCCAGTGTATAGACAGCGATCAGGAAAGCGCCCGCAGGCTCTGCCGCATAGATTGCATTATAAGGAACCTTCAACCCGGAGAAGCTGAAATCCTGAAAAGATAAACACAGCTGAAAGCTTTGATAAAACCAGTAAGCGGAAAATAGCAGAATAATGATTTCCGCAAAAAAACTGCACAGATGTTTCAGCTTTGACGGCAGCTTCTGCGTCATAATGTCAAATCCCAGATTGCCTCCCTTACGTACCAGAACTCCGCTGTAAAGCATGATCATCCAGATAAATGCTCCCCGCGCCGCCTGCTCCGACCAGGACAGCGTATTAGACAGCACATAGCGGGTAAAAACCTGTACCGCGATCAATACAGCGATTACAACAAACAATGCCATACAGACAGCACAGATCACCCGTTCCATTTTGTCCAAAATTTTCTTCATAAGTTTCCTCCTCTCTTATCCTTTTAGCGAACCTGTATAGCGGACTCCTTTCGCACCCTTCTGTGGAATAAAATATCCATAGGTATCTCCTTTCAATTTTTTCCAGACGCGGTCACAGGCCTGTAATATGTCTGCCGCCAATGCTCCCTTTTCCACAAGCCGCAGATTTTCCTCCAGCTGGCTGTTCCGTGAAAATCCCATCAGCACCGAATCCACATAGCCGCGAGAAACACTGAATCGTACTGCAAGCTCAAGGAGCGTCATGCCCGCTTCATATGCAATCTTTTCAAGCGCTTCTACCGCATCAAAATTGGCATCACTGCAATACCGCTCCCGATACATCGCCGAATCAAAGCGGGTGCCGGCCGCCAGATGCCCTCTCTTGTGCTTTCCGGTAAGCAGGCCTCCTGCCAGTGGATTGTATACCACCAGTCCCATTTGATGCTTCTGTACAAAATATGCCAGCTCATCCTCCAGCCCTCTGGTAATCAGGTTATACACATTCTGAGCCGCCACAGGCGGGATCATGTGAGAATACTTTGCGGTCCACAGCAGATCACAGGCCTCCCAAGCCGAATAGTTGGAAAATCCAATGTAACGCACCTTTCCGCTCCTCACCAGATCATTCATCGCCGTCAGAGTTTCCTCCATAGGCGTATTCCGGTCGGGATGATGGATATAATAGATATCCACATAATCCGTTTGGAGACGTTTAAGGGATGCCTCCAAAGCCTCCATGATATGCAGCCGCGATGCTCCCTGATCATTCACTCCCGTACCTGTGGGAAGATCCATTTTGGTCCCCAGTACTACTTTACGGCGCATGCCCGGGCGTTTTAAAAATTTACCGATGATCTCCTCACTTCTTCCGCCGCAGTAGACATCTCCTGTATCAATGCTATTGATCCCTGCTTCCACTGCGTGCTCCATGATCCGCCAGGACTCCTCCTCATTCAGCTGGTCTCCAAAGGTAGAGCTTCCCAGCGTTACCGCTGACAGCCGGATCCCTGTTCCTTTCAAATAATTGTACAGCATAACTCCTCCTAGTATAATAATGGTGTAGTCAAGAATGACTACTGGTTAATAGTTACAA
>CAJTZE010000047.1 GCA_910584265.1 uncultured Dorea sp. | reverse complement strand
TCAGGCGCATCTAATCTGCATGGAGCTGGTGCATCTAATTTGCAGGACAACACCATAGGAATCACCGCCGTTTCTTTTATTATACATCAGAACAACTGTGATTACCAGAATTATTTGGTTAAATATCAACAGGTCAGCACACTAGGAGGTGCCTATATGAAGACAATGAGAAAAACTTTACTCTATTTAAATTTAATCTGTTTAACGCTGGTGAGTGCTTTTGGGGTTTCCTTTATAAGCCATGCATCAACTACAATGGATAAAAATACAATAGTATCTCAAGAGGCGGTATACGATTTAACGATTGGAGGAACACAAGAATTTGATATTGTTGATGCAAAGGGTAACAATGCAATTGTAACAATATCTGAAGATACTCCTCTAACAAAAGTCGACAATGGAACATACAAAGTTAGCTATACATCTAATGGATGCTGGAAAGCAAGTTACAGAATCGTTATTTCAAACAATTCTATAACTTCTGTACACTCTCCAGAATATGCTGCCATAACAGGAGTAATAAGACAAAACAAATTAATCAAAGAAAATTCTAAACAAGCTTCTTATTATCTTTTCTATCAAATAAATGCATATTCTATCAATACCGGCGTCAGATCTAGAATATCTTCTACTGATTTAAAAGTATCTGTTATCTGATATACAGAGCGACCTTTTCAATGGTCGCTCTTCCGCTATGAAACCATATAGAATTTAACCATGACCATGCATTTATTATGTTAACAATAAAACACATTATAATAATGACTATATGTATTTTGTTTAAATGCTTTTTCTTTGTTTTACAATGAATAATAATAGCTACTGATACAAGAAGGCCTATTCCAGGAAACATACACCCAATAACCGATATAATAATTAACATAAAATTTTCATATGGTTCATAGTTTTCTATCACTTTTTCACTTGAAATATTTTGATCAATTAAATTAGATTCCACAACTTCAGAATCCTCCATTAAAAGTTCATCTACTGAAATCTTATACAATTTGCTAAGCAATATCAGATTATCGATGTCCGGACATGTCCACCCATTTTCCCACTTTGATACAGCTTGACGAGATATATTTAGACTTTCTGCAACTTCGTTTTGCGAATATCCTGATTTTTCACGTGCATTCTTTAATCGTATAGCCAATGACATTATTGTATCCTTCTTTCTTAATATATACACTACTAATATATAACACTATCATATGGTTTCATTCTATCTTAAATCAAAAACAGAACACATAAAAGGAGTTAGGCTTAAGTAGCTAAAAAACCTGGCCAACTATATACCGTGTCCCTAAACCCCCATGTCCGCAAGCTTGACACCACCATAAATGAAACTATGCAGATGACAGGTTATTGAATTTATTTTTGCCACAACTTATACTGGTATTAACGGCAAAGATCGAATTAATTTTGAACCTGCAGTCCATTCCCTAAACTGATTTCAGGTTTCCTCATTTGCACCACCATCCGTCCAGCCGCTTGTGGCAAAATGACGTACAGTAAAATGACAATACCTTAATCACCTGTGCACATGCAGCTGTTAAGAATAAAAAGTCCTACTTTTATGCACAATTCATGCGGAAAAGTTAAAAGCACTTGGATGGGAGGCTCCTGTAGTTGCCGCATTGAAAATATAATCTCGCCTTAACATATCTTTCTACTATACGTTCTTGCTGTGTTTGAAAAGACATCCGCACCTTACTCAGTACCATCCATATATGACTGTTTTAGCCTTATCCACTTACAAGAAATTTAGTATAATTATAACATAATTATAAGCATACAACAATTAATATATCTACTATCAGACAGACAGCTGCGCGCGCGGAACAAAAGATGCGCTGTCAAGGGTATAATAACACGGGAGTGTGGGAAGCACACTTTTGTTCCTGCTTGTACATACAGCCCATATTTTTTAAAGTATTTGTAACGAATGAACGATTATCCGGTCAAATGAATAGGAGAGGAGATGAAGGCCATGGATTTTGAAGAGCTTTATATTACTTATTTCCGGGATGTCTATCTGTTTATCCTTGCCATGAGCGGGGATGCCCAGCTTGCAGAGGAAATCACTCAGGAAACTTTTTTTAAAGCATTAAAAGGAATAGATAAATTTAAGCATATCTGTTCGGTAAAGACATGGCTGTGCCAGATAGGAAAAAACTCCTATTTATCATATCTGGAGAAACAGAAGCGTTTTGCCGGGGAGGATAGGACGGATACGGAAGCTTTTGACAGTGATATGGCACAGGCAGGAGAGCAGAGTCCAGAGGCTGTTTATCTGAAGAAGGATGAGACGCTTTCCATCTATAAGGTACTGCATCTTCTTGAGGAGCCCTACAAGGAGGTCTTTACTCTGCGGGTATTAGGCGATTTGTCATTTCGTGAAATCGGGGAAATATTTGACAGGAAGGAAGGCTGGGCGCGTGTTACCTATCACCGTGCCAGGCTGAAAATACAGGGAGCAATAAAAGAGAGGAGAGGAGAAGATGAGTAAAATTCCATGTAATGTAATCCGTGATTTGATGATTCTGTACGAGGACAATGTATGCAGCGAAGAGAGCAGGCAGATGGTTGACAGTCATATTGAGGAATGTGAGTCGTGCCGCAAAGAATACCAGATAATGAATCGGCCGCTTCCGGAGATTTCCTTTGATAAGCAGGGAGGAGAGTCTGCTGATAAAAGCGGAGATGAATTCCTGGAGTATGCAAAAAGAGCAGTCAAAAAATTTGAAAGAAGGATGACTTATAAACATTTGATGACATTTTATCTCGTGGTTGTGCTGGCTGTGGTTATGCTGGTTATATGGAAGGACAATCTGCAGTATCGGGTCAAGGTGGTGCCATCGGAGGATATCCGGGTCTCGGAGCTGTATGAGCTGGAAAACGGAGATATCTACTGTACCTTCACCTGCAAGGATATTTTCGGCGGAGTGCAGATAAGCGGTCTAAAGGTTCCGCAGGGAAAGACCCGGCAGAATTCTGACCAGGGATGGTATGAAATATCCTTTCAATATCCAGGACTTTTTGAAAAATCTATTGCAGAAAAGATTTATGATAATCAGATCAGCGTAGTTTTTAAGAGAAAAGTGCAGGAAAACGAAAACTGGATAGAGAATGAGGAGGGGCGTATGGTTCCGGATGAATCCTCCATAGCAATTACTCATATCTGCACCTCCATTTACTATAAAGGAAATAATAAAGAGGACAGATTGCCGGTATGGGAAGCGGGGCAGAAAATAGAGCCGGCTCCGGAAGCAATCGAAGAGAGAGTAAGAGAAAACGAGGAGTATTCGGAATATTACTGGGAAGGTTTATCGTGGATTATTGAATAATGTCCGGAGGAAAGCAAACCAGATATTTATATTCTGCGGGGAGAAGCTTTCCGGGTTAAAAACGGACAGACAGAGCAGCCGTACTGATGTATGAATGCTCTGCCTGTCCGTTTCTGTTCTGGGAAACGCATCTGCATTTGCAGAATCAGTTAAATCCCACGAAAGCGGAAGGTGAATTCTAATCGTTTATCTGCATGGATCAGGTATTCCGGATGGGTCGGCGAGCCCCAGCTGTCGTCTCCGGCAATTCCCATCTGCATCATAGCGGCCCGGATAACGGTGTAGTGTACCTGCGGCAGCTCGTACGGATGGCGGGCATTCTCCAGTTCATGAGGTGTCCATGGAAGGGCGGAGAAGTTCATGTTATCTCCCTCAAAGAGTAAGCCCCGTCCCAGTTTATCGGTTACTTTTGCCCAGCGGACACCGACCTTATTCCCGGTCTCCTGCGGCACAATATAATCTGCCATGTTATCAGATACCTGATTTTTGTAAATGCCAAGCTTCGCACCCTTACAGCGGTCTGCGTAGGTCTCGGCAGGACCCATGCCGTACCACTCTAACTGGTTGTAATCCGCATTGATTTTCATGATCATGCCGAATTCCGGCATATCCTCCAGCTCCTTGATCGGATCATGGATCAGAGTTGTCTCGATGGTTCCGTCTCCGTATACGGTGTACCTCACCTGACAGTAGGTAGCGGGTGCGGTAGGCAGCACATAGCTGTAGGTGATAGAAGCATGTGTCTCATGGATCTCCAGCTTCGGATCGCCTGGGTCATAGCCCTCCTGTTCCGGGACAATGAAGCTCTTGTGGGACAGGTAGAGGCTGGCAAGCTTCCACTGTCCGTAGACCATCGGCATGCCGTTTCCTTCGTCATTGTCAACGGGAGCTCTCCAGAAATTCGGCTTCGGAATGCTCTCGATCATCTCTGTTCCGCCGTAGCGGTAGGAAACCAGGCCTCCTGACAGGTAGGAGAACAGCGCGTCGAAATTCTCGCCCTTTACGCCGATATTGACCTTGCCTTTAATAACCTTAACCGGCTTCGAGCAGTGATAACCTGTTTTGGAGTTTTCTTCGGTAATCGTATATACATACTGTCCAAAGGCAGTCTCGTGGCCTGCCTCTGCCCAGAGGGTGTCTGCCTTCAGGCGGAAGGATACAGTCACAGTGTACTCGCCGGGCTTCTCCGGTACGGGGATCGGAAGTGCATATTCCTGCTCAGACAGCGGTTCTACGGCAGTCATAAGCTCGGCCTGCTTTACTAGTGTTCCGTTTTTGGCAAGAGTTACGACGCAGCGGAAGGCATCTGTATTTACAAAGAGGTTCTTATTCTTCACCAGAACCTTGTCTTTGCTTACCTCTGCCGTGATGTTCTGGTAGTTAAACTTAACCTCCTGCATCTTCGGAGACGGAGCACGGCTGCCACCGTATACGATTCCGTTGGCGCTGAAATTATAGTCCGTAGGACGTTCGCCGAAATCACCGCCGTAGGCCTGGAATTCTCTGCCGTAACGGTCCTTTTTGGTAATAGTCTGATCTACATAATCCCAGATAAAACCACCCTGATACAGAGGCTCGGTATCTGTCAGATCCGTATATTTGTGCATCGCGCCGCAGGAATTTCCCATGGCGTGGGTGTATTCGCAGCAGATAAACGGTTTATCCCGGTGCTTGGAAAGGAATGCTTCTATGGTAGAAACCGGCGTATACATCTGGCTTTCCATATCGCTGGTGTCATTGTAACGGCGGTCATGGAAAATGCCTTCGTAATGTACCAGTCTGGTATCATCCAGTTCATGGAATCGATCCGACATCTTCTTAATGACCAGTCCGCCGTAGGATTCATTGCCGCAGGACCAGATCAGGATCGACGGATGATTCTTATCCCTCTGGTAAATGGAGTTAACACGGTCAAGCAGCGCACCCTCCCAGTGCGGTTTATCGCCCGGGATTGCAAGCTCATAATCGCCGCCCCGCATCACGGCATCCCAGGAGCCGTGGGTCTCCATATTGGTCTCGTCGATGAGATACAATCCGTATACGTCGCACAGGCGGTACAGAGGAGAATCGTCCGGGTAATGGCAGGTGCGGATCGCGTTGATATTGTGGCGCTTCATGGTCACGATATCAAGCAGGAGCTCATCCGGCATAGGAACACGTCCGGCTCTGGAGCTGAATTCATGCCGGTTAACACCCTTAAATACAATCCTCCTGCCATTCAGACACATGATATGGTCTTTCATCTCGAAACGGCGGAAGCCGGCGCCCTCGGCGATCACCTCTGTCACATTTCCTGATTCATCCAGAACAGTCAGCAGAAGCTCATACAGATTCGGCTCTTCGGCGCTCCACAGCTTCATTCCTTCTACCGGAAGAACCAGCTGTCCTTTGCCGTCTGCAAGAGAAAATTCTGCTTTTGCAATTTCTTTATTCGGTTCTTCTCCCAAATCGGTAACCGCACTTCCCGGAAAACGGTACAAAGGCATCGCGGAAAGAACCATCTGAACAGTTCCCGCACCCTGTGCCTTTACGTCGATTTTCAGTTCTGCTTTTGTGTAGGTGCCGTCCAAAAGAGTTTGTACTTTCAGGTCGTCGATGTGCACCGCCGGCTTGGTGTAGAGGTATACATCGCGGAAAATACCGGAGAAACGGTAAAAATCCTGATCCTCCGCCCAGCTTCCGCTGGTCCACTTGTATACCTGCAGCGCTAATTTATTCTCCCCCTCTACAAGATAAGGCGTCAGGTCAAAGTCGGAAGGGGTAAAGCTGTCCTCGCTGTAGCCCACATACTGTCCGTTCAGCCACAGCGCCATGCCGCTTTCCACGCCCTGGAAGGAAATGTATAAGGCCTGTCCCTGCATATGCTCCGGTACATAGAAATACTTCACATAGCTGGCAGCAGGATTAAATTCTGTGGGAACTTCGCCGTCCCAGATATCCTCCCGTCCGTCCCATGGATACTGGGTATTCACGTATGCCGGGATATCATAGCCCTCCATCTGGATGTGGGCGGGCACACGGATATCACTCCAATCCTTACAGTTATAATCTGCTTTTTCAAAACCCTTTATGGTCTCGCTTAAGTTTCTTCCATAGGAAAACTTCCAGATTCCGTTCAATGAATGGCGGAATGGATTCGTTCCTGACCGTAAGCTTTCTTCGTCCGGAAAATATACATGGTCAGAATGTGCCGGCAGGACGTTATCCTTGTAAAATGTGCTGTCTTTAATTCTGCTATAGTCAAACATTGCTACCTCCTGCGGAATCTGCCTTGTTCCGTGTCGGCAGATTCCTTCTATCTTTTTCATTTATTGTTAGCTCCATTATGTGGCCGCTGTGTAAATTATTCAATATAAAATAGATGCAAAGATATGGAAAAATGTTGCATGGAATACTTTTGGCAAATTCAATGCATCAAAAAAACAGGTGGATTAAGCAGTGAATGGATTCTGGTTTGTCAGCACAGAAACGGCGCTGTTTTTTTGTGCATAAATAGGATAAATAATTGAAAATGCCTGTTTTATGATTGAATATAAACACAATGTAAAAATGTAAATAAGTATAATCATACATATAAAATCTGCGGAAAAGGAGTGGATCCTATGCATATCAATCAATCCGGAGTTTATGTGATTCAGTATCCAATAGGAATTCCCTTACACATTCTGGCAATCAGCCGTTTCCTGGCTTGAGAATACTGATTTCAGGCTGTCCCATAAGAAGATACACAATATTCCAGCTGCACATGCAGAAAGGAGGCATACGATGCCGGACACATACAGATATGCCTATTACGCGTCAGACAGACAGTTAAATGGCCTGTCGGTGTACAATACAGGCTACGAAAAATGCCATCCGGGCTATCAATGGGGACCAGGAGTGAGAGACCATTATCTGCTGCATCATATTATCCGCGGCAGGGGATGTTATCAGATGGAAGGGAAAAAATACTATCTGAAGGCAGGCGATACGTTCCTTTTGTTTCCCCGGGTAGAATCCAGCTATCAGGCTGACAGAGAGGAGCCGTGGGAATATGCCTGGGCAGGCTTTGCGGGCAATGAGGCATATTCATTGATCACGCATACAGATTTCTCTAAGGAAACGCCGGTGATCGACCAGTCAGATATCAGCGGAGAGTTGTTTGAAAAGCTGCGGGCTGTGTATGAGGCCAACGGGAATACCTTTCAGGATGCGGTTTCCATGACGGGAGCCCTGTATTCTCTGATGGGATTTCTCATGAAGCATTCCAAAGGAGATAAGAAACCTGTAAATCTTCAGACGGATTATGTGGAGCGGGCAAGACAGTATATTGAGGAGCAGTATTCTTATCCGATTACGGTAGAGGATGTGGCAGATTATACCGGCATCAGCAGAAGCTATCTGTTCCGGCTGTTTCAGGGGGTTATGAACCAGTCGCCCAAGGAATACCTCTTAGAATACCGGATCAGCCAGGCCTGCCGGCTTTTAAACCAGACAGATCTTACGGTGGGGAGCATTGCCCATTCTGTGGGGTTTGAGGACAACCTGTATTTTTCAAAAGTTTTTAAGAAATATAAGAGCTGTACGCCTTCAGAATACCGGGGGATGCAGATCCATATGTAGAGGAGGGAGATGTGTCATGGCGAAGAAAAAACCGAAACTGCAGTACAGGTATTATGAGATGGGACCCAATGATCAGGTACTTGCATTATTGGGAGAAGAGTGGATAAGGCCCTATGGCGATGACATTACGGATCTCCATTTCCACAATTATATGGAAATCGGCATATGTCATGAAGGGCATGGTGAGAGCACGCTCCGTGATTATGTAAAAAGATTTGAGAGAGGATGCATTACGATCATACCGCCGAATTATCCTCATAATAATGTGACAGATCCGGGAACTACAGCCTTTTGGGAATGGATGTATTTTGACATAGACAGTGTGCTTCAGGATATGAAAGAATTATCGTTTAATAAATTAGATCTGGAATATATGCAGAATGCATTAAATGAAACTGCATTGTTTTTTTACCAGCATGAGCAGGCACGGATCAGCAATACGATTCTGGAAATCCGGGAGGAATGTGAGAGGAAGGCTTATATGTACCGTGAGAAGCTAAGAGGACTCCTGCAGTCCTTTGTGGTGGAGCTTCTGAGAATCCACAATATCAAGGAAGATATGCCCCGGAAAAGCCCCAGGAGTTTTCAGATTGCCCCGGCGCTTAATTATGTGAAGGAACATTTTAATGAAGAAATCCGCATCCGGGATCTGGCAAAGGTGTGCAGCATCAGCGAGAGCCATTTCCGCAGGATTTTTCAGGAATGTATGAATATGACGCCCAATGACCATGTGAATGTGGTGCGGATCCATGAGGCCAGCAGGCTTCTCCTGAAAAGCCATGCCACGATGGAGGAGGTGGCCTACCGAGTGGGGTATGGCAATGTATCTACATTTAACCGGAATTTTAAGCGGATGCTGGGCATGACGCCCTATCAGTGGAAGCGGTCTCCGGATAATTATGCTGGACAGATGTTAGACTTTAAGATCAGTGCGTTGAAAGGATGGTAAAGCTTGATGAATTATAGAATGGTAAAAGAGGTCCACAGGAGAGTGAAGACCTCCACGAAGATATTGACAAAGATAATGATCGTGCTGTGTGTGCTCTTTCTGCTGATGGGGATTGTGTTTGACCGGGGGATGATGCTTCTGGCGCTTCTTATGGCGGGGATGTACTTTTTATATGAAGCATACAGTGTGAAGGATTATGAATATGTGATGGACGGAACAGCATTTACCATTACGGTAATCCATGCAAAACGCCGTCGGAAGGAGGTGCATGAGCTGGATCTAAAGAATATGGAGGTGGTTGCGCCCAGCTGGCATGAAGCGGTGGCAAAATACAGGCTCAAGGGAGGTACGGAAAAAATTCCTAAATATGACTATACTTCCTATGAGCCGGAAATACCTTACTATACAATGATCATTATGGAAAATAAGAGAAAGATTAAGCTGCTTCTGGATCTGGATGAGGATATGCTTCAGGCAATGAAACGCATAAGTCCTCAGAAGGTATTTGTGCAGAAGTGAGATTGTTGAGCGAATATGCGAGTTTTTTGATTGAATATAACCGCAATGATAATGCAGAAATAAGTATAATTATACATATAAAATCAGTTGTGGAACAGCGAAAACTATACAGATTGCATAATTGCTGTATCCAAAGGCTGAGAGAAAAAGGAGGACATAGAGAATGAAAAAGAAACTTATTTCAATGCTGCTTGCAGGAACTATGGTTCTTTCCCTGGCTGCATGCGGCGGCGGCGGAAGTACCGGCGGGGACTCCGGTGATGGCGGAGATGATGCAGGTTCAGCAGAGATGGGTACAAGTGATGACGAGAACACACTGACGGTTGCAGCGTGGGATCCGAACTTCAACATTCCGGCGCTTGAGGCGGCTGCGGCTGACTACAAGGAGAATGTTAATTCAGACTTTGTTCTTGATATCAAAGAGCAGGGCGGTTCTCAGGATGTTGAGACTGCCATCACAACAGCGGCTTCTTCAGGCAAGTATGAGACACTGCCGGATATGGTCCTGTTCCAGGATCACTGGATCCAGAAGTTTGTAGCAGATTATCCGGATGCATGGCAGAATGTGGATGACATTGACATCAACTGGGATGATTTCTATGCAGAGAAGATTGACTACTCTACCATCGACGGCGTTCATTATGGCGTTCCGGTAGACGGCGGTACGGTTATCATGGCTTACCGTGTAGACCTTCTGGAAGAAGCTGGATATACGATTGATGACATGAAGGGTATTACCTGGGAGAAGTTCATCGAGGTTGGTAAGGCTGTAAAGGAGAAGACAGGAAAGGCTCTTCTGTGTATGAACAGCGACGGTAACGACCTGATGTACATGATGCTGCAGGCTGAGGGTATTTCACAGTTTAAGGACGGCAAGCCGAATCTTGCTGGAAATGATAAAGTAAAAGAGATCGTTCAGCTGGTTGTAGATATGGTTAACGAAGGCGTTCTGCTTCTTCCAAACAGCTGGTCAGATTATACAGATAAGGCAATCCAGGGCGACCAGGTTGCAGGCGTTATGAACGGTAACTGGATCATTCCTACCATTCAGGCAGTAGATGCTAACAGCGGAAAATGGGAAATTACAACTATGCCTACACTGACAGGTGAAGAAGGATATGCTTCTAACGGCGGTTCTTCCCTGTACATTACCGCTAACTGCAAGAAGGTTGATCTTGCAAAGGATTTCCTTGCTTATACATTTGGTAAGAGTACCGTAACCTATGACAATGCTCTGAAGGATGGCGGTGTTGTTTCTACATATATTCCTGCAGGCGAGTCTGAGGTTTACAATGAGGGCGTAGAATTCTTCAACAATACTCCGATTTATGCTCAGATTTCAGAGATGGGAGCTCATGTACAGACAATTGAGCAGAGCCCGTTCCACTATACATGCCGTGAGAAGCTCGGCGCTGCTGTTATCAATATTGTAAACGGCGGAGATATCGACGAAGAGATTCAGGGAGCAGAGGATCAGCTGAATTTCGAGATGGGCAACTAATTTCGGAAATAATAAACTAAAATACAAAAAGAGAACGGGGAGAACGGTTTGCCGTTTTCCCCTATCTTTTTAAAAAGGAGGATTCCAGGTGGAAAATAAAAAAGGAATGAGCCTGCTTGAAAAGCAGTCGAGAGCCGGCTGGATATTCTTGGCTCCGGCTACTCTGATGATTGCAGTTATGAGCTTCTGGCCGATGATCAGCGCATTTCTCACTTCATTAAAGACAGGTTCCAGTGCAAATATGGAGTGGGCAAGCCCGATTTTTTATAACTATACCAGAATGTTTGCGGATAAGCTGTTTCTGCGTTCCGTAGGCAATACATTCTTATATCTGGCAATCCAGGTGCCGATCATGCTGGTACTTGCGATTCTGCTGGCACAGTTACTGAACAATAAGGATTTGAAGCTGAAGGGATTTTTCCGTACATGCGTATTCCTTCCCTGTGCAACAGCGCTGGTTTCTTATTCTTTGATTTTTAAATCCTTATTTGCAACGGAAGGCTTGATCAATACGATTCTTGTCAACTTACATATCATATCAGAAAACTACAATTTCCTAGGCAATGCCGGAAGTGCGAAGGCGGTTATCATTATTGCCCTGATCTGGAGATGGACCGGGTATAACATGGTATTTTATCTGGCAGGCCTGCAGAATATTGAGTATTCTGTATATGAGGCGGCTAAGATTGACGGTGCGAACGGATGGAAGACCTTCTGGGGGATTACCGTTCCGCTTTTGAAGCCGACAATTATTATGACATTTATCATGTCAATCAACGGTACCTTACAGCTCTTTGATGAGTCTGTAAACCTGACCAACGGCGGTCCGGCATTTTCAACGATAACAATGTCACATTATATTTACAATAATACCTTCGGTACCGGTGTTGCGAACTTTGGATATGCAACCGCGATGGCATTCTTCGTATTCATCATGGTAGGTATTCTGGCATTAATCAATATGAAAGTAGGTGATACACGTGACTGAGAAAAAGAACAGAAGTATGATTCAGCGCCGGCTGATCCCGACCTATATTTTCCTGGCAATTGTATCATTTATTTCGGTATTCCCGTTTTACTGGATGATTTCCGCGGCTACCAATACATCCTTTGATGTAGCGCAGGGACGTATCCTTCCTGGCGGCAATCTTGGAGTGAATTTCCAGAATCTTCTCGCAGGCCAGAACCTGTGGGGTGCTATGGGAAATTCTTTCCTGTATGCAATTGTACAGACGATTCTTGCTCTGCTGATCTGTTCTCTGGCAGGCTTTGGTTTTGAGCTGTACCATGACAAGAAAAAGGATATGGTATTTACCGTTCTTCTGCTTGCCATGATGATTCCTGGAGTTGCAACCATGATTCCTCTGTTTAAGATGATCGCAGGCATGAATCTGCTGAACTCTGTGTGGGGCTTTATTCTTCCGGCGATTTCAACACCGTTTTTGATTATGATGTTCCGTCAGAATTCCAGAAACTTCCCGATCGATGTTATGGAAGCGGCACGTATTGACGGTTTGACGGAGATTCAGATTTTCTTCCGCATGTATATGCCGATGATGAAATCTACCTATGCGGCGGCGGCAGTTATCACCTTCATGAATGCATGGAATGCATACCTGTGGCCAAAGGTAATCATGACAGACAGCAATGCACAGACCATGCCGATGCTGATCGCTAATATGGCGGCTGGATATACAACGGATTATGGTATGCTGATGTTAGGCGTATTGTTCTGCTCTGTTCCTACGATGGTAGTATTCTTCGTATTGCAGAAGCAGTTTGCAGAAGGTATTACAGGAGCAGTTAAGTAGACGAATCTTATATTGTGAGAAACGACGGATCAACTATAAGCAGAACTTGAATACTATGATTATCAGTCCGGCATCCCTATACAATTATTTGTGCTGGGGTGTCGGATTTTTATTCCATTTTTTAGGAGAAAGGAGATTGGGAAATGGGAGAATTTATTCTAAATGTGATCCACAGGCCGGAAATGGTGCCGGAGTATTCGGCAACAGTTACCGGCCATGGGAAGGAAGAGGATATCGGTGATAAGAAGCTGTTGACGGAATCACTGGATATCTTCAAGACACAGCAGAGGCTGGCACATGAGAACGGCCTGAAGGTTACGATCCACATGACCTATGCGGCGCTTTTTAATGACGAGGCAGTACAGATTGCCAAGGATGACCATGAAAAATACGGGGACGAGATTGCATTATCGCTCTTAGGGCTTCCATGCGAGCAGTTCCGTGATAAATATAAGACTAAGGATTTCTGTATCTGGATGTTTTCCATGGAGGATAAGAAGACCATCGTGGATGACGTATTTGCTAAATTCCATGAGAGATTCGGCTTCTATCCGGAGTCTACTGGCTCTTATTACATGGATGCAGAGCTGACCAATTATATCAAGGAGAAGTATCCGATGGTGAAGTGCGCCATTGCTACCTGCTGGGAGGAGGGACCGAAGGCATACCACACCTGCAATAATTCCTGGTATACCTTATTTGACGGAGGCCCGTGGGCGCCGTGGATCCCGTCAAAGCAGAATACTCATGCACCGGCGGCGGATGAGGCGGAGGATTCTGGAATCGTTGCAATTCCGCATCTGTCCAGAGACCTGCTTGCCTGCTACGACGGCAACGGCTCTAATTTTGGAACCCATCCCCAGAATGTGCTGCGGGGCATGATCTACGATTCTAAAACATGGGAATTTCCATATTTGTATAACCTGATCGACCAGTACCGGGCGCAGGAGAAATACAACAACGGCTACGCCTATAATATGATGTTTGTGGGGCCGGGCTGGATGAATAAGATGGGACGCTGGGAGGCGCCCTATGAGCTGCTCTTAAAATCCTATTCGGATGGCTGTAAATATTATGGCGGTCTGAAGAAGGAAGGGAAGCTGATCGATATGACGATGTCTGAGTTTGCAGACTATTACCGGAAAAAGAAGAGCTATACAGAGCCGGAGTGTGCACTGTGGAGAGATATCCTCTACGGCTCTGACAAGCAGTTATTCTGGTATACGGATCCTTATATGCGCGCTGGCGTCAATATGGATCAGGGCGGTGCAATCTTCGATCTGCGTCCTTACGCGGCGAAGCTGAAATGGGAGGTAGGAATCGGAACCAAGCATGTACAGGATGCCTCCTATCCATTTCTGATACAGGAGAAGTACCGCGCGGGATATTTTACCCACTATGCCGGAGAGGGAACGATCCGCAGCGCCAAAATCTGTTATCAGGGCGAGGAAGTGGATCTGTGCCTGTGCCGGACAAAAGCGCATTTCTCACAGGAAGGAAATACAAGGATCCTGACGCTGGATCCGGTGGATATTGAGTTCTATGACCTGACTGTGAAGCTGCAGACGAAGCTGTATTTTGCAGAGGGAGAGGGAACGATCCGCATTACGCGTGAGATTTTAGAGATGAGCAGGCCGGACGCGCAGGTTGAGATCAATGAGTATATGGTCGCCTGCTATGGAACGACCGAGTATCCGGAGGATATGAGCGGTATCCTGCTCCGCTGTGAGGGCAGTGAGACGAAGGAGATCGTATATGAGTATAAATGCAGGGAGGAGAGCCTTGCGGATGCGAAGGAAGTATCTGCAGTGATTCCTGCAATTGAGACCAAGGTGTCCATGAGGGCGTCAGAGGGCGCCGAAGGATACGTACGGGAGGGATATGCATTTTCTCCGATGTTTACGCTGGGATATAAGAAGCAAGTATCAGAAAAGGAGGTCTTTGCAACATGGCTCAAGCTGGAAAAGGCAGATTAAATTACAGATGCCCCGCCTGCTTTATGAGGGATCTGGATATTGATATGTTTTATGATAAGGAAAAGGACGAATATTATTGCCTGCGCTGCCAGTACACGGGGAAGGAAAAGGATGTGCTGGAAGGAAATGAGATGGTAAGGACCAAGTATGGGGCAATGTATCAGAGATTTACCAAATTTGATTTTGACTAGGAGAGTTATCTGATGGAAAAGATGATTTACGGCGTGGATCTGGGCTGGGCCGGCCAGCTGGAGGCTATGGGATACCGCTGGATTGACGAGCAGGGAGAGGAAACGGATATTGTAGCTCTGTCGAAGAAAATGGGCGCGAATGCGGTGCGCCTTAGAGTATTCGTAAATCCTCCCAAGGAAGCCTTCTGGCAGAAGCGGGAGAATGAGACCTGTATGCTGGGCTTTTGTGACGGGGAGGGTGTGCTTGCCATGGCAGAACGGGTGAAGCGGCAGGGAATGCAGCTGATGGTTGATTTCCATTACAGCGACCATTTTGCGGATCCGCTGTTTCAGGATATTCCGGCGCAGTGGAAGGGCGACAGTGACCAAGAACTGGAAAAGCAGGTCGCTGCCCATACAAAAGAAATATTGGGACTTCTCACGAAGCATGGTATTTACCCGGAGTGGGTGCAGGAAGGTAATGAGATCAACAACGGCATGATGTGGCCGAAGGGAAGCCTTAGGGAAGCGCCGAAGCAGCTGGTGCGTTTCTTAAATGCAGGCTATGATGCGGTAAAGGAGGTATGCCCGGACAGCCGGGTCATTACCCATCTGGCGGCTGTTATGGATGATGAGCAGTGCATGCCCTTCTGGGAGAATTTCTTTGCAGAGGGCGGCAGGACGGATATACTGGGGTTTTCCTACTATCCTTACTGGGAGCAGTTTGACAGTGATAAGGATAAGCTTGCAGACAAGCTTGTGGAGTATTCTGAGAAGTATCGCAAACCGGTGATGATCGTGGAAGCAGGCGGACCAGACTATGACGAGGAAGGCTGCTATAAGATCCTAACAGATTGTATTGAAGCGATGAGAGAGCTGGAAGGCCAGGAGGAGCTTGGCATCTTTTACTGGGAGCCGGAGGCCTGCTCAGAAATACTGCCGGACAAATATCCCTTGAGCGCGGCAAAGGTTGTGGGAGAGAAGCGGCTGCAGTACAATAAGGCACTGCGGGCATACAGAGATTATTAGGGAAAGGCTGATTTAATCAGCGCTTCCTTAGAATATGATGTGAAAAGGAGGCGGCTCAGAGTGAGACGGCCTCCTTTGTTCTAATATAGAAAACTTTGTTTTATTTTCCGATTAATATCATAACGCTTCTCGCCCTTACGGTTATCCTATCTCCGGATATTACATAAGTGTTCTGGTGTTCTTCCCAGGTATCGGCCACAGTCTGCCAGCACATGGAAGCAGGCAGCTCCGGCAGGGTAACTTCCAGAGACTCCCAGTAGGCGTTAGAGGCAATGTAGATGACCTGCGGGCCTGTATTCTTGTCCTGTCCGGCAAACATAACCCCGGCATACCGTTCATGCTCTTCAAAATGGTCATGCCACGGGGCGACGCCGTGGAAGCTGGTGTCAGGGAAACCGTAGATGCCGCCGCTTACGTTGGTGCGCAGTACCCGGTGTTCCTTCCTAAATTGTATCATATAGCGGAAGAACTGGAACATATCCTGATTCTTTTCCAGCAGGCGCCAGTCCAGCCAGGAGATGAGATTATCCTGACAGTAAGCATTGTTATTGCCGAACTGGGTGTTACAGAATTCATCCCCGGCAAGAAACATAGGGATTCCCCGGCTGCACATAAGCAGGGCAAAGGCGTTGCGCATCATCCTCCGCCTTAAGAAGAGGATTTCCGGGTTGTCCGTATCTCCCTCAACGCCGCAGTTCCAGCTGTTATTGTCATTGGCTCCGTCTGTATTATTCCAGCCGTTTTTTTCGTTGTGTTTTTCATTATATGAGAATAAATCGTACAAAGTAAAACCGTCGTGGCAGGTAATGAAGTTTACGGAAGCATTCTGCCGGTTTTTTGCCTCGTAGATATCCCGGGAGCCGACGATGCGCATGGCGGCAGACTGAGCCATGCCCGGGTCGCCTTTCAGGTAGCGCCGTATATCGTCCCGGTAAATGCCGTTCCACTCTGCCCAGCGGTTCCAGGAAGGGAAGGTGCCTACCTGATACAGTCCGCCAGCATCCCATGCTTCGGCAATCAGCTTCACATCGCCCAGGATCGGGTCGAAGGCCAGAGACTGCAGAAGCGGCGGTTTATTCATCGGCGAACCGTCTTCATTGCGCCCTAAAATAGATGCCAGATCAAAACGGAAGCCGTTGATGTGGTAGGTGGTCACCCAGTAGCGCAGGCAGTTTAAGATCATCTGATGCACGATCGGATGATTGCAGTTCAAGGAATTGCCGCAGCCGCTGAAATTGTAATACTGTCCGTCCGGGGTCAGAAGATAATATATATTGTTATCAAAGCCCTTGAAAGAGAAGAAAGGCCCGTGTTCATTCCCCTCTGCCGTATGGTTGAATACCACGTCCAGATAGACCTCTATGCCATGCTGGTTAAATTCCTGTATCAGATGCTTTAATTCATTTCCCTCTCTGTTGTATTCAATACTTGCAGAATAGCTGGTGTTGGGCGCAAAAAAGCTTACAGTATTATATCCCCAGTAGTTACATAGCTTTTCACCGTCCACCTCACGGTAATCCTGCATCTCATCAAATTCAAAAATCGGCATCAGCTCCACAACATTTACTCCCAGCTCCAGCAGGTAAGGCAGCTTTTCCCTGAGGCCCGCGAAGGTTCCGGGATGCAGCACTCCCGATGAATCGTGCTTGGTAAAGCCCCGGACATGAAGTTCATAGATGATCAGATCCTCGGTAGGAAGCAGAGGCATCTTTGCGGCGCCCCAGTCGAAATCATCCTTGACAACCCGTGCCTTGTAGTGCTGCAGGCCCTTCGGGTGGGGAACGCCCCATTTGCTCTGGCCGGTAACCGCGCGGGCATATGGATCCAGAAGATACTTATTCCGGTTGAAGATCAGTCCCTTATCCGGTTCATAGGGACCGTCTACGCGGTATGCATATTCAAATTCTTCGATATTCAGCTTGAAAACGATCATAGAATACACATTCCCGATCCGGTAATGCTCCGGGAATGGAATCTCTACAAAAGGCTCTTCCTCTTCCCGATGGAAAAGCAGCAGGTCAATGCTGGTTGCGCCGTGGGAATATACCGTAAAGTTAACACCGCCGGGAATGGCAGTTGCCCCGTTGATATCATAGAAGCCGGGACGGATCTGATAGCCGTTGACGTAGTCCAATGGAACCATATGGATGGTGCGCGGCAATTTTAACTGCTCCATGATCTTCTCGGAATTGGACCTCAAAGGCTCTGAGTGCGGCTGTATTGTATGCTCCGTGTTATTCATGTGTAACCTCCTGTAAAAAAATGGCCTGGATAGGCGGTTTTCAAAATTTATGATATAATTATATAATAGAATCCCATATTTTGCAAAAATAAAGCGGGAGCGGACAGTAACAAAAAATCGTTTGATATAAATGGTATGAAAGGAGTAATCTATGGGCTATCAGGATGAATGGCTTCTCTTAGAGGCGGAAGATGATATTGATGAAGTGGAGCACAGGGAGCCGACAGAAGAATTTTTGTTTTATCAGGCGGTATTCAGCGGCGACGTGGAGGCAGTGAAAGAAAATTGCAAGCAGGAAAGATTTTTGGAAAGCGAAGGGGTAGGGAGACTTTCCCGTAACCATATTACGAATTTGAAATATCATTTTGTTATTACGACAGCAATGGTTACCCGGCTATGTAAGCAGAAGGGCATGGAGCTGGAACAGGCCTTCAGAATGAGCGACTTCTATATTCAAAAGCTGGACGATATACATACAGTACAGGGGATACGGAATCTTCACGATGAGATGGTTTTGGATTATACGGATAAGATGCGTAAGATCTGCCGGAGCGATACGAATTCCCGGCATATCAGCGCCTGCAAGGAATATATTTATTCCCATTTAAAAGAACGTATTACGATTGAGGATCTGGCAGATGAGCTTGGGGTATCGGCAAGCTATCTGTCCCGGCTGTTCAAGAAAGAAACCGGCGATTCCGTTAGCGCTTACATACGCAGGCAGAAGATTGAGATGGCGAAAAATCTGCTGCAGTACAGTGATTATACCATGATCGATATCGCAAACCGCCTCTCTTTTTCTTCGCAGAGTCATTTTATACAGCAGTTTCGGGAATTTGTCGGTATGACTCCAAAGAAATTCCGGGATCTGAATCATATGGTACAATGGGATATTGAAGCAGAGCCATAGGATGATATATGAAGAGCTGCAGACATAAGAAGTTAAAAGGACGCGGCGGGCTATCATGCCGCGCCCTTTATGACAGAGAAAAGCAGGAGAGGATTTCTCTTTTGCTTCTGACGGTATAATATGCTCTAAAGAGTTAGCCGAATCGTATTTTTATCGTCGAGAAGGACGGCGGGGATGTAACTGCCGTCGAGTTCTTTGCCGTTTAGCGTAAGCTTTTCGCATCCGGATTCCCGCCCGTTCGGGTTGTCAATGAGAATGTGTAAATGCTTCCCGCGAAAATCTTTTTCTATTTCCAGATGAGCCCAGTCCTTCGGAATAGACGGAGATAACAGGATACCGTTCATGTCGGGGCGGAGTCCTAAGATGCCCTCGACGCATCCAACCATCATGGTTGAGGCGGTGCCGGTCAGCCAGTGTACGTGGGAACGGCCGGGATGTTCGCTGGCACGCCCTTCTGTGAACTGGCCATAGCAGTACGGCTCCAGACGGCGGAGCTCTGCCTGGTCATTCCAGGCGGCGGGCGCATTTTCCATAAAATATGTAAAGGCACGTTCTCCATGTCCGCACAGCGCTTCTGCAAGAACCAGCCATCCCTGGGACTGGGAAAAAATACCGGCATTCTCTTTTGTTCCCTGATTATAGATGACGGCCAGGGCGCCGTCGAAGGCGTTGGCATGGTAGGGCGGATTCATCAGGAGGGCGCCGTATTCGGTGTTTAATTGTTCATAGACATTTGCAAGCGCCGCATCCGCCTGCCGGACGGAGGCAAGCCCGCTGATGACGGACCAGCTCTGCGGATTCAGCCACAGATTTGCTTCCGGAGCTTCTGCTGCTCCGATCCGCTCTCCGGCTTCTGTATATCCGCGGATAAAGCGGTCCTGATCCCAGCATAGTTTTTGGATCACGGCGCCTGTCTTGGTCTGTTTATCTTTGAGATATTTTACATATTCTGTATCCTTCATATATTCGGCAAATCCTATTAAGATGGTCATCGCATAATAAAACTGCATCGCAACAAACGAGGACTCGCCGTTTGCGCCCAGACGCAGGCAGTCATTCCAGTCTGCATAGAGCCCTGCCGGCATGCCGTGCGGGCCGAGATGTGCAAGTGAGAACGCGGCCGCACGTTTCAAGTGTTCATAAACACTGGCTTCGTCTTTATCCGCAAAGGGAATGACTTCATTTAAAAATTCCGGCTTACCGGTTTCGGCAATATATTTGTATACGGTTGGAAAAAGCCACAGTGCGTCGTCGGCACGGTAGGCGGGGTGTCCGGTTTCCTGCCTGTAGGAAGCGTCGTCCGGAGTATCCTCATGACCCGGATTGTGTGTAAATTTCACGAGGGGAAGGCCGCCGCCGCCGCTTACCTGTGCGGAGAGCATAAAGCGGATTTTTTCTGCGGCCATCTCCGGGGCAAGATGGATGATTCCCTGAATATCCTGTACAGTGTCACGGTATCCGTAGCCGTTGCGGAGGCCGCAGTAAATAAAGGAGGCGGCGCGGGACCATATAAATGTCATGAAGCAGTTGTAAGCATTCCAAGTATTTATCATCGTGTTAAATTCCGGGCTGGGTGTATGCACCTTCAGATGGTCTAATTTTTCGTACCAGTAGCTTTTTAGCTCCAAAAGCTCCTGTTCCATTCTTTCTGCCGGGTCTGCATAAGCGTCGAGAAGCGGGGAGGCTGCATCGGAGCCGCCCGCTCCAAGCAGAAAAGCGATGGTTTTTGTTTCTCCCGGAGCCAGGTCGACGGTACAGGAAAGAGCGCCGCAGGAATTTTCGTTGTAACTGGTTACATTTCCGAGATTTCCGGATACGATCCCCTGTGGATTGCCATAGCCGCGATATCTGCCGAGGAAATGTTCTTTTTCTCCGCAATAGGAGGAGACGTCAGCGCCGGCAAGACCGAAGAAGCGTTCCGTTACGTTTTTTTCATCCACTTGCTCATTTTCCGGCAGAGCATCTAAATTTCCGTGGATCTGTTGAATGATGTGATTCTCTTTAAATTGTGTTCTTGTAATGAACAGAGAATACTGCAGGTTCACTTGGTCCTGTTCATAATTACTGTGGTTTGTAAATTCAGCATAACCGCTTAAGGTAAGGCTTCTGGGGTCTGCCGAATTATTTGTTACGGAAAGCGCCCATACCTCATAGGACTTTCCCAATGGAACATAGTAGGACGCCTCGGAGGCGATTCCGTCATAGACGGCAGTCATTTTTGTATAGCCGATGCCATGGCGGCATTTGCTCTTGTAGGCGTCAAGATTTTTGCCGACCGGCTGCCAGGAGGCGGACCAGTAATCCCCGGAGCCGTTATCACGGATGTAGAGATACCTTCCGGGCTGGTCAAAGCTGTTGAAAATGTATCGGAGGATCCTTCCGTTTGCACCTGATTTTGCAAAGCTGTAGCCGCCCGCATTATTGGAAATAATTGCGCCGTATTCCGGGGATCCTAAATAGTTTACCCAGGGCGCCGGCGTATCCGGCCGGTCAATAACATACTCTCGGTTTGCATCATCAAAATATCCATATCTCATATTATTTTTGTCCTTTCAATATTTTAGGAGTTCTATAGCAGGTTTACGGTAATCGTGTGCATGCGGCCTGATAGTCCGGTAAGCATCTTTCGTGGAAGAATGACAAAAGAATCTTCATTTACTGTAAGCTTATTTCCGTCGCAGGAAGCGGAACCAATAATATAAGCTCCAAAGTCTTTCCCATTTTCATTCTTATAAATAACAGTAAAATTTTTGCCCGCAAAAGGAACAGTAATGGAGGCCGCTCCTCCTGTGTCAAACTGGCAGGCCAGAAGCTTTGGATACAGGATAAGATCGCCCGCTTCTCCCCGGACGCCGAAAACTTCCGTGATCATTGTCATCATGAACCAGCTTGCGGCGCCGGTCAGATATTGATACATTCCACGCCCGTCAGAGCGGAAATATTCCGGAATTCCCGGATAGATATGGCTGGTGTCAAAATCCAAAGCAGTATCTGCAAGCGTCTTTAATGCTTTCCAGCCTTCTTTTACAAATCCGCGGCGATACAGGGCGTTGGCATACATAACCGTCATATGGGAGAACACTGCTCCGTTTTCTTTCTCGCCATAGGCAAATCCAAACATCCGCCCCATGTCAAATTTAAGCTCATGAAAATCCGTATTCAGGCGGTAGCCGCCGATTTCTTTCCGATATAGGTAACGGTCGGCGCTTTTTGTGATTTTTTCAATCTGATCGTCTTCTGCAACTTTTCCCATGATGGCGAAGACCTGACCGGTAAGCATCATACGCACCTGATCTCCAAAAATTCCTTCCACCGCCCGTCCGTGGTTATCATAATAGCTGTTAAACCAGCCCTCTTCCCGGGTACAGTCAATCCATTCCCGGGTTCTCAGATGGTTCGTGAGCCAGTTTGCTTTTTGGATCAGATTTACAGCAAGAACCGAAAGTGAAAGGGTGGTACGTCTGCCGCTTACGGTATGCCTGCACCGGCTTACGTAATCAGACAGTATTTTATGTTTTTTTCCGATATCTTCAAAGGATTCTGTATTGTCTTCCAGCAGAACCATAATTTCCTCCAGCAGCTCGATTGTATGAGTGGAAGAATGTTTGTCCAGAAGACGGATCATTGCCGCAAGGCTCAGCAGGTTACCGGCATAAGCACAGGTAAAGGCGACGCTTTCGCCGCGTTCGGAGGCCATATCCAGGGCGTCGTTCCAATCGGCTCCCCGAAGTCTGTAGATATTATGGTCACCTACCTCGTAAAAGGCTGTCAGCTGTTGGATGAGAAGATGTTCTAATATACTTCCGGTATAAATACCGTTCTCATTTGTGCGCTGTCTGTTTCCCTGCTCCTGATCCCATAGAGGGTCCGTCTCTGTTCCCCGCATAGTCTGTGGATCTTTAAAATAAGGAACCTGTTTATTTAAGATTTCAATATCTCCCGTCTGGTCTATATAAAGTTTTGTTGTCATCAACGGCCAGAGTGCATGATCCATCCAGACACGGGTAATTCCGTTCCGGTCTGCAAGGAATTGGCCGTCTCCGTTCCCGATGATCGTCGCATTGGTCCCGTCAATGCGGACTCCTCCGTAGTTCACAGCAATCATTTGGCCGACATTCTCAGGCTCCATGAGCAGTAAAGAAAGGCAGTCCTGCCATAAGTCCCTCCATCCGCGGCCGCCCCGCCCATAGTCATGGTGGGGAAGGAAAGAGCAGCCGAATAACCGGCGGAGGAAAGGCTGAAAGCAGATCCATTTCATCAGATGGTCAAAATCGGGATCATTTGTATGGAAGTTCACATTTACCTGATTCTGCCAGTAGGATTTCGTATCTGTAAAGGCCTGCCGGATTTTCTCGGAGGTATTATATTTTTCAAAATTTTTGAAAATTTCTTGTTCCTCGTCCTCTGTTCCGATGAGAAGGATATAGTCTGCCTTTTCTCCGGGAGCAAGGGAAACGGGCTCAAAGCGGAAGGCGCCCATCGCTTCCTTTCCTGCCGCATGATAAGGCGCCGGATATCCGGGATATTGTTCGTATACTGCGCGGGGGCGGGTAAAGGTTCCGCCCTCGCCGATGAAATCCTCTACGGCAGGATAGAAGCTTTCTGGAGCCCTGCCGTTGCCCATACATCCCATAACGTAATAAATGTGTTTGTTTGGACGATGCCCCTTTTCATCAAAGGACATGGAAGGGCATACAAGAACTCCGTTTTTGACTGCATCTATGCGGTGAAGCATGGAGGTTACGTTCCGGTGGTCGCGGATGTTATCCGCGCTGCGCCCGTAGACAGGAACGGCGGCGTAAGCAGTGAATTCCTGTGTAACCTCTGAATGGTTCTGCACGGTCACATACATGATCTCCACATTGGTGTCTTTTGGAATGAACGAGGTGACCGCGGATGATAGCTGATACCTTTTGGAAAATCTTGTAAGAGTCTGCCACATGAATCCCGCCGTCAGCTTGCTTTCATCTTGTTTTTCAGAGAAACGCGCGGCTTCCTGCTCTGCTGAAGCTCCGGCCGCGGAGTATACGTCCGCGCCGTTTCTTATCAGCCAGAAGTTACGGGTAGAACGGTTATTATGTAAGTTTTCCGAGCTTACCGGCTCTAAAAGAAACGTTTCCTGGTCAAGCTTGGCGTCACCGCCGAGATTTGGCGTGACAGAACTCTTAAGGCCCGTTTCCGATGCAAGGGGAAAGTATAGATAGCTTGTATTTTCCGGCTTCTTTATTAAAAAGCTGCCGTGCTCGTCAATAAATTTTAAGTGGTACAATCTTTATGCTCCTTTCATTATGTATTTAGATAGAAAACATCATAGAGGAAAACGTTTATTAAAAATATAAGAAACATGTGAAAAATATCAGAATCATGACCTAAATTGCACAGCGCATTTCTTGTGTTTCCGCCCGAAAAGTAAAATATTAAGGAAGCGGTGAATTAACCAGAGCTTTCTTAAAAATGTGTCATGAATTTGATATTTTTGAAAGAATTTCAATATAACTGAAAAAATATTTACGTTATAATCCGTTCAACGATAAACGTGAGGCCAATGCTTCACAATATGTAAAAGGAGGACTTTTCAAATGAAAAAGAGAGTAGTTAGTATGTTGTTAATTGCAGCTATGGCAGCAGGCGTACTGGCAGGCTGCGGCAAGCCGTCTGATTCAGGAGACGGCAGCGGGGAAGGAAAGGTTATCAATATTTATAGCTGGAATGACGAATTTCGCGAACGTGTGGAGGCGGTTTATCCGGAGGTAAAGGAAACCTCTAAGGATGGTACGGTGACTACTTTAAATGACGGCACGGAGATCCACTGGATTATCAACCCGAATCAGGACGGCGTCTATCAGCAGAAGCTGGACGAGGCATTGATGAAGCAGGCGGACGCAGCGGCGGATGATAAGGTTGATATTTTCCTGTCGGAGACAGATTATGTGAACAAGTATACGGATGCAGACGCAGATGCGGCCATGCCGTTAAAAGACCTTGGGATTGACCCGGACAAGGACCTGGCGGACCAGTATGAATTTACAAAGGTTACGGCTTCTGACTCCGAGGGCGTCCAGAGGGGATCCACATGGCAGTGCTGCCCGGGATTGTTAGTATACAGGCGCGACATTGCAAAAGAGGTATTCGGGACAGACGATCCGGAGGAGGTCGGCCAGAAGGTAAAGGACTGGGATACCATGCAGGTGACGGCAGAAGAATTAAAGGCAAAAGGATATTATACATTCTCTTCTTATGCAGATACGTTCCGTCTGTACGGCAACAGCATTGAAGAATCCTGGGTAAGTCCCGGCGAAACGACGATTAAGGTCGACCAGAAAATTATGGATTGGGTAAACAGCTCGAAAGAATGGCTGGATGCGGGCTATCTGGATAAAAATGTAAAGGGACAATGGAATGACGACTGGAATAAAGCGATGGGTTCGGCGTCCAAGGTATTTGCATTCCTGTTTCCGGCATGGGGAATTGATTTTACCCTGAAGCCAAACTGGGACGGCGGAGACGGCGCATGGGCTGTTACCAATCCTCCGCAGGAATATAACTGGGGCGGTTCTTATGTACACGCATGTACGGGCACGGACAATCTGGAGCATGTAAAAGACATTATTCTTGCAGTAACAGTGGATAAGGATAATCTGCTGAAAATTTCTAAGGATTATTCGGATTTCACGAACACAACAAGCGGTATGAAGAAAGCGGCAAAAGACAACTCTTTCGCTTCTGATTTCCTTGGAGGACAGAATGCATTTGAGTATTTTGCACCGGTTGCAGAAAATATTGAAATCGCTCCGCTTTCCGCTTACGACCAGGGATGCGTAGAATTGATCCAGAATTCATTTAGCGATTACTTACAGGGAAAGGTTGATTATGACAAGGCGAAAAAGAATTTTGAGACGGCAATCATAGAGCGTTATCCGGATATCACTGAAATTCAGTGGCCGGAGTAAAGAAGAATAAATGCGGGGCGCCTGCGCCCCGCATCATGCGGAAAAAGAAAGGAATGTAAGTTTATGAATGCAAAACGAAAAAAAGTTGACTATTCAAAATGGGGATATATTTTTATTCTTCCATTTTTTGTAAGTTTTTTCATTTTTTCCTTTATTCCTTTGGTGGATACCATTCGGTATAGCTTTTTTGAATATTACCGTTCAGGAATTAAAGAGATTGGTCCGAATTTTGTCGGTATGCAGAATTATATCAGCCTTCTGGGATCGGATATGCTGAAATATGCCGCAAATACCCTGATTTTATGGATCATAGGATTTATCCCCCAGATCGTGATCGCTCTGGTGCTTGCAGAATGGTTTGTAGATGCAAGGCTTAAGATCCATGGAACACAATTTTTTAAGGTTGTCATTTATCTGCCGAATCTGATCATGGCGTCTGCATTTGCCATGTTATTTTTCACCATGTTCTCTACCAATGGTCCGGTTAATTCGATTCTTATGTCTATAGGACTTATCAGCCATCCGGTCGACTTCTTAGGTTCTGTATTTGGAACCAGGTCATTGGTCGGATTTATGAATTTCCTGATGTGGTTTGGAAATTCGACGATTATGCTGATGGCTGCAATTATGGGAATCAGCCCGGATGTATTTGAGGCGTCTGAACTGGACGGCTGCAACAGCTTCCAGCGGTTTTTCTATATTACGCTGCCGCAGATAC
>CAJTZE010000046.1 GCA_910584265.1 uncultured Dorea sp. | reverse complement strand
TTTGATGTCGTGTTGGACGCATTCTTGTTAGATGAATTCTGGTTAGATGCGTTCTGGTTGCTTGCGTTCTGGTTGTTTGCATTCTGATTAGATGCGTTTTTGTTAGATGAACTATAATTCTTAGCCATGTCAATTCCTCCTAAATCATTTTTGTTACATGGCTATTATGTCCACTCCATTGCATAATATGTATTATTTTTTTATTTTTTTTCTAAAATTTGTCTTGCAATTTTATCCATACTATACTATACTAAGATGTGTAGAAAGGATACTTTCTACAACCCCTTATTAATTATTTATACTCCCCTCAAAAGACCGATGGCTCCCCCATCGGTCTTTTACTATTATTTTTTAAGAAATCATAAACTTTCCTATAGAAATAAAAAGCGCGCTCCTCTCAGAACACGCATTTTACTTTATACTATATTCCCCTAAATTCCGGCCGGCTGCCGTTTCCACAGCTTCACCGCATCCGCCCGATCAGCCTTAGCACCATAATGACCACCAGCACCGGCAGAAGCACCGGCAGAACCAATGATAGCAGTCCGCCGATCACCGCAAATATGATTAGTACAATTCCAATCATCCCCAGCAAAAGCAGAATCCCCTTCCACCATCCGCCCGTCATGTAGGTATGGATCTGCGTATTAGAATACCTCTGTCCGCCGGTACTGCCCGCCCTGCCGTCATGATACACGCCTTCGGTTCCATATCCGCCTTCCGCCGCCGAGCGGTTCTCTGCCATATTAATTACAGACTGCGCGATCACCCATGGGTCGCCGAGTTCTTCTATTACCTCTTCTTCACTCTGTCCCCATCCTTCCTCTTCCTCTATGTAAGAGCGGTAATAATCCATATTCTCCTGCACTGCGCGGCTATCCAGCCCATTCTCCAGCGCTTCCTTCAGCCGATTCAAAAATTCTCGTTTCGTCATCTCAATCTCCTTGAACAAAAGCTCATTTTACGATAAGAAACCATTTCCTATGTAATGAAAACCCCTGCACTAAGAATACCATATCTGTATAGGGATTCCAAGTGCAAGGTTCTTAAGAATTACTAACGATTTTCTAAATTGCCGCCGTTCACAGAGGGTCTATACTTCAAAAATCAAATCTCCATAGGAAGGCATCGGCCATGCTTCCTTATCTACAATCATCTCCAGCTTATCAACAGGCGCCCGCAGCGCTTCCATTGCCGGGAATACCTGAAATTTGAAAAATTCGGCCTGCGCCTTTCCTTCTTCCATGCCGCCGGCTTTTTCCGTAACCTCTTCCAGTGCTTTCAAAGCATCGCTTGTTTCTTTCAGAAGCGCAGTTACCTCTGCCAGTGTCTCAGCCTGCACAGATGCATCTGCTCCGGCTTCTTTTACCGAAATCACGGTGTCTGCAAGAGTCTTTGTGTACTTCATAATCGCAGGAATAATCTGTTTGCGCGCCATATCAATCATAGTCTTTGCTTCTATATTAATATTCTTAGCATAGTTCTCATACTTAATCTCCGCACGGGAACGAAGCTCAGCCTCTGTAAATACATGAAAACGCTCAAACAGCTTGATTGCCTTATCCGTTGTGAGGGCAGAAATGGATTCTACCATGGACTTGATGTTTGGAAGCCCTCTTCTCTCAGCCTCCGCAACCCATTCTTCTGCGTATCCATCGCCGTTAAATACAATTCTGTGATGCTCTGTAGCGTATTTCTTAATCAGGTCATGGACTGCCTTACTAAAATCATCGGCCTTCTCCAGTACCTCACAGGCTTCTGCGAACGCTTCTGCCACGATCGTATTCAATACAACGTTAGGCGCCGCAATCGAATCCCTGGAGCCTACCATACGGAACTCGAATTTATTGCCGGTAAATGCAAACGGCGAGGTTCTGTTCCGGTCTGTAGCATCCTTCTTCACATCCGGGAGGGTATCTACGCCAGTCTCAAGCGCGCCCCCCTTCAAGCTGTGGGTTGCCTCTCCTGTACTGATCAGCTGCTCGATCACATCCTCAAGCTGCTCTCCCAGAAAGATAGAAATAATCGCCGGAGGCGCCTCGTTTGCGCCAAGCCTGTGGTCATTACCCGGATCTGCCGCAGACTCGCGGAGAAGATCCGCATGCTCATCTACCGCTTTCAGGATACAGGTAAGCACCAGAAGGAACTGGATATTTTCATGAGGCGCCTTACCCGGATCCAGAAGGTTCCTTCCTTCATCTGTGGTAAGGGACCAGTTGTTATGCTTACCGGAACCATTAACCCCCGCAAACGGCTTCTCATGGAGCAGGCACTTCATGCCATGCTGGCAGGCAACCCGCTTTAAGGTCTGCATTACCAGATGGTTATGGTCTACTGCCACATTACACTCCGCATAGATCGGCGCCAGCTCATGCTGCGCAGGCGCAACCTCATTATGCTGTGTCTTTGCCGTAACGCCGACCTTCCACAGCTCCTCATTGACATCCTTCATGAATCCCGCGATTCTCTGGCGTATCGTTCCAAAATAATGGTCATCCAGCTCCTGCCCCTTCGGAGGCATTGCACCGAACAAGGTACGTCCTGTATAGATCAAATCCTTCCTCTGCAGAAACTTCTCCGCATCCACCAGAAAATATTCCTGCTCAGGTCCTACGGAAGGCGTAACCTTCTTAGCTGTCTTGTTGCCAAACAGGCGCAGAAGCCTCAAGGACTGTTCATTGACTGCCTGCATGGAACGAAGAAGCGGCGTCTTCTGATCCAATGCCTCTCCTGTATAAGAGCAGAAAGCGGTCGGGATACAGAGGGTTGCTCCTGCCGCATCATGTCTCACAAATGCCGGAGAGGTACAGTCCCACGCCGTATATCCTCTTGCCTCAAAGGTTGCGCGCAGTCCGCCTGACGGGAAAGAAGAAGCGTCCGGCTCTCCCTTGATCAGCTCCTTACCGGAGAAGCTCATCAGCACCTTGCCGTTCTCCATCGGTGCAGAAATAAATGAATCATGTTTCTCTGCCGTAACTCCTGTCAAAGGCTGAAACCAGTGGGTATAATGGGTCGCGCCCTTCTCAATTGCCCACTCCTTCATCTCATGGGCAATAACGTCTGCCGTTGCCAGGTCAAGCTCCTTGCCCTCCTGTATCATCTTCTTTAAATCCTTGTAGACCTTCTTCGGAAGGCGCTCCTGCATGACTGTATCGTTAAAAACGTCTTCTCCAAATATCTTAGCTACATTCATAACCTCACTCATTTTTCCTTGTTTCCTTTCTTTATTTACATCAAACTAGAGAAACTTACTTCTACCTATAATATAGCAAATCAACCGTTCAGGCAAGCAAATTCCTATGTAACAATAGAAAAAGGCACTCCAACCGAAGTTGGAACGCCTTTGTTCTTGCTATGCATGTTAGTATAACTCAATCATTTTAGAAATGCAAGTGAAAGTTACAATTAAATCTTGCCAGCACTTCCTAATACATACTGAATCTTATGAGCAACCATATCCTTAACAGCCTGACGGGCCGGCTTCAGATACTGGCGCGGGTCAAAGTGATCCGGATGCTCAGCATAGTACTTACGGATGTTACCTGTCATTGCAAGACGGATATCAGAGTCAATGTTGATCTTACATACAGAAAGCTCTGCCGCATGGCGAAGCTCGTCCTCAGGAATACCGATCGCATCCGGCATATTTCCGCCATATTTATTAACCATCTCAACAAACTCCTGTGGTACAGAAGATGAACCATGAAGTACGATCGGGAATCCCGGCAGACGCTTCGTGCACTCCTCAAGTACGTCAAAGCGAAGCGGCGGCGGTACAAGGATACCGTCTGCATTACGTGTACACTGAGATGCCTTGAACTTATATGCACCGTGCGATGTTCCGATAGCGATCGCAAGAGAATCGCAGCCTGTCTTATCTACGAACTCCTCAACCTCTTCCGGACGTGTATAGCTCTCCTGTCCTGCTTCTACAACTACTTCATCCTCTACGCCTGCAAGTGTTCCAAGCTCAGCCTCAACTACAACGCCGTGTGCGTGTGCATACTCAACAACCTGCTTGGTCAGTGCGATATTATCCTCAAATGACTTAGAAGAAGCGTCGATCATAACAGATGTAAATCCGCCGTCGATACAGCTCTTGCAAAGCTCGAAGCTGTCGCCGTGATCCAGATGCAGAGCGATCGGAATCTCCGGATTCTCCTGAATAGCAGCCTCTACCAACTTAACAAGATATGTGTGGTTAGCATAAGCGCGTGCCCCCTTAGATACCTGAAGGATAACCGGGCTCTTAAGCTCTCCGGCCGCCTCTGTGATACCCTGAACGATCTCCATGTTGTTCACGTTGAAAGCGCCGATTGCGTATCCGCCGTCATAAGCCTTCTTGAACATCTCAGTTGTGGTTACTAATGCCATAACTCCTACCTTCTTTCCTTAAAATGTTTCTCGTATCTCTTTCATACAAAATCATTATATCCCAATTTTATGGAAAACTCAACAAAGGATTTCTCTTTCCGTTAAGAAAATGACAACCCCTGCCCCTTTTTCCTATTCCGGCAAAACGAAAAACCGCCGAATCCCTTTATTCCAAAGGATATCGGCGGTTTCGTCCAGTGACTCCGCGGGGAATCGAACCCCGGATTCCAGCGTGAGAGGCTAGCGTCTTGACCGCTTGACCACGGAGCCGTGTCACTTACTTATCTCGTGCTTGTCTATTGTAGCAAAAAAAGCCGCAATAGGCAAGTATTTTTTTCAATTTTTTTCATTTTTTGTCCATGCGGTTCCGTCCGGTCTCCGGACGGAGCCTGACAGACGTCAAGTTTTATTCTGCCGACAATTCTGCTACATATTTCTCTGGAACCATCAGCTTCATGGCGCACTGCTGATCAATAATCTCGACATAGTCATGATCCCCTCCGTACTCTCCGTCCAGCGTCCATGGTATCTCTGCCTCCGACTCAAAGGATATCTTTTTTGCCTTGAAGGTATACATGTGCTTGGTATCCACCTGCTCTATCAATAGAGCCGCAATAATTTCCTGAAGCTCAATGGGATTCGAGGGCTTGCGGATCAGCGTCACTTCAAATTCTCCATCGTCGAATTTCACATTTTTCCCTATCATATTGCGGAAACCGCCTACAGACCTTGAATTTGTCACCATACCGTAAATAAATTCATCTGCGATCACTTCTTCGTCATGTATCACCTTAATCTTATAAGACGGAACATTAAACAAACGCTTTGCCCCTTCCAGAATATATGCAAGATGCCCCAGCACATTCTTCAATTCCTGTCTTGTTTCATAGGATACATCTGTAAATAGGCCGAATGCGGCAATATATACAAACACATCATCATTAAACTGTCCGATATCGCACGAAAACGGTGTCCCGCTCACTGCATTATCCGCGGCTGCAAGAAGATCCTTCGGAATCTTTAAGCTGTTGGCAAAATCATTGGTGGTCCCTGTCGGAATATATCCCACGGGAATCTTCTTCTCCCTGCCCATCATTCCTGTAACCACCTCATCAATGGTGCCGTCGCCGCCACTGCACACCACAAGGTCATATTCTTCCGTAAATTCTGTAATCTTCCGGTAAGCATCCTTGTATGCCTGCGTAGGATAAACTACCACATCATACCCTGCTTTCACAAAAATATCCACAATGTCCGACAGGCTCTGTCTCAAGAGTCCCCTGCCTGCACGCGGGTTATATACAAACAACATCTTCTTCATCCTGTACCTCCTTATGACAAAAAAGGAGGCATGCCCACATCCATGCCTCCTCCGTATGTATTAGTTCGTGGATGCTAAGAAATTCTCTACACCCTGGATTGCGTCCTCCTCGTCCTCGCCGTCAGCGACTACTGTGAGTTCCTCCCCATTGCCAAGCTGCAAGCTCATCATCCCCATAATACTCTTGGCATTGATCTTCTTGTTCTCTACCTCAATATATACCGTGCTGGCATATTGATTGGCTTCCTGCACCAGCAGAGCAATCGGTCTGGCATCCAGGCCCTCGTTCAACTTGAATGTGATAGGTTTCTTAATCATGCTGTCCCTCCCTGATCGTCCCTTAACTTTTCTGCTATCTCGCTTAACTTCCGAAGTCTGTGATTCACTCCGGATTTACCAACCGGTGTTTCCAAGAGCTCCCCCAGCTCTTTCAGTGCCGCCTCCGGATGCTCAAGACGTGTAAGGGCTGCGTCCCTTAATCCTTCCGGAAGCTTATCAAAACCAATGCTGTCACGGATATAAATGATATCCTCTATCTGTTTTACCGCGGCAGACACGGTTTTATTAATGTTGGCTGTCTCGCAGTTTACCTTGCGGTTCACTTTGTTGCGCATCTCCTTGAGTATCCGTACATTCTCAAGCGCCATAAGTGCCACGTGCGCTTCCATGACATTCAACATATCCACAATCCCGGTTCCATCCTTGAGGTATACTACGTAACTCTTCTTTCTCCTGACGATCTTGGCTTCCATCTGGAAACCAAGCATTAAATGCTGCAGATACTGCGCCGTCTCTTCTGTTCCGCATACGATCTCAAAGTGATAGGACTTCCTTGGATCGCTGACAGAACCAGCGGCCAGAAACGCACCTCTCAGATACGCCCTCTTACAGCATACCGCCTGCACAGATGCATTCCGGACAGCCTTAAGCCCCTTGCCCTGTGCAAGGAAATAGTACATCTTACTGCCGGTCTCCGGATTGCTCCGAATAGAAGTGTACGAAGAAACTTCACCCCCTATATTAAATGTTTTTTCAACTAATGTAAAGCATTTTCTCACAATAGCCTCATTTTCAGTATGAATAGTAAGGATTTCCTCCCCTTCCCCATCCTCTCCGAAAATTCCGCACATGGTGCTGATTGCTGACAGTTCCGCCAGAAGGCAGTGCCTCCCTCCCGGAAACTGTTCCGCCAGCTCTTCTTTTACTTTACCCGAAAACGACATAGCCCATCCCTACTTTGCCTTTGTAATTGCATCCTTCTCTATATCTCTGTGCTCAATCTTTATTCCGTAATCGCTCTCTGCCTCTGCCAATGCCTCATACAGTGCGTTGGCAAGCGTAACTGAACGGTGCTTTCCTCCGGTACACCCGATACCGATCACAAGCTGGGTCTTCCCTTCTGTAATATAATTCGGTATCAGAAAACGGATCATATCCGTCAGCATTTCCAGAAATTTCCCCGCTTTATCATTATCCATTACATATTCCTGTACCGGTTTATCATTACCGCTCAAAGGGCGGAGTTCTTCTATATAGTATGGATTAGGCAGAAATCTTACATCAAATATCAAATCTGCATCACCGGGGATTCCGTACTTAAACCCAAAGGACAATACCGTAACATACAGATTCTTATATTCCTTATTCTCCACAAATATATGATTGACTTCCCGCTTCAATTCCCGGATTAAAAGCCTGCTGGTATCCAGAATATAGTCTGCCCGCCCCCGCAGCGGGGCAAGGGTCTTCCTCTCCTTTATAATTCCCTGATCCACCCTGCCGTTTCCTGCAAGAGGGTGGTTTCTCCTGGTCTCTTTATAACGCTTGATCAGAACCTCGTCAGAAGCGTCCATATACAGAAGCTCATAGGCAAGTCCCATCGCATCCAGCTCATCCAGCGCCTGCATCAAGTCATCCGACCCATACCTGCTCCGGATATCCATTCCTAAAGCCGCTTTATTAATCTCTGCATTCGGCACCGCCAGAAGCTCAGCAAGCTTCGGCACGAGCAGAATCGGCAGATTATCTATACAAAAGTATCCTACATCCTCCAGCATCTTGAGAACCGACCTCTTGCCTGCTCCCGACATGCCGGTCACCACCACAAATCTCATCTTAAAATTCTCCCAGTCTCTTAACCTCCGGCTCCAGCGCTACGCCAAACTGCGCCTGTACCCGCTCTGACACCTGCCTCATCAGCGAATCAACCTCTGCCGCCGAAGCTTCCCCCGCGTTGATCACAAAGCCGCAGTGCTTTTCCGATACCATTGCATCACCTACCCGGAATCCCCGGAGTCCCGCATCCTGGATAAGCTTCCCGGCAAAATACCCCTCCGGGCGCTTAAAGGTACTTCCTGCACTTGGATATTCCAGCGGCTGTTTGGAAACCCGCTTCTCCCTCAGCTCATTCATCCGCTCCCGTATCTCGTCCTGACTGCCGTTCTTTAGCTCGATTTCCGCGCCCAGAACGATATATCCTTTTTTGGCAATGATGCTGCTACGGTAGCCAAGCTCCAGATCTGCATTCTCAATCTTCCTGATTCTTCCGGACTCATCCAGCACGGTAACATTTACCAGCACATCCTTCATCTCTCCGCCATATGCCCCGGCATTCATCACACAGGCACCGCCCAGAGTTCCGGGAATACCGGCCGCGAATTCAAATCCGGTAAGCCCTGCCTCCAGAGCCGCTCCTGCAATCTTGGCAAGGGACGCCCCCGCCTGCGCGCATATGCGGACTCCTTCTGTCTCTACTCCGCTCATTTCCTTGAAAATCTGGATCACAACCCCCCGGTACCCCGCATCTGACACCAGCAGATTGCTTCCATTTCCCACAATACTGTAAGGCACCTGCTCCTCTCTGCATACAGCAATAGCCGCCGCAGCTTCCTCCTCCGACTGCGGCATCACAAAATAATCCGCCGGTCCCCCGATCCGGAATGTCGTATGCTTCTTCATCGGCTCCGATACAAGCACCCTTTCCTCCACAAGAGCGGCGGCCAGTCTCTCATATAATCTCTGATTCATAGATATTTACCCCATTTTTATAATTCTTTGTAAATCATACACTAAATTGTATTTATTGTAAAGCAATCCGCCTCTTCCATACTTGCAATATTTCCCAAAATACGGTATATTATTTCCAATACAGTGCATAAATGCCTGTGCATAATTTTCGTAAAAAGAAGGAGTGAACTTATCATTGGACTCGGGTGATGCCATACAATTTATTGTATTACTGTTATTATTATTTCTTTCCGCTTTTTTTTCATCCGCGGAAACTGCAATGACTACTGTAAACAAAATTCGGATCCGAACCTTAGCTGAAGAAGGAAACAAACGCGCCAAAACGCTTCTGCATATCACGGAAAATTCCGGCAAGATGCTGAGCGCCATCCTGATCGGCAACAACATCGTCAATCTTTCAGCTGCCTCATTGACTACCACCTTAGCCTACAGCTTAGGCGGCTCATTTGTGGCAATTGCCAGCGGCATACTGACCCTTTTGATCCTGTTATTTGGGGAGATTACTCCAAAAACCATGGCAACAATCCATGCAGAAAAGATATCTCTTGCCTATGCGCCGGTTGTTAGTATTTTCATGAGGCTGATGACTCCGCTGATTGCCATTGTAAACGGCATGGCCATGGGAATCCTGACTCTTCTCAGGGTAGACCCCAATGCCAAGCGCACCTTCATGACAGAGAACGAGCTGCGGACCATCGTGGATGTGAGCCATGAGGAAGGTGTGATCGAGTCAGAAGAAAAGGAAATGATTTATAATGTATTCGATCTGGGTGATGCTAAGGCAAAGGATGTTATGGTTCCCCGCGTTCATGTAACCTTTGCGGACGTAGAAAGCACCTACGACGAACTAATCGCCATCTTCCGCGAAGACAAGTTCACACGTCTCCCTGTGTTTGAAGAGACCACCGACCAGGTGATCGGAACCATCAACATGAAGGATCTCCTGCTATATGACACCAACAAGAATGACTTCCATGTAAGAGACATTCTTCGGGAAGCCTATTTTACCTATGAATACAAGAATACGGCCGAGCTTCTGATCGAGATGCGGCAGGCATCCTTCAATATTGCCATTGTGCTGGACGAATACGGCGAAACTGCCGGTCTTATCACATTGGAGGATCTATTAGAGGAGATTGTCGGAGAGATCCATGACGAGTATGATGAGAATGATGAGGACTTTATTATAGAACTTGGCGGCCGGGAATATAGTATCGAAGGCTCCGTTAACTTAGAGGAGCTGAACGGCAAGCTGAACCTGAAGCTCTCCTCCGACGACTACGATTCTGTAGGCGGCCTGATCATCGAGCATCTGGACAGACTTCCGGAAGCCGGTGACGAGATCACCACTGCGGACGGTATCCGCATGGTCGTAGATAAATTAGACAAAAACCGCATCGAGCGGGTGCATATGTATCTGCCGGAACCGGCAGACAAAGAATAGGACTCCTAAAGGGAGAGGCTACATAAGGAAGTAGCTTCTCCCTTCGGCTTTGTAATCAGCCAGAGTGATTGAATTGTAGGGGAAATTCAAATCATAACGGAGGATTACAGCAATGGCAAAAACAATTTTTGAGGAAATAGGCGGAACTTATCACGAAGAAAATGGGTACTCAGCGATCTCTCTTGTCGTTCTTCCCGCCGAAACCGCCGCCTTTGTGACCTCCGACAGTCTTCTGGTAAGATACCGTCCGGCCTCCTATGCCAGCTTCTGGTTATTCGCCCCCGAATCCGCTGGTGTGATAATAACCTCTGACAAGCCGAACAGCTTCTTTAATTGAGCTTCCAAGGGCTGATGCGGCCGGTTCACCTCATCAGAAATCGTAACTTTAACAATCCCCTTCTCCTTCGCTTTTGCCAGTAATTTTGAAACCAGCGACCTGCTCATATTCAGCTTTTTCGCAATTTTCTGCTGTGTCATTTCCTCATCATAATATAAATGAGCAATCTGGACCAGCAGCTCCACATCTATTGTTCCTCCCACAGTGCCTGTCCTCCGCTGCTTCCCGCTCATAATACAGCCTCTTAAAGGCCTTCTCTCTATTTTGTCAGATCAACCTGATAATGCTCCAGAAGAATCCTCTCCGCCACTGCATTCCAGCATCCCTGATGCCTGTCACAGGAATCTGCCAGCCGCCCGAAGAGTTCATCCTTCTCCGACAGCTTCCGGAAATCCTCAATAGCCGTCAACGGCAGATCAATATGCGGATAAATCAATTTTTTACCGCCCGGGATCCCCGGCACATTCAATGTAGTATCCACCGCACTCTCCAGACCCCCAATATGAGTAACCATTACTGTCGGATGGATACGTCCCTCTTCCATGAGTCTGAGAGCTTCATACAGATCCTCATTGGTGCTTCCGGTAAATCCTACCGTATGGGTCCTCGCATAATGCACATTATAGAAGTTCACCTCTGCAGACAGTGACTGATCCACCGGACCTGCAAAGAAATTCAAACAGCCGTCCTCTGCCAGAAGCTTATCCGCCTGCTCAATAAGCGCTCTTACAGGAGCATATACAAATACATCATCATATCCATACCCCGCCGTCAAAGCCCTAAGCTCCTCTACCGGATCTTCCAGCTTCCCGCTGTTAACAAAAATCAGCTTCTTCGTGTCATCCTCCGGCTTCAGCATTTTTTCTGCCCTCGCGATCCGTTCATCGGAAACATCTACAGCCACGATCAGGCTGGGACCGTTATCGATCTGTAGAGCATAGTCAATGCATTCCAGCCCCATAGGACCGCAGGCTCCTAATATAATCTGGCTTCCCTGCTCCTTTACTCCCATGATGTGCTGATGGCTGGTTTTTGATGTATGGTACATCCGGTGATAGCCTGCAATAATGCATGATGCCGGCTCTGATAAGGATGCCTCAAAGAAAGATTCCCCCTTAAACAGGATCAGGCTTCCTGTCTCCATTACCTCCGCCGGAAGTATGGAATACGTACTGTCGCCGCCGTAAGCTCCATAATTATATCCGACTGTTCTGGAAACGCCGCCGATCGTTACCTCCGGCTGCACCGTAAATTTCATGCCCTTCTGATATTTATCCTTCCACCTGCTTCCAGCCTCTACGATTATTCCCGACAGTTCATGCCCGATAACAGCCGGATGCTCCGACAGGCTCTCAGAAACCCTCTTATGCTTATCTCCCTGCTGCACCAGCTTATACGTAGACATGCAGACGCTATCTGAAATAATCTTAACCAGTATTTCGTCTTCTTTCATCTCCGGCAGTTCAAAGCTTTCCAGCCGGAGATCCTTCTCTCCATAAAGGCGGACTGCTGTTGTTTTCATAATTCGATCCACTCCTCTTTTCTTTATATTAATTGTATGTTAATCGCTGTGCAGAGCAATTGTCAACAAACCGACAATCTTTGGAACAATTGTTACAGCCGGGCAGACTACACATCCCAAAGGACGTAGAAATTGTTCCGCTTTATGCCATTATATTGCATTTTTCAAACATTTTGTATAGGATAAGTGCAATTCAAATGTATTTTTCAGTAAATTTCACAGTAAACAAACCGTAATTTTCAACTTTCACATAATCTCAAGAGAGGAGGCCGTTATATATGCTTAGATCACTATTGGCTATTTTATTTGCCGCCTATGTACTGCAGAGCATTTTTTCATGGATTCAGCTCAAGCGCGTATACAGTCTAATCGACACCATAAAGAAACAGCACAAAGGCGAAGGCTGCCATCTGGTAACCGGTTCATGCAGAAAGGCTTTCTTCGTGATCAAAAAGGGCGTATTCACGATCCTTGTAGTAGATTTTAACGGTAAGCTTGTGGATTATTACGACATGGAGGGATATTCTGTTTTCATCACTCCGAAGCAGAACACAGCCTATATCGGAATGCCTCTGGAGGAAGTCCGAAGCTGTCTGAAAAAGAGCAGCTATCTGGCCGCCTTCAACAAGGCTGTGGAACAGCTTGGTTATCTGCGCGAGGCCGCCGGCATGGATGTACATTCCCAGACCGGTACTGAGACGCAATAATAAATACATTTTCACTTTTAAAAGGAGGAGACTTGTATGGAATTTCTAGTGAACCTTGCAAACGGACTTACCGGCATTGTAAGTGCGGGCGCAGAAAATCTGGTTGGTCTGATAACCGGAGTGTTACCAAATATACTTATTTTATTGACGCTTATCAACGCTTTAACCGCCCTGGTGGGCGAGGAGAAGGTTATGAGCGCTGCCAGACGGATTACCCGTTTCCGTATTCTCAGATATACGGTCATACCATTTATGGGATTGTTCTTCTTTACTAATCCAATGTGCTATACCATCGGGCGGTTCGTAGACGAGGACTGTAAACCGGCAGCGGTTGACTCACTGTTCTCTTTTGCACATCCGATCACCGGCATATTCCCTCATGCAAATTCCGGCGAGCTGTTTGTATGGCTGGGTATTTCCGCAGGCCTTACAACTCTGGGCGTTTCCACTACCCCGCTCGCAATCCGTTATTTCCTCGTAGGTATCATCGTTATGTTCCTGCGCGGCAATATCACTGAATTTGTAACAAAAGCAATGCTTGGACGTGAGACTACAAAGGAGGGAAAATAGCATGAAACCAGTTGTAAAGATTGAACGTGGACAGGGCGGCTGGGGCGGACCGCTCATTGTATCCGAAACAGAAACACAGCATGTTGTCGCATCCATAACCGGAGGCGGAATCCATCCGCTGGCACAGCGCACCGCAGACCTGCTGGGCGTGAAGGCTGTAGACGGCAGAAAATACAGCTCCGTCGGCTTCTGCGGCAGCTCCTTCACTTTCTCTGCAAGCCGCTGGTAAACCGATATGCCCATTTGCTGTGCCCGATCCTTTTCTGTTTTACAAATTTCGTTTACGATCCACTTCGTCCCCATACCGGCAGGCACATAGACAAAGTTAGAATATCTGCCGTCCAGATGGCAGAATGTATTCAAGCAGCAGTCAAATGCCTCATCCGATGTATTTGGCTCATCAGAAAGACTCGTAAGCCCTTCATATGTCCCGCAGGAGCATGAGACCATACCCTTTCGCACTGCCCCCGAACCAATAGACGTGCTGAAATGGTCAAAGCCTCCTGTCACAATCGAAACCCCCTCCGGAAGGCCGAACAGCGCGGCATGCTCTCTGTCAAGCTTACCGATGAGCTGTCCGGAAGGAACCGGTATGCACATACGCTCTATATCTACTCCTGCCGCATCAAGAATCTCCCGCGACCACTCTTTTTTTCTAATGTCAAATGCCATATTCCTGCAGCAGTTTGAATAATTACACACCGGGTCAAATCCCATTGTAACCATGAGAAATGCTTCTGGGGGGCAGAATTTATCCGTAGCCTGATACCTCTCCGGCTCATGCTCCTTTACCCACAGGATATTGGCAAGTCCATACATAGGATGCGGCGGCGTACCGGTAATCTCATAAATTCTTTTTGCCGGAATCTTTTTTACCAGTTCGTCCACCTCCGCAAATGCACGGTTATCCGCGTTCATATATGCAGGCCCGGAAGGCTCTCCCCGGAAGCCGGCGGGAATGATCGTCTCTCCATGAGAGCTGAAAGCCGCCGCCACAGGCTCATCATGCGGGATTTTCTCCCTGATGCTAAGGCATACCTCCCTGACTGCCCTGACACACTCCATAGGGTCAAGCTCACACCACCCCGGATTGGGGCTGTAAGTATCATACCCCTTTTCTGCTTTTGCAAGGATATTCCCGGAGGAGTCAAATGCAACTCCCTTGCAGGAACCTGTTCCAAGATCAAATCCAAGAATGCTCATATTTCCCCCTAAATTCCGTGTCAGATTCTATTACTGTACCGTATAACCGCCGTCCACAAGAAGATTTTCTCCATTGATCATATTCGCCGCATCGCTTGAAAGGAAAAGAATTGCCGCCGCAATCTCATCTGGATAGCAGAAGCGCCCGGAAGGAATCTTCTTCTTCATTTCAACGCCCATCTCGCCTTCCCAGATGCGCTCTCCCATCTCCGTAAGAACTACAGTAGGAGAAACCAGATTCGCATTGATATTATATTTCCCCCATTCAAGGGCAAGGGTCTTAATCGTTCCGATGAGAGCCGCCTTGCTCGCTGTATAAGCCGCATGCCTGTCTGTAGCGATCACGCCGCCCTGCGATGCAACTGCAACAATCTTTCCGCCGCCCTGCTTGATCATATATTTCCCAACCGCCTGGCAGAGGAAGAATGCCGCCTTTGCATTGATCAGCATCGTCTTATCCCACAGCTCCTCTGTGATATCTACCGCATAATCTACAAGTCCGATGCCTGCAACGCTTGCAAGTATATCAATACGCCCGAATCTGGCATCTGTCTTCTCAACAATCATCGGCCCCGCTGTTACAGGGGTCAGATCGCATACAACCGGCAGCGTCTCAACGCCGTACTCCTTTGCAAGCTCCTTCGCATAATCCTCGACCTCAGGATTCATATCGATGAGCACCAGCTTCGCCCCGCCTTTTGCAAATGCAAGCGCCGCCGCCTTTCCAATACCGTTTGCGGCACCTGTAATAAGCGCTACCTCATCTTTAATAGAAATCGTTCCGTCAAATGGTTTATAATTCATTTTTTTCCTCCTTTATCTGCCTGTTAGCCTGCCAATTATTTTGTTTCCCTATTCATAAATCTGTCAATAAGCACCGCGATCAAAATCACAATACCTGTTACGATCTGCTGATAATAAGACTGCACATTCAAAAGCGTCATTCCATTCGTTAAAACCTGCATGATAAGAGCGCCGATAACGGCTCCCATAACGCTTCCCTTTCCTCCTGCAAGCGACGCACCGCCGATGGCACATGCCGAAATCGCATTCAGCTCATACCCTGTTGCCGCTGTAGGCTCTGCCGCGCCGAGCCGTCCCAGCATCGTTACCGCCGCCAGTGCACACAGCAGGCCGTCGATCATATAAATATAAATCTTATATTTCGTCACATGGATTCCCGAAAGCCTCGACGCTTCCTCATTGCTGCCAATTGCATATGCGTATACGCCGACCTTCATATATTTCACAACAAGCGCAAAAATAATGACCGACACAATCATAATGACCACTGGCATCGGAAGCCAGCCCCCAAGCTTCCCGCCGACCACCGAGCAGAAGGACGAAGGCACGTTCGGCACCGGCCGTCCCTTTGTATAGAGCAGTGAGAAGCCTCTGAAAATCGTCTGTGTTGCCAGCGTTACAAGAAATGCCTGCAGCTTAAATACCGAAACAAAAAATCCATTGATCAGTCCCATGAAACAGCCCAGCAGCAGAGCAAGCAGGACTGCAAGCCAAGGCTGCATTCCGCCCACGAGCATCGTTGCCAGCATAACTCCCACTACCGCTATGATCGGCCCGACTGAAAGGTCAATTCCACCGGTCAGGATTACAATAAGCATACCCATAGTCATAATAATCGTTACCGAGCAGGCTCTTACGATCGACATCAGGTTCTGTGCGTTCAGGAAATCCGGAGTGGCGATCGTAAAGAACACGCAGAGCGCCAGCAGCGAGAGAATTGTACTGCCTGTACGTGCATATTTCTTATACCAGGGTTCTTTGATTATATATCTTTCGTTATTCATTTGTTTCATCTCCTCCCATCGCATAATGCAATACATCCGCTTCTGCGGCTCCCCTGCCGTTAAGTACCCCCGTAATGCGGCCCTCATACATTACAATAATGCGGTCGCTCATTCCGAGAATCTCCGGCAGTTCAGAAGATACCATGATAATGGAACCTCCTTGTTTCACAAAATCATCCATAAGTCTGTAAATCTCGCTTTTGGCCCCGATATCAAGTCCTCTTGTCGGCTCGTCAAATATAATAATCTGCGAATTTACACTCATCCATTTTGCAAGCACAATTTTCTGCTGGTTGCCGCCCGACAGATTATTCGTATGCACCGCCGGATTCGGCGGAGTAATCTTAAGTTCCTTTATATAATGGTCTGTATTTGCACCGGTTTTTCTATAATTGATTACGCCGGCTTTCATGAATTTCCCAAGGGAACTGATATTAATGTTCATGGAATTGCTCATGCCTCCAATAAACCCCTGCGCCTTTCTCTCTTCTGGAAGGAGTGCAATCCCTGCCTTGACCGCCTCTTCACAGCTCTTAATATCCGTCTTTTGCCCATTTAGGAATATCTCACCGGAATCATACTTATCAGCACCAAAAACGGCTCTCATAACATCGGTACGTCCGGCGCCTACCAAGCCTGAAAACCCGAGTATTTCTCCTCTTTTCAGAGAAAAGGATACATTTTCAAACACACCCTTCGATGTAAGATTTTCTACCCTCAGCACCTCTTCATCTGTTGAATAGTCTTTGCTATGAGCCATATACTCCGACACGCTCCGTCCGACCATAAGCTCTACAAGAGAATTCCTTGTGACCTCTCCAATATTCTTTGTAGCAATATGCTCGCCGTCTCGGAACACGGTTACCCGGTCGGCAATTTTAAACAATTCCTCAAGGCGGTGGGATACATAGATGACTGCCGTCCCTGCCTCCTTTAATTTTTTTATAATCGTAAAAAGATGCTGGATCTCTACTTCCGACAGGCTTGCCGTAGGCTCGTCCAGAGCAACCACCTTTGAATTACGCATAAGGCACCGGGCGATTGCTGTCATCTGCATATTCGCCACACTTAAATTCCCCAATTTCTCTGCGGCGCCAAATGGACATCCAAGCTCCTCTAATATTCTTTCGCACTTTTCATAAAGCGTCTTGTAATTAATGATTCCCACATTGACCGGTTCATTACCCAGAAGAATATTCTGTCCTACCGTCAGCTCCGGAACCATATTCAGCTCCTGATGCACCATATTAATACCAATTTCGCTTGCATGGCCGGAGCCCTTTATCGTTACAGGATGATCTTCATAAATAATTTCGCCTTCGTCCGCCGTATAAATCCCTTTCATAATATTCAGCAGCGTAGATTTTCCCGCTCCGTTCTCTCCCACAAGAGCATGGACTTCGCCCTTGCGGACTTCGAGGCTCACATTCCGCAGTGCCTTTACACCCGGAAAAGACTTGCTGATATTTTTTAAATGCAGGATTACTTCCCGATTCTCGTTCATTATTTCCCCCATCACTGTTTCTGTTTAAAAGAGTCCAGAGACTTTAGAAATTTCCGGACTCTTTTGAGTTTCTTTTTACATTATAATCTTGGTAATTTATTTATCCCCATCATAGCCGATATGGTCATCTGTGTTATCCTTAGTAATAACAATCTGAGGAACCTTCACCACTCTCGGCATCTCAATTCCTGCCAGAAGATAGAGGCTGGCTTCTCCTGCCATCTTGCCGCCTTCATAGAGATTCAGGTCAATCGTACCTGTCTGCTCGCCGTCGCCGATGGAAGCAATCGCACCCTCAACGCCGTCGGAACCGATTACGCAGATCTCGCCAAGCTTATCAGCTTCTTTGACGGCCTCAATAGCGCCAAGTGCCATGGTATCATTACAGCAGTAGATTCCCTTGATATCCGGATACTGGTTGATGATTGTTGCAGCCTGATCCATAGCCTCCTGACGATCCCAGTTACCTACCGCGTCAGCAACCACTTCGATCCCGTCATAGTCTTCGCATTTCTCAAGGAAGCCCGCTGTACGGTTAATGGATGCATATGCTCCTGGAAGTCCTTCAATTACTGCAACCTGTCCTTCTTCTCCACACCATTCTCCGCAGATGTATTCTGCCGCAGAACGTCCTATATCAAGATTATTGTTGCCCACATAGAGATCTGCTCCCTGCATCGTTGCATCAAATGCATTCACTACAAGCGTACCTGCATCGTGTGCCTCTCTGCACTGTGCATCAAGTGTCGTGTCTCCCTGAGGCGACATGAAGATAATGTCATAGCCTTTATTAACCAGTGCATCACAGAGTGCCTGCTGCTGTTCCGCATCAGATTCACTATCCGGAGCGGCCAGATCAACTGTTTTTACGCCGCGCGCTTCCAGTGCATCCTTGATTCCGCCGGCAATGTTTGTCCAAGACTCGTTAGAAAGTGTTTTAACAATAATTGCCGCCTTTACCGTTGACCAGTCAATATCCAGATCATCAAGACTGCCTTTGTCCGAAAGCTCTCCTCCAGCCATGGCATCCTCTTCCGTATCCGGATCAAACGTTGTCGAATCTGCAAAACGGCCGACACATGACTTATCAAGTCCTGCCGTCTCTTCCTTTGCCGGTTCATTATTCTCTTCTTTCTTCGATGTTTCTCCGCCGCAGGCTATAAGGCTGAGCACCATAACCGCCGCTAAACAAATTGCCAATATTTTCTTCATAAGTATCCTCCTTATTGAATTGTTTTGTTCGTATTTACCGTTAAGCGGGTATCCATTAATTTGAACCTATTATATGTTTCCTTCCGGATAATAAACTGATTCCCTCCTCTTTCTTTTTCACATTTATCACCTTAATCATTTTAAAACCATATTATTTTGTAAATAATGATTCAAATCAATTTTTGAAATAGTTCTTTTCTAATCACATTTTTAAACGTTTATAATGTTGATTTACGTTTATTATTCTTAATTAAATATACATTATGCACATTTTCCACAATAATCTGCCTGGTTTTTATCTTTGCAGAATTCAGCTTTATTCTTTTATCCTGTTATATTTTTCCTATTGGCATCTGTCACAACATGCTATATTATACATTTGTGAATTAGTTTATTTTTGTAATTTCAAAAAAGGAGATGAAGAGATCGTGTATCGTACATACAGAAAACGTAATTTATCCGGCAGGCAGTTAAAACGTATCCAGGTACTCAAATCAGAATCCATCCACGCGGAGCAGGAGGTCTGTGTAGAGCGGGCGCGTTATATAACAGAAGCATACAAAGAACATGAGGCTGAGCCTCCAATCAAAAAGCGGGCTTATGCATTTAAGAATATACTGAACAAAATCAATTTATTCATCGAAGGCCGGCAGCCACGCCGCCTCCTTAAGAGCCGCCTCTATTTTTCCGGAATACTGTGTAAATTGGATTTTTGAAGAAATTGATGAATTAGCAAAGCGGCCGGGCGACCGCTTTCAGGTAAGAAAAGAAGTCCGGCAGGAGCTTCTGGATATTGCAGAATGGTGGAAAGGAAAAACCTTGGAGGACCGGTGCCAGGCCACTCTCCCGAAAGAAGCAAAGGATGCATATGAAATGAAGGTTCTTTCCGCAAATGGCAATATGACATCCGGAGACGGACACATTATGCTGGATTTTGAGGCCCTGCTGAATAAGGGCGCGCAGGGAATTATTGACGAAGCCAGAGCGCATCTGGACGCATTGGACTTAACTGATCCTGCCAGCCATCACAAACGCATTTTCTACGAATCCGTAATCCTTGCTTATGAGGGAATGATTGATTACGCACACCGTTATGCTGTCCTTGCCAGCAGCATGGCCGAGAAAGAAACCGATGCAGGGCGCAGGGAAGAGCTCCTATCTATCGCAGACAATTGCCGGCGCGTTCCCCGGCACCCTGCCGCTACCTTCTATGAAGCTGTCCAGACCGTGTGGTTCGCCCATCTGCTCTCTCAGATTGAAAGCAACGGACATTCCATGTCTTTCGGCCGTCTGGATCAGTATTTGTATCCTTATTACGAAAAAGATCTGGCCGCGGGCAGGATCACCCAGGAGGCGGCGGTTGAACTGCTTGCGTGCTTGTGGATAAAGGCTTTCGGCATAGTTAAAATCCGCCCCTGGAGCCATACCCGCTTTTCCGGCGGAGACCCTGCCTACCAGAACCTGACACTTGGGGGGATTACCCCTTCCGGCGAAGATGCCGTTAACGACCTTACGATGCTCTGCTTAGACAGCGTCAGCCTTACAAGACTGACCCAGCCGAATGTTTCAGCAAGATTTAACGAAAAGAATCCACCGGAATATTTACACAAATGCGTAGAAGTCATCAAATTAGGCTTCGGCATGCCGGCCATGCACGGCGACCACGTGATGATTCCTTCACTGATCAGCCGAGGCGCCTCCAAGGAAGACGCCAACAATTATGCAATCGTTGGATGCATTGAGCCGATCATTCCCGGAAAATTCGGCTACCGCAGTGCCGGAATGAGCTTCACAAACTTTGCCAAGGTGTTAGAAATCACCATGAACGGAGGCACAGACCCGAGAACCGGACTGCATTTATTAAAGCAGGAGAAAACCTTTAAAGAACTGAAAAGCACAGATGAGCTGCGCCGCGCTTACGATATGCAGATGTCTTATGTTGTCAGAACACGCGTCAGCGGCGAGCACTGTATTGATTATGCCGTCGAGGAGGTTGTCCCGGACGCTTTCTGCTCCGGCCTTGTTCAGGATTGTCTCGGCCGGGGTAAAAACGCCAAGGAGGGCGGAAGTATTTATGACATGGTTACGGGTCCGGAGACAGGCATTACAAATGCGGCCAACAGTCTTGCGGCTATCCAGAAAATTGTATTTGAGGAAAAGCGGCTCACACCGGAAGAACTTATGCATCATCTCCGCAGTAATTTTTCCGGTGCAGACGGGGAAAATATACGCCGCATGCTTGTAAATAAAGCTCCAAAATTCGGAAACGATGATGATTATGTAGATAAAATAAGCTCTGATATTTATCTGGCATTTATGAAAGAGCAGGATAAATATCCTACTACGCGGATTGGGAGGGGGTCTATCGGATGCTTAAGCTACCCCTGTACCGCAACTATTTCAGGGAATGTTCCACAGGGCGCGCCCGTCGGCGCTTCCCCCCGACGGAAGAAAGGCCGGCGAGCCTCTGTCCGAAGGCTGTTCGCCCTTCCACAGAACCGATATGCTCGATCCTACTGCCGTCCTCAACTCCATATCCAAAATGCCGAACCACTTGATCACCGGCGGCAATCTGCTGAACATCCGGCTTGCGCCGTCAGTAATGTCTACAGAGGATGGAATCGGCAAGGTTATGAATTTGATCAGAACCTTCTTTTCCATGGATGGATGGCATGTACAGTTTAATGTTACATCAACAGAAACTCTGCTTGATGCCAAGAAGCATCCCGACAATTACAAGGATCTGGTGGTGCGCGTGGCAGGCTACAGTGCATTATTCAATGATCTGGAAGAGAAGACAAAGGACGACATCATCGCCCGCACCGAACACGATCTGTAAAGCTGAGGTGATATTTTGAACACACACACAAGGTATAATCAGCGAAATCGAACGGTATGCCGTCAAGGACGGCCCGGGAATACGGACCGTTATATTCCTCAAGGGCTGCCCGCTCCGCTGCAAATGGTGTTCCAATCCGGAAACACAGAAGACGGCATGCCAGCTAATGTATTGGCCGAACAGATGCATCGGCTGCAAAAAATGTATTCTGGCATGCCCGGCACAAGCATTGTCCTGGAGCGGCTCCGGCATTGAGATCGACCGCAGTAAATGTACTTCCTGCAGCCGCTGCACCCACGCCTGCAACACTCAGGCGCTGACCATGGCCGGCGAACGCCGGACAGTCAGTGGAATTATGAAGGACATTCTGAAAGACAAGCCCTACTACCATACATCAGGAGGAGGCGTAACCTTCTCCGGCGGCGAGGCCGCCAGTCAGGAGGATTTTCTATATGCACTTGCCAAAGAATGCCAAGCGCAGAACATATCTGCCTGTATCGAAACCTGCGGATATGTCCGGTGGGAGGTTTATGAAAAGCTTCTTCCTTATATTGACTTTTTTTACTATGACCTGAAGATTATTGACTGGGAAACCCACAGAAAATTAACCGGCGTATCCAGCCGGTTAATTTTAGATAATTTCTGTAAATTGACAGCCTCCGGAGCAAACGTTATTGTGCAGATTCCTATTATACCAGGAATCAATAATACGGACAAAAACATCCATGATACCATTAACTTCCTTCTAAAACATGCTCCGGGCTGTCATGTAAGCCTGCTTCCTTACCACCGTTTAGGAGTATCCAAATACGAAAAGCTTGACATGGAATACGGTCTGGAGGAACTTGCTCCTCCCTCTGATGAGGAGATGGCACGTCTCAAAGAGCGGTTTGAAAGCAGCGGTTTTTATGTAACAGTGGGTGAATAACTCCTACAATTCAAAGGGAACGGCAGTATATCCTGCTGCCGCCCCCCTATCTATCCAGCCGTCTCTCAGCCTCGTATCAGTACCGTCTGATAACCTTCTCTTTTCAATCTCCGTTCCATCTCCACCGCCTGATTCATATCGGCATAATCTCCCACCTGAACACGGATATAATCGCCGGAATCAATAAGATATGCCGGAAAATCCTGCTCGAGAAGTTCATTCAGCAGACGCCCTGCATACTGCTGATTGCGGAAGGCTCCGACCTGTACCCGGTATCCCGGCGCCGCGCTGCCTCCCGGCACATTTCCGCCGCCTGTACCCTGCCCCGGAGCATCGGGAACCAGCCCCTGGCTCCTTAGCACATCTAAAATCCCCTCTGCGATCGCAAGCGCAATATCATCAAAATTTGCATCAAACAGTTCATTGTCCACATCGGAATTGATAAATCCAACCTCGACCAGCACCGCCGGCATATTCGTCCGCCTCAGCACTACCAGATTCGGCCTTGCTTTCACTCCCAAATCCCGGAAGCCTATCGTCTCTAACTGCTGGTCAATGGATTCGGCAATCTCCAATTTCAGCCCCGACAGATCATAAACCAGAGATTCTACTCCAAAGGCCGTATTTTCTGTGGGAAAAGAATTGCGGTGGATGGATATAAACAAATCCACCCCGGCTTCATTCGCCTCCATCGCTTTCTGCAGGGGCGATTCGTATATATCGGTTGTCCTTGTATACTCCACATCGATCCCATTGTTCTGTAAAATCTCGCCCACTGCCAGCGTAAGCCTAAGTACATCATCCTTTTCCTGCCTGCCGTTATATACCGCTCCCGGATCCCGGCCTCCATGTGCTGATTGTAGTTTACGCAAATTGTGATATGTATTCCCCAGTATATATGGGGAGTTAGAAATGTATTGAGATTAGATAGCCTTTTTCTCCAAGTCCTCACAGTAAACGCTTGAAAATAAATGTTCCAGCTCATTTCCGAAGTTGTATGAGATTTTAAGTTTGCGGTTTTCATAAACTGTTATCTGGTCTATCATTTCCACAATAATATCTCTGTCTAATTCTTCAATGTCTTTCAGTTCCAACAACCGCCTTAACCACGGTGTTTCAAAAACATCTTCTGTTACACTTTCCTTTTTCTTTTCTTCCAGCGTTTCAATCTGTTTGGAGTAAAGCGTTTCTTTTTGTTGATAGTCCTCTCGATAAGAAAGAAATTCTTCTTTAGAAATCAGTTCGTCTTTGTAATCTTCATAAATTGACTTTTTCAACTTCTTCACTCTTTCAAGCTCTGCTTTTAACTTTGTCAATTCTATGTCTGTTGATTTTCTAATTTTTGTTGCTGTGAAAGATTGTGATTTTACAAGTTCCTGCAAGTTCTCTACATTGCGGATAATCTGCTTTAAATCTCCCAGCACAATATCATTCAATACTTGAAACGGGAGCGTGTGCGGAGTGCAATAATCTTTTCCACTTCTTTTGTAAGTTCCACAATAGAATGAATAGGACTTACTTCCGTCAGCACGTCGCCAGAAATTTTTCATCATTGCCCGACCACAATCGCCACACTTGATAAAACCTGCAAAGATATTTTTATTTGTTTCTAAATCAATATCCCTATGTTTTTTCGTCAGCAGTTTTTGTACCTTATCCCATAGTTGACGGTCTATAATCGGTTCATGTGTATTTTCAACCCTTATCCAGTTTTCTTTCTCAACTGGACGCTGTTTGCTTCTCATACGTTGATGTTTCTTTCCTTGTACCATATTTCCAATATAAAGCTCATTTTGTAACATCACTTTAATCGTGGAATACGTCCAATAAGAAGTTTTCTCTAAACGGTTGCAATTTTTGTAATTTTCGCCGTTGAGCTTTTTATATTCCGACGGACAAAGGATACCCTCTGCATTTAGTATTTTGGCAATGCTTTGTTTTCCTATTCCTTGTGCATACATAGTAAATACTCTTTTTACAACTTCGGACGCATATTCATCAATCACAAGTTTATTTTTATTTGCAGGAGATTTCTTATAACCATAACTTGTAAAAGCTCCGATAAATTCCCCTGCTTTCTGCTTTGATTTTACAGTCGCTTGAATTTTATTAGAAATATCTCTGGCATACTGTTCGTTGAATATATTTTTAATAGGAAGTAACATATCGTATGCCTGCTTCATACTATCAATATTATCTGTTACAGAAATAAAACGAACATTAAGCTCTGGAAATATTCTTTCCAAATATCGCCCCGTATCAATGTAATCTCGTCCGAAACGGGAAAGGTCTTTTACGACAACACAATTTACCTTGTTATCTTCAATGTCAGCAATCATTCTATGAAAGTCTGGTCTATTAAAATTCGTTCCCGTAAAACCGTCATCAATATAAACATCATATAGGATAAAGTCATCATGCTTGTTCACATATTCTGTTAAAAGTTTTCTCTGATTTCCTACACTATCGCTTTCTTCCTTATCTCCGTCCTCTCGTGATAATCTGATATAAATAGCCACGTTAAATAAGTTTGAACCTTTTTGATAAATCATTTTTCCACCTATTCAACTGCCGTACCTATGATAATATTATACCATAAAGTACGGCTTCTTTCCATTGTTTTCAAGGGTTTTACCCTCTTGATAGTCCTTTTTTTACATGAGATTTCACGATACGGACAAGCAATTCCTCTACGGAAAATTTACCTAAAAATTCCCGTTCTACGATATATTGTGCAGGTTCTTTTTTAGCCAAGTTATCAGCCCCCTTAGTCAGCTATCTATTCTCAACATACGCACATAGGCTTATCCAATATGCGTATTTTTCACAATGTTACAGAAGCAGACAGACGGCTTTGGAAAGCTCCGTTAGTATCTCAACTATTCCCATTCTTGTGGGCAGAACCGCACCATGCGGACGTATCATTATTCTGTGAGGATAGGTCGTGGCAAAACGACTTTTCCAACAGTCGCTCTCGGATCACTGCGTGGGTCGCTCGCTTTCTTTTGAAAAGGTCGTGGCGTACAGTCCCCGTGGCTCACTATCTCACAAACGTATCTGTCTGCTTTATTCAGTTGTCAAAGAGCTGTGGCGAAAGCGTGTTACTTTCATGTAAAAGCAGGTGCAGAGCAGGAAAGAGGGGATTGAACAAATCATGCTCTGCGGTTACTGCTTGTTATTCTTCTTCGATTTCTAAGGCAATATCAAACCCTAAAATCATTTTAATAAGTGCTTCTCTGATAAGTCCCTTTAACTCCATATCTACAACAATATAGACATTGCCGTATTCATCATAGAGTGGACGCAGACAGCACTTTGATATGTACGGGTCATAAAATGCCAGTATCTTTTCAATCGCTTTTTCCTCCCCGTCCATTGCCTGCGAAAGCAAATAGTAGGACGGCTTCTTAAATGTTTGCTTCATTTTACTGCTTCTCCTTTAGTATTTTTTTCATAGTTTCTAAAGCATGATGTCGGTTTTTAAATACACCGCTTTGCGTAATCTTTTGCAAGTTGGCAATTTCACTTTCTGTCATTTCCAAGAAGTAATACATCAACAGAGTATTTCTCTTTCTTTCTGGAAGTTTCTTCAAGGCTTCTGCCAGCCCATCATCAAGGACACGAATATCAATGCCACATACTGAAAAGATTGTATAATCTGTTTCGTAGTCGTCCCACACAGCAAAATTTTCAACGAAAATTTCTGGAAGTTCACAGAATGGAATTTCTTTATCTTTTCGTCGTTTCAATCCTTGCTGGTAGTCCTTTACAACATGACGGACAACTTTCTTCAAACAACTTTCAAAGCGACATTGAACTGTTTTCTGGAAGTCAGACGGTTTCATCAATCTCACCCCCTTTCCTCTATGATTTGAAAAGTGTTTATCCCTCTTTCCGCACCATATAGGGAATGAAAGGTGTGATTTAATGACCTATTTTGAAAAAAATTTAATTTTTTCAGGTATGAAAAAAGCCCGCACAAAACATATAGTTTTATACGAGCTATTATAGCTATAAAATATTCAGTTGTTGATAAAATGCAGTTAGGTAGTGTATGACCGTATAAGATTGTACTTAAAGCGTTCCATAATACAAGCCCCCTTTAAAGCACTTATTTTACTGTCTTTTTCGTAATCTTATAAATATATTTTTCTGGCGTAGGGCGTTTATTTCCAAAATACTTTTTGAAATTTGCCTGCACATCAGGGTCGGTACTGTTCATTGCTTCATCAATCGTTGCTTCAATATCAGCTCGAACATCAGCTAATGATACACCGCCAGCTTTTGCACCAGCTTTTAATGCCTTTTTTATATCTCGTTTTTTAAGTCTTATCATACCAATACCTCAAACAAATTATTTTCTTAAAATTTCTTTAATAATTACATAGGAACTTGAGGTTATCATTCTAACCTCATTATTTCTTACTATACTTAAAGCCACGAATAACCGCTATCATTGCAACAAGAATTATATAAGCACAAATTCCTAATGAAACAATAGTTATTTCTGTTCCATAATTTGAAATTGTGTTATTTTGAATAGCTGGAACGGCTCTAAACTGAATATACGAAACAAGTGCAATCAATCCTACATCTATTAAACCGTAACTTCCTTAGTTTAGGTATTACCCTCTTATTCCATATTCATAA
>CAJTZE010000045.1 GCA_910584265.1 uncultured Dorea sp. | reverse complement strand
TGTAACTATTAACCAGTAGTCATTCTTGACTACACCATTATTATACTAGGAGGTACTATGCTGGCTTGCAAATAATAAAGCCACGATGGGAGTTGACGGGATCACAGTGGCGGCAAATATGCCGAAAGAGACGATTAAGATGGAAATCGTAGTGATTTCCACATTACCGATTATTTTTGCCTATCCGTTTTTCCAGAGATACTTTGTAAATGGATTGACGGTGGGTGCAGTGAAAGAGTAAAATTAAGAAGGAGGAAATGATCATGAAGTTTAACATGTTGAAAAGATTTGTGGCGGCAGGTCTTGCGGTATTCTTCGGAGGCGTGCCGAAGGGATCTATGACGGAGCTTGACTGTAATCTGATCCATTATAATAATATATGGATCAAGGGACATTTTGGAGCTTCCTACAGTTAGTCTAAGCGGGCATTCCAGCTTGCAATCTCCCCGGCATTTCCGACAGAGAAGTTTATCACGCATATGCTGTCGCTGGATAAGATTAATGAAGGGATTGAGCTGACTAGGACAGGAGAGGTGATCAAGGTTGTCCTTCATCCGTGGGATTAGGCGCAGTGAAAACAATAATGCTGGTTTCATACATGTATGGAACCAGCATTTTCTTTTGGGCTTGTATGTGCTATGATATATCCTGTATAAGAAAACAGGGAGAAAGATCCGCAAGATTCTGGATCAGGACGGCTGGAAGCCGGAGTCCATATCGAATACCCGCTCCAATGCAGGCCATGTCGGAGGCAACCATTACCTGCAGGGACAGACGGGATGTAAGATATTAATCTATCTATTGCAAGACTATAATTATTTTTTTGGAGGGAACAATAATGAGGTTTACAAGATATCATTCATTTAACGATATTATGGGATATCCTTGCATGAAGGAATATCTGAAGATATTTTTTTCAGAGAAGAATCTGGAATTATTTCCGAAGGAGGTGCGCCATCTGCCGCTGGCATTGGCGGAAAAGCTTGTCAGCAGCCCGTGGGGAGGGTCATTTGCCGAGGTAGTGAATCAGCTCTTGGATGCGGTGTGGACGGTTCTGGATATTACGGACAGCCATACCAGACGATGCGTGTCTCTATGGGATCAGGCTTCGGACTGGACACCGGAAAAGGAACGAAAGGGCGGGAAGGATTCCGTATTCCTTCTAACGCCGGAATATGATAGACATACAGAAGCGGGTACGGATGCAGACAGGAACCGTCCGGCAGTGATCATCTGCCCGGGCGGCGGCTATGAGGTAGTATGCTTCAGCGGAGAAGGCAATCCGGTGATGAATTATATGGAGGCAAAAGGATACGTGTCCTTCGTGTTAAAATACCGCACAGCGCCGGAACGGTATCCCGCTCCGCAGGAGGATCTGGCGCTGGCGGTTCAGTATGTGAGGGAACATGCCGGGGAATACGGCGTGGATGCCCGGAATGTGATGCTTATGGGATTTTCCGCAGGAGGACATCTGTGCGGATCCTTTGGATGTCTTTATGGAGAAATTGCAGAGGTATTGAATGGGGAGACAGGAAGAGAGATTCTGCCGGAAGATATCCGGCCGGATAAGCTGTGTCTCGGTTATCCGGTCATTTCCTTTGGAGAGGAATGTCATGAGGGGAGCTTCCAGATGCTGACCGGAGGAGAGGAGTCCTTAAGAGGGCCGCTTTCCATAGAGCTGCGGGCGGCGGAAAACTATCCGGTTACCTTCTTATGGACCTGTGAAGATGATGACTGCGTGCCACCGTCTAATGCAGTACGGATGGCAGAAGCATTGAAGAGGGCGGGAGTGCCGCATAAGCTGTGTACCTATCCGTCAGGAGGCCACGGCTGTAATCTGGCATTTGGAAATTCTGCATGCCGGTGGACAGAGGAAATGATTCGGTTTATAGAAAAATAGAATGTAGCAGCCAAGACAAAAGTGTGCTTTGCGTAGTTTGATATGAAAGACCTGCAAAGCACACTTTATTATATTATTATAAAGTTCATTTTGAGGGAATCTTAAAAAATATCAGAAATTATAAGAAAACCTGTAACAAAACAGGCAGAAAAGAGTCTACTTGGTGTATGAAGGAGGTGAGATGCGATGAAGTTTGAGGACATATATAAGCAGTATTACCGGGATGTGTATTATTTTCTGCTGTCTCTGAGCGGCAATCCGGAGCTTTCGGAGGAGCTGACACAGGAGACATTTTACAGGGCCCTGAAGAATATACACAAGTTTAAAGGTGAATGCCAGCTTCATTCGTGGCTCTGCCAGATTGGGAAGCATGCATATCTGTCCTGGGTAAAAAAACAAAAGCATCTTGCCGGAGATGTATCAGACCCGGAGGAAGCACGCGCTGCCAGAGAAGACGGGAAGCCGGAGGAGAACAGCCCGGAGGCGCTGTACATCCGCAGGGATGAGGCGCTATCTATTTATAAGGTGCTGCATCTGCTTCGGGAGCCCTATAAAGAAGTCTTTACCTTAAGGACATTAGGGGACTTATCCTATAAGGAGATTGGAGAAATCTTCGGAAGGGGCGAGGGCTGGGCGCGGGTGACATACCACCGGGCAAAATTAAAGATTCAGGAAATGATAAGGGAGGTGCCTTAGATGAAGAAGGAATGTGCAGTGGTACAGGATCTTCTGGTGCTTTATGAAGATGATGTACTTCGGGAACAGAGCAAAGAGATGGTAGAAGAGCACATCCGCGGCTGTGAGGAATGTATGCAGGTGTATGAAAATATCGGCAGAGAGCTTCCGGCTGTTGAACCGGTGGCGGAGCCGTCTGAGGAAGAGCAGGAGGATGCGGCAGTGCGGGTCATGAAGATGCTGTCAAAAAGAATTTCCCGGAAAACAGGTGTTATTCTGGTATCCGTTGTTGCGGCGCTGTGTGTGGCGGTCGGTGTTGCAGATACTATCTGTGATCAGATGACAGGCGGCTGGGGAGGAATTACGGCGGTGATTTCAGCGATACCTACGGAGGATATCCATGTGGCAGAGATGTACCAGCTGAAAAGTGGTGATATTTACTGTACGCTGGAATTTGACAAAGGAACCTGTATGCAGCAGGTAGCAGATTGGGTTATACCAACAGAAATGGAATGGGAAAGCACCAACGAAGCGGCAAAGGAGCTGCGGTTTCGATATGAACCCTGGCGTCTGGATGCGGCAAGGGCAGAGCAGATGAGTATGATTTTACCAGTGGAGAGACAAGGGATCGTTGAAGAGACAGGGAAGATGATAAGGCAGAGCTGTGCAGAGATCAGCATATACGGGAAAACAAAGAAGGATAAGCTTACAATCTGGGAATCCGGACAAGAGGTGAAGGCCGCGCCGGACAGCATTGAAGAGGAGGCGGTCCGCGCCTATGTGCAGGATGGACAGATCAGGAAAGCCATAAATGAGTGTGACCAAATGGGCTGGGATGAGTATGAGAAGATTTTTGGAGATGCGGGGCTTAGCTGGAGGACAGAGTCGGGAGGCTGGGACTTGGGAGTGACCTATACGAGCGAGGACAACTCAATCCTGTTGGAGAAATATCCGCATGATTCCGAAGAAGGCGCTGATTAAATCAGCGCTTCTTTAATGAAAAGCATAAATATACAATTGAACTGCCAGAAATCCTGTGATACATTAAAATTGATCATAGTATCCTATGTGAAAGAACTATTCCATTGTATCTGGATAGAGATGGGAAAGTACGATTTACAGAAATATATGTGAAGAGAGGGGATCAGGGATGCGGATTCAGATTGTGGAGGATGACCGTGCGCTGCGGGAGGGGATTGCGCTGGCGCTTAAGGAGCCGGGCGTGGATTTTGTGCAGAGCGAAAGTGTGGAGACGGCTAGGATGGCTTTTGAGACAGAGCTTCCCGGACTGATCATATTGGATGTGAATCTGCCGGATGGCAGCGGATATGATTATTTGAAATGGGTCAAAGTTCGGAGCCGGGTACCGGTGCTTGTGCTTACAGCTAACGATATGGAGATGGATGAGGTGACGGGGCTGACCTTAGGAGCAGATGACTATATGACGAAGCCCTTCAGTCTTGCGGTGCTGCGGGCAAGGATACAGGTACTATTAAGGCGCGGAGGGCAGAACGCAGACAGGTATGAGGAAGACGGATTCTGTTTTGACTTTGAGAAGATTATTTTTACGAAAAATGGACGTGAACTGGCTTTGAGTGTCAATGAGCAGAGATTGTTAAGGCTTCTGGCCAAGAACCGGGGAAGGGTGCTGGCCAGAAGCGTATTGATGGACCGGCTGTGGAGTGACGGAGGAGAGTATGTGGATGAGAATGCTCTCTCAGTCACCGTGAACCGGCTGCGGAGCAAGCTGGAGGATAAGAGGGAGGGAATTTCTTATATCCAGACGGTGTATGGGCAGGGATATATGTGGAAGAAAGAGGAGAAGAATGTTTAGGCGGAGGATGCTGGACAGATTGGAGCATATGCTGGATGATGCGGTTAACGGCACATTTAAGGAATCGGATTATGATGAATCGGTACTGTCAAGAGTGGAGACCAAATGGAAGCAGTTCTTAAATGCTTCTGCGCTGTCCAGAGAGAATCTGGAGCGGGATAGGAACCGCATAAAGGAGCTGGTGTCAGATATCTCCCATCAGACCAAGACGCCGATGGCAAATATCCGTCTGTATGTGGAGCTTCTAGGAGAGCGCATCGAGGAAGAGGAGAACCGGATGCTCTTGGAAGAGATTGGACGGCAGACGGAGAAGCTGGAATTTCTGATACAATCCCTAACAAAGCTGTCCCGTCTGGAGAGCAATATTGTAGAAGTGAAACCGGTAAGGCAGGAGCTGTCCGGGCTTCTTGCGGAGTCCCTTGAGGATATCCGGCCGAAGGCAGAAAAGAAGGAGATAGAGCTATGCTGCGCTTATGCAGGCGGCGTGTCCGCCCTTTATGACAAGAAGTGGACGAAGGAAGCACTGGGAAATGTATTGGACAATGCGGTAAAATATTCTCCGGAGGGCAGCGGGATACAGATATCGGTTATGGAATACGAGATGTATGCGGCCATCTCCGTAAAGGATCATGGAATCGGAATCCGGGAGGAGGATACCGCGAAGATATTCCGGCGGTTTTACCGGGCAGATGCCCTGCAGCAGGAGGACGGTGCAGGAATCGGACTGTATCTGGCAAGAGAGATAGTAAGGCGGGAGAACGGGTATATTAAGGTGAAGTCCAAAGAAGGAAAAGGTTCCGAGTTTGTGTTATATCTCCGGAAGGAGGATAATTAAGAAATTCTTTCAGATGTGTTAGATTTTAGAAAGAGTGTGGTAAGAACAGGAAGGTATAATTAGGACAGAGCAAGTAAATAGCTGTCCGTATTATGCCTTTTCTATTGTTATATTAGGAAATTTTTTTAGCTGACAATAAAGAAGAGATATTTTGGAAATATCCGGGGACAGCGAGAAGGAGGAAGAGATGAAAATATTACAGACACAGGACCTGAAGAAATATTATGGCTCAGGAGAGAATCAGGTAAAGGCGCTGGACGGCGTGAGCCTTGAGGTGGAGCGGGGAGAGTTTCTGGCGATCGTGGGTACCAGCGGGAGCGGGAAATCCACGCTTCTTCATATGCTGGGCGGTCTGGATCAGCCTACGTCCGGCAGGGTAGTGGTGGATGATAAGGATATTTCCGTTCTTAAGAAGGATGCCTTATGTATCTTCCGAAGGAGAAAAATAGGCTTTGTGTTTCAGAGCTTCAATCTGGTTCCGGTATTGAATATATACGAAAATATCGTACTTCCTATTGAGCTTGACGGAATGGAAGTGGATAGGGCCTATGTGGACAGGGTCGTGAAGATCCTGGGGCTGGAGGATAAGCTGTTAAGCCTTCCCAGTCAGTTATCAGGAGGCCAGCAGCAGAGGGCGGCCATTGCAAGAGCGCTGGCAAGTAAGCCGGCAATCCTCTTAGCTGACGAACCTACGGGTAATCTGGATTCCAAGACCAGTCAGGACGTTCTGGGACTGCTGAAGGTGACCGGGGAAAAGTTCGGCCAGACCATTGTTATGATCACCCACAACGATGAGATCGCACAGCTTGCAGACCGGATCATCCGCATTGAGGACGGAAGAATCTTAGAAGGCGGTGATGAGGATGCGTAGAGTAAAGAATGGCCGTGTGATCCGGCGGATTGCGGATAAGACCAGAAAGGCTGGAAAAGGGAAAAGCCTGATCGCGGTGCTGGCGATTATTCTGACAACGGTATTATTTACCACCGTATTTACCATAGGCGGAAGCATGATACGGAAACAGCAGGAGGCAACCATGCGCCAGGTGGGAGGAAGCGCCCATGCAGGCTATAAATATCTGACTCAGGAAGAATATGATATTGTCAAAAAGGATAAGAAGATCAAGGAGATTTCTTACCGTATAGTGGTAGGGGATGCAGTCAATAAAGAGCTGGTAAAGCTGCGTACCGAGCTTGGCTATTATGAGGAGCTGGATGCAAAATTTTGCTTCTGCTATCCAGAAACAGGACATATGCCGGAAAAGGAAGATGAGCTTGTTGCCAGCGATCTGGTATTAAAAGCGCTTGGCATTCCCTGCGAGCTTGGCGCAAAGGTTCCTCTGGTGGTGGATACCGGGAAGAATACCTATGAGAAAACCTTTACGTTATGCGGGTATTTCAAAGGGGATCGGATTTCCCAGTCACAGCTGGGTCTGGTATCAAAGGAGCATGCAAATAGAATGACGCCTACGCCGGTGACATCGGCGATGGGACAGGGAGTGGATGCTTCTGACTATGCAGGAAGGATCATGGCAGATTTTAACTTCGCCTCCAGCTTTCAGATTGAAAAACAGGTAGAAGAGCTTACGAAGCGCTGCGGGTTTCCGGAGGATGTGGATACCGGGATCAACTGGGCATATATGGGTGATATTGACGCAGGAACGATGCTGATGCTGGTCAGTCTTCTGCTGGTCATTCTGGTATCCGGTTATCTGATCATTTATAATATCTTTTATATCAATGTGTGCCAGGAGATCCGTTATTACGGCCTGTTAAAAACAGTGGGCACTACGGAGCGGCAGCTTCGGAAAATTGTGCGCAGGCAGGCCTGCACGCTGTCGCTCTATGGGATTCCGGCGGGGCTTTTTGTCGGCGGTATGATCGGAAAGCTTCTGCTCCCGATGATTATGGAGAATTATACATTTGCGGGAAATGTGGATACGGAGGTTGTGTTAAATCCGCTGATTTTTGCCGGGGCGGCGTTATTTTCTTTTGTTACGGTGTTCTTAAGCAGTATAAGACCCTGCAGGATTGCATCCAAGGTATCCGCTGTCGAAGCGGTCCGGTATACGGAAGGACAGGATGAGAAGGCGAAAAGAAGCAGGAAAAAGACCAAAAAAACCAAGCGCGTACATCCAAGAGAGATGGCATTTCAGAACATCAAGAGAAACAAGAAGAAGGTTGTGATCGTTGTGGCTTCTCTTTCTCTTGCGCTGGTGCTGTTGAATTCCATTTATGGGATTGTGAAGGGATTTGATATGGACCGGTTTGTAGCCTCCATGACGGTCAGCGATTTTTCGATTGCGGACGCAACGCTGGATAACCTTTCTGTCAACTATTTTTCTATTATAACGGACGGGGTGACAGAACAATTTCTGGCGGATTTGAAAAAGCAGGACGGGATTGAGGAAACGGGCAGTATTTATATGAAGGAGGTTGATCCGGTTTTTAGCGACGAGGAATTTGCGCTTCTGGAGGAGCGGATTTTTGAGAGTGAGAAAGGAAGGAAAGCGCTGGAAGAACAGGCAGGCCCGGAAGGGGCAGAGGTGATTGAAGCATACAGGAAAGAGCGTTTGATTGACGGCAAGGTATATGGAGTAGATAAGATGGTGATGGAAAAGCTTGAGAATCCTGAGGGGGAGCTTGACTGGGAGAAGTTCTCAAGCGGAAACTATGTGATTGCCACAAGATATTGGGCAGTGGAAGGCGAAGCCGGCAGCTTCTTTCTTCCGGGCGAGAAGGTGAGTGTGACAAACGAAGCCGGAGAAACGAAGCAATATGAGGTAATGGCTGTCGCAGACATCCCAGCGGCCTGCGGATTCCATCATTATGGATTTTTTGACTGTAATTTTATTCTGCCGGAGCAGGAGTATCAGAATTTTATGGGAGAGAGCCGGCCGATGCGCACACTCTTTAATGTGAAAGCCGAACAGGAGGAAGCGGTGGAACAATGGCTTGCGGATTACTGTGAAAATGTGGATCCAGACCTTCAATATACGTCAAAGGCCACGATTGTAGCAGAGTTTGACCAATACAAGGATATGTATACGATAGTGGGGAGCCTTCTGGCATTTATCCTGGCGATGATAGGAATCTTGAACTTTATCAATACCATGGTAACCTCCGTGTTATCAAGAAAACAGGAATTTGCTATGATGGAAGCTGTGGGAATGACCTCGGAGCAGCTAAAGCAGATGCTGCTGTATGAAGGCGGATACTATGCATTATTTACCAGTATCTGTGCGCTGATCCTTGGCAGTATTTTGAATCTGACCGTAGTGCGGACAGTCGGCGGGGGATATTTCTTCTTTACCTGGCATTTTACGGTAACGCCGGTGATACTCTGCATTCCGGTTCTGGCGGTTGTGGTGTATCTGGTTCCTTCCTTCTGCTATAGAAGCATGAGTAAGGTGAGTGTGGTGGAACGGATGAGAAGGGCAGAATAATAAAAAAGAGACTGTAATAGAAAAAGTGATGGAGAAGCCGCCTGATAGGAAGCTTCTCCATCCTTTATGCTGGATCCATCTAAAATTCAATGGACAATTAATATAGAGCTCCAATAAGAAAAATAAAAGAACCCCTGAAAATCAAGGATTCTTCTGACTTATGCTTCATGCGGAGAAAGGGACTTGAACCCTCACAGGATAAACTCCCACTAGAACCTGAATCTAGCGCGTCTGCCATTCCGCCATCTCCGCTCACAAACGTTATTCTATCATATACTTACAGATTTTGCAAACATTTTTTTCTTTTTTGTAAATTTTTTGTATTTTAGCGTTTAGATTCATGTCTGAATGAAGTATAATTAGAAAAAGTGATTTGATTGGAGAGAGGTCATATGGAGGCGTTGCGGCCAGTAAGAAAGGAAAGGAGATTGCAGGATGTATGAGCAGGAAGTAAACAGGCTGCAGGAAATTATAGACGATAGCAGCCGTATTGTGTTTTTTGGCGGAGCGGGGGTATCCACGGAGAGTAATATCCCGGATTTTAGAAGCGCGGACGGATTATACCAGCAGGATTACAAATACTCTCCGGAGCAGATTGTAAGCCGCACCTTCTTTGTGAGGAATACGGAAGGGTTTTATGAATTTTACAAGAATAAGATGATGTTTCTGGATGCCGGGCCGAATGCGGCTCACTTAAAGCTTGCGGAGCTGGAGGAGAAGGGAAAGCTTACGGCTGTGATCACTCAGAACATTGACGGCCTCCATCAGGCGGCTGGCAGCAAGAATGTACTAGAGCTCCACGGAAGCATACACCGCAATTATTGTAGAGAATGCGGGGAATTTTATGACGCGCATTATGTGAAATATTCTGAGGGTATCCCGAAATGTAAATGTGGTGGAATCATTAAGCCGGACGTGGTATTATATGAAGAAGGGCTGGATTCCATGATTATCCAAAGGAGTATTCAGGCAATCAGCGGTGCAGATACCCTGATTATCGGAGGTACGTCTCTGGTGGTATACCCGGCCGCCGGCTTTATTGATTATTTCCGGGGAAAACATCTGGTAGTGATCAATAAGAGCGAAACGGCAAGAGAGGTGGGGGCAGAGCTTAGTATTGCCGCGCCGATCGGGGAAATCCTTGGACAGATTACAGTATCATAGGTTCCGGGATGCTGGAATAGCAGACTGGATCAGTGCAGAAGGGGCGGAAGACAAAGTGAACAAATATATTGATTTCAATGAGATTAAAATGATATGGAAGGACAAAAGAAGAAGAAAGCCGTATTTGGCGGCACTGCTTCTGGCAGTATTATACATTGGAGACATATTTTTTCTGAGCAGTATTTTGGCGCGGCATCTGGGAATTGCCGGAAATATTGTCCATGAGATGATTCTTGCAGGTATGGGTGTGGGAGTATTCCTGATTCTAAAAGGGAAGCTTAAGGTTATTTTTCCTTTTAAGAAGCCCCAGTGGATAAAGATTGCTGGAACATTTGTGCTATGGCTTGGAACCTATCTGCTTACAATGGCAGTTACGCTGATTGTTACTTTTTTTTTCCCGAGCGAGGTTATGGGTGCAAGTGAAGGCGTTAATTATCTGGTGAATAATATTTCTGTGATGCTGGGAATGCTGATTGTAGCCATAACGCCGGCAATCTGTGAGGAGATTGCTTTCCGGGGGGCGCTTCTTAGCTGTTTTCGGGGAGCGAAGAGCAAATGGACGGGAATTATAATAGTGTCTCTGTTTTTCGGAGCCTGTCACGGCAGCATCTGGAGAATGATACCTACGGCAATGCTTGGCGTGGCGATGGGATATATTCTGCTGGAAACGGAGAATATGATCTATAATATACTGTTTCATTTTATTAATAATGCGGTTCCGGTGCTTCTTCTTGGAGCGGCGACGGCGTTTGTGGAACTGTTTGGCGGAGAGGATGCGTGGGAGATGGCAGAGAGCATGAGCTCGGCCGTGGACGTGAGAATGCCGCTTGCATCTGTGGGCATGTATATGATGTGGGCAGGAGGAGCGCCGCTGCTGATTTATGCCGGACGTTATCTGCTGCATAGAGGACAGCCTGGATATGACAGAGGCCTGTTTCCGCCGGAGAAGAAAAAAATAATGGCAGTGATGGCCGGAGCGGGCGGCGCCGTTATGTTTTTTGGATTTTTGCTGATGGCTGTCTCGATCTGCCTTGAGATGGCGGCGGCTTCCCGTTACATGTTTTAATAACATTTATATTGCCTTTCTGGGAACAATTGCTATAATAGCATTTAGATATGAAAAATATAAATAAAGTATAAAAGCTATATACTTGCGGAGGGTGAAATGAAGATATTAATTGCGGGGGACGGGAAGGTAGGTGCCTTCCTGACCCGGGAGCTCAGCGCGGCCGGGTATGATATCACATTGATTGATTCCAAGCAGAATGTATTGGAGAGCAGCATAGAGCGTTATGACGTAATGGCGATCCGTGGCAATTGTGCGTCGATGGAGCTTCTGGAGCAGGCAGGGGTAAAGGAAGCTGATCTGATGATCGCGGCAACCAGTGCAGATGAGATTAATCTGCTGAGCTGCCTGACGGCGCACAGCATGAATCCGGATATCCATACGATTGCAAGAATCCGCAATCCGGAATATTCGGATCAGATTTATAGAATGCGGGGCCGGTTCGGACTATCGCTGGCTGTGAATCCAGAGAAGCAGGCGGCCGTTGAGATTGAACATCTGCTGAAATATCCGGGGTTCCTTAAGCGGGATACCTTTGCCAAAGGGCGGGTCGAGATTGTGGAGCTGAGGATCAACGGCGAGAGCAAGTTAAAGGATGTGGCGCTGAATGACCTGAACACGATTGCAGGCTGCAAGGTTCTGGTCTGTATTGTTCTGCGGAAAGGACAGGCTATTGCGCCGGATGGCAATTTTATCCTGCGGGAGGGAGACCGTATATTTGTTACCGCGCCGACGGATAATATGACGATCCTGCTGAAGAATCTGGGTATTATTACTCATAAGGTGAAGCGGGTTATGATCTGCGGCGGGGGAAGGATCAGCTTCTATCTGGCCTGGCAGCTTAGAAGAAGCGGTGTAAAGGTTCAGATTATAGAGAGAAATTATGAGAGGTGCTTAGAGCTTACAGACAGGCTGCCGGATGTGTGTATTGTCCATGGAGATGCCAGCAAACAGAGCCTTCTGGAAAGTGAGGGAATCGAAGACTGTGATGCGCTGATCACCATGACGAACATGGATGAGCAGAATATTATCATTTCCCTTTACGGAAACAGCTGCGGGGTTCCGCAGGTGATCACTAAGATTGCCCATCTGGAGCATGCGCAGATTATAGAGAATCTTCCCCTTGGAAGCATCATCAGCCCCAAGGAGCTCTGTACGAATGCTATTGTACGCTATGTGCGTGCAATGCATAATCAGACAGGTGCCGCAATCACCGTGCACGGTATTGCGGACGGACATGCGGAAGCTCTGGAATTTCTCGTAGAGCCGTCTACGAGATTCTGCGGAGTGCCGCTGAAGGATATACAAGTTAAGAGAAATGTACTGATCGCTGGTATTTCGCATAAGGCAAGGACTGAGATCCCGGATGGAGAATCCTCCTTCAATGCAGGGGATACCGTAATTGTAGTATCCAGCCGGGAGGAAGTTATCTATCAGCTGGATGATATATTTGAATAAATCGAGGAGATGCCGTTATGAATTATAAAATGATAGGGCGTTTTCTCGCCCAGATATTAGCTGTTGAGGGTATCTTTATGATACCTGCGGCAGTGATTTCTTTTGTGTGCGGTGAGATGCAGGCATTTCAGGCTTTTTTATGGACCCTTCTGGCGATCGGTCTGGCTGTGGCTCTGTTATACCGGTTCTGCCGAGGTACGAAGAGCAGATTCTATGCAAAGGAAGGGCTGGTATGCGTAGGGATCAGCTGGATCGTGCTGGGGCTTCTTGGATGCCTGCCGTTCTTTTTGTCCAGGGAGATTCCCAGTTATCTGGATGCATTGTTTGAGATCGTATCCGGGTTTACAACTACGGGAGCTTCCATTCTGCCGGAAGTGGAGAGCATGTCGAAGGGGCTTTTGTACTGGAGAAGCTTCAGCCATTGGCTGGGCGGTATGGGAGTGCTGGTATTTCTTCTTGCAATTATACCGGCAGGCGGCAGGGGCGGCGGATATACCATGCATATCCTGCGGGCAGAAAGCCCGGGCCCGAATGTGGGGAAGCTCGTGCCGAAGATGAAGGATACGGCCAAAATTTTATATTTGATCTATGTCCTTCTTACTTTTCTAAATGTGATATTCCTGCTGATCGGGAGGATGCCGGTATTTGATGCGGTGTGTACCGCGCTGGGAACTGCGGGGACCGGAGGTTTTGGGATCCGCAATGACAGCATTGCCGGCTACAGTCCGTATCTGCAGAATGTGTGTACAGTATTTATGCTGCTGTTCGGAGTGAATTTCAGCTGTTATTATCTTCTGCTGATGCGGAAGGTTAAGAATGTTTTCCGTGACGAGGAGCTCCGGATGTACGCGGGAGTTGTTCTGGGAAGTATCGTATTGATCGTCTGGAACCTGAAAGGATTTTATGGTACTCTGGGAGAGACCGTCCGTCATGCGGCGTTTCAAGTGGCAAGTATTGTGACAACAACCGGGTTTGCCACTACGGATTTTGATCTGTGGCCCAGCTTTTCCAAAGCAATCTTACTGTCTTTGATGGTGATAGGAGCCTGTGCCGGAAGTACGGGCGGCGGCTTGAAATGCGGACGCGCCCTGCTTCTTTTAAAAAGCCTGCGCAGAAATATCCGCAAGGTCCTTCATCCCCAGAAGGTGCAGATTGTGCGGAACAACGGACAGATGGTGGACGAGAAGGTGCTGGAAAATACGAATGCGTATCTGGCGGCTTATGTTGTGATCGTTCTGCTGAGCTTTATATTGATATCCCTGGACGGATTTTCCATTACCACAAATATATCGGCGGTATTTGCCTGCTTTAACAATATCGGGCCAGGCTTTGAGGCGGTAGGCCCCACCTGTAATTTTGCCGCATACAGTCCATTTTCTAAGCTGATACTGATCGCAGATATGCTGGCGGGACGTTTGGAGATATTCCCGATTTTGATTTTATTTTCACGCAGTACCTGGACACACAGGTAGATTTACACAGGTAGATTGTATATAAAATTGGTTGTATATTTCAAAGGAAAACGATACAATAGAACAGATGATTTGAGATTAAGGAGAGTATAAAAGTATGAAATATTTTGGGACAGATGGGTTTCGCGGAGAGGCAAACGAGGTACTGACAGTGGAGCATGCCTTTAAGGCCGGCAGGTATCTGGGCTGGTATTACGGACAGGAGCACAGAGCGAGAGTAGTAATCGGAAAGGATACCAGACGGAGCAGCTATATGTTTGAGTATTCACTGGTAGCCGGGCTGACGGCTTCCGGCGCGGACGTTTGTCTGCTGCATGTTACGACTACCCCCAGCGTATCTTACGTGACAAGAACCGAGGACTTTGACTGTGGTATTATGATTTCTGCGAGCCACAATCCATTTTATGATAATGGAATTAAGATTATCAACGGCAAGGGACATAAGATGGAGGCAGAGGTGGAAGAGAAGATTGAAGCCTATATTGACGGAGAAATTCCGGAACTGCCTTTAGCAAAAAAGGATAAGATCGGCCGTACCACGGATTATTCTGCAGGAAGGAACCGCTATATCGGATACCTGATTTCACTGGCAACCCGTTCCTTTGAGGGAAAGCGTGTCGGGCTGGACTGCTCAAACGGCAGCGCTTTTATGATTGCCAAAAGTGTGTTTGACGCACTAGGTGCTAAGACCTACGTGATCAACAATGAGCCTGACGGAACGAATATCAATGCGAACTGCGGCTCTACCCACATAGAGGTGTTGCAGGAATTTGTAAAGGAGAAGAAGCTGGATGCAGGTTTTGCTTATGACGGCGATGCGGACCGCTGTATCGCTGTGGACGAGAACGGCAGCGTGGTTGACGGAGATCTGATCCTCTATATCTGTGGCAAATACATGAAAGAAACGGGACGCCTGAATCAGGATACTATTGTTACAACGATCATGTCGAACCTAGGTCTTTATAAAGCATGTGATAAGGCAGGGCTTAAGTATGAAAAAACGGCTGTCGGGGATAAATATGTGTATGAGAATATGGTGAAGAATAATTATTCTCTCGGCGGCGAGCAGTCCGGGCATATCATTTTCAGCAAGCATGCAACTACGGGGGACGGCATTCTGACCTCTCTGATGATCATGGAGGTTATGCTGGAGAAGAAGATGAGCCTTGGAAAGCTTGCGGAGCCGGTGAAGATCTATCCGCAGCTTTTGAAGAATGTGCGCGTGGTTGATAAGAAGACTGCCAGGGAGAATGAAGCAGTGAACCGGGCGGTCAATGCAGTGGCAGAAGCTCTTGGCGATGACGGACGTATTCTGGTGAGAGAGAGCGGTACAGAGCCGGTCATCCGTGTGATGGTAGAGGCAGTTACGGATGAACTTTGTGAGAAATATGTGGAGCAGGTAATCGAAGTGATCCTCGGAGAAGGCCTGGTGACAGAGTAAAGACTTATTTTTCCAGTTGAAGCAGGGATTCATTTGGAATGAAGAGATGCTTTTTGGTAATAATACCTCCTGTAAGTGTAAGGGAGGTATTATTTTATGTATGGATTTATGCCGATTACAGATGTATACGCGAGAGAAATACTTGATTCCCGCGGGAATCCGACTATAGAAGTAGAGGTACTGGCAGGAGAAAAATTTATTGGGCGGGCAGGTGTTCCGTCGGGGGCATCCACCGGACAGTTTGAGGCAGTGGAGCTCCGGGATCGGGACAAGCGGTATAGTGGACTGGGAGTGGAAATGGCGGCGGATCATGTTAATGCAAGGATTGCTCCGGAAATCATCGGAATGAACGTGTTTGAGCAGAGAGCGCTGGACGATGTACTGATTCGTCTGGATGGCACTGAAAATAAAAAAAATCTGGGAGCTAATGCACTTCTGGGAGTATCCATGGCGACTGCACGGGCGGCCGCTGCTGCGCTTGAGCTTCCATTGTATTCTTATCTTGGCGGCGTGGGCGTCCGCCGGATGCCGGTTCCCATGATGAATATTATGAACGGGGGAAGACATGCGGATAATACCATCGATATTCAGGAATTTATGATCATGCCGGCAGGGGCATGCTGCTTTCGGGAAGGACTCCGTATGTGTGCGGAGGTTTATCATGCCTTAAAGAAAAGGCTGAAGAGCCGTGGATACAGTACGGCAGTGGGCGACGAGGGAGGATTTGCACCGGATCTTCCAGACGCGGAAGCAGTGCTGGAATTTATGGTAGAGGCAGTAAAGACAGCAGGCTATGAGCCAGGGAAGGATATCGTGATTGCTATGGATGCGGCGGCTTCTGAGCTGTATGATGAGAAGCTGAAAAAATATGTATTTGAGGGAGAGGGCCGGATGCATAAGAAGCAGATCGTCCGCTCAGCAGAGGAGCTGATTGAATATTATGAAGATCTGGCAGAAAAGTTTCCGATCGTATCTATTGAAGACCCTCTGGATGAGGAGGACTGGGACGGCTGGGAACTTCTGACCACCAGACTGGGGCGGGATATCCAGCTTGTGGGGGATGATCTGTTTGTGACCAATACGAAGCGCTTAAAGAAGGGAATTGAGAAAAGCGCGGCCAATGCAATTCTTATAAAGGTCAACCAGATTGGAACCTTAAGTGAAGCCTTTGATGCAATTGAAATGGCAAAAGCGGCCGGTTACCGGGCGGTAGTGTCACACCGGTCCGGAGAAACGGCAGATACAATGATAGCGGACATTGCCGCGGCATTTAACACAGGGCAGATTAAGACAGGCGCGCCATGCCGGTCTGAACGGGTGGAAAAATACAACCAGCTTCTGCGGATTGAGGAAAAGCTGGGAAAGGCGGCGGTATATGAGAATCCGTTTCTTGATTAGCTTTTACACAGTATAGACTTCTACCGATCCACTGCAGAGTAAGAACATGGCTCAGAACAGACAGAAGACTCTGGGAGTGCTCCGGATGTAAAGCAGGAAGCCGGTATTATGAGATGCCGATGAAGTTTTTCCCTTAGATTTTTATCAGATTGCTTGCTATCTGAAAGCTCTTGTGGTAAAATGTCTATGTTTAATCCGCAGGAGGTGTGAATCGTGGAAACATTGAAGATGGTATTGATGGTTATATTTGCAATAGATTGCATTGCTTTGACGGTGATTGTATTATTACAGGAAGGAAAATCTGCAGGACTCGGAACGATCGGCGGTATGGGTGATTCTTTCTGGAGCCAGAACAAGAGCCGTTCCATGGAAGGAACGCTGGTGAAGATTACCAGAGTGCTGGCAGTATTATTTATTGTATTAGCCCTTGCATTGAACCTGAAAGTGTTTGCATAAGGGAATGTTTTTGAAGATGATGGGGACACTCTTGTAACAAGGGTGTCCTTTTTAGCTATTTGCAGCTATTTAATAGTAATCTGCGTAACCCCGCAGATGCAGATATGTCCGCAAAGGAGGGGCAGGATGGATAATACATTTGAGAAGAGAAAAAAGGTTATTTATGAGTTCATGTGTGATGACCTGTATGTACCGATGAAGCTGAAGGAGCTTGCCATTATGTTGCAGGTTCCGAGAGAGCAGAGAGGAGAGCTGAAGGAGATTCTGGACGCTCTTGAGGCAGAGGGCAGGATTCATCAGACGAAGAAGGGGAAATATATAAAGGGTGAGCCGGGCAGGCTTACCGGGATCTATCAGGCTCATCCGAGGGGATTCGGCTTTGTGTCTGTAGAGGGGGAGAAGGATGATATCTTTATCCCGGAAGAAGAGACCAGGAATGCATTTCAAGGAGATACTGTGGAGGTTACGATTACCGGAACCTCGTCTGGAAAGCGCAGGGAAGGCAGGATTGTGCGGATCATATCCCATGGGATTACAAAGGTTGTAGGATTGTATCAGATCCGCGGAAATAAGAACTATGGTTTTGTGCTCCCGGATAACCAGAGAATTCTACAGGATATCTTTGTACCGGCAGAGAGGGCGAAGGGCGCTGTGGACGGGCATAAGGTGGTGGCAGAGCTTACCTCTTACGGGACTGACCGGGAGAAGCCGGAAGGTAAGATTGTGGAGATTCTCGGTCATGTAAATGATCCAGGAGTGGATATCCTGTCGATCATTAAGGATTTTGACCTGCCGTTGGAATTCCCGGAACGGGTGATGAATCAGGCGGAGCGGGTGCCGGATTCTGTCAGTGAGGCAGACCGGAACGGACGTAAGGATATCCGGGACTGGCAGATGGTTACCATCGACGGAGAGGATGCCAAGGATCTGGATGACGCCATATCCATTACCAGGACCGAAGATGGGAAGGGGTATATTCTGGGAGTGCATATCGCAGACGTATCCAATTACGTACAGGAGAGAAGCGCCCTTGACAGGGAGGCTCTTGAACGGGGAACCAGTGTATATCTGGCTGACCGTGTGATCCCCATGCTTCCCCATAAGCTGTCAAATGGAATCTGTTCACTGAATGCAGGCGAGGACCGGCTTGCTCTCAGCTGTATTATGGCAGTAGACGGGAAGGGCGCAGTGGCAGAGCATGAGATTTGTGAGACTGTGATCCGGGTAGATGAGCGGATGTCCTATACCAGTGTGAAAAAGATACTGACAGACAGGGACGAAGAAGAAATCCGCCGGTATAAGCCGCTAGTTCCCATGTTTGAGCTGATGGAGGAACTGTCAGGGGTCTTGAGGAAACGGAGACGGAAGAGGGGCTCCATTGATTTTGATTTTCCGGAAAGTAAACTGATCCTGGATGAAGAGGGAACGCCTGTGGAGATTAAGGCCTATGACCGAAATACGGCAACGAAGATCATTGAGGATTTTATGCTGCTTGCAAATGAAACAGTGGCAGAAGAATATTATTGGCTGGAACTTCCTTTTGTTTACCGTGTTCATGAATCGCCCGATGAAGATAAATTGAAGAAGCTGGCGGCATTTATCCATAATTTTGGATACGCTATGCATCTTGGAGGAGACGAGGTGAGGCCGGGAGAGATTCAGAAGCTCCTTGGTAAAATTGAAGGGACGCCGCAGGAGACTCTGATCAGCAGGCTTGCGCTGCGTTCCATGAGACGGGCTCAGTATACGCCGGATAATGCCGGGCATTTCGGACTGGCCGCGAAATATTATACACATTTTACCTCGCCTATCAGAAGGTATCCGGATCTGCAGATCCACCGGATCATCAAGGAGCATCTGCGGGGCCGGATGAATGAGGAGAAGACTCTGCATTATCAGAATATCCTGCCGGAGGTAACCAAACAGGCCAGCGATACGGAGCGCAGGGCGGAGGAAGCGGAACGGGAAACCATTAAGCTTAAGAAGGCAGAATATATGTCCCGACGGATCGGCAGGGTATATGAGGGAGTAATATCGAGTATTACTGCATGGGGAATCTACGTGGAGCTTCCGAATACCATTGAGGGTATGGTGCACGTGGCAAATATGCAGGACGACCACTATGATTACAATGAAGAGCGGTATGAGATGGCAGGCAGTCATACAGGGAAGGTTTATAAGCTGGGTCAGACGGTGTATGTGCGGGTAACAGGTGCAGACCCCCTGACGAGGACCATAGATTTTGAGATGGCAGATGAAGGAGATATGGAAGATGGCAAAGAGTAATGGAAAGCTGATTGCAAACAATAAGAAGGCATATCACGATTACTTTATACTGGATAATTATGAGACTGGAATTTCCCTTGCAGGAACGGAGGTGAAGTCCCTGCGGATGGGGAAATGCAGTATCAAGGAGTCCTTTGTCCGGATTGAGAACGGCGAAGTGTTCATTTACGGGATGCATATCAGCCCCTATGAGAAAGGTAATATTTTTAATAAAGATCCGTTAAGGCCGAGGAAATTGCTGCTTCATAGAAGCGAGATCAACAAACTTCTTGGAAAAACCAAGGAAAAGGGTATTGCAATTGTTCCGCTAAGGGTATATTTTAAAGGAAGCCTTGTTAAAGTCGAAATTGGCCTTGCTAAGGGCAAGAAGCTTTATGACAAGAGACAGGATATTGCAAAAAAAGACCAGCAGAGAGAAGCGGGCCGGGATTTCAAGGTCCGCAATCTGGGTTAGGAGGGGCATTAGGAATGACTTATTGTGTAAAATGCGGCGCGCAGGTAGAGGATGGGATCGGCATCTGCCCCCAGTGCGGGGCTGTAATTCCGGGGGCATTTGATACACCGGATCCGCAGAATCCATACGAAGAGCAGAATACTTACAGCAGTCAGGCATATGAGGGACAGAATGCTTATAATGGTCAGACGTTTGAGCAGAGCTATACATATGATCAAGGATACGGTTATGAGCAGAATGTGACCTATGATTATGATCCGGACTATTTTCCACAGGAGGAAGTAAGCCGGAATAAGCTTATGGGAGTCCTTTCTTATCTTGGAATTCTTGTGTTGATTCCAATCATAGCGGGGGACAAAAGCTCGGCTTATCTAAAACAGCACATGAATCAGGGATTGGTGCTGTTTGTGATTGAGGCGGTGTTTGATGTAATTGAAAAGATTGTGGATGATATAATATATGTTGGAGGGATATTGTCCTGGGCAATTGATATAGCGGATTTTGCATTTTTGATCCTGGCAGTCATGGGAATCGTGTCCGCGGTTAAGGGGACAAGGAAGCTCCTTCCGACTATTGGAAATATACAGATATTTAAGTAGAGAACAGCACCTGAGGATTTTCTAAAGGTGCTTTTTCTTTATGCCAATCTGTGATATGATAATGTACGAATTTGATTTGAGATTTGGGGGTTGCTTATGAAAAGAGAAGGTTTTCAATCAAGATTGGGATTTATTCTGGTCAGCGCAGGCTGTGCGATCGGAATTGGAAATGTATGGAGGTTTCCTTATGTAGCAGGGCAGAATGGAGGCGGTATCTTTGTACTGCTCTATCTGATTTTCCTGCTCTGTATGGGAGTGCCGGTGCTGACGATGGAGCTGGCGGTGGGACGCGCCAGCAGGAAGAGCGCGGTGCAGGGATACCAGGCGTTGGAGAAGCCGGGCAGTAAGTGGCATATACACGGATGGTTCTGCATCATTGGCTGTTATATGCTGATGATGTATTATACCACGGTATCCGGCTGGATGGTCAGTTATTTCTTTAAGTTTGCGGCGGGCGTGTTCCGTTCCGGCATGGATGCGGAAGCGGCGGGGGCAGTATTCTCCGAACTTCTGGCATCTCCGGGGGAGATGGGCATCTGGATGGCGCTGACGGTTATACTGGGATTTTTTGTATGTTCCAGAGGACTAAGAAACGGACTTGAGCGGATCAGCAAGATTATGATGTCGGCACTGCTTCTTTTGATTGTTGTACTGGCAGTCCACAGCATTCTTCTGCCGGGATCCGGCGAGGGAATTTTGTTTTATCTGGTTCCCAGCATGGAGAAGGTAAGAACCGTAGGTATTACTACGGTTATCACGGAGGCTATGAATCAGGCATTTTTTACTTTAAGTCTGGGTATTGCCGCTATGGAGATTTTCGGAAGCTACATGACGAAGGATAACTCACTGCCGGGAGAGGCAGTAAGAATCTGTGCGCTGGATACATTTGTTGCGATCATGTCGGGGCTTATTATTTTTCCGGCCTGCTTTTCTTACGGGGTACAGCCGGATGCAGGACCGTCCTTGATATTTATAACCCTGCCGAATGTATTTGTGAATATGCCGGGAGGAAGGATCTGGGGCGCATTGTTTTTCCTGTTCATGACCTTTGCAAGCTTTTCGACGGTTATGGCTGTGTTTGAGAATCTGATTTCTTTCTGTGTGGATATGTTTGGCCTTGATCGTAAAAAGGCAGTGCTTATCAACGGAATCGTGGTACTGATTGCCAGTCTCCCCTGTGTATTGGGCTATAATATCTGGAGCGGCCTGCATCTGATCGGCGGCCGTGATGTACTGGACAGCGAGGATTTTATTGTGAGTAATCTGATGCTGCCAATCGGCTCCTTGATTTATCTGCTGTTCTGCGTTACCAGATATGGATGGGGATTTGACCGTTATATGGAAGAATGTAATCAAGGAGAGGGGCTGAAGTTTTCTAAGAAGCTGAAGCCTTATTTCCAGTATGTACTGCCGGTGCTGATCATACTGATCATTGTACAGGGATTGATTGGATAGGATTGTGGAGGAGAAGTGAAAATGGGAAAAATAAAGGTGGTTCTCTGGGATATTGACGGTACGCTGCTGGACTTTCAGTCAGCAGAAAAATATGCGATCCAGGCCTGCTTTTCTAAATTTCAGCTTGGGGAATGTACGGATGGGATGCTCCGGGATTACGTGGAAATTAATGGAGGATACTGGAGGCGGCTTGAAAGAGGCGAGCTTACAAAGCCGCAGGTTCTGGTGGGAAGGTTTGAGGAGTTTTTCGGGAAACATGGGATTGATACGGCGAAGGCTCCGGCGTTTAATGAGGAATATCAATTGAGGCTGGGAGATACCATCTGTTTCTGTGAAAATGCCCTCGAGACGGTAAAAGCTCTGCACGGACGGGTGTGGCAGTATGCGGTGACCAACGGGACAAGGACAGCGCAGGAAAGGAAGCTTGCGGGTTCTGGACTTGATAAGCTGCTGGAGGGCGTATTTATTTCCGAGATGATCGGGATCGAGAAACCGATGAAGGGATTCTTTGACAGGGTATTTCAGGAAATCGGGGCTTATGACAGGGACGAGATGATGATTGTGGGAGACTCTCTTACCAGCGACATGCAGGGAGGGAATAATGCAGGGATTGTGACCTGCTGGTATAATCCGGATGCCATAGAACGGCCGGAAGGCCTGCGGTTAGATTATGAAATAAAAGACATAAAAGAGGTGCTGGAAATCACAGCCGGTCTTTAGACAGGACAAAAGAGAAAGCGTGGAGGCTTGAGAACAGATAGGAGGATACTGGATGCTGTCTTTTGAATGTGACTATAATAAAGGCGCTCATAATAGAATTTTAGAGCGTCTGTTAGAGACGAATGAGGAGTCGTTAAGCGGTTACGGTTCTGATAAATATTGTGCCATGGCAAAGGAAAAGATCCGGGCATACTGTGGAAAGCCGGAAGCGGAAGTACATTTTCTAACAGGAGGTACACAGACCAACCAGATTGTGATTGATGCACTGCTCACAAAATACCAGGGCGTGATCGCGGCAGAAACCGGGCATGTGAGCATACATGAGGCGGGGGCGGTTGAGTTTACCGGGCATAAGGTAATTACACTTCCCCATTTGAATGGGAAGCTTAAGACAGGAACGGTAAGGGAGTATCTGGAAAGGTTCTATGGGGATGAAAATCATGAGCATATGGTTTTTCCGGGAATGGTTTATATTTCCCATCCCACGGAATATGGTACCCTGTATTCTTTAGAAGAACTGAAAGAGCTGTCCAAGCTGTGCAGGGAATATAAGATTCCTTTCTATATGGACGGTGCCAGACTGGGGTACGGGCTTATGAGCCATGGTACGGATGTGACGCTTCCGGATATTGCAGAGCTTTTGGATGTGTTCTATATTGGGGGAACTAAGATTGGAGCATTATGCGGAGAGGCGGTTGTATTTACGCATCATAATACGCCAAAGTATTTCCTGACTACGGTAAAACAGCATGGAGCTCTGCTGGCAAAGGGAAGGCTATTGGGAGTACAGTTTGACACTTTATTTACAGATAATCTGTATATGGAAATCAGCAGGAATGCAATCGAGACTGCTGATGTCCTAAAGAAAATACTCCGGGAAAAAGGATATCCGTTTTTTATTGACTCTCCAACGAATCAGATATTTATTGTTCTGGAGAATGAGCGGCTGGAGAGTTTGAAGAAGCAGGTAAAGGTCAGCTTTTGGGAAAAGGCAGATGAAGAGCATACAGTGGTGCGGCTTGCCACAAGCTGGGCAACGGCCATGGAAGAAATAGAAGCGCTCCGGGAGCTTTTGTAGCCGGCTTACGGACAGAAACGGAGCTGGAATAGGAGAAGCTATATGTACGGACAGAAGGAAGCTGGCAGAAAGAAGATCAGGCTTCGTGATGAAATGGCATACATACTTGGTGCAGGGGATTTTGTTTCTTATATTCTGCGCGGCTATGAGACAGATAAGGCCGCTATATTTTGGCGCGTTCCTGTTGGGAGTAATTTACGGCATTTTTATAAACGCCTTCGGCGCGGGGACATTGATCATGGCATGCTGTAACGGATCGCTGATCGGTGTGTACAACAGATGGTTTGACAGGCATTTTGAAGTGGGAAATGGACGCGGGGTATTATTATGATACCAGACAGATAGATGTTAAAAAGTAGGAGGAAGAAGTAATGGCAGATGTTGTTTTGAAGAATCAAAAAGTGGAGATCGGCGTGAATCTGCATGGCGCGGAACTTAAGTCGCTGAAAAGGACGGATACGGATACAGAGTATCTCTGGCGCGGGGATCCGGCATACTGGAACAGGACTTCACCGGTGTTGTTTCCATTTGTAGGAGGTGTAAGAAACGGGGTTTACCGCCATGAGGGAACAGAGTATAAAATCAGCCAGCACGGCTTTGCCAGAGACCGTGATTTTACTTTGATCAGCCAGACGGAGGACACGGTGTGGTTCGGCCTAGAGGATGATGAGGAGAGCCGTAGGATATATCCATTTGCCTTTCATCTTGGGATTGGTTACCAGCTTACGGAAAATGGAGTGAAGGTTATGTGGAAGGTGGAAAATCCAGCAGATGAGACGCTGTATTTTGCGATCGGTGCGCATCCTGCGTTTAACTGTCCTCTGAACAATGGTGATAAACAGACTGATTATGCAATCCGTCTGCAGGATAAGAAGGGAAATAATCTTACTCATTTTGTAAATACTATTTTCGGACAGGGTGGAACGGTAACAAAAGCCCGTGAAGGAGTAAACCTACAGGAGGGGATCCTGCCGATAACCGAAACTTTGTTTGATCACGACGCAAAAGTGATCGAAGATGAACAGGTACAGAGAGTAGCGCTTCTGGACGGAGAAGGAGAGGAATACCTTGCAGTGGAATTTACAGCGCCGCTAGCAGGAATCTGGTCGCCGCCGAGGAAAAATGCGCCATTTGTCTGCATTGAGCCGTGGTATGGAAGATGCGATAGCGATGTGTTTGAGGGTGAGTTAAAGGACCGGGAGTGGGAGCAGACGCTTGCGCCGGGCGAGGTATTTCAGGCAGAATATAGGATTGTAGTATAGAACTTAAGGCTCGGCTGCTCTGCATAAAAATGGGGGCTGTCTATTAACCGACAGCCCCCAAATGGGTTTACTTGCATATTTTTATAAGGTATTAATTTTGGTATTTTTTTAAGGCATTTTTATAAAGATTTTCGCTCTCGTCAAGAAACATATTCTTCTTGGTCAATAAATCCTCGAATTTGTTATAAATATTTCCATATATAATTTTATGTGCCTCGTTTTGAATATTTCCATTTTCTATTTTATCCATTTCGAATTGTATGTTTTCTTTTGTCGCACAATCCAGTAAAAATAATATATCTTCTTTTCTAATCGCGTCGATTTCCTTTTCTTCTTTATCAGAATTTAGAAAATAGCCTTTTCCATTCTTAATCTTTAAGTAAGTCATAATCGCGTTTCCTTTCATTGTACGTACTCTCACCTGCTTCAAGGCAGTCTAATGTCGCTTCTATATTTCTAACAATTTTTCCCGAAGCTGCTCTAAGTTCTTTTTCGCTAGGAAGTCCATAATACCTTTCATGTTGCACATTATCCCCATCTATATATCTTTTCGTATAGATGAGATAATCTGGTTTTATTGAGGCTCCGACAGTATTATTATGAGTTGCCAGAATAATGGGCATCGTTTTAGCTAACTCTCTAATAATATGATTTACTCTGGCTTTTAGAAATAAATTATCAAATGAAGACTCTGGTTCATCAATTAAAAGCATGTCATAAAGATAGGCTTCTTTAATTTTTTGAAGTAGATTGAACTCTGCACGCTCTCCACCAGAAACGGGAATATTATATTGATTTAGAATTTGATAGTCTATACACACAAAGTATTTATAGTAATCTGCTTCTGCAATACCGTCCATCTCTTTTAGCCCCATTAAATATTGATATGGATTATCAGTATACTCATCCATGATTTTAGAAAAAACTACATTGGCTTTTTTGCTAAAATCTTTAAGTTCTCTTGGACTTTCAAATGGTCTCTTGCTTGTTCGTATTGTAAAATGTTCTATCTTTTGCTCATTAATAATAGATTTTTTCTTGATACTAGATACCAATTCATTAAATCGTTCTACTTTCTTACGGTTTAACTGGCAATTATAAAAATCTACTTCAGTAATACCAGATTCTGCTGTACTAGACCTTAATGAACGCTTTATCGTTTCTACTAAATCATTTACCCAAGTCTTTTCTAGTGAGCGCCTTAATTCTTTGTTATGTCTTTCAATAAGATCACTATACAAAGCGATTAACGAGTCACGAGAAATATGATTTTCAATGACCTCGCGATATTCTCTAGTATCTAATAATTTTTCGACAGAACTTATCAATTCTTTGATGCTGTCCAAGCTTCTAATTTGAAATTTTTCTTCATTGTAAAGTCCACACTTTGCAAACATGTCTGCTCGATCTATTTCTTTAGCATACGTGATTAATGTAGACAGGTAGCGCTCAATGTCTTTCTCGTCTCGTTCCAACGAAATATCTTTTACGGTATTAACAGCATCACCAAATAATTCAAAATATTCCTCAGAAAAACTATTTCGCTTAGATGCTATCTGATCTGTGAAAGATTTAGCTGCCTTTTTTTGATCTTTTTCAATAAGCTCGAATTGTCGTATATATTTTACATTTTTATGATATTTAGCAATTTCGTCGAGCAAATAAGTTTTTCCAGATGAACGTTCACCAATTATTATATTTAAGCCCGTAGAAATTGGTAGGTCAGGCAATACGTAAAACAAATTGTTGCCTTCATATTCCGTAAGTGATACATGTCTTCTATTGATAAGCGTTTTTTTAATGGACTGCACAGTAATATTATCAATATCGAAATAAGTTTGCCTTGTTGGAAGAAAAGAATCGTCTCCGGGTCTTAAATCGCTGAAGTATACTGGAACTAATGAAGTTTCATCCTTTTGACGATATATGAATTTCTTAACACTACCAACCTCACCACAAAGAATATCATTTTTCATTTTATCTAAAATATCCTTATCTACCGTTGGCTTTTTATCATAATGTGGAATCCAAAGATATTTGCTATAATCAGAAAAAATTTCACCAAGTTCATCAATAGTGATTTTGTCTGTAGCATATTGTATTTTGTCTTCTATTTTTTTACATCTTAAATCAAAATCTTCAATATCCTCTTGATTAGTAATACAAATAAGATGTCCCACGCCGTTTATTCCTATATTGATTTCGATTCCAGGTAAAACAACACAATCACCAGATAGCTTATTTTGTATATCTTGAAATTGCTTAATATCAAAAATATTATGGTTTGTAATTGCTATACCATCAATTTTATATTGCTGAACATATTCTTTTAGTTTGTCTAGAGAGAAAGAAAAAGTAGGATCACTAACAGTCTGTTTAGTATGAATATGCAGATCTAGTTTCTTCATCATTTTTCACGCACCTAACTATATGTAATTGTCGCACACTCTCAAATTAGTAATTGTGTTATAAGCTATCTGTTTTGATATATCAAAGAGCATTTAAAACAGCTTTTTATCATTATTATTGTAACATACAACGACGCATTTATAAACTTGTAGCTTAACTAAAATATGGCATTATTTTACTTTTTTTGACTTATGTTCTGAGAAGGTATATTAGTGTTGTTAAAAATTGTGGCTGAGATTATAAAACAGTGAACAATAATATGCACTTTTATAAAAAGCGCTGGCTTCCTCCAAAAATTCGTTTTCTTCCTTCAGACGTCGGATTTC
>CAJTZE010000044.1 GCA_910584265.1 uncultured Dorea sp. | reverse complement strand
AGAAAACACAAGGGATACAGCGATTTTTTAATCTACTAACTGTCAAAGACAGGATATTATAAACAATTTTCCTATTTAAATCAATTCATTTCCGTATGTATTCCCTTCTATGAGGGAATTCATATAAATCATCTGTTCTTTCGCCTGTTCTGCTGCTTTATTTGAATCTTATTGTTCGATCAGTTCAAATTCCAGCTTTACCGGATTGTGGTCGCTGTATGCAAAATCCACATCAATATTCTCCGCTTCTGCCTTAATATTATCCGACACAAGGAATCCATCCACCACTGTTGTATAATTCACGCCCTTCGTATAGGCAATATCGGCGCCCCGGCACGTAGGAACCTCCAGTTCATTCTCCGCCCGCTGTATCCGCATTCCCTCTGCAATATCTTCCTGCGCCAGAATCGAAACCCACGACGGAAATTTCTGTTCCGACGGGAACCCTTCTGCCACAGCCTCTCCCAGTGCATGATTAAAATCACCGCCTACAATCACATAATTCCCTGCCATATACTCCTCTTCCATCACAGAATTCAAGAGCTCCAGCTGCTGTGCACGGATTTTTCCGCCCTCGTCATATGCAGACATATGACTGTTGATCAAAACCAGCTCATGCCCGTTATCCACCGGAAGGCGCATAAGCGAAAAGCATCTGTCCAAATCCGTAAATTTCGTAATAAAGCTGTTGTCCACCGGATAACTGCGCCGTTCAGATTCCTCTGCTTTATAACGGCTGAAGCTTAAAATACCGGCCTGAACCGCACCATGAGGGTCTGAAAATGGATAAAGCAGATAGGCTGAATGAAAATTATTCGCAAATACACTTCCGTATTCCGGGAATTCCTCCTTCAGAGCCTCAGCCTGATTCACATGATAGCTTCTATCCGAATCCGTATCTACTTCCTGGCACAGCATAAAATCCGCATCCAATTTCCCAAGCTCCTTAACGACCCCCTCTGTATTCTCCTCCACAGCTTCCTCACTGACTGCCTTGCCGTATTTCCCTGTGGTAGGAGTTCCGTCCTTCATCTCTCCTGTATCCATAAAGAAGCTGTAATCCCGCCCATACGCACCAAAGCCGATATTGTAAGTAACCGCAGTGTAGGTTCTGCCTGTCTCCAGCCGTACATCCGGATTGTTCTCAATCTCTAACGCCAGATAATCCTCGATGCGGTAGTAATGCGCCTGCATATAAATGATATAGCCTGCTACAGCCAGCACAAGGAGCAGCACAGCCCCCGCGATAATACGAATGCCGGTGCCTAACACAGAACGCTTTGGTTTATTCTCCCTTTTCATAGAATCCTCATTCTCCTTTGACCTAAATTTCCTATATTATGAAAATATCACGTCCGCTCATAATTATCAAGCTTTATGCAAATCGGATTCTATTTAACCTTTTATGTTTATTTTACTGCCTCAAATGCCTCATCCAGTGCCGCGATCAAATCCTCTGCCTTCTCAATCCCAATGGAAAGCCGGATGGTATTCGGCTTGATTCCCTGATCCAGAAGCTCTTCCTCTGTACACTGGCTGTGCGTTGTCGTTGCCGGATGGATCGCCAGAGACTTCACATCTGCCACATTTGCCAACAGGGAAAAGATTTCCAGATTGTCAATAAATGTCTGCGCTGTCTTAGCATCCCCCTTAATCTCAAAGGTAAAGATGGAGCCTCCTCCATTCGGAAGATATTTCTTATACAGCTCATGGCCCGGCTCACTGGCCAGCGATGGATGGTGTACCGCCTCAACCTGCGGATGAGCCGCCAGATACTCCACAATCCTCAGAGCATTGCTCACATGGCGCTCCACTCTGAGGGACAGCGTCTCCAGGCCCTGCAGGAAAATAAATGCATGGAACGGCGACAGGGTTGCTCCAGTATCACGCAGGATAACCGCACGGATATAAGCCACAAACGCCGCCGCTCCCACAGCCTCGGAAAAGGATACGCCGTGATAGCTTGGATTTGCCTCTGAAATCCATGGATAACTGCCGGCCGCCTTCCAGTCAAAGTTTCCGCTGTCAATAATCACCCCGCCGATAGCCGTACCGTGTCCGCCGATAAATTTCGTAGCAGAATGTATTACAATGTCAGCTCCATACTCAATCGGCCGGATAAGATACGGCGTTGCAAAGGTCGAATCCACTACCAGAGGAATCTTGTGTTTATGTGCAATCCGCGCCAGCTCTGCCAGGTCAGCCAGATTAGAATTCGGGTTTCCCAGAGTTTCCACAAAAATTGCCTTTGTATTATCCTGAACCGCCTCTTCAAAAGAGCCTTCCACCTCCGGATCTACAAAAGTCGTAGTCACGCCGTTCGTCAATGGAAGCGTATGTGCCAGCAGATTATAGGTTCCCCCGTAAATCGTCTTAGACGCCACAATGTGCTCTCCTGATTTTGCAAGCGCCTGAAATACATAGGAGATTGCCGCCGCACCAGAGGCCACAGCCAGAGCCGCCGCACCTCCCTCCAGAGAAGCAATCCTCTGTTCAAAAATATCCTGTGTGGGATTGGTCAGTCTTCCGTAAATATTCCCCGCATCCCGAAGTCCAAAACGGTCTGCCGCATGCTGTGAATCATGGAACACATAGGAAGTAGTTGCATAAATCGGAACCGCTCTCGCATCTGTCACCGGGTCTGCCTTCTCCTGCCCAATATGTAACTGCCTTGTCTCAAATCCCCAATTTTTAGAATCTTTTATATCAGCCATTTCAAATATTCTCCTTCCATCACTTTCAATTTCTATAATCATACTAACATGGTAGGTTTTAAATGTCTAATATGCAAAAAAAATACCCGGTTATAAATTCAAACTATAACTAGATACATTTCAAATCCATTCTGGAACATTTCACGGCATCCAGCTTGTTATCCTGCTGCATTTTTGGTAATCTAATGACAAAGTGTGGTGATATCAGTGTTAAAAATTGCTGTCTGCGATGACGAACCATTTATGCGGGAAGATCTGTCCGCAAAAATTTCCGATTATATAAAGGAACACACAGGCCGGCCCTGCCATATCGTAAGCTTTCCAACCGGCAGGGTGCTTTTGGAGGACTGCCGCGATTTTGATTTGATTTTCCTTGACATTCAGATGCAGGAGCCAGATGGCATGGAAACTGCCAGAATGCTGCGGAAAAGCGGAAATCACAGCCTGCTCATCTTTATAACTGTCCTAAAGGAATGCGTTTTTGATGCCTTTGAGGTACGGGCCTTCGACTATCTGCTCAAGCCGATAGCACCTGAACAGCTTGAGCGGACGCTGGACAGAGCCGTTAAAGCTTTAAATCAGACGGCGGAGCAGAGCCTCCTGATACAAAAAGGCGGTTCCTGCCAGATAATCGGGCTGTCCCAGATTTTATACTGCGAGGTTATAGGCCGGAAGGTCTATCTGCATTTAGTGGACGGACAGGTAATTGACTACTATGAAAAGCTGGAGAAGCTGGAAGCCGAAGTCGGCGGGCAGTTTTTCCGCTGCCACAGGAGTTATCTTGTTAACCTTGACTATGTCTGCGGATACAGCAAAGGACAGGCCCTGCTGCCTCAGGAGCATAAAATTCCCGTTTCCAGACTCCGCGGACAGGATTTGACCCAGGCGCTCCTCCGCCATATGAAAACGCGGAAACGAAAGATTTAAGAAAAGGGCTTAAAACTATGGATTGGATGCCCCTATCGGACTGTGCCGGAAGAATACTGATACTTACCGGAGACAACATTCTACATTTTCCTGATTTATACCCAGCCAAAAGGAGGAAGAGCCTTGCCGCTTCCTCCTTACTCTGCATCTCTGTTACCAATAGATTTATGTATGAGAACTGATCAGGGAAACCACTCCCACAATCACTAGAACCGGAAGTGCGATATAAAACAGTCCGGCTATAACAAGCAGTATCAGCAGCAGCGGCAGAAGCAGCACTGTAAAAAGTATCTTGACAATCCCCCATGACGCCTTTACCGCAAACAGAAATATTTTCCCAAATATAATACATGTAAAACAGATAAATAATAATGTAAACATATTGAACCTCCTCGTATCTTAACGTGTTCTCCCAGCACCGGATATATTCCTCCCACGGAATACGGATATATCCTCAAGCCCTAATTTTTCGCTGTACCCCTTCTGCTTTTTCATCTTTTCAGCCAGCAGGCTCATTCTAATTCTTTTCTCAACAGACATCACCTTTCATCGGCCTCCCCTTCTTCATTCCATGAAATATGATACTCCACTCCTGCCGCATGGCCGATTTGATGAATGTAATTTTCGATCAGATCCTCCGCCTGCTTTCTCGCATTATCCAAAATCGACGGATTATTCTCCACCTTCTCCTGCATATCTGTCTGAGCCTCCTCAATCGCCCGAGTCTGATCCTCTGCAGTAATCGGGTTCTTCTGAATCCACTGGTCTTTGGAAATAACATAGGAATCCTCATTCCACGAATCCGGATCCACCCTGCAGGACACCTCCGGTGCAGGAAGCGTAATAGTAATCTCATTTCCATGCTGCTCCATCCTGATCCGGTCAGACCGGAAGCTGATCTCTGCAATCCCTGTGTATTCCATCCAGAAGGGACGCGCCTTCTCTCCCAGATGGAACACTCCCATTCCCGGCTCCTTCATTGATTTTGCAACATTGTGATAATAGCACTCCAGCGCCGCCAGCTCACATATTCCCTGTACCCGGCTAAGCTCCAGAGCATGCTCCGCTCCGACGCCTTCTGCCGCATCTTCTTCAAAGACAGCTCCCTCTTCTTTCTCTCCGGCAGATGCATCAGTCTGACACCCGGTTGATCCAATGCCGAAACTTATTGTACATAATAGCACAAATATTCTCTTTAATCTACTCATCTTCATTTCCCTCCCCATATAAAAGCACCTCGACACGGTATGTCACATCCTCGTCTACCTGATTTACCCACGGCTCCACCAGCGCCTTTGCAGAAATCTTTGCATTTTCTGCCGCAGTATCAGCAAGCTTTGTATCCGCACTGACCCGCTCTGACAGATCCGCAAGCGCCGCCTTGTATGCCTCCTGCGCAACAGTCTCTGTATTATATTTTTCATTCTCAAATATGTACTCCATTGTCCCGGGATCTACCCATGGCTCCGCCACCGTAATCTGCGGCAGGCGGATAATTATAATGCCGGCCTCTTTATCCAGAAACACCTGGATCTTGCTCACATCAATACCTGCCTTTACCGTTCCCTCATAAGCAGTATAATATTTTACCGTTTCCTCATCCTCCTCATACACCACGGCATAACCGTTATACGGGTACTCTGCCGTATACATCTCGCTCCTCTTTACGCTCTTCTCTAATACACTTTCCGTCACCGTGACAACCCCGCCTTCTCTGCCGATCAGAAAATCCTTTCCTTTACCGGCAATGTCAGAACCGGACATATGCCTTATCTTCCAGCAGATGCTTCCGGCAGTAACCAGTATTGCAAGAATTAATAACAGACGTATCCAGCTTCGCGGCTTCCATTTGAGCCTGCTGTCTTTCTCCTGTCTTGTGTCGTCCTTCTTTTCTTCTATCTCTCGATTCTCCAGCCTTATCATTTGCTTCCCTTCCTTTCATTTTACAGCAGTCCTTGCAAACTTACGCCAGTGCCCCATATTCTTTTTATTTTTTATCATATAGGATAACCGAAGGAACTTCCTATATGATAAATAATTTCATTCGATATAGTTATAATTTATAATAAAACGATAACCTGATAAATATACCAGAAAGCGGCATAGCACCTCCTAATTCAGTAAAAGCTTCCGAAAAACTTGACAAAATGTGATTTTGTACCTCTATTTCAGATTTTTTGTTACAAAATACATGATTTTTCACAAATTACTCGAAGCGGACAATGCTCTCGTCCGGCATGGAAAAAGCTTCTAAAAATCGAATTGTCCGTTTACGCAGTGCTCTTTACCATCTTCTATTTCAATCTGGATACATAGCTTTTTTACCGGATTATGCCGATTTTGAATAAGTACCACTATAATGTAATGCCTGCAAAGGACTTCGCGGAATCCATCCGGGGACGGCACGGTAAGAACGGATAAGCATCCGGCTTGCAAAGAATCTGTAACATGATATAATGAAAAGAAAAAAGGAGAATCTGCCATGCATGATCATGATCATTCCCATGGAACAGCCAGTTCTCCGGAAGAGACTTTGGCCCTGCTGGAATATATGCTGGGCCATAACCGTCATCACGCGGAGGAACTTCATGAACTGGCTCACAATCTTCCCGAATCAGAAGCCGCCCTGCTCCATGATGCGGTAGAGGATTTTAATCAGGGCAACGAGAAGCTGGCTAAGGTTCTGTCTGCTTTAAAAGGAGAGTAAGCCATGTGTCTTTCAGCAGTATATGAACACCGGCCGGAGGGCGAAGCCCTTCTGTGCCGCAATATCGCCAATGTCCGCATTCAGCCGGACAGGCTGACTTTTATCGACATTATGGGAATCCAGACAGAATACGAGGGAAAGCTCTGTAGTCTGGACCTGATGGAAAACAAAATATTAGTCAGCAGTGCAGACGAGGAATCTGATTAATATCAGACTGCACAGCTTAAATTGGCTATTGGAAAACACTGTCCGCTGTCTCCCAATAGCCAATTCAAACCTCATAGGCAAATATTTTTTTATTGCTTTTTTCTTCCAAAATGCAGCTCTCTCATTCCCTCTACTTCATCACACACCGGCTTTAAACTACAGCTGCTGCAGTCTGTCGGCATCCCGTCCAAAATGTGTGTCAGCGTTCTGGTGATGTCTGCTGATTTCTTCGCACTGTCCTGAAACATCGCATAAGGCGCCTTAGGATCCGTGACAAAAATCAGCTGTACCCGCAGTACGTTCGGATTCTTCAAATACTGCCGGATAAAATCAAACCCTACATTCTGAAAAGATATTCCTTTCTTCAGAGCATTCTTGCTCACCCGCACCTGTTCCCTGTAATCTCCGGATGAAATGCGGAACATATAGCCCTTGGGAAATACATGGTATTTGACAAATTCCATATCCCGGATTGCTTTATATGCTTCCTCATCTTCCTCCCCCAGCCCCGCTGTCTGAAGCAAGGCAATCCGGGCATAGGGTGCATCCTTCTTAAGCTCCCTTAGATCCGGCCCATACAGCAACACCTGATTCTGTCCGATCAAGCCGCCGTCAGTCGTCACACAGGTGAAATTCACTGCCGGCCAGCCGCCGCCTCCCAGCTCATAGGCGGCGTCCCGCTGCAGCACCAGCTCGCTTACTCCTGCATCCGGCCATGCACTCCGTTCCTCATAAGCCCAGATCTTCGGCTTCAGCGGGCCAAGCTGCTCTTTTGTAGCGGTGATGACAGAATCGTACAGCTTCATCAGAACTGGATATCCCTTAAGGAATCTTTCTTATCGTGGAACTTATTGAGCCAGATGTAAATAAATCCCACAACCTTCATATCCAGATTCAGCATATAGATGGTAAACAGCACGCCAAATATAATGCTGATGACCTTAAATAAAATTTTCAGTACCTTTTTCATGTCAATCCCTCTTTTTCTGTTTTTGGTTAATGACATAACAGTGAAGCCAAAGGCTGAACTGTTACTCTATGCCTTAGCCATCCCTTTCTGCCTTGCATATTCTGCAGCTCCTAAGGCTCCCATCAGCTGCGGATCAACAGGCAGGTCAATAACCTTCAGCTTCAGCACGTGCTCAATAGCATTCTTTAAACCGGCATTCTTCGCACAGCCTCCAGTCAGGGTGATCGCTGTAACAGCGCCTGCCTTTTTCGCCATAACAAAGCACCGCTTTGCAACAGCCATCTGGATACCAGCCGCAATCTCGTCCATCGGCTTGCCCTCGCCCACCAGCGTGATAACCTCACTCTCTGCAAATACTGTACACTGGGCAGTGATCGGAATCACATTCTTTGCGGTCAGCGACAGATTGGAAAATTCTGTAAGAGACATCTCGAAGCTCCGTGCCATCGCTTCAAAGAAACGTCCTGTTCCGGCGGCACATTTATCATTCATAGCAAAATTCTTTACTGTCCCGTCCGTGTCAATACTGATTCCCTTTACGTCCTGGCCTCCGATATCGATGATCGCCTTTACGTCCGGATCGGTTACGTGAACACCCATCGCATGACAGGAAATCTCCGAGATATTCTCATCTGCAAATGGAACCTTATTACGGCCGTAGCCGGTACCGATAAGATAACACAGATCCTTAGCCGTTTCCAGCTCCGGCACCTGCCCGATAACCTCCTCCATAGACATCTTAGCAGACACCTCAGAATTGATCTTGCTGCGTATCGTCGTGTGCGCCGCAAGCTTGCCATTTTCATCTATGATCACTGCTTTGGTATAGGTGGAACCTACGTCACATCCTCCGAAATATTTCATGTTGTTCTCCTTTCTGGTGACAGATCTACCATGTCACATCGTCCTCAAATTCTACCAGGGATGGATCCAGCGGTTCTTCCTGGAATACATTAACCATATAGTTATTCACCTTGCTCCGCATATCCCGGCGGGATACCGTACGAGGATCCATCAAATCATGTTCAACCCAGATAAGATGGATGCCCCGCTCTCTGGCCTGCTCATCGAACAGCCCCTGCAGTCCGCTCATGGTCTTACAGCATACATGCTGATACATGATCACGATTTCCACATTGAACGCTTCCACCTGCTTCCACAACTCCTCCAGAACATGAACATGGCCGCCGTTGGTATGCTTGCGCATAACCATCCGTTCATACAATCTTGCCAAATCTCTGATTGCCTCTTCCTTGTCATCTGTATTAAGCATCTTAGTAAAGTTCAAGCTCTCCATCTCTACCATTACGCCGATACCCCAGCAGTTCTGAAGCCAGTTTGAGAAATTCGCGTAATAGTGGGCCGGGCAGCTCCATACGATAGCTCTGTGGCGGATCGGTGCACGATACGGGTTCATCTTCTTCTCGTAAGCCTTCATCATCATCTTGTCAACGCGCTTGAACGTCTTCATGGTACGAGGATCCAAACCTCCGTCCATCTCATAGCTCCACTTACGGAACAGCTCATATGCCGGACCGATCACCTGCGGATACGGAGTCTGGTTAACCTCCCATTTGCGCATCTCATAATTGGTCTGCTCGTTGAACCGCCGTATTACCTCGAAATAGTGATCCCAATCCCACTTCTCTCCGGTAAGCTCTTCTACCCATTCAATACACCTTCTCATATCCTCCGCACCGCATTCCACCGTATCCTCATCATCGTAGCGCACAGGCAGAGTGAGAGGATAGGTCGGCATCTTAAAACGGCGGTCCTGATAAGATGTAGCCATGTCTGAGCCGTCACACGGAGTAGAGGTAGAAATAAAACCTAATCCGCAGTGCGGAAGTGCATCGATAATCGCCGCACCGCATTCAGAGGTCGGCACCGGGCAGGTATCTGAAGGCAGTCCGAAACTCTCTACCGCATCTATGTAAGGAATACATACCAGCTGATCAATCTCCGATACCAGAAATACCGGCATCAGCTGATAAGGAACCCCCTCCAGATTCGGAAAGCCTGCCATCATCTGACTCATGGTCATCTCGTCAAAAAGCATCATTTTTTTTCGTATCTTCTGGTTATTCCCCAGCCGTTCGTCTGCCTTAAGGAGTGTAGCGATGGTATTCGCGCCATAGCGGAACACCGGCAGGAATAGTTCATTCGCCATAGTCACGTGCGGTCCCCTGAGCCCCAGATTATTCCGGTCTGCAAAAGCAGGCAGTGCAAGATATGAACTGAACCACCGATATTCAAATAAGCCCTCGGCTATAGAAACCGGATCCTGCATTACCATACCCATCATCACGCCCCAGATTTTCAGCCATCCCGCGAAATCTCTGGCAGTGCCCTCAACTCCGCGCCATTCTCTCCGGGTAAATGCAATCTTTCCCGGCCGGTACAGCCTTCCAAGATGCTTCTCCCCGTTAACCAGCAAGTCAATCCGCTCTTTGCCTGACATAGCGGCAACGGTCTTTGCTTCATCAGTTATACGGTCCCTGGCGGCTTTCAGGTCTTCCTTAACTCTTTTTCCCACGTCCTTCCAGTCTACTTCTGAAATCAATTCTTTCCATATCTTCAAATCCTGAGGGACGTTCTTCTTTGCCCATTTCAGGTTACTCTTTAACATCGCCGCCTCCTCCTCCCTTTTGGATACGCTTAATCTCCAAGGATTCTACAAATGCCTGCATCCGGGTACGCAGCTGCCCGGAGGACCGGGCATTATAAGGCCGGTCAAGGGAAAGCACCGGATGTCCATATTCTTTCTCCTGAATATAGCTGGCCAGAGCCCGTTCAAAGGCCCAGAAATCACAGAACTTAATCTGTTCAAAGATAATTCCCTCAGCGCCGTACTCTCTTGCCAGACGATCCGCTGTCTCCCTGCGCTGGGTAATCTTTTCATTGCTCATAAACCGCGGACATTCCGACACCTCCAGATAATGACGGCATACCTGCGTAAGCGCATCCTCCTCATCATTCAGGATAATCTCCTCCCGTCCCGGCGTAGAACCAAAGCAAAACCGGTCAGCCACAATAAACGCCCCTGCATCCTCAATCAGCTTCGTCAGTCCCAGATCATCCACCTCGCTGCCCACCAGGGCAACTCTTGCCCGGTACCAGGGTTTAGGATCCGGCTTGCGCTTTTTAATCTCTTCCAGCGTCTTCTTCAGCTTATCCAGGATCAAATACTTCGGACAGCAGTAGGTCACCATATTCAGTACATGGTATTCACAGCCTGTAATCGGCGGATTCGGAAGCTTCCTGAGTTCTCCGATCTCGGTAATAATACGACAGATCTCGTTGTGTTCCTTTACCGCTTCACGAATAGCGTTATCAGAAATATCTACACCGTACACCTCATGCAGCCTGTCCAATACGCGGTTCTTAATCTGCCGGACGTAATGGGTAATGGTAAAATCCTCTACCTTGTAAGGAATGTCTGCATGGGTAACAAAAAACTTCTCATTCGGAATCAGCTTCTGCAGCTCGATATTCTCCATACAGCGGTTCATCTCTGCACATGCATCCACACCCGCCAGCGCGTCCAGAAAATTAAAACCGCCCTCGAAGGAACGTTCCAAAAGCGCCCTGCAGAATTCACAGGTATAGTTGGACATATAATAGGTAGCAATATCCATGGATCCGGTATTCGGAGCACGCAGACGCACAGAAAAACAATTATCCAGATTCAGCAGTACCTCCGGCATGTGGAAGCAGGTATAGCCTACCGCCAGCTTCCCCTCTTTCCTTGCCTTCTCAATGAGGGTATTATTCGCATTCTCCAGCAGCTTTTCAAAATAAATCAAATGCTTCAGGTCTTTCAAGTATCACACCTCTCTTCGTTCTTCTTAATATAAATCTCCTTGCCGCATCATAAAATCTCCCATCTCTCCAGAGCCGCGCGCACTCCCTTCAGCAAAGCCGCATCCCCGCTCAGCTCAAACACACTAAGGCCTCTTACTTCATTGGAAACGTGCTCCTGGTCGGCTGGAATACTGGAAAGCATCTCAATCGGCCGCAGATCTACCAGTTCCAGCATAGACGCATCCGTAACCCGGTTGACAATGGCGCCGCACTGCTTATACATCACAAGCTCCTTTGCCACCTGCTCGATCGTCTTCACCACCTGTACACCCTTACGGCTGGGATCCGTAACCAGCACCAGATGAGTCACCTGCTCCATAACTCTGCGGTTGATCTGTTCAATCCCTGCCTCACCGTCAATGACCACATAATCAAAGTCCTTCGCCAGCAGGGAAATAACCTCCTTTAGATAGGCATTCACCTTACAGTAGCAGCCCGCACTCTCCGGCCGGCCGATGGCCAAAAAGGAAAATCCTTCCTCCTCCACCATTGTGTCAAAAATCTGAAAGCGGGCTTCCCCGAGGAGCTCTACTGCTTCCTTCGGCTCACCCTGTTCTACACTGGCTACAATACGCTTGCGGATATCATCCAGAGTAGATTCTGCCTCCACGCCCAGACCCGCCGCAAGTCCGACTGCCGGGTCTGCATCAATGGCCAGAATCCTGGCTTTAGGATAGCTCTCTGCCAACAGGCGCACCATAGCAGCACAAATGGATGTCTTCCCCACGCCGCCCTTGCCCGTGGCGGCAATAATCGTTGTATCATGCAATGGTCCCGCCTCCTTTCTCTTTCCTTATTATCATGCAATCTTTTAATCATTTTACCACAATATTTGTTTATTTGCAACAAATATAAATTGATTTATGACACTTTTTTGTTGCAGTTTAAACAAAAACTTGCTATAATGAGTTTACTATTACATATACGTATGAGACAGATATTTTAGAGAGGAGATGATCTGATTATGAATGAAAAATTGGAACCGTTGTTTACCCCCTGGAAAATTGGAAACTGCGAGATCAAGAACCGCATCGTCCTCACTTCCATGGGCGGCACAGATCTGTTCGGGTGGATGGAGAAGCACCATTTTGACAAGGCCGGCGCTCATTTTATTATGGAAGCAGCCAAGAACAACGCCGGGCTGGTCCTGCCGGGCTGTCAGCCCGTATACAACCCCATGCTGGGACAGTGGATGCACAAAGAAAAGAAGATGTATAAGGATCTGAAGAAGTGGATGCCCGAATTCCACAAGACCGGAGCCAAGCTGTTTATCCAGCTTACCGCAGGCTTCGGCCGTTCCTTTACGATCAGCGGGATGATGGAAAAGCTGTACACCAATCCTGCATTACGGAAGGCTTCTAAGCCATTTATGGACCTGGATAAGATTACTGCATCTGCAAGTCCTTCCCCGAACCGCTGGTCAGACAAGGTACCTTCCCGGGAGATGACGGTAGAAGAGATCCACGAATTTGTAGATGCTTTTGCCAAAACAGCAAAGCTTCTGAAGGATGCCGGCGTAGACGGCGTGGAGATCCATGCGGTTCACGAGGGCTACCTTCTGGATCAGTTCACTCTAAAATATGTAAATAAGCGTACCGACCAATATGGCGGTTCCTTTGAAAACCGCTACCGTTTTGCAGCAGAGATTGTGAAGGCTATCAAATGGACATGTGGAGAAGACTTCCCGGTTTCCTTACGCTACAGCGTTCTGTCCAAGACCAAGGGATTCCGTCAGGGCGCCCTGCCGGGCGAGGTATATACCGAAGCCGGACGGGATATGGAAGAATCCGAACGGGCAGTCAAGTATCTTCAGGATGCCGGATACGATATGCTCAACTGCGACAACGGCACCTATGATGCCTGGTACTGGGCGCATCCGCCGGTATATATGCCGGAGAACTGCAACCTTGCCGACGTAGAGCACATCAAACAGTTTGTAGATATTCCGGTAGTATGCGCAGGCCGTCTGAATCCATATACAGCGGCAGATTCCATCGCGGCCGGAAAGCTGGACGGGGCAGGCTTTGCGCGTCCGTTCCTCGCTGACCAACAGTGGGTAACCAAGATGATGAAGGGCAGGGAAGAGGACATCCGCCCATGTATCCTGTGCCACAATGGCTGCTTTAACATGTGCCATTACAAGGGGGTTCCAAACGATCAGGATTTGAGCGACAGCCTGCATCTGGCCCGCTGTGCCGTCAATGCCGAGACCATGCAGTGGAACAAGCACCAGATCAAGCCTGCCAAGGCTCCGGTGAAGGTTCATATCGTCGGCGGCGGAATCGGCGGTATGGAAGCCGCACGGGTGCTGAAGCTGAGAGGCCACATCCCGGTCATTTACGAAAAGAGCGGTGTACTGGGAGGCACATTTATCCCTGCCAGCGCAGAATCCTACAAGGGCAAGCTCCGGGAGCTGCTTACATGGTATCGCCGCCAGATGGAAATCAGGAAGATTACCGTACACCTGAACGAAGAAGTAAAAGATTTATCCCAGTTTGGCGATGAGCCGGTCATCATTGCCACAGGTTCCGTACCCCGTGTACTGAAGGGCGTTCCGGGACATGAACGGATGGTAGAGGCCTGTGATTTCCTAAACGGCGCAGAAGTCGGACAGAAGGTTGCCGTTATCGGCGGCGGCCTTACCGGAAGCGAGATTGCCTACGAGCTGGCGCTGCTCGGAAAGGAGCCGGTTATCATCGAGATGAAGGACGATCTGGTATCCCAAAAGGGTGTCTGTCTGGCAAACAGCTCCTATCTGCGCGAGTGGTTTGAGCTGCATAAGGTGCCGGTATATCTGGAAACCAGCTTAAAGGAAGTGAAGGAAGATGCCGTGGTATGCCTGGATAGATGGGGCCGGACCATCAGCATTCCCTGCGACAGCGTGATTTCCTCTGCCGGTTATATCTCAAATCCAATGGATATAGATAAGAAGAAAAAGAACGTATATCTGGTCGGCGACTGCCGGAAGATCGGCAATCTCAGAAGCGTCATCTGGGGCGCTTATGAGACTGCGATGAAGATATAGCGAAAAACTGCTCAAGCGGCTGTAACGGCCATACATATAGGAAGAGCCATGGCTCCTCAGATCATGGCTCTTCCTTCATATTTCCACCTAATTTCTTTCTCAGTTTTTCCTTTAGATATTCATACCTCAAACGCTTTTCTTTCTTAGAAAAATGTACTTCCCGTGACTGCATCGGATTGCCCTCATAAGATAGCACTTCTTCACCAAACTGCTCACTTGTCAGGTCAAACACGCAGTCACCTATCACATTGTAGCAGTGATAATTTCCGCCCGGCCTTAAGATGCCATAGACATCTCCGCCGAATATGTCCTGTGCAAGAAATGCAGTGATGGAACACTGTCCCAGTGTCATATTTTCCTTCGTCCAGTTATCCCTCATCCTCGGCGCACAGGTATCTGCACACCAAATCTCTGAAAGCAGATCATAGAGATGCTTTGGGTCTTTTATCACCTTATATTCATCAAAAACTACAGACACATCCGCCTGCCGCCAGCCGTAAAATTTATACTCTTTCATTTGCTATCCTCCTTGAATTGGTAAAATCCTGCCTCCATCAGCTTCTCCCGATATGGTATTTCATAAAATCTTTTGGAAGATTCTTCTTGTCAATCCAGATAAACCGAAGATGAACGTCTGGATCACCCTCTATTTTATACAGTCGTATTCCGTTGATCCCAATTTCTCTCAGTCGTTCTGCTGTCAGCGGTTCAAATTCATCCAGCTGAAACACGCCCCGCAGAATCCATTCGCCTAAGTAGGATTGTTTCTCAACAGACTCTATTGCCTTTCCGTTATCCTGCGTGATAAAAGAACGGATGCTGTCTCCGGAAGGCTCAAAGACCAGATTAAATTCACACCGGCTTTTTTCCAATGCCAATTTATTGGTGCGTTCTCTGAATGTTCCAATTCCCGGACCAAAAAAGTCAGGATGGCTTGCATGAAACTCCTTCGCATTAGGAATCGGAATATATAGCTCATCCTTCGGACGATAGATGAGCTTCTCCACCGACGCAGTAAATTCTGGATTTCCTGCTTCCCGCACACGGGCGGATATTTCTCTTCTCAGAACTGCCTTTGCCTCTTTTTCTGCTTTAGATGAAGCCTTTACCAACAGATAGCTACGCAGCTTTTCTGTTATTTGCTTCAAATAATTTTCGTCCATGACATCGGAATATTTTACAGCTAAATCCGATATACGTCTTTCGCGCTGATCAACAGCCAGCTTAGAGCCGGTTCCGTAAAAGCTGTTAAAGCCGGAAAATCTTTCTACTTCTCCGTCCTCATTCGTAATCAGCCATGAATAGGACTCTGAAATTACAGGAGCCCGGGTGCCATATATCCGGTCGGCAAGGCCGGAAAACAGGCCGTATGCGTCATCCGCATATACAACATCCCATTTTTCCTGAACAATCTGCTTGTTTCCAAAATCCATTAACAGCTGGCTGTCAGCAGACGTAAAACGGTATGTATGATTTCCATCCGTGAAATCAAAATTAGTAGGATTCCGGGCACTGGTACATCCAATCACGGAAATCTCTCCAACATTAATCTGGTCATAAGACGTCTCACCAACGTAAATTGCAGCTGCCTCTCCTTTTGGCGACGGCATCAGTACATGGTAAACTGCCTGAACATCATCGTGCTCAGAACTTACGGAAAAGCCCTGGATATTGGCCTCCGAAGAACGGATGCGTGCATTTCTTAATGTGGCAATTTTCCTTGCTAATTCCAGATATAATAACGCATTAATTTTATTAATTTCTTCCTTCGTCTTAGCAGTCCCGCCATCCGAAACCGCATTGGCGCGCATTTGATTGATAAGACCTGACCATTCATCATGATTCGCTTTAAATTGCGCTACCTTTTGAGCCCCGGAGCCTATTCCAAAGGTTTTGATACCAATTAAATATTTATGCTCTGCACCGTCTGTTCCAGTCAGATTAACAGAAGCATCATAGGAGGTATTGCCAATATCCTCAGCGGAAGCATGAAATACTCTTTGAAAAATCGTTTCCTGATATTTAGAATTGATAATAGGACTTGGGATGGTGTAGTTTTCCCCATTTTCTGCTTTTTGCGCAAACATCTCTGTAAGACTGGCAAATGCAAGTATCATTCTTTTATATTCCTGTTTTTCATGTTCAGGAAACTCTGTCCACATCATATAGAACACTGCCTTTCTGCAAACTACTTACTTTTGAAAGTGCTTCATGTATACTATATCACAGCAGCGCTGAAATGGGGGATTTTTCCGCCTTCTTTATTTATTATCATTTTGGATGGTATGCTCCAGCGCTTTTCTTTTTCTGCGCTCATGGGCAAGCTCTTCTTTAATCTCATCCATACGGCGGAAAATATCTGCAATTGTCTCCTGTTCATTTTCTGGATTAGTTTTTTCCATGTCGTTATTTCTCGCCTCAATATCCTTGCGGAACAAAGTCTTGAATATAATACGGACACATGGCTGAATAAAAAACAACTGTGTAAAGTAGGCAAACGGGAAATTGAAGCATACTAATTTCAGCCAATTTGCTAACAGCAAAATCACATCAAACCCTCTATAATAAGGATAATACAGGAAAGCCGCAATAAAACTCATTGCCGGACACATAATACCTACGGTCGCGCAGATAATCGCTGTCTCAAATATCATCGGATGATTTTTCGCAGGATTGAATACACGGCAGGCAAGCTTAAATGACAATGGACTGCCTGCCAGATTTTCAAGTACATAGGCTAAACAAAACTCAATCAAAATGCAGGCCCATATCGGAAGGTAGCCTCCGCACATATAAACGCCGCCCTGCTTATTAAGCGCTGCGATAACACCAGTAGTCCCGTTAATAGCCATCAGAGTATTACCATTTACAACATACAAGCTGTAAAACACATAGGCATGTACCGTAATCACAACGGTGATAAACGCAAATACCATTCTTTGGAATTGATTTCTTGGCATAATTTTCTCTCTCCTCTTTTATAAAAAATATTAATCGCTGAAAAAAACGCAAAAAAACACACATATCGCCAAAGATAAAATAAATCTTGTGAAAACCGTCCTCGTAATCAGATTTACTTGCCTTTGGCAATACATGTGTCGTGCGTGTTTTTTCCAGATAATTAGAATAACACAAAATTTTTAAAAAAACAAATAAAATTGTTTATTATAATTTGAAACTCCCCCCCAGTTACATCAGTTTTTCTTTTTATTCATCATAAAAATATCCATATTAGGTGCTATTAAGCAAATTCCAAGCAAACCTATACTTACTCCCATCAGCCAGCCTATTGGATATTGAAACATAAAATATGTTACTTTTTTCTGCATATAGTACTGAATCAGATAAAGCATTGCTGTTCCAAGCGAAATTATCATTCCTTCTATAATCAAGAAATAACAGAATCCTTCAAATAACAACAGCTGCCTCTTCTGTTTTCTAGTCAGGCCAATGCGTTCCATCATTACCAATTCCTGCTTTCTTGCAAATATTCCCGTAATTATCACGTTAAAATAATTTGTTATCCCTGCAAGAAATAATAATGCACTAATGCACCCTAGGATCATACGGTTTCCATGCAGCTTATCAGACATTTTCTCCAACAAATCTGATTTACTCAATAGTAATATTTCTGCCGTTCCTGCTGATTTTCTATCCTTGTTTTCTTCTGCTATAATACTTTTTATTTCCTTTTTCAGATTTTGTTCTTTGTCCTTCTTTGTATTCAATTCCATATAAAGTATTTTCTTTTCTGTTCCAAGCCGTTTAAATCCTTTTTCACTTACAAAGAAAACTGCCATATTTTCTCCATGCCATCCTGATTTTATTTGTGGAAAACCTTCTCGTTTACTATCTATATATCCGCTTAACACAAAATCTCCGGACTGTTGATAAGAGATTCCCAATTCATCCATGCTCTGAGATGCTTTTTCTACTTTCTCCCATTCTTCTTCAGACATCAATTTTAGAAATTTCATCGGCTCACCTACTGTTTGTTCTGCCTTTTTTTCCTGTTCAGGAGTAAACCAGCGTTCATGAACAAACAGAGCGCCTGTTCCATTCTCTACACTTTCCATGTCTACCTTCAAATGATTTTCCAAAACATATTCACTTAGTTCTTGTATCTCTTCTTCATCTATAATGCGTACTGTTTCTGGTTGTCCTGACTCTATCATATTATGTCCTAATTCTTCTGCATCAGTTCTAAAATACCTATCATTTACGGGACTCCATCCCTTTTTTGAAATCACTGGAATCATAAAAGTCCCTTCTGCCATTGTTGATTGTTCTATTCCGTCAAGCACAGAAATTGTTTCTTTCATGCTCTCTGGAATCGGTGCAAATGCATCATTATAGCTATTCCACATAAAATCGAATACATCCCCATCTGTAAAAAACGAATCGACCAATTCTGGTTGTGGGGTATCTACAAATCCACCTGCTTCCTGTGCCTCTTGGCAAAACTCTCCTATAATCGTAAAATCCGGTTTTTTAAGATAAATATTTGACGCATCACTTCCCTGTGTGATCACTACTGCACAAAGAATTGCCTCCACGCCGAGAAATATTGAAAAAATTGATAGTATAAATCTTACTTTTTGTCTAGTTACGTTTCTCCATGCTATAAAAATTAACTCTAAAAATGAATTTCTTTTTATCTTATATTTATGATTTTTATCTTTGTGCTCTCGACAAAATAATCTTACTTTCTTTTTTACTTTTATTCCTGTATAATGAAGGCTCTCAACACAAGATTTATTCACGGCACAATAAATATTCCTTCCAACAGCCGCTTCAATAATCAACAGACTAAACACAATTGCTGCGATCAAAACCTTTGGATTAAATACTGTAAATTCTTTTGCTCCGCCATATTCTCGTAGATACTGTTGTCCCAAAAGAACCGGCATTCCCCATTGCAAAAATAAAATTGATAAAATTGTCCCTAAAACAGTTCCCTGAACTATATATCCAGATAACTGTTTCTTATATATTTTTCTAATCTGCTTTTTTGTTGCTCCAATGGTATTAAGCATTCCCATCTGACGAACATCATTTGCCATGGATATCTGCATCACATTGTAGATCAGGAAAAATGTCCCACAGAGAATTACAACAGCCCCTAATATTGACATCTCATAACTTCCTGTCAATTGATTCACTGCATCGTATGCTGCTGTATCCGAAACGACAAATTTCTGATTTGAATCTATTCTTTCAACATCTTCATATAATTTTTTTTCTGTCTTTTCCCAATCCATATCATCAGACTGACAAAATAATAGATCTGCTTTTTCAACTGGTGCAAATCCCCATTCCTTTACCTTTTTCTCGGAAATATATCCTTGATCCATTTTTGTATCAATATCTACATAAGATGTAAACCATCCGCTTAATTCAAATGTTTCTTCGATGGTCTGACCCCATCCAAGCGATATATTTAATTTTATTTTCATTCCCGTTTTCGGAGTATGAATTTTCAACTTTTCTAACGCGCTACTTGAAAGCATGATCTCCAGCTTTTCTTCTGGATAATGTCCGTGAATATCTGTATAAGCAGGTTTAACAATATTTTCCCATGCGGACATATCCAGCATAGAAATCTCACAAATATTTTTTCCTTGTTTCGTTATTGTTCCTGCATTTACTTTTCTTCCAACCTTTTTGATATACCTCAAGGAATAAATTCTCTGATACTGACTCTCTGTTGCATTTTCCAAAATTCCTGATGCTGTTGTCCCTGCCTGACGTACTGCTTTTGTATATTCTGCACGTATTTTTCCAAAAGAAATACCAAAAATCATTGTTAATATCATAATGCTAATCATAGTAGTGCATAACAAAATTTTATTACGTCCCTTATTTTTTTTCTTTAAATTTTTTGCCAACATGGACAATACCTTTTGATTATTATTAGGGGTATTTTTCAAAAAATCCATAGCTTGCCTTTCCGCCGTAAGAGAACAATCTCAATTTTTTCTTACAATCTTTCCATCTTCAATTCGTATAATCCGATCTGCCATCTGGGCAGCTTCTTCCTGATGAGTCACAAGGATCACTGTTTGATGATATTTTTCGGCACACTGCTTTAAAAGCCCTACTACTTCTATACTAGTAGTCGAATCTAAATTTCCTGTAGGTTCATCTCCAAGCAAGATTGCAGGCTTCGTCATCAACGCACGGGCAATTGCTGCCCTTTGCTGCTGTCCTCCTGACAAGGTTTCTGGTAACTGTTCCAGTTTTTCCTGCAATTTTAATATCTTCACTAATTCATCTAATAGCACTTCATCAATTTCTGCTCCATCAAGCCGCAAAGGTAAAACAATATTTTCATATACACTTATCATCGGAATTAAATTATATTGTTGAAAAATAAATCCAATATTTCTTCTACGAAAAATAGTCCTCTCCTCGCTATTCATATCGCGCAAACTATTTTCCCGAATCCACACTCCGCCCTCATCAGGAATATCCAGCCCGCCTAACAAGTTAAGAAGTGTTGTTTTCCCGCTTCCTGATGTCCCTACAATCGCAAGGAATTCTCCTTCATCAACATTGAAAGACACACCATCTAAAGCTCTCACCTCATAATTAGGAGTTGAATAATACTTTTTTAAACCAACGGCTTTCACACTATTCATAATTTAAATTTCTCCTTTGGAGTAATCTCATTTTTACTATATAAAATAAATCTAACATTTTTCTAACATTTTATCATTTTTATTCCTGTGGTAACGACATTCGCATCTCAAATCCGGGATTTTTTCTTTTTCCAATAAGAATTCCTCCATGTTTGGAAACTATTTCTCTTGCCAAATATAGTCCAATTCCAAACCCTTCCTGATTATCGACACGACTCCCCCTATAGAATCTCTGGAATATTTTATTTTCTTCACCTGGTTCAATCCCTATTCCGTAATCTCTTATCCTGAGTGTAAGAAATATCTCATCCTTTTGTACTGTTACTTTAATTTTTCCTCCTTGGTTACTATATTTCACTGCATTATCCAATAAATTAAATATTGCTTCTCCAATCCAATTTGTATCATGCTTCACTTCAATTTTTCTTGGAAATTCAAATTGGAAAATAATTTTTTTCTTTTCAGCCGGTTCTTGCACCTGCCCTAAAGCATTACGTAAAGTTTTCATAAAGTCCTTTTCTTCTTTTTTCAACTGAATAATTCCATGTTCTAATCTGGATATACGAATAAAATGTTCTGTCAAAAAGTAAATTTTCTCTTCACTTATTTGAATTGCTTTTAAATACTGCTTTTCTGGCTCGGATTTCTTCTCTTCTATTATTTCTTCAAGAAAACCAAGATAATTTCTAAGATTTGTCAATGGTGTTCTCATCTGATGAGCAATTTCCGAAATTAATTCCTGCAATTCCTTTTTTTCATTCTGCGCCCTGGTTTTCTGACTGACCAAAACATTTTGTACACGCATAAGCTGATAGTTAATTTTAGAGCTCATCGTTTCCTCACTGCCTGCACCTATATTAATTTCTTTTCCTCCTAAAAGATCTTGTAAATAAATGGATATTCTTTTTAGTTCTTCGCTTCTGGCTTTCTGTTGCATAACATACATTCCTAAAGTTCCTGTCAGAAAACCGCCTATAATTCCTAATACAATCACTTGATTTCCTCCATTCGATATCCAAGCCCAAATACATTCTTAATATATTCGTTTTCTCCATTCAACTCAATTTTCTTCCTTAAACGATTCACAAGAACACTTACATTATTGTCAACAACATATTGTCCATCAATCCCCCAAATATGCTCCATAATATTTTCTTTTGTCAGTACTTGTCCCACATTCTGCATAAAATACTCCAACAGCTTATATTCTTTTGCTGTTAATAGAATTTCTTTATTTTTTAATAGAACCTGCTTTTTTCTTGGATTCAGAACAATCTCTCCACATCTGAAGGTTTCTTCCTTGCAAATATTTAGTCCGTTTCTTTTTAATACAACTTCAATACGTTTTAATAATACGTTCATAGAAAATGGCTTAACAACGTAATCATCTGCCCCCGCATTAAATGCATTTAACATATCTTGCTCTTCATCTCTTGCTGTCAGAAAAATAGCAGGTATTTTTTTTGCGGCTCCTTTTTTATGTAAATATTGATATAACTCTATTCCATTTCCATCTGGAAGGCCAATATCAATAATCAGAAGTGCTTCTGTACCCTTCAAGCATTCTTTCGCTTCCTGCCTGGTATGCATACATATGATTTGATACCCATCTTTTTGAAGCAGAATTTCTAATGATTTACTTAATAATCTATCATCTTCAATAATTCCAATTATCATTTTTCAATTCCTTCTTTGCCTTTATTTTAAATAATAGTAAAAACAAGAGTATCATACATATACATCCTGATAATTGTCAAATATACGCCTTCAAAAATGCAAATCAATTTTTATATTGCTCCGATGTCTTGATACTGGTCTTTGCAACCTGCATTTGCTATTTCGCACTTACCAGATTCTTTAATTTTATTTCTGCATAGTTTATAATAAAAATAAAGGAGCGGATTTTATGAATACGAATATTATATCAAGATACTTACAATTCTTGCGGAAAAGCTGCGGCTACACGCAAGCTGATTTGGCAAAACAGTTAAATGTGTCAAGGCAGGCGGTTTCAAAATGGGAAACGGGTGCGGCCGTCCCTGATTTAGAGACTTTGCTGAAGATTTCTAAGCTATATGACATTACGATAAACGATATACTAGAGCCTAAGATATTGCCACAGAGGATAGCTGACTTTGAACAAATATCTGCAATACCAGAAAAGGAGCTAAAAGAAACATTGGATCAGTTTGATACAAATTCTCTTGCAACAGCGCTAATGGGGGCATCCCCGGAGGTAAATAATTTTTTGGAAAAAATCTTACCCGATATAGATTTTAAAATGGCGAGAAATCGTATTGGCAGGGTAAGGATTGAAAGTGTTGAAAAAATGCAGAATCAAATTGTCTCTATGATAAACTTGCAGGCTGCTGATGATGAATTATGAAGGAATCATTGCAAATATTTCCCAATAATACGATATAATGTAAAAGATGTTATAAGCTTAAAAATTTAGCTTGACAGATTTTTATGAGGCAGATATACTTAGCTCTGTAATCAAAGATTATTTATTCATACTGGAAGGAGGACGATCATGAGACATTTAAATAAATTATCAAAAAAGGCCGCTGTAGTTATTTACAGAGAGCGGATTGTCCGTAATTCAGTTTTGGAGAGAGGCTGCCAGTCATAGTTTATGCCGTTTAGGGGTAAAAACCGACAGGTATTTCTATATCCATTTATAAGAGTTATTCAGGCAATTTCCGCATCTCTGAGTTTCAGGGGTGTTTTTTTGCGTTCTTTTTTGCAGAAAGGCACCAAAGAGGAGAGAACGGATTATATGAAAATAATAAATGGAGTCTATACTTCAGCTAAAATATTCACAGATATAATTGAAGATTATGCGTTGGCTCAAATACAGATGCTTTGATGTCGTTGGAATTGATGTGGGCTGCGGCGTGACGCTGGTAAAATTGAAACAGAAAAAGGCAGAGTTCCAGAAGCTTGATAAGGTCATCAGGGAGAATGTGCCCTGTGGCTTTGGAGTGCGTAAGAAACCTCACCGGTACATCCGGGATTTTGATTTTTTACAGTTAAACTGTGTGGAGCATGTAAATGTAAAGAAGGCAGAGCCGAGTCTTGGCACGCTCGGCGGGGGGAATCATTTTCTCAAACTGGATCAGGACGAAGAAGGAAATCTATATGCAGCCGTTCATTCCGGGAGCCGGAGACTGGGAAAAGAAGTGACGGAGTATTATCTTGCGGAAGGGCGCGGTCTCCGCGAGGGCGGGGGAGCCTGTGATCATCCCGGTCAATATGCGCGACGGGATTCTTCTTGGTATTGGCAGAGGAAATGCAGACTGGAATGACTCTGCGCCTCATGGAGCCGGACGGAAAATGAAACGGGAAGAAGAAAAACAAGGTATACAGTATCCCAGTTTAAGGCGGAAATGAAAGGAATTTACAGCTCTTGTATCGGAAAGAGCACGTTAGATGAAGCTCCGTTTGCATACAGGAATCTGGAGGAGATAGAGGGGCAGATCACAGATACGGTGGAAATCAGGAAAAGGATAAGGCCGGTTTATAATTTTAAGGCAGAGTGAAAGGAAAATAGAGTATGATTTCACACATATGATTTCGATTGAGAATAGAAGAAGAACGTAGTACAATATATTAAGAAAAGAGATGAACAAATCGTAAGCTGACAGACTGTTTCTATAAGAAATGGTCTGCCGGTTTTTATTAGATACAGAAACTCAACTATGGCTCAAGTTTACTCAACGGCTCGTGTATGGTATTTCCCCTCCCCTTTTTATATAATTTACTTGCAGGATATGAAAGGGGGAAAATAAAATGGGAAAAGAATGCATTGCATTTCAGATTCAGGACGCAAAAGAAGCAATGCGCTATATGAATTGTGATATTGTTAAGGATTATGGCGATTACGCTTATGGACATCCTCTTTACTGCTGGGATGATGGGTTTGCTATGGAACGCCATTTTACAAATAGATATCTTAAAAAGACCAATTTACGGCTGTGCTGGTCTAAGGAGGAATGACATGAATATATCTGATATTGGCAGAAATATTGCCTTTCTGAGGAAGAATGCCGGATTCACGCAGGAAGAACTGGCAGAAAAGCTTGGTGTTACCGCTCAGGCAGTCAGCAAATGGGAAAATGGACATAATCTGCCAGACATTGAAAATCTGATGTTGACTGCAGAGCTGCTGAATTTGCCTTACTCGGCTTTGTTCTCAGGTAAAACCGGGACAGGTATGAGCAAAACATACGATATTCGAGACAGATTATTCCATGAGGACAATATGTTCACGAGAATGAGAGCATTCGCTCTGTCAGAAAAACTAACCGGTACATATAAGGCTCTGCAATATATGCGCGAACACCACGCAGGGCAGTTTCGGAAACAAGGAAAATTTACAACGGAACAGATCCAATACATTAATCATCCGCTTATGATGGCGTGTCAGGCACATGCAATGGGGATAAAGGATGACGATCTGCTTGCGGCAATGCTTCTTCACGATGTGGTAGAGGATACCGGAGTAGAAGTACAGAATCTGCCTTTCAATCTGGAAGTTCAGGAGATTGTTGGACTTGTCAGCTTTTCCATACCGGAAGGGGTGACAAAGGAGCGGGCAAAATATCAAATGCTCAGTATTCTGGAGACAATTAAATGTCTGTCCGTTGACAGTAAATGATAAATTAACACAAAAAGGTAATCATTATTTCGTTGATTACCTTTTAATTGTCATATTTTTTAAGGCAAGCGCCAAATAAGAATGTGTAGTGAAATGTTTGGCTTTCTCCTGTAAACTTAGGGTTAGAGTTTTAGGAGATCAAGTTATCCTGTTCATGTTCTTTGTATCAATTAAGCGGTTTATATTTCTTGAGATAGTACCAAATGCTGAAAATCACTTTCCGCTCTCCTCTTCAGACACTAAAAGAAATTAAACAATTGGATATATTTCACATTATCATTTACCGAATATCTTTCATTAAATGACATAAAACCATTCTTTTCACTCTGGTAGAAATTCAATAACTTTACCTTGTCCTCACATTCCAGAAAAACGATTCCCCCGCCGATATCATGCTGAACCTTCTCCAAAATTTCAAATGTCAAATCCATCAATTCATTTCCATTGATTCCCTTTCCCTCCTCCACAGAATAATTTTCCCAAACTGTGCAATCAAAAAGGCAGATACCGTATAGTTATTTGATTCCGAATCCAATATTGCATATCTGCTTAATTTTTTCCGCTTAGAATTGGACAGATTTGCGTTGCCGATTTCAACCGCTTTATGAGCCAGTGTAAAAACTGCCGCTATTTTGCCATGTTCATTTACTACAGAATATGTAACCGATAGTTTCTTTCTTGCAAACTCGATCGCATTATTTAATACAAATTGCTCAATTTCCGGATTGATCGGACAGGAAAAATCGGAAAGACACTGTTGCATTCCTGCCTCTCCGATTGCTCCCAACATATCTAAAATATTTATCGTATCGAACTGCCTCATTTGCCTGCTTCTCCCTTTGCCATCAGCCGCCGGATAGCATCATAATCTGTCAATGGCGGTTTTACTGGTGCAGAACGGCTTTCTCTTAGGCTTATTCTCTGAAGCTGCCAACGCATCTATAAAGGCCTCCGCCTGCTTCGGATCGTCAATACGAACTTTTGCAAAAATACTCGATGTAGCCATAATAGCACCTCCTTCTCCAAATGACTTATATATGCCGTGGATAAACTGAAATTCTGATAAGGCAATATTATTTTTTCTTAGCTCTTTCAGGGCATTTTGAATAACAGGTATCACATAATGCCCGGATCCACCTGATATCTGTTCTCACAGTCCCCTCACAGCCGCAGATTTCACATACCTCCTGCGACTTGTCTTCATATTTTTGTACAATTTTTGAAATTTTTTGATATGCATCACCCTTCCCCGGCATTATGCGTATACTCCCCTGACCGATAAAATCAAATGCCTGGATTCCCGGCTCCATTCCCTCAAAATGATAATAAAATCTCAGGCTCCCGAACTTCTCTTTAATCTGATCCACCACAATATGATCCGTTTTCTCTTCCGCCTCAAGGACTTCTGTAATCTCTTTGCACATATCATATAAAAGCTGATACCAGCCGTTTCCTGCTTCTATCCCGAATGCATCATACACGTTAACGATCATGCCATCTGCCGGTACCGGCTTTCTTCTCATAAATTCAAATTCTTCTTCCAGGTTAGCTTGCAATTCTGTTTTCATAAAAACCATCCCCCTGTTATCCGCGTTCTAATTCCTTTATTATTGTAATTTCATAAACCATTCAAATCAAAATCCCTTCCAGATGACTATTTTTAGATTTGGGACATACTTTTTCATAAAAAGCGCTGTTGGTCAATGAAATATGCTCTGAGGTTTGGTTGGATTTATAAAATAAAAATTATATAACATCTTCTATTTCGCCTCTCACATTGTTTTTGCCATGGGCACTTTGTAAGCATTCCCAACTACTATTATCATTATTGTCTTGGCTGGCAGATAAGAGCCAAATCCTTATCGGAAAGAATTTCTCTAAATATTTATATTCTTTTGGTTTTCGGGATTTAATATTCTGTAAATTCTAATTTTATTGTTCGACTTAAATTTGTTATTCTATATTATCACTATAAGAGTGATTTTCTTTGAGCATGTCCTTTATTGATTTAAATTTACATCCGCAAAGCTTTTCACATAATGATAAGACTACATTTTTCTCCAAAAAGTACTCATTCCAATAACCTGCTTCTAAATATTGTGCTATAAATTCTTTCCATTCATGTGCTTTTTCTTTTGGATAAGCAGCCTCATAATTATTATCAAATTTCTCAATAATATCAGAACTACTATTGTATTTCTGCAAACACCATCTTCAATTCAATATCTTCGCAATCATATCCAACAATTTTTAACCTGTTCTTCCCACTTTTTAATGGTATCGTTTTTGTTGTAAATCCATCTGTTGAAGTCTCAGGCAGACATTCAATCACCGTTGTAACACTATCTTCACTATCTATATATACTATTTTTGCCTGCCCTTTTGAAAGACTAAAATCAAAATCTATTTCTATATCCTGATTCTCTTTTATCGTCTCTTCCCACAATGTCTCGCGTCCGTTAAATTTGGAAACTGTAAGTGAATATTCTCCATTTGTGGAATTAGAAACAGATACTTCTTTTGCATAATGGTCTG
>CAJTZE010000043.1 GCA_910584265.1 uncultured Dorea sp. | reverse complement strand
GAGCAGAGGACTGAAAATCCTCGTGTCACTGGTTCGATTCCGGTTCTGGGCATTTTTTTATTATAAAATTAATTTAGCAGGGGCGCGCTGCTCAGGCGGCAGAGCACTTAACTTCTCATAAGCTGTTTGAGGATCGAATTCTCGTACACTCACGAAAACGCTGGAAAATAATCAGATTTCCAGCGTTTTCTTTTATTAAAAATCTATTTAATAAAATAATTTCATGAGACAAAAAAACTTTTTAAGTTGTTATATAAATGAGTACTCAAAAAGGAGGTTATCTCGTTGGATATTACGCAGATTTACATGGAGAATAAAAACTCAGTCTATCGCTTGGCATTGACCTATCTGCATTCGCAAACGGAAGCGGAAGATGTATGCCATGATGTTTTTATAAAAATGATAGAGCGTAAGATTTCTATTTTTCCGGGAAAAGAGAAATCCTGGCTTTTGACTGTGACAGCCAATGAATGTAAGAATCGGCTGAGATTTTGGAAACGTCATGGACATGAAGAATTAACGGATGGCATTCCAGTGAAGGAAACAGAGTCAATGGATATGTTGGAAATGGTTATGTCATTGTCGGTAAAAGAACGGACGGTAATCTTCCTTTACTATTATGAGGGATATACTGCGGAAGAAATTGCCGGGATTTTGAAAATCACCGCATCTGCAGTAAGATCCCGGATGGAACGGGCCCGAAAGCATCTGAAAAGCAAGTTGGAAGGAGAATTATCATGATGGACGAATATATGAGAATGTATCGAAAGCAGATGGATCAGATAAAATTATCGGATGCTGCTGACCAGGTAATATTGAATGATCTCCTGAAGGATAATGTCCGGAAAGGAGCGCCATATATGAAACGAACGAAAAGAAGTATGAGCAAAGCCGCGACGGCCGCCGCTATTGTAATTATTTTTTCTGTTACAACAGCCGCATGTGCCGCTGTCGTCCATAGAGCAATCATTAAGTCCAATAAAGCAGAGTCTCAGGTAGAAGGTACCGGCGCTGTGGTAGATGTGGGAGAATCTTCCTATTATAGTCTTTTGGCAGGCAATGGGGGTGAGATCTATGTTCTTACCGATAATGATTGCGAGGGGGCATTGACAGACCATCACGCTGTAGCATGGAAAAGTACGGATCAGGGGGAAACCTGGGAAGAGATCCTGTCCCAGCCGGATGAACTGAACGAGGAAAGCTATCTGTGTGCTGGCGATCTTCGAGAAGGTGAGGCCGGAGCGGAGGCTGTTGTAGTCATGGAGGAAATGAGTGATAAAGCGGAAGAAGGATATTCTGAGCGGGTATATCAGATTACGTCAGATTCTTATATAGAGTATGATATGGAGGAGGTATACAACCGGTTAGGAGACGGGGAGCAGATATGGGATGTCAAATATGTGAACGACCACATAATCGCTCTGGCAGGGGCAACAGGAGAATGCCTGCTGTATGATGTGAATACACAGAAGGTAGTCAAAAATCTGCCGTACGATGGAACAATGGAATGGCTGAAAACTCAGGATCAATTCTTGATATATGGAACAGAGATTTATAGCTGTCTGAATGCTGAAACTTTGGAGGAAGAGGAACCAGAGCAAGGGCTGCAGGATTTTGTGAGCATGATGTTTCAGAAGAATAATCATGTCGTCCTGCCTCCAATGGCTGTATGGAATGATACAGTAGCATGTGTAACAAAAGCAGGCATATACGAGTATAGGGACGGAGAGATCACCCAGATCCGGCAGCTTTCCAATAGGGTCAGCAATGGCCATGCCTTCAATGGCATGTTACCGTTCTGCAGAACTAAAGATGGGGAGTATTATGTATGCATATTTAGCGAGACCGGAGTATCCCTATGGCAGATTGACGGCGACGAATAAGAAGCGATGCGTATTTGAACAGCGGTATTATGTTAAGGGAAGCGGCTATTGGCGAGGATTCCTGAGAGAATTATAAGGAGGAAAACTATGAAAGATAAGAGATGTTTATTATTCAAGTTAACGGTGTCTACAGTATTGATGTGTCTGGTGTTTTCCGGTTGCGGCCGGCAGTCCGCCGGGAGCGGCGCTGCCTCAAAGCTGATAGGGGAACACATGAAATTTGGAACTTATCAGGGAGAAGAGATTGAGTGGCGTGTGATTGATGCTGACGATGAAAACGGAAAGGTGCTGCTGCTCAGTGAATATGGATTGGATGCAAAGCCATATAATGATGAGTTTTCCTTTGTGATCAAGTGGGAGGACTGTACCCTGCGTAAGTGGCTGAATGAGGAATTCTATGAGGATGCGTTCACGGATGAGGAACAGGAAAAAATCCTATTGTCAACGTCGGAAGGCTTTCCGGAGCATAACTCGCGCGTCCCAGGGCGTGACTATGATAAGCTTGAACGAGAGACGGAGGATTATGTATTTCTGCTTAGCTATACGGAGGTGTATCAGTATATCAACAGTAAACACGGGGACGAATCGGATACTGAAAGGCTCTGTTATCCGACAGAATATGCAAAAAATAATACAGATATAAAGATATACAATGATGCATGCGGGTGGTGGCTGTGCGCCGGCAGCCGGGGCGGCTACAATGGAGAAAGACGCAGACCGTATGTGGTCTCAGTTCACGGCGGGATCAGCCAGGAAGAGAAGGTAGACAGCAGTAAATATGCAGTCCGTCCGGCCATGTGGATTGAATTGTAAAACGCAGAAAAAGGAAATGATGAAAAAAATCATAGGTATCCGGCAAGGCTTATTTGGGCGAAAATAAGCCTTGTTTTAGCAGCTGTTAGAGGAAGCTGATATAATAGGTGTTTTACGTTTGTTTCAATGCATGCATCAGGTATAATTCCCGGATATTTGTTAAAAATATAGATATAATCTGGATTCTGCGGAATCTTGTTTTAAATGCCGGTCTGAATGTTTTAGGAGAGAAAAATGGAACTAAGCAGAGAGATTATTCGGGAAATCAGAAGATTAATTGTATTTACGGCAATTTTATTTTTGTGTCTTTGGAAGCATGAAGTTGTATTTGCCCTGCTTGGCGGGATCTTTCATGTAATATTTCCTTTTGTGCTTGGCGGAGCAATTGCTTTTGTTTTGGGAGTGCCGATGAACCATGTGGAGAAACGGCTGTTTCCAGAATATAAGAGGGATCATTCGAGAATGATGAGCAGATTTGCAAGGCCGGTAAGCCTGGTTATCGTTCTTTTTTTGTTATTTGGAATTATTTTTGGAATTCTTTTTGTACTTCTTCCGCAGCTCGGAGAGACTTTTTCTAATTTAGGGGATAGTGTACAAGAGTTTTTCCCAAAGGTTCAAAGCTGGGCGGAGAAGCTGTTTCATAATAATGATGAAATTATGGAGAGGATCGAGCGCATAGAATTTGACTGGGATAAGGTTACGGATATGGGGCTCCGTTTTCTGCGGCGTGGAGCATCCAGCATGGTGGGATCTACTATGCTGGTGGTGAGAGAGATTATAAGCGGGCTGGCAGTGTTTTTTATTGCTTTCGCATTTGCCTGCTATACACTGCTCCAGAAGGAACGGCTGAAGATTCAGGGAAAGAAGATTCTATATGCTTTTATGCCGAAGGGAAAGGCGGAAGCAGTGCTGGAAGTGTTGTCGCTGACACACTACACATTTTCAGGATTTCTAACTGGCCAATGTCTGGAAGCGGTCATTCTGGGATGCATGTTTGTGATCATGATGACAGTTTTTCGTTTTCCCTACGCACTTCTAATTGGAATCATAATCGCATTTACTGCGCTTGTGCCAGTGTTCGGGGCATTTGTCGGATGTGCTGTCGGAGTATTCTTGATTTTTATAGTAAATCCTGCTAAGGCAGTTCTATTTGTGGCGCTGTTTTTGGTACTTCAGCAGATTGAAGGTAATTTTATTTATCCACATGTAGTAGGGAATTCTGTAGGTCTTCCGTCTATCTGGGTGCTGGCATCAGTAAGTGTTGGAGGAACGCTCATGGGGGTAGTAGGAATGCTGATTTTCATACCTGTGGCATCTGTGACCTACGCTTTGTTCCGGGAGATTATTTATCTGCTTTTGAAAAAAAGAGGGATGAACCCGGAGGAAATTGTGTAATCGTGGTTCTATTAGCCGCTATCCGGGACATAAGTATAAAGGAATAACAGAGAATAAGGTAAAAGAGTATGTTGAATTACTTATGGGCGGGAATGATCGGGATAGGAATTATTTGTGCGGCTTTTACCGGGCGGATTCCAGAGATTACGAATGCCGCGCTGGATTCCTCAAAAGAAGCAGTTTCGCTGTGTATAACGATGATGGGGGTTATGTCTTTTTGGGTTGGAATGATGGAGATTGCATCAGAGGCAGGTCTGGTTGGAAGTATGTCCCGCAGGATGCGTCCGCTGATACGCTTTTTGTTTCCGGCAATTCCGAAAAACCATCCTTCGATAGAGCATATTACAACAAATATTATTGCGAATGTGCTGGGGCTCGGCTGGGCGGCGACGCCTGCAGGACTTAAAGCAATGGAGGGATTGGAGAATCTGGAAGAGGAAAGAAGGCAGGGAAAGCTTCCGGGACCGGTGAGGAGACCGGGAATTGCAAGTAATGAAATGTGCACATTTTTAATTATTAATATTTCGTCGCTGCAGCTGATTCCGGTGAATGTAATTGCCTACCGGAGCCAGTACGGGAGCGTGAACCCGGCGGCGATTGTAGGGCCGGGGATTATAGCGACGGCGGTGAGCACGGCTGTTGCTGTGGTGTTTTGTAAGGTGATGGATGGGAAGCGGAGGGCGTGAGTGTTCTCCGCTTTTGCATTATCATAAAAGAAACATATAAGAATTTTGAAAGCATATTGAGAGAAACTGCTTTTTAGGGTATACTAAGATATTGATAGATACACATATAGCCATCTGGGCAGTATTAAACGCCCCTAAGCTGCCTAAGAGGGTAAAAGAAATGTTTCTTGATATGGAAAATGAGATGTTTTCTAACACAGCATCTATTTGGGAAATTATAATAAAGCATATGCTGCATCCGGAGTAAATTCGTTTGAATGGGAGTATTCTTGAAAAAGGATGTGAGGATAACGGATATATAGTATTGCCTCTTTGGTGATGTATTTTGTGAGAGAAGATATGATTATTTTGAACAGATGATAAGAAAAGGAAATATGAGAAATGCTGATTGCAGATAAGAGAGATTATAGAAAAGGATACGAGAAGCATTACCAGTCATATAAACGGCTTAAAGGCGAAAATGCAGATATAAACAGCAGAAGATTATTATTGATTTATAGCGTGGAATGCGGTTTAAAATATAAATTATTGGATAAATGGAACGAAGAAGATCCCCGAAAAATTTTAGAAGGCACTGATGATAAAAGGATAAAAATTTTGAAGTCTCACAATCTGGAAAAAATATTAAAGGAGTTAGGACAACAGGGAAATTTTAAATTCCCACGATTGAAAACTGTACATAAAAATATTGTGGATACAGAAAACTATCACCAGTTTTACCGATATTGTATTAAAACACAAGAAAAACAATTAGACAAGGAAGAAAAGATAGAGGACTCGTTAAATGATATTGCCTGTTGGATTAAAGAAGGGATGAGAAGACAATGATGTTATATACATGGAAAGATATAGAAAGAGAATTGTTGTTAAATAAAGATAAGTGGCAGGGAGTGATTTCTTATACCGAAATATATACTGACGAAGTAATTATTCATTTAAAAGAAGGACAAGCGGAGACATCTGCTAAAAAAATATTATTGCAGGTTTTTGGGAAAAAATATGATGGCGAAAGAATATTTTTGGATTTATCAGGTGAATGTTTAGAGGTGTCTTTTAGAATTGCTGAGGATGAGGAAGATAATAGCGTAGCCACACCACTTTTTAGGAATGTTTTGTATCAGAAGACAGCATATAATAGTGAGTTAATAGAAAAGGAGTTACCGGGAGTACCTGTTGTTGCTTTTCATTCATATAAGGGAGGAGTAGGACGAACATTATCTTTATTGGCCTTTGTTAAAGCGTGGTCTGAGTTGAATAATTTAGAGAATGGTCAGAAACTTCTTATCATTGATGCGGATATTGAGGCACCTGGAATTACGTGGCTTACTATGAAACAGGAAGAATCGGTATTTAGCTTTTTGGATCTTTTGGAAGTTACGCAGGAAAAGGAGAATGTGGATGAAATTATTGAATTGATTGTAGATAAAGTATCGGAATTGATTGTTAAAATAGAGACAGAGAGGGGAAGGACAGAGCATATTGTTTTACCAACGTATAGATATGTGGAACAGTTGCTTGATATGTACGCAAGCCCTGAAAGTCTTGCGATTAGTTATAATAAAAAATATATATTAGCGGAAGTTTTATCAAAATTAGGAGAGAAAGTAAATGCGGGGCTGGTGTTGATTGACTTGAGGGCAGGGTTAAGCGAGTTTTCTGCGCCGTTGCTTTTTGATCCCAGGGTAAAAAAATATCTCGTGACATCAACGTCTTACCAGTCTGTCAAAGGAACAGAGACACTTTTACAGCAGTTGAGCAAAGGTCTGCCATTGAATGAAAATTCTAAAATACCAGAAGTTTTACTGACTATGGTGCAAAATGGAATGAATACTGCTGAAATTATCAGCGAATTAATTGCCGTTTATCATCCGAATGTAATTGAAGGCGATGATTCTATAATGGATGATATAGTGACGGAGCTTCCATTTGCAAGTGAATTGGTGCACTTGGAAACACTGCCTAAAATAATGGCAAATTTAAGCGGTAGAGATTTTTACAAAAATATTTCTGAAATTGTCAAAAATAGTTATATGGTTTCCAAGGAAACAAAAGGAGATATTTTAAAGATATCAAGAAACGATGTGATAAATAAAATTCATGAGTTTGCCGCAAATCAAATAACAGCAGAAGGGAATGGAACATTTGAAGTATTGATGACGGAGTCAATTCAGAATTTAATTAGAAAGTATAAAAATAGTCTTCCAAACACGGTAATTATGGGTGCGAAAGGCTCTGGAAAGACGTTTTTGTACAGAGAAATATTAAGGGAGAGATATTGGGAAAAATTTGTTGAACGAATGAGTAAAAATAAACTGGCAGCGAAAGATTTGAGTAACGATGAATGTATACTGACAGTTCCTCTCTTGGCCTCGGGAAATGCGGGAGGATTTCCTGAAGTTATAAAAAATGCCATAGCTGCTTGCAACCAATGTGGGACGAAAGGGCAAATTAGTAATTCGGTGTATGTGGACAGTAAAGATATGCTGTTAATGCATGTAAGAAAAGACCATGATATTTTAGAGTGGAAAGAAATATGGAAAAAAGTTATTTTAAATGCATTTGATAAAACATATCAGTCGTTGGAAAAACTTGAGGAGGAATTGAAATATAAACATATTAAGATTGTATTTTTACTAGATGGGCTGGAAGAGATTTTTGAGCATACAATATCGTCGGAAAACGAGAAAAATGCGATCAGGGCATTATGCAGGGATCTAGTTGACGAAGTAAAAATAACCTATCATAATATAGGTCTTATAATATTTCTAAGAAAAGATATGGCACGGGATTCATTAACGATTAATTATGAACAATTTTATTCTTTATACCGTGCTGTTGAATTGCAATGGTCTAATACGGAGGCATTAAGATTGGCAGCATGGCTGACAAGTCAGGCGGTATCAGATTTTTATCAGGAAAATATACCAATTGAAATGGCGCCGGGAGAAGTAATTGAACAGACGCTTAATAAATTATGGGGAGTTAAACTGGGAAAGCCGACATCTAATGAAGCATATTCTTCAAGATGGATTTTGGCGGCATTATCAGATTTTAACGGACAGCTACAGGCGCGTGATATTATCAGATTTTTGGAAAAGGCAACTGCGCATGCAGGTAAAGCAGTGTATGCGGACAGATATTTGATGCCGACAGAAATCCGAAAGGCGGTTTCAAATTGTTCTAATGATAAGATTGGCGAAATAAGAGATGAAATTAAAGCACTGGGGCCGATTTTTGACAAATTAGAACATGCATCGGAAGAAAAAAAAGTTTTACCGTTTTCGGCGGTTACGTTTAATCTTACTCAGACAGAAGAAAAGATTATGAAACAGGAAGGCTATTTAAAAATAGATAATGATCGATATTATTTGCCGGAAATTATCAGGCATGCTTTAAAATTTAAATATGAAAAAGGTGCGCGTCCAAAGGTGCTTTCTTTGTTGCTGAAATAGGAAAACGGAGAGCGTAAGGCTCTCCGTTTTCCATACTTCTATAAGGATTTATTGTGTACAAAGGTACAGGAGCAGTTAGGGAGGGGATTTAAATGGAATTAACCTTTGGAAATATTGCGCGGGTAAATTTACTTGCGGGCGTGCTGGAGTACGTAATGCATGTGCTGTTATTCCGGAGCTCTATGGGGGGAAGGGGAAATAAGAAAAGGACATGCCTGTTTATAGTAGTGTATGAATTATTCATTTCGCTAGTGGCGTCTTCTTTTTTTTATTATGGTTTTGTTCAAGTGCAGGTAATGTTTGTTTTGTACAATTATATGCTGGTAGGAATTTGGACGATATGGATACGCTTTGTATATAGGGCAAGATGGAGAGACAGCATAGTGATCAGCGCCGTTGCCGAATTTTTTTATATATGTGCGGAGCATATGACCGGATTTATTACGCCGCATAATTATGATCTGACTGTATTCTGGGAGCTTATTTGTTATGTGATCAATGATTGGTTTGGCGGTGCAATTGCCGTTGCGGTTATGATATTGCTGCTGAAGCATATGAGAATAGATCAGGTGCTTCAGTATTTTTTATATGACGCCGGGAAGAAAAAATGGTGGAGGGCGGCGGCTTTTTTGTTGCCAGGGCTGCCGCTGGTATCTATTTATCTGGCGAATGAAAGAAGGCTGCTGAATAATGATAATCCGATGGCGGTTCTTTTATGTCTGCTTCTTGTGTATAGTATTTTTAACTATGGAATGCAGAAAAAACAGATGGAACAGCAGAAATTAAGCATAAAACAGCAGGAGCTTTATATATGCAGTCTGGAGAGCGTGCAGCGGGATATGAGGATGTTCCGGCATGATTATAAAAATATGATGTCTGGTGTTTATGTACAGGCCAGGGAAGGGAATCTGGAAGCAGTACAGGAATTTGTAAGCGGCATGATGGACGCGTTTGAACAGCAGGTAGGGAACCAGATCAGGCAGACTACGCAGATAGGAAATATCAGGAATCTGGAGATAAAGGGACTATTTGTAGCTAAAGCGGCCGGGGCGCAGAGCAGGCGGGTTAGGTGTGATCTGGAGGTGATAGCTCCGATAGAGAAGGTTAACGTGTCTGCCTGGGACTTTTGCAGGATGGCGGGGATCCTGCTGGATAATGCGCTGGAAGCGGTGGAGGGAACGGAGCGCCCGTATTTTTCTGTTATGCTGAGCCAAAATGAGCAATGCACTACGCTTCGGGTAAAAAATCCGATATTAGATGAGGCGCCGGCAAATGACATATGGCTGGAAGGCTATTCCACGAAAGGAGAGGGGCGCGGGATGGGTCTTGTCAGTCTTCGGCGGATTGTAGATTCCTATGAACATGTATTTTTATTTTCAAATTGTGAGAATGGGGAATTTATTCAGGAAATTAAGATACAGGAGGGATGATCCTATGATTCCTGTCTACATATGTGATGATGAAGAGACAGCCAGAGTTTCGATCCAGAGGGAGCTGGAAAAGGAGATTCTAATAGAAGGCTATGACATGCAGATTGTGTGTGCGGCCGGGACTCCGGAGGAACTGTTAAACAGCCTGGAGGAACCGGCAAAGAGGGGGATCTATTTTTTGGACGTGGAGCTAAAGGGATGTAAGATGAATGGCTTTTCGCTGGGGCAGGAGATCAGGAAACGGGATGCAAGAGGATTTCTGATCTATGTGACAGCATTTAGGGAGCTTGCCTTTGAGACGTTCCGGTATCATCTGGAAGCCCTTGACTATATTGTAAAAGAGAATAAAGAATTGATGTTTCAGGGGATACGCAAGAGTCTGGGAATCGTTTCCGAGCGTATCCGGCAGGAGCAGGGAGAGCAAAGAACATATTTTACTATAAAGATGATGGATGTGGTCCGCCATATCCCGATAGATGAGATTGTTTTTTTTGAAACAACAGACAAAACACATCGTATTTTACTTCATGGGTTAAACGGAAGAATGGATTTTGTGGGAAGCATGCAGGATTTGGAGAAACGGCTGGGAAAGGGGTTTCTCAGGGTACACAGGGCATATTTGATAAACACAGGCCAGATAGAATGTGTAGATATGAAAAAAAGAAAAATTACGATGAAGAACGGAGAGTTCTGCTGGTTTTCAAAACGGTTAAGAGATACGCTGCTAACGGTTCTGTGACCGTTTAGGCATGAAAAAGGCCGTTTGCGCAGAATTTACCCATATCCCGCCAAATTCGTTATATTGATTCTAACAGATTATGTTAGGAGGAAACCGGAATGGCAAAAGAGACGAAAGTATGGGAAATTATTAAAAGTGCGGGTTACATGCCTATAGAAAATAAAAATATTATAGTAAGCTACGCGCCTAAAAACTTAAGCGACAGCATTGTAAAATTTCTGGGATGCAGCAATGAATTTTTTGTGCTTCAAATATGTAAGGATGCGTTAGTACTGGTACCTTTTGGTAAAATGATGCAGGATTTGAAGAAGGAGGTCGTATTGGAAATACCGTTAAATACGATAAGACAAATAGAAGTAACTCCAAGTGGATTGAATTATTTGATTACGGTGGAAACGGAAAACGATGTGATCATGTTGTCTGCACAGCAGAAGGAGTTAAGCGATATGAGACTCAGCGGAATGCTGGGCAGAGGCGGAATCTTTAGTAACAACTGGCATAAAGAGAATCTGGATGAGACATTAGAAATGTTGGAGAATCTGGTGAAATAGATTGAGAAGCTGCTGTTATGCCAGCAGCTTCTTATATACTCCGTTTTCAGGAACAAAGCCCATTTTTAGGAGATAAGCTTCATGCTTTTCGGACTTGCCGGAATAAATAAGTTTTTTAATTCCCTGTGTCGTTAATTGGGAGTATAAATATGTTCCGATAGAACAGTCACGGTATGCGGGCGTTGTATAGTCAACGATAATATCGAAGACGCCGTTTTCGGACAGCGTTCCAAGGAGCAGACCGGCAGGCACTGTTTTGCAGCATACAATATAAGCTGTGTCCGAGGCAGAGACATTCAGATCCGCTTCATGGAAGAAATTCTGGATATCCTGCCTGTAATGAGCAATAAAGTATGCGGGGAATGAGTCGTCTGCCTTTGTGTGAACCAGCTCATACTGCTGCTCTGACTTTAATAGCTTTGCGAGATTATAGCAGTTAATGATGATCAGGCATATATTCATAAGCGCCAGGGGATAGGAGTGGATGATCAGCGCATATGCTGCTGAAATGCAGCTTCCTATCGTATTGATGACTCTTAATTTTACCACAGATGACATGAGCATGGATACGACTACTAATGTAGAGCCTAAATAACCCGCTAATTCTATGATGGCTGCTGTGTTCATAATTTACCGCCTTTCTTCCGTATATTTTCCGGCAATTTGTCTTGCTGCGTATATGCCGCTGGCTGATGCATGGGACAGGGAGTGAGTCACGCCGCTTCCGTCTCCGATGATATAAAGTCCGCTATATCGGGTCTCCAGATTCTCGTCTATATCTACTTCCATGTTATAGAATTTGACTTCAACACCGTAAAGCAGGGTATCATCGTTCGCGGTACCCGGAGCGATCTTATCCAGCGCGTAGACCATTTCAGTTATGCCGTCCAGAATACGCTTCGGCAGTACCAGGCTTAGATCCCCTGGTGTTGCAGCCAGCGTAGGTATGACCGTACTCTCAGCCAGACGCTTTTCGTTGGTCCGCCGTCCGCGCACCAGATCGCCGAACCGCTGCACGATAACGCCGCCGCCCAGCATATTGGACAGACGGGCGATGCTCTCGCCGTATCCGTTGCTGTCCTTGAAAGGCTCGGAAAAATGCTTTGCCACAAGCAGGGCGAAGTTGGTATTCTCAGTCCGCTTATCCTCTCCTTCGTAGCTGTGTCCGTTTACAGTGATAATACCGTTGGTATTTTCATTCACCACGATGCCATACGGATTCATGCAAAAAGTGCGCACATTATCCTCGAATTTCTCTGTCCGGTAGACGATTTTGCTTTCATACAGTTCATCCGTTAAATGGGAGAATACTACTGCCGGCAGTTCAACGCGGACGCCGATATCTACCCGGTTTGATTTTGTTTCGATATTCAGACTCCTGCACACACCCTCCATCCATTTGCTGCCACTTCTCCCGACAGAAATGATGCATCTCTCACAGTCATAACTGTGCTCTTTGCAGATAATCCGGTATGTGCCTTCATTGGCCTGTATCTCTGCTACTGGAGTATGAAAATAGAAGTCTATTTTATTTTTTAATTCATCATACAGATTTTCCAATACCACATAGTTGATATCCGTTCCCAGGTGACGTACAGACGCATCCAGGAGCTTTAATTTATTCTGAAGGCATATCTTCTTGAACTGAGTTCCGGCAGTGGAATACATCTTCGTGCGTTCGCCGCCGTGGGACACATTGATTTCATCCACATACCGCATCAGGCTGAGGGCTTCCTCCCGGCCGATATGCTCATACAGCGTACCGCCAAAGTCGTTGGTGATATTATATTTCCCGTCGGAAAAGGCGCCGGCCCCTCCGAATCCGCTCATGATTGCGCAGGTAGGACACTTAATACAGGATTTTACCTTCCTCCCGTCAATAGGGCATCGCCTTTTTTCCAGCGGGGAACCGGATTCAAAGACTGCGATTTTCAGTTTCTTATTCTGCTGTATCAGCTCATAGGCCGAGAAAATTCCCCCTGGTCCGGCACCGATGATAATTACGTCATATTTCATTCTTATTCTCCTTCTGGCTTAAATATAGGCCGCCGCAGATACCTCATACCCGCAGCAGCCTTGCTTCAGCAAATATAATGATTCTGTCCCAATTAGTATTGACCAGAATTATATTTGAATGCAGTCGGTACATTTTTGTCCGGACTATATGTTTCCAGGATCTTTCCGTAACGCTCTCTGTAATCGTTATCAATCTTAAGCTGCGGAATTACCTTGGTTCCCTCCTCAAAGAAGTGCCTGGAGCCTCGGCCCATCTCCTGGCCGCGCTTAGTATGCTTATCCAGAGCCACATCCAGAATCTCCGGCACCTTGCCCATAGCGGCCTCTTTGATAATGATATTTTTCAGATAATCGCTGGAGCGGTCTTTTTCACTCTCACAGAGAATGCGGATTGCGTGGATGAAATACATCGGCTGGTCGCCATCGTCATATGGAAAGTTTTTACGCATTTCGTTCATGGTATTCACCTGAACTGCCGCGTCCAGGTTGCCGAAACCTACATCCTCTACGGAAATCGTAAGCAGTCTTCTCCACATTTTATCTAAAAAAACCGGCCCGGATACATACAGCTCATAGGCGTATTGGCAGGCTTCCTCTACCATTGCCCTGCGGATTGATTTCTGCAGACAGGATATGATCTCATCTGCGGCAAAGCCGTTTAATGTCTTGGATGCTGCCCAAATATTAAAATCTCCCATTATTATTCTCCTTTTTTGTCTCTATAAATTTCAATCAGTTCAAGAATTACAATTTTTAATGTTTCTGCCGCCATCAGCTGATCCTCCGCATGTGTCATCAGGAGGCTGATCTGCGGTTCCTCTGTATTTATCTCTTCCTGCAGCACGTCCATATGTCCGTTATGCGCCTCTACAAAATTCTCTGAGCCTTCTTTGAGCTTCTTGTCTGCTTCAGAGTAATTTCCTTGTTTTGCAAAGGCGAGTGCTTCCATATAACAGGATTTTGCCATTCCGGAATAAGTGATGACTCCCATTGCGGCTGCTGAAATTTTCTCAATATTTACCATTTGTATTCCCTACCCTTCAATCAGGCTCATTGCGAAATCAAGCGCTTTATCTCCGTCGGCCATTGCGTAGGTGCGCGGCTCTACGCTTGCTACCGGGATATTAAGCTGCGATTTGATATTTGCAACTGCATAGACAAGCTGCGGGCCTACCAGACACACATCCCACTTGCCGGCCTCGTCACGGATAGCGGCACTGGGAACAGCGGTGATCGTAAGCTCCATACCGCGCTTTTCTGCGGCTTCACGGATCTTTTTAACCAAAATAGAGCTAGACATTCCTGCATTACAACATAATAATATTTTCATAGTAGTCTCCTTTCTGTACTTTTCGTACAGGTTTTACTTTAATTTCGGCCAATAGCCTTTATTTGCCTCGATCAGATCATCCAGAATCTTTTTTGCTATTCCTGCGCTGGGAACGGTTTTTGACAATGTGAGCGCCTGCCAGAGTTTCTGATAGCTTCCTTCCATCCATGCATCAACCGTCAACTTCTCTACTGCGGCCTGTTCTTCCATCAATCCCTTCTGGAAGGTTGGGATCTTCCCGATGCTGAGGGGTTCATATCCGTCTTTTCCCACGATACATGGAATCTCAACCATAGCATCCGAAGAGAAATTCTCAATAGCCCCGTTGTTTTCCACGATCAGAAGCATACGTTCGTGGGTGTTAAATGCAAGGGCAGTTGCCAGATCCACAATAAACAGCGCATGGATACCGATTTCCAGCTTTGTGTCTTTGGCAGTCCCGGCGGCTTCGATTTTTGCGCACTCACCAAATACCCGTTTCTCTCTGCCGTCGATAACCTGATTTGCCCGGGTATAATCAGGATCCGTATGCGCCGCCATATCATCCGGGAACAGATAATACTGGAGATAAGAGCTGGGAGCCATAGTAGGATCTACAGCGGCAATGTCCCTGACTTTTTTTGCCGTTTCATACCAGCTGTTATCTGTATAATCTTGATCTGTAGAATCCAGAGGGCAGTTTCCATATTTAAGCTGATGCGCTACCAGCTTATCGATATATTCGTTTCCGTCCTTATCCTTGATGGATGTCCACCAGCCGAAGTGGTTCAGTCCGAAATACCGGACATCCATATCTTTTCTGTCCTTAAAGCCCAGAATTTTGGCAAAGCTCTGTTCCATGCCGATCGGCATATCGCAGATGTTGATCACTCTGGAATCCGGGCGGAGTCTTCTGCATGCTTCTGCTACGATGGCAGCAGGATTGGAATAGTTCAGCATCCAGCAGTCAGGAGAATATTTCTCCATATAATCAATATTCTCCAGAACTCCTGCAATGGAGCGCATTCCATATGCAATGCCTCCCGGCCCGCAGGTTTCCTGTCCCACAACACCGTATTTCAGCGGAATCTTTTCATCCAGCTCACGCATTGCGAGTTTTCCTACACGTATATGTGCCAGGCAAAAATCTACATCCGTATAAGCCGTCTCAGGGTCGGTCGTCGCCAGATATTCAATAGAAGGATCTTTTTCCTTCACGATAATCTCACAAGCCTTTGCCACCTTGTTCTGGCGGTCTTCATCATTATCATACAGCTTGATCGCACGCAGCGGGAGCTTATCAAGATTATCTAAAAGCATCAAGATAATTTCCGGGGTATAGGTACTGCCGCCTCCGGCAATCACAATTGAAAACTTCTTCATAATAACGACTTTCCTTTCTTATTTTTTCTTAGATTGTAAGCTGCTTTTTCAGCTTTTATATATTTCCAAAGAGTTGGAAACCTGGATCAATACATCCGCAAATTCTTCTTCTGTTTCTACTGCGGTCAGCCTGCGGATCGCGGACCGTTCCACTGCCATGTGCCGGAAAAATTCAAAGAGAACGCCAATATGCTCGTTCTGCTTCCGCTCCATGGCAAGGAGAAAAATGAGGTGTATTTCCTTCTCCTGCATCCGTATCGGCTTTTTTAGTACGGCAGCGCCGATTGCCGTCTTTTTCGCAAATGTTACCAAGGGATGGGGCAGCATGAACCAATCGCCGATAAAGGTTGGATAATTTACTTCCCTCTGGAGCACGTCTTCTGCAAACTTCCGGACATCAAAGATGCAATCCTCCTGCTTAAGAGTCTCTGACAGATCCAGGATCACCTGTTCAAATTCCGTTTTTTCCCGGTAAATCCGAATTGATCTTTCGTTAAAATATATTTTTATCATCTCGCGGAACCGATAGTTCATGCGGATCTTATGTACCAGCGCATTCATTGCAGTCAGGGTATACTGATTCGGGATCCCGTCTATCCGGAAGGTTGCCGTCGAAGGGTGGACAAAGGTATCCATGATGGAAATGATCAAGTCCACCTGGTGTGTTTCCAGATACTGCTCCAGATTGTGCTTGGGGATCAGCGCCTCCGTTTCAATCTGATTCTGGAAATGAATCTGGACCCAGTTGCTGACAATGCTGTTGACACTGAACCTTGTAGAACTGATGATCACAGCTTTCAGCTTTTGATTTACATTTTCCAGAAAATGTTCTACAAAGATTGCAATAAAGGAAATCTCATCATCCTGAATGTAGCAGTTCTTATAACGGTATACGATGGAAACCATCAGCATGGAAATTTCATAGGCATAAGGATACTGCTTCTTAATATCATTCAGAATAGGATTCTTCACTTCATAGCCGGTTTCCAGCCTCCGCATCATATATTCAATGTGGATCAGAATATTGTCATAGAACCCCTTTGACTGCCATAAGTCAAAATGGTACTTCTCCATCACATCATGGCAGAAGTCTTCCAAAATCTGGATGCTCAGACTGCTGATCTCACTTTCTGCGGCTGCATTTGAAGTCATTTTAAAGCTGTGGAGCAGGCCTTCCAGAATCCGAATATCTCCATTTTCTAATTCGATGCCGTGGCTTTTCAGATAATCAAAAAAACCTGTCAGCTCTTCAATCATTGGTTCAGATGTCTCCGGTTCCTGTACGTGATGGTTCTGATAATTCCGGACAATGGTAATATAAACCGCGCTGACAGCCATGTATAAGCTGTCATCCGAGATTGGGATAAACCTGCTGTCAAAATACTCTTTCACAAGTTTTTCCATCCACTCATATTCCTTCTGGTCGAAATCATCGTACAGGAAGGTCCGCAGAAACCAGGAATAATTATGGACCCTGTGCTGGGTTTCATTTTTAATGACGCGGAACAGGGTCTGGCGGAGCTTAGTTTCATCTTCGTCGATCCAGAGCCTGTCTCCGCTCATCCGGAGAAGATCACTCTGATATTCCGAGATAAGCTTTTCCAATCCAGTGTCATAATAAAAGCGCCCACGCCCGGAGGAAGGAATCCCGGAGGTCCCGCAATCGGCTTTCCTACCAGGCCGCTTGTCATGGACAGATAAGTGATAATAGTAATTATCAACGGCCCAAATACAAACGGAATGAACAAAAACGGGTTCAGTATGATCGGCGCTCCGAAAATAATCGGCTCATTAATGCCAAACAGCGTAGGTACGATTCCTACCGTTCCGATGGATTTTAAGGACTGTGCCTTAGAACGCATCATCATAATTACCAGACCGAGAGTCAGGCCTGAGCCGGTTACCTGAAGAACTGCATAAAACAGGCCGAAGGTAAATATGTGCTCAACTGGTGCGCCTGCGGCATAATTTGCCATGTTTTCTGCCTCATAAGCAATCGCGAAGGATGCCCATACCGCAGAAGTAATGGATGGTCCGTGGAGTCCGAAAAACCATAAAAACTGTGTCAAAAAGATTACGATCAACAATGCCGGAAGTGTATCCATGGTGCTGATCGCTGGAGCCAGAATACTCATAATAAAGGCAGGGAATACCTTTCCTGAAGCGGCCAGAGAGATATTTGCAATGGCTACGGCAATCAGTGCATTTACCACAAGCGGGATCAGGGCCGCAAAGCTTTCTCCTACCATAATAGGAACGCTGTCAGGCAGCTTAATTAATAATTTCTTCTTTGTTAAGAGTCTGGTTACCTCCACGCTGAGGATTGCGGAGACGATACAGGTAAAGAGGCCTGACGCTCCTAAGTAGGAAATATCCATACCGCCCTCAATGGAAAGTCCGCTTAAAATCAGATGTACCATAATTGCCGTTGCACCGGTCAGATTCTCGCAGATACCGTAGCTCTTGGCCAGGGCAATTGCAATAAACATAGATGCATAAATGGATAACATGTCCGTGGTAAACATGCCTGCATAGGTAAACACAGACATATGTGCATTCAGGAAGTCATATACCGGACCGCTTCCCAGCAGGTTGGCGATCGCCAGCGGCAGCAGGCTGATCGAACCGACAATGATGATCGGAACGATAGAGATCATACCGTCCTTGATTGCCTGCAGATGCTTCTGCTGTTCCACTTTATTAGCGATAGGCATCATATACTTCATTAATGTGTCTTGAAACTTGGAATTCATAGCTTTTTCTCCTTAAATTATTTGGCACCCTGTCGACAAAGGTCTGATATAACTCACATGAAGTACTTTGCTGTAAATTATATTTACTGTGTTAATTATAAAAAAAGTATAAAATAAAAACAAATACAGTTTTGCCACTACGATAGGAACTGCAGAAATACCTTTCCGCATGAACAGGCAGGATACAGAGTGCAGCTATCGACCAAGCTGTAATAAGCCGGAATTCAAAAAAGCCCGTGAAGATTATTTTGTTGAAAAAGAATATATTATTATTGAAAAACAATAAATTAGTATTGATTTTCAATCTGACAGATGTTATGATATAAAAAAGAAATAGAAAGAAAAGAGGTATCAGGATGGGGCAGGAGAGAACAAACACATTTACAAAGATTATGTTGGACTTTATGTTTTATTGCGGCCTGGTTGTTTTAGCGGCGCTGCCGTTTACCCTGAAGCTGGCAGGCAGATATTATTCGAGACAGCTGTCGGATAATTTTATTTCGATGCTGCTTATATTTGCGGTATCCGGAGTATGCGGACTTATGATCATTGCCCAGCTCCGCAGGATGATGAAGACGGTCATAGAGGGAGCTTGTTTTGTGCCGGACAATGTGAGGAGCCTTCAGGTTATGGCCAGGCTGAGCCTGGTGATCGCAGGCGCTTTTATCATAAAGCTGTTTATTGTGCCTACTCCTGCTACAGCAATCATTGTGCTTGTATTTTTTATTGCGGCTTTATTCAGCCAGGTACTGGCAAATGTGTTTGCGGAGGCGATCCGGTACAAGGAAGAGACGGATCTGACGATATAGGGGGGCAGCGTGATGGCGATTGTGGTTAATCTGGATGTGGTGATGGCGAAGAAAAAGATGGGGGTTACAGAGCTTGCAAAGGAGGTTGATATTACGATGGCGAATCTGTCGATTCTTAAGAACAATAAGGCGAAGGCTGTGAGATTTACGACGCTGGATGCACTGTGCAGGGCGCTGGACTGCCAGCCGGGGGATATTCTGGAATATGTGCCGGATGAACCGTAGGGGCGGCCCGCCGCGGAACTTTGTAAAATGCCGGTGCACCAGCCGGGCAGACGGACTTAGGGAAAGGGGAGTTTTGGTATGGATAGGAAAGAGATGGCTGTGAATAATGCGGATGATAGAGTGAATTATGGGATAAATCCAGGGGACATCTGGCAGGAGATAGGAGCTGACAGAGCAGGGGAAGCTCCGCTTGTAAAGAAGATGCGGGAGAATTATGGTTTTTTTGGAAGGTATTGCCTGCTTTGTGGAGTTTTATTTTCATTTTGCCTGTATAAGAATCCTAATGGGATTACCTGGCCGGTTCTTATATTTGGGATGCTGGGGGTTGCATATGGAATGCTGAAGAAGATCGGATTGACGGTGAAGAAGGACACGGCTGTTTACTGTATAGGGATGGGGCTTCTTGGAATATCGACATCCATGACCTGTTCTGGCTTTCTGGTGTTTTTTAATCTGGCCGGGGTTTTGCTGTTGTTTCTGACCGCGATGATGCACCAGTTTTATGTGGATGAGAAATGGAGCTTTCCTGCGGCCGTAAAGAATCTGATCATTATTTGCTTTGCGTCTGCAGGGCGCATTTTCTGGCCGTTCGTCCATGGGTTTGCATATTTTACAGAAGCCAGGGAAGAGGCGGATGAAGGGAGAAGGAGAACAACGGCGGTGGGACTTGGAATCTTGATCGCGGCGGGCCTTCTGGCTGTGATTTTTCCAATGCTTCTGCGCTCGGATCTGATATTTAAAGGGATGTTTAAGAAAGCATTCTGTAATGTGGAATTTGGTTCTTGCTTTGGGGCTCTCTTTCTGATCCTTGTTGGATTTGTTTCGAGCTATGGCTTTTTCGGCGCCCTTTGCAGTATGCAATTTGAGGAGACGGAAGAAAAGAGAAAGGCCTATAATCCTTTGATTGCGGTAACGTTTGCCGGAATCCTCGCATCGGTGTATACATTGTATGCAGGAATACAGGTGTTGTTTCTGTTCCTGAAGCTTGGCGGCCTTCCGGATGGGGTAACCTATTCCGAGTATGCGAGGGAAGGTTTTTTTGAACTGCTCTTTGTGGGGGTTGTGAATTTTATTCTGGTGCTGGTATGTATGGCGCTGTTTCGGGGAAATAAGCTGCTGAATGGACTCTTAACGGTTATCTGCTGCTGTACGTTTATTATGATTGCGTCTGCGGTTTACCGGATGCTGCTATATGTGCAGACCTACCATTTGACCTTTCTGCGGATCCTGGTGCTCTGGTTTTTGATCCTGCTGGCGTTTGTTATGGCCGGAGTGACGGTCAGCATATACCGGAAAAGCTTTCCGCTATTCCGGTATATCGTGGCGGCGGTGGGATGCGGATATATCCTGTTTTCGTTTGCCAGGCCGGACCGGGTGATTGCGGAATATAATCTTAAGCATATGGAGAAGGTCAGCATGTATGACGTGCAATACCTGTTATATTGCTTATCCGATGATGCAGCGCCTGTGGCAGCGGAGCTGGATTTGGAAAGGATCGTGGATTTCAGCAGAAACCCGGACGGAGAAACTGCCGGAGACCGGTATTCCGGAGGTATTGAAGTAACAGACGAGCAGATATTGATCAATTATTTTTATGCTGTTGCAGACCGGTATAAGAACCTTTCCTTCCGCGAGCTGAATTTGTCAAAGCTGCAGGCCGGGCGTGCGGCGGAAAAATGGATTGCGGAAAACGGCGGGCATTAAGGGAGACGAATAGTAAGAGAGAAGCATCATATAATATAGGGAGGATGAAAAAAGTAAGGGAAATCGATGCAGTGGTTTTTATTTTTGTCGGATATGATGATTCCTATGGTGATTTTTGGGATTGTATGCTATGGGGTTCTGAGGAAGGTGGATGTATATGATACGTTTATCAAGGGAGCCAACAGCGGTTTCCACACAGTAATTAAGATTATGCCGACCATGATCGCGCTGATGGCTGCTGTAGGGATTCTGCGGGCTTCCGGATTTCTGGATATATTATCGGAAATGGCCGGGGGAGTATCTGCTTATATAGGATTTCCGGGGGAGCTAGTTCCGCTTTCGGTGGTGAAGATGTTTTCGTCTTCTGCCGCGGCGGGACTTCTTCTTGATCTGTATAAGGAGTATGGAACGGATTCAGAGATTGGGCTGGCCGCGTCCATTAGTATGGCATGTACGGAGACTATTTTCTATACAATGAGCGTATATTTTATGACCGCAAAGGTGAGAAGGAGCCGGTACACACTGACCGGGGCGCTGCTTGCAACGGCGGCGGGACTTGCGGCAAGCGTTGTGCTTGCGGGACGGATGTATTAAATTCCCGGAAAGGACTTGCGGGAAGTAAGGGAAAAGAGTACAATTTTATTATAAAAGGAAGAAGGTGTTTACCCATGGAGCGGATGGAGAAGCAGATTGAATTTTTGATGGAAATTGACAAGGTGAAGAACATTTTCCGCCAGACCTGGCTTGCGGATGGGAACAGGAAGGAGAATGATGCGGAGCATTCCTGGCATCTGGCTGTGGCGGCATTTCTTCTGAAGGAATATACATTAGAAGAGGTAGATGTGCTGAAGGTGATCCTTATGGTATTGATCCATGATCTGGTGGAAATCGATGCGGGCGACACCTATGCTTATGATGCGGAAGGAGCGGAGACAAAACGGGCGAGGGAGGAGGCCGCCGCGAACCGGATATTCCGTATTCTTCCAGAGGATCAGGGCATGTATTTCCGGGAGCTGTGGGAGGAATTTGAGGCGTATGAAAGTGCGGACGCGAGGTACGCGCATCTTCTGGATAATTTCCAGCCGCTGCTTCTGAATCACGAGAGCGGAGGATTAAGCTGGAGAGAGCATGGGGTGAAGAAGTCTCAAATTTATAAGAGAAATGAGAGGATTGAAGAGACCTCTCCTCAGATATGGGAGAAGATGAAGGAGATCGTGGACAAGCATATCCAGCTTGGCGATGTGAAGGATGAATAGTATGGAGTGAATAAAAGGAGGAGAGGTATGGTATGAGGAATCATGAGGTAGTTACAAAACAGCCGCTGCTAAAGGAAGACGGTTCTCTGACGGAGCCGGGATGGTCGAAACATCTGGTTCAGAAGTATGACCGCAGGAAGATCCGGGCGCCGAAGTTCCGGATTAAGGAGTGGGATTACTATCTGGTGCTGAATGAGGACTTTGCAGGTGCATTTACCATTTCAGACGATGGGTATATCGGGCTCCAGTCGGTATCTCTGCTGAATTTTAAAGAGGGATGGGAGCATACCGAGACGATACTGAATGCGTTCCCCATGGGGAAATTCGGCCTTCCGCCCACATCGGAGCGGGGAGATACAGTATACCGGGATAAGAGGCTTCATATGGAATATACCGTGGAGGAGGGGAAACGGCGTATCCGCTGTAAATTTGATGATTTCTATATGGGGAAGATGTTCCGGTGTGATATTACATTGGAACAGCCCGAAATGGATACCATGGTAATCGCAACGCCGTGGAAGGAGAAGAAGACGGCGTTTTATTATAACCAGAAGATTAACTGCATGCCAGCCGGCGGTAAGATGGAGTTTGACGGGAAGGTGTACCGCTTCAATAAGGAAACGGATTTTGGGACTCTGGACTGGGGCCGGGGCGTGTGGACCTATGATAACCGCTGGTACTGGGGCTCCGGCAATACGGTGGTGAATGGGAAACCCTTCGGCTTTAATATTGGTTATGGGTTCGGAGATACTTCGGCGGCATCTGAGAATATGCTGTTCTATGACGGAAAGGCGCATAAGCTGGATGATGTGGTATTTCATATCCCGGAAGGTGATTATATGAAGCCCTGGACATTTACTTCCAGCGACGGCAGATTTGAGATGGATTTTGTTCCTGTGCTTGACCGGGCGGCAAAGACGGCGGCAGTCATTATAGAGACGGACCAGCACCAGGTGTTTGGACGGATGAGCGGCAGGGCAGTTCTTGACGACGGTATGGTGATCGAGGTTAAGGATATGATGTGCTTTGCTGAAGATGTGCATAACAGATATTGAAAATCCGGAGCTTCGGGCGGATAATTGGGGTACTGGATAAGGATGGGAAGGAATATGGCGGATATACGGAAAAGGATTGTTTTTCACGGGAGAGTACAGGGAGTCGGGTTCCGCTATACAGCGAGATATGCGGCGGAGTCACTGGGGCTGACCGGCTGGGTGAAAAATGAATGGGACGGGAGCGTACTGATGGAAGTACAGGGATCGGAACTCCTTGTAAATAAGCTGATGGTGCGCATGAACACGGATAGATTTATCCGGGTAGAATGGGTGGACAGTGAAGAGATTCCCCTGAAGGAAAATGAAAGGTCGTTTCAGGTTAAATATTAAAAAAGATATGCACTCATGAAAAGAGTATTGTCAAATAGAATTTGAAAGATTAAGATAAGAGTGTTAAAAATACGATGGACAAGAATAGGGGAAATTATGAGTCCGATATTAGATGGAAAGCTGCTGGACGAGAGAAAGACGGCACTTCTCGTTAAAGCGGCGCAGTTATACTATGAGGAAGATATGAGCCAGGAGGCGATTGCGAAGAGCATAGGGCTGTCGAGGCCCTATGTGTCAAGGCTGCTGACGGAGGCAAAAGAGCTGGGGATCGTACAGTTCCGGATTATCGACCCGCTTAAGGGTGAGTCGGATCTGGAAAGAAAGCTCCGCAGCAAAACAAAGCTCGAGAGGGTGATTGTTGCACCGGTCACACAGAAATCATCACATATGCACAGTGTCAGCAGAAAGGCGGTTGATTATCTGGAGGAGATTGTGCAGAATGGGGATGTGATCGGATTTTCCTGGGGGAACACCATCCATTCGGTGACAGGGCTTCTGGGCCAGGGGCAGAAATTCCCGGATATTGTGGCGGCGCAGCTGTGCGGGGGCATCAGCAATCTGGAGCATAATATTTACTGCTTTGAGATTGCCAGGAACTTTGCCAGAGCTTGGGAGGCGAAGCCTTATGTGCTGACTTGTCCGGCGGTAGTAAGCAGCAGCCGTTTAAAGGAGGCTTTTTTAAGCGACTATGATATAAACAGAGTAATGTCCTATGGTTATGACTCCAACATTGCACTGCTGGCGCTGGGAACCTTCGGACTACAGAGCGCAGTTTACCGGGCGGGATATCTGAATGAAAAGGAGATTGAGGCGCTTGCCAAGAAAGGGGCAGTCGGAGATATCTGTACACATATAATTGATGCAGATGGAAATATTTGTGATTCGGAGCTGGATGACAGAACTATGGCAGTTCCGCTTGACATTATCAAGAAAAAGAAAACACGTATCGGCGTGGCATGCGGACAGAGCAGGGTGGAGTGCATCTGTGCCGCAATCCGGGCGGAGATCGTGAATGTGCTGATCATAGACGAAGAGACTGTGGGATATGTGATAGAGCGGTTGAAATAATGAATTAGAATAGCGGGGTATTTGAAAAGCTTGTGCGGGTGCACAGGCTTTTTCTTTTTTATCGGAGCAGGATTAGCATCAGGAGACAGAGTCTGCGGACGGGATTTAACAATCGTGTCTCTTGAGTTGATAGATAATTTTTTCTACAATCCGGGACTGGTCTGTTAATAACTTGTCAGTTGTAAAAATTACTAAATCGATTCGTCCTGCAAAGATGAAAAAAGGGTAAAGATTGTCTAATATTTACAAAATATCTGATAATATTCGATTAATATTGACAATAATGTGTGAATTATATACAATGAAGTTAACAAATGATTATGATAGTAACATACGTTACTAATGGTGCGGGTGAGGTTAGCTTATGGAAAAATTATTTATGGGAGTAGATACCGGGACTCAGGGAATAAGGATTAGTATTGCTGCGCCGGATGGACGTCTGAAAGCCAGTCATGAGGAAAAATGGGGCACACAGTATCTGAAAAAGGGCCGGGTGGAGCAGTCGCCGGTACACTGGTGGGACAGCATTTGTAAGGCGATGGGCAGATGCGTCCAGGAACTGACAGAAGAAGAAAGAATGAATATCGTATCCTGCTGTGTATGTGCGACTTCGTCCACTGCATTCGCAGTAAAGGAGGACGGTGAACCGATGATGCCGGCCATTATGTGGATGGATGCCCGTGCAAAAAAAGAAGCGGAGGCCATCAACCAGACCGGGCATGAGGTTTTGAAGTATTGCGGCGGTGCAGTTTCCTTCGAGTGGCTTGTGCCGAAGATTTTGTGGGTGAAAAAGCACGAGCCGGAAATTTATGATTCCTGTTATCGGATCGTGGAGCAGCTTGACTGGATCAATTATAAGTTATGCGGACAATGGGCGGGTTCCATCTGCAATGCGGCATGTAAATGGAATTACGTGAAAGCAAAGGGCGGTTTTGTAAGAGATTATTTTGAAACGATCGGCCTTCCGGAATATGAGGAAAAGATGCTTACCCATATCCGCAAAGCGGGAGAGTGCATTGGCGTTATCCGGCCGGAGCTTGCGGAGGAATTTGGGATGAATCCGGATATGAAGGTGATCCAGGGCGGAATTGATGCACACATGGCAATGTTTGGGATGAATGTGATCGGAAAACGGCAGATGGGAATCATTATGGGAACCAGTTTCGTACACCTGAGTCTCGTGGAGGAAGAACCGGATTCGATCCAGGGAATATGGGGACCCTATGACAGCGCGGTGATTGACGGTAAATGGCTGTTAGAGGTAGGACAGATCATGGCTTCCGGACTGGTAAACTGGTTCAGAGACAATTTTCATATTGACGGGGTGATGGGGAATCCTTATGAGCTTCTGATGCAGGCGGCAGAGGAGATTCCGCCCGGTGCAGAGGGCCTTACGGTTCTTGATTTCTTTCAGGGGAACCGGACGCCGTACAAGGATGCAGACGCCAAAGGCGTGATATATGGATTGAATATCAAGCATACCTGGAAGCATGGAAAGCAGGTATTTGAGAAATATACAGGAGGTGATTCCGAATGAAAATAGCTATCGGCGCTGATCACGGCGGATACGAGTTAAAGGAAAGAATGAAAAAATACATCGGCGGATTAGGATATGAATGTATGGATGTGGGAACCTTCAGCACAGAGCGTTGTGATTATCCGGATTATGCATTTCAGGTTGCGGCAGCAGTTTCCTCAAAGAAATGTGAGTATGGGATTATGATTGATGCAGTAGGGATCGGCTCGTCTGTCATGTGCAATAAAGTACCCGGAGTTCGTGCGGCAGTTGCAAACGAGATTTATTCTGCGCGCAATGCCAAGCTTCACAACGGCACCAACGTATTGTGTATCGGAAGCCTGATCATTGGGGACGGAGTTGCGAAGGAAGTAACCAAAACGTGGCTGGAAACAGATCTGTCCGGCGACCGGAATATTCAGCGGGTCAATCAGATTAATGAGATCGAGAGAAGGATCCTTGGATGTAATCGCTGATACATAGCAGGGCGATACAGATGATCCAAAGATCGTGTAAGTGTCTGCCTGTATGGAAGAAACGGATGAAAGCGGGTGAGTAAAAATGCAGATTGCGAAGGTGATCGGCACTGTGGCTGCAACGAAGAAGGATGGAAGATTGTCCGGCGTCCGCCTGATGGTGATCCAGCCCTGTAATTCAAAGGGTGAAAATACCGGCGTGCCTATTGTTGCGGGCGATGCAATTGGCAGCGGAATCGGCGAGACTGTCATTTACGCAGCCAGTAAGGAAGGGGCTTTCTGCCTTCCGGATCCGGAGGCCTGCTGCGACGCCGGGATAACGGCAATCATTGACAGTATGTATTTGACTTAGAAGAGCATGGAGACAAAAGATATGGTAATAGCGAAGGTCATTGGAAATATCGTGTCCACACAGAAGCATGAGGACTATAAAGGCCAGAAGCTGCTGATTGTCCGCGCGGTGGATCTTAATGGGGTATTATACGGGAATGAAAGGGTTGTCTGCGACGGGGCAGATGCGGATGCGGGCGTCGGAGATTATGTTCTGATCATCCAGGAAGGCGGCTCTGCAAGGCTAGCGGCGCGCTGTGATCATCTGGGGCCGATAGACCGGACGGTAATTGCAGTGATTGACAGCATTCATACTACAGAGGGCAGCCTGCCATAGAGGAGATAGCAGGAGATTGTGGAGGTACCGGATTTATGGGATTTATGGAACAGGTTAAGAAAAGAGCGGCGAAGAAAAACTGCCGGATTGTGCTTCCGGAGAGCTATGACGAGAGAGTTACCGCTGCCGCCGGAATGATTGCAGAACAGGGAATAGCCAGAATCCTGCTTCTGTCAGACAATGGACGGGAAATGCCCGGACAGGAGAAGCTAAGGCATCCTGGGATTGAGATTCTGGACTACAAAAACAGTCCGGAATTTGAGGAGATGGCAGGGGAACTGTATGAGCTGCGAAAGAGAAAAGGGATGACCAGAGAGAATGCGTCTGCGCTTTTGCAGGATCCCCTTTACTACGGCGCTATGCTGGTTCACAGGGGTAAGGTGGATGGAATGGCGGCGGGAGCGTGCCATTCTACAGGAGACACCTTAAGGCCGGCGCTTCAGATCGTAAAGACAGCACCCGGGACGAAAACGGTATCTGCATTTTTCCTGATGGTAGTTCCGGACTGCGAGTACGGTGATAACGGAGTATTTCTGTTTGCAGATTCCGGATTGGTGGAATTTCCCACAGAGGATCAGCTGGTTGATATTGCGGCAGCTTCAGCGAAGAGCTTTGAACAGATCACAGAAGGCGAACCGATTGTGGCGATGCTGTCCTATTCCACAAAGGGAAGTGCCAAAAACGAGCGTCTGCAGCCGATTATTTCGGCCGCAAAACGTGTGAAGGAAAACCATCCGAACCTTAAGATTGACGGAGAGTTACAGGTGGATGCGGCGGTGGAGCCGAAGGTTGCCGCTATGAAAAGCAGAGGAAGCAATGTGGCAGGCAATGCAAATGTTCTGATATTCCCAGACCTAAACAGTGGAAATATCGGATATAAGCTGGTGCAGAGGTTTGCGAAGGCAGAAGCTTACGGGCCGGTCACACAGGGGTTAAGGAGGCCGGTTAACGATCTGTCCAGGGGATGCGTTGCAGAGGACATTGTCGGAGTTGTGGCAATTACGTGCCTGCAGGCATAGAACCGGGAAAAGGCAAAACAGCAAAAAAGAAAATATAGACAAAAAAAGGAGACGAGTGCAGAAAATAACTTCCTGCATTTGTCTCCTTTCGGTTTTATATGGAATGATGGTTTACAAAATTAGAAAATAGGAACAAAATCTAGTTAATCGTAATAAACTTAATCATAATAAACTTAATTGCGATTAAGTTTATTGAAGTTGGTCATCGTGTAACTCATTTATGGATATTCGCTGAATTGGGAGAAAGAACATGTTTGTGGGAAAGACTACATTATTAAACCGTAACTTCCTTAGTTTAGGTATTACCCTCTTATTCCATATTCATAA